>CALUXU010000001.1 GCA_944324825.1 Candidatus Gastranaerophilales bacterium
TGAGCTACGCTCCCATATTTAATTTTCAATTTGTTTGTTAGATTGTAGCTCAGTTTGGTTTCTATTTTTAACCTCGGCATCCTTCGGCTTTATCCTTTGAACATTTCCTCGGCTGCCGTGTGAGCTACGCTCCCATATTCAATTTTCAATTTGTTTACAGTACTGAGCGCCAATTCCATTGACCCCTCTGACCGCTCGGTAAACTCTATCACCGTAAGATTATTTTAGTCCGCTGAAAAAAAAATTGCAAGCACTTGTTCTAATTAAAAATATCTTTTACTCATAATATATGGATAAATATATGTTATAAACAAGCCGGATACGAAATACTTAACAAACATAAGACTTTTTAAGGCAGTATCAAAAGAATAAAGCAAATACAAAACCCCGACTCCGACTCCAAATCTCAAAACTTTACCTGCAATACTTCCTTTTCCGGCTTCAAAATTCACAAATCGTTTTTCTAAAACCCAGCCTGACATTACCCCTATAATAGAACCGACTCTTCCAAACGCATCAAATTTTACTGAGGAAGGGTCAAATAATCTCTTACCGCATAAACAATCCGAAGGATATCCCTTTAAATTGACATATACCAAAACCAAAATACTAATCAACGAAACAACCGAAACTAATAAAATATCTCTGTTGCCCTTTTCGCCCCATTCAATTATTTTTTTTGTAACCCAAAGCAAAAATATCCCGACAAACAAAGAAACAATGACATCTTGCGGAGTATGCACCCCTATATAGTTCCTCGAGAATGCAATCAGCAAAACAAGAAGGATACCTACATACCGTACAAACTTATTCTTCCAGAACACAACAGCACTACTGCCCCATACCGAAACCGCTCCTGCGGTATGTCCGCTCGGAAATGAATATCCGGTTGCTGCCGGCATGGCGGATTCTATCGGATGAATTCTTGAATCAAGTATCCACGGACGGTAAATACAAGCCGTACATTTTAGAAACAAATTAACAATAAACCCTATCATATAGTTCCATAAAATATACACTCCGGCATTTTTGTTTACGCACCAATAAATAGCGCAGATAAAAAGCATCGGGATAACTACTTCTCCAAAAGTCGTGACATTAAGGAAAAAGTTATCAAAGACATGCCCTGAAGCATCTCTGAAATTTTGTAATAACAATAAGTAATCTATTTGCCAGCCGAGCCAATTCATAGATTTTATTATACCATTAAAAAAGGGCTCTTTTATAAAAGAGCCCTTTTTATATTATTTAATTGCTGCCTTGATACGTTTTTCAACTTTATCTTTTCCAAGAATTGCAAGAGTTGCCGTCATATCCGCACCTCTTGTTCTGCCCGTAACAGCAGCCCTGATTGCCCACATAGTAACTTTAGGCTTAATACCTTTTTCTTTGAAAAAGCCTCTGAAACCATCAAGTTTTTCATGCAGATTTTCTTCTTCGTAAGCCCAATCCTTAGACTGTTCCAAATATTCCTTCAAAACTTCCTGTGATGTTTCAGTATCAAGTACATCTTTTTGCACCTCAGGTTCAATTTCCACAGAATCGCCGAAGAAATAAGTAACCGCATCAGTAATATCCGATAATAATACCAACGGCTCTCTTGTTACTTCAACAATTCTTGTAAATTGTTCGTCTGTTAATTCCGACAAATCATATTTTTCAAGATACGGCATTAATCGTTTTTTCAACTCATCAATAGAAAGCATCTTGATATAATGGCTGTTCATCCATTTTAATTTGTCGTATTCAAAAATAGAGTTTGAAGAAGATATTTCATTTATTCTGAAATCTTCCGCAATTTTTTCAACAGGTTTAATCTCTTCTCCGTCAGATGGAGCCCAGCCCAACAAAGCTACAAAGTTAATCAAAGCTTCTGTTAAATATCCTTCTTTTACGAAATCACTTACAGCTGTTGCACCATGTCTTTTTGAAAGTTTGCTTCTGTCCGGAGCCAAAATCATACCAAGGTGTCCGAATTTTGGAACCTCTGCGCCTAATGCTTCGTATATAAGAATTTGTTTATACGTATTTGAAATATGGTCTTCACCTCTGATTACGTGTGATATTTTCATCAACATATCATCAATTACAACCGCAAAGTTATAAGTCGGTGCTCCATTAGATTTTTGGATAACAAAATCACCTAAAAGATCTGTATCCATATGTAATTCACCTTTTACAAGGTCGTCAAATTTAAGAATTGAAGAATCGTGGAATGCTCTTTGAGCTTTTGCAATATTAAACCTGATTGCAGGTTTTCTGCCCTCTGCTCTCAATTTTGCTTTTTCTTCTTCTGTTAAATTTTCACACTTTTTAGAATATACATAAGGTTTCTTGTTTCTTGTCGCTTCTTCCTTCTCTGCTTCAAGCTCCTCAGGAGTACAGAAACACTCATACGCATACCCGGAATCCAATAATTGTTGTACGTATTTAGGATAAATATCAAATCTTTCTGATTGGGTATAAGGACCATAAGGACCTCCAACGTCCGGACCTTCATCCCAGTTTAATCCCAGTGCTTTTAAACTGTCAAAAATATTGTCAATATATTCCTGACTTGTTCTCTCAGCATCTGTATCCTCTATTCTTAACACGAATTTCCCGTGGTTTTTCTTTGCAAATAAATAATTAAATAAAGCCGTTCTGGCTGTTCCTACGTGTAAGTTTCCGCTTGGTGACGGAGCTATTCTTACTCTAACTTCTTCCATTTTTTTATCCTTTCACTTATATCATAATTTTGCCACAAACCAGAGGTAAATAAAAGTGTTTATTTGAATATATAGACCCCGACAAGGGCAAAAATAATCAAAGCCAGATTGTAGTGAATAAATGTCGGCACGCAGGTATCCCAAATATGATTGTGCTGACCGTCAACATTTAAACCCGATGTAGGCCCAAGTGTTGTATCCGATGCCGGAGAGCCTGCATCTCCGAGAGCCGCTGCAGCAGCCAAAAGAACAACCGTTTGCGGAACATTAAACCCGATATGCATACATATCGGAACAAATACAACCGCAAGTATAGGAATCGTACCGAAGGAAGTCCCGATACCTATTGTTATCAGTAACCCTAAAAGAAGCATTATAACGGCAGTCGCAATTTGGCTTGGAGGTAATACACTCGTAACATACGACACAAGTGATTCTATACCGCCGGTTGTTTTTAGAACCGTCGCAAAACCTGATGCAACAAGCATTACAAAAGCAACATACCCCATAAGGTAAATTCCTTCGTCCATCAGTTTATCCATTTTAGAGTGTTTAACTGCTCCGAGAGAGAATATTATTCCGAGCCCTGTCAGAGCACCCAATGGCAGCGAATGGGTCCAGATTTGAACCGCAAAAGTTACAATTGCGGCAATAAGTGTTATCCAATGATTTTTATTAAATTTCAAATCCTCAAGATACTCTTCCGGAACATCTATTTGTTTGTATACTCTTGGTTTTCTGTATACATAAAGTGCAATTCCGAGGGCTACGACCATTCCGACTCCAAGTATCCACGTATATTCCCAGATGTTTGCTCTTACAACCGGCATGCCGTTTTGAATCATATTATCCGCTATAAGGTTATGAAATATCAGCCCGAATCCGGCAGGGATTGTAATATATGGAGCCTTTAATCCAAATGCCAAAACACAGGCAATAGAGCGGCGGTCTATTTGCAAAAGGTTCATCGTAGGCAATAGTGCCGGTACAAGAATAGGTATAAAAGCAATGTGAATCGGTATAATGTTTTGTGATGCCATTGCGATTAATCCGAGGATTAAAAATAATACCCAGGCGCGGTTATTTACGATATCAATTATTTTTTTAGCAATGACATCGGTAAATCCCGTATGATTCATTGCAGCCGCAAATGCCCCAAGCAATATATAACTGAGAGCCGTTTCTGAATTTCCTCCCATGCCGGAAATAAATGTATTCATAATATTTTCTACACCCATTCCAGAGGTTATGCCGGCAAATATACTTGATATAAGTATTGCAAGTAATACATTTATTCTGCATAAACATAATACACAAAGTAAAATAATAGATGTTACTACCGGATTAAATAAAACATGTGTTAACAAGATTCAGACTCCCGTAATTTTTCTATAATTTCTAACGCTGTTTCTTTTTGCATTTCAAAAGGCATGAGTTTAAGGTATTCAAACCCGTCTGCAATTTCCTTATCTTCGTCATACCAACGCTTGCAAAAGTAATTAAACGAATCCTCAAGTTTGTTTTCCGGTATATAAATATTAAAGCTGTGACTTTTTTCTTTTATAAATCCGGCACATTCCAGCTGCTTTTTTTTATCGGTATTTTCAAGCAAGCTTACTGCCAAACTAATAGTCGGATCTTCATCATACCAGCGTCGTTTTATATTATTCATTCTTCCTCTAAAAAATAGGTTTTCTCTCAATTTCTTTAACCGTACAAGTGCCTTCGCCTCTGGTTACAAATTGAGCCCTGTTTGAATATGCATTGTTTCCGTAAATTTCGTTTAATTTAATCTTCTTTGTAACTTGATTATATGTTACTTGTGTTTCAACAATTGTATTGAAGCTTGCCGCTTTATGGTGGAAAACAATTTCTTCATCAGTAAAACTTTCAACCTCAAGCGGTAAATTATTTGCATCGTAAACCTCTGCCAACAAAGTATCTATAATAAAGAACCTTTCTAACGTCGAACGATTCATGACCTCGTTGGTTGCCGTGTTTACAGCCTCAATATTCATATTGCACTGCAAAAGATACTGTTCTGCGAAAACTTGTGATACTGCGATAAATAGAATTCCAAATAACAAAATAAACTTTTTCATAAAACAATTTTATCATAAATTATAAATATTTGTTAAATTTACACTTGTAAAATTTCAAACATGTTTTACAATATATATAGAGCACATAATAAGGATATTAAAATTATGGTACAATCAGTTTCATCTTCTTCAACAGCAATGAATGTTTATGAAGTAACAGGTGACGTAAAAACAGCAATGACTGTTCAAATGATGCAAGAAATACAGCAAAGCCAGCAAATTGCAGGCTCAATAATTCAAGATACTGCAGAAATCTCACAGGAAGCTATGGCTGCTTATCAAGCAGAGGGATAGCGGATAAAATTACCCCATAGTACCCCTGAATAGTTTTTTAATGAAATCCAACGGAGATGCCGGATTGTTGATTTTATCAACAATTCTGTCATAGTTCTGTTTGATATAAGGATTGTTTGGTTCGATTTCTTTTAATCGATCCATATATCTTAGCATTTCATTATAATCGCCGATTCTTTCTCTGAATTCAGCGAGTTTTTGGAGTGCTCTTTTGCTTTGCGGATTAAGCTCCAAAAGTCTTTCATAGAACTCAACAGAGTGGTTTTTATCTGTCGTATCAAGTATATCTGCGATTGTTGTTACAAGTTCGATATTTGTATTATCCAACTGGTATGCAATCATATATTCGTTCATTGCAACATCTTTATCGCCTTTTAAGTTGTTGAATTTTGCCCAGTTGACATGTGCAGAGAATTCATCACCTTGTTTTTCATATATAAGTGCGCGCATCTGGTAGGTTACAGGAGAATTTGGTTCAAATTTTGAATACTCCTCAACCTCCCCGAGGGCTCTTACAAAATCGTTTGTTTGGAAGTAATATTGCGCAAGAAGCGAGTGAAATTTTGCATTCTTTGCATACTTCGAGCGGCAGGAATCCATAATTGAATACGCTTCGTCATTTTTACCCATATCCATAAGACAACGGATTTTTAACAGTTCATCATTTGTGAGCTCCATTGCTTTTTTCGGGTCATCTGCTTTTACATACAGTTTTGCAAGTTCCTCATCGACTTCATTGAAGCCTTGTTCTTTTGCCTTATTCAACGTGTCAATGGCACTTTCAATAAAACCTGTTTTTACGTATATATTTGCAAGGTTTGTATAAACTTTAACATTGTTAAAATGAGAATCAATTAGTTTTAAGTACTCATCAATCGCCTGATTTTCTTTGCCAGCACCGTCAAATAACGTTGCTAATATGTACCTTGCAGCGTTTGCATCTTGTTCGTTTTCAGCTTTTTCAACTGCTTTTTTATAATCATTGATTGCATGTTCAAATTGTTTTTGAAGAACATGTATTTCACCTTTACAAACGTAGTATTTATAACGGTTAGTTTCTGAACATATATCCATCAGCTGCTCGTATGCCATCAAGTTTCCGGCATCCAATCTTATAATTTCAGTATAATATTGTTCCGCTTCATCTCTTTTATTCAGGATTGATGCAATGTGTCCTAAACGCTCCAAAAGATGAGTATTTTTTGGATTATTAGAGTATAGTTTTTTATATTCCTCATAAGCTAATTCGTATTGTCCGTTTTCTTCTAATTGTTCTGCTGATGGCATATATTAAATCCTCATATTAATTGTACTTATTTTGTGTCTTTTCTATTCCGTTCGCAAAATAAAATTCTATTGCTTCTGCGGAAGTTTGTATAACTTTTTTCAAATCATCGAGTTGTTCTTGTCCAAAGTTCTGAAGAACAAACGCTTCAGACGGGATTCCCGGCTGCGGTCCTATTCCGATTTTTAAACGGGAAAACTTATTCGTTCCCAAGTGTTGTATAACCGATTTTATTCCGTTATGACCGCCGTCTGAACCTGAGCCTCTAAATCTTATTTTACCTAAATCAAGGGATAAATCATCATAGACAACCAGTGTATTTTCTAACTCGATTTTGTAATAATCAATAACCGCTCTGATGGCTTCGCCTGACAGGTTCATATATGTTGTAGGTTTTATAAGAATCGTATCTTCGTTATTAATCCTTATTTTTGTAATCAAAGATTTTAGCTTTGAGTTTTCCTTGAAGGATTCATTTTGCTGCATTGCAAGATAATCCGCAACCATAAATCCCGCATTATGGCGAGTGAATGTGTATTTTGCTCCTACATTACCTAAACCGGTTATAAGATTCATTATTTATCCTTACTTCTTAAAATAATAATCCGTATATATAAAATTTTAAACCAAATAAAGATTACCGTGTTGATTATCCTACCTGTGCTTAACAAAAAGATAAAAATGACAAAAACTAGTTTTAGAAAAGAAAGGATAAAATTATGAAAGAAAAAGTGAAAGAAAATATAAAACAAAAAAGTTCTGAAAAGTTATCTGAGTTTTTGGAAAAAAATGATTTACACAAAAAGGATTTTGCAGAGATGATAGGGGTTACTTTGTCCTACGTTTACAATTTAATAGACGATACTATTCCGTTTTCGACAAGAGGTACAACGTTAGAGCGAATTTCTACGGTAATGGAAGTTGAACCGGAGGAGTTTGAAGAATATAGAATACCACAGGAGCCGATATTGATTGATGAATCTGTTGATTTTCTGAAAAACACCTTAAAGAAAAAGAAAATGAGCGTGGTAAATTTCTTGAAGGCATTCCCGAGAAAGAAAAGAATAGATATTGTAGATATTTTGCGGGGAGCTTTGCCTATGCCTTTGGATTACAAAGAATTAAGCGCAATAGGAAAAGTTGCAGGCTTAAATAAAGAAAAAATATATTCTATATGGGAGGGGCGTTTAAGACAGGTTCTGGAATCAAACGGAATGAATATTTATTCTAATTCAGAGCTTGTAAATGCCATGCTCGATTGTGCGAAAAAACATGTAGAATAAAACCTTATATCGGCGGGATTTTTAATCCCGCCGATATACTGCTATTTATAATATTATCGGAAGAAAAAAGAAAATAACTTTTCATTCCCTCTTTATCTTTTGTAAAATATATGTTACAATTCACTTATGAAACTGACTTCGAGAAACGAATTAAGTAAATACAAAATTTTACCCTTCAACCTATATAATGAAGCCGGTGAAGTAGTTTTAAAGGCCGGAGATGTTTTAACTGTCGGAAAACTTTTACAACTAAAAGCTTTTGACAAAGTTTACAGGGACAGCTCCCCATCTGAAGACGAAGCAAAATATAATCAAACAGCGCCGGAAGACGGAGGTTCTGAAACGGAACTTAAATCCGCTGTTGCATCTAGCTTTGACGATGATTTTGATTATGATAACCTCAATCTCATTGAATACAAAACTCCAATAAATAAGTATTCAAAAATTGATTATAAAGAACAGATGAAGCTAAAAACTTATCTGATGAAAACAATAGAACTTCTGAATAGAACCTCTATAAAAGAAGCTTTTCCTAAAATGGCAAACCTTAGTGAAATTATTACAAATACAGTAATCCCTAAATTTTCTGAAATAGAACACTATTCGGAACTAAGACTTTTAGGTGATTATGAAGTATGCCACCCTATTAATGTCGCAATTATGTCAGGTATGATTGCAAAAAAAATGGATTTTGAAAAAGATTTTATATCTGATATTATTCTAGCCGGAATAATGCACGATATTGGGAAATACCGTTTACCTAATGCATTTAAAACCACTGGAACAATAACCAATATTGATAATGAAGAACTTAAAAAACATACAATTATCGGATATAACGTCTTGAAAAAAGAACTAAAACTCCCGGAACATATCTGTAATGTTGCGCTTCAGCACCACGAACACAATGACGGAACCGGCTACCCTCACGGGATTTCAAGCGACTGGATTAGTATTGAAAGTCAAATAGTAAATGTATGTAATTGCTATGATAATTTTGCTTTCAATAAAACCGGATATGTGGTCAAAAATAACAGAGATGTTCTAAGATTAATGTTATCTATAGGAACAAAACGCTTTTCTGCAGAAATTCTATATACATTTGCTCATATGTTCAGCTATAACGATACAATGAACTTTAGTGATATGGCTTCATATTCTGCCTAATTATCGCTGGTAAAGATTAAAAATATATGCTTATAATTTGTTCAAATGAACAAGTTTAAATTTTTAGTGTTAGTTATTATTTATACTATTTCAAAAGTAAATGCTCAACAAACAATTTTTAATGTTCCAAGTGCCACTGTTACAGAAAAAAATATAATATTTCTTCAGCATGAATCACAATTTCGACCTTGGAATCCTGATTCATTTTGGCTGGGAACACATTATTCCGCTATTGGAATAGGATACAATACAGAACTTGATGCAACATTGTTTAATGTTGGTGCACCAAATACACATAATATAACTCTTGGTATTGGATTTAAATCAGCTCTGCCTATCAAAAAACTTGATGAAATATTTAAAGGCAGAGAATTAAAGTTTACAGTTGGCTCAGAAGTGCTTGTATCACTTGTAGGAAATGGGGTTGGAAATTGGACATACTACCATTTCAGCGGAAGATTACCTAAGATTAATACAAGATTAACAGGAGGAATTAGTGTAGGTTCAAAACAAGTATTTGGAAATGAAAATGTTTCATTTATAGCCGGTCTTGAACAACCAATTACAAATAAGTTTGCAATAATTGGAGATTGGTATTCAGGGACAGATCACTATGCCGGATATTTAATTCTTGGAATCAGCTATAAATTACCGCAAAATACAAATCTGTATCTTGGATTCCAAATTCCAAATGATAATATGGTTGGCCAAACAGGATTTGTTGTTGAAATATCAAAATTAATCCCGCTAAAAAAGACATCCTGAACAGGATGTCTTTTTTGAAAACAAATAACTTTGTATAAAAATTAACCACGAATGTTTAATTTCTTAACCAAAGCTCTGTAACCTTCAAGATCTTTACTCTTAAGGTAAGAAAGTAAACCTTTTCTTCTACCTACCATCATTAAAAGACCACGTTTTGTTGCGAAATCTTTTTTATTGGTCTTTAAGTGTTCAGTTAGTTCAGCAATTTTTTGGGTTAACATTGCGATTTGAACTTCTGTTGAACCTGTATCATGTTCATTCTTACCATATTTTTTTGTAAGTTCTTGTTTTTTTTCTTTTGTTAAATTGATTGACATGTTTGTTTTCCTTTATGTTGAGTGACTATTGGCGTAAGCACTCTACAAGTATTATAATATTATATCAAATTTAAAAATCAAGGGGGGGGGGGGTAAATGTAATTGATTATAATTGGGCTTACACATTTAATGTCCGGCTGGGGGTAAATGTAATTGATTATAATTGGGCTTACACGTTTAATGTCCGGCTGGGGGGTAAATGTATTGGGGTATAATTGGGCCTACACGTTTAATGTTTGTTTCGGTTTAAAATGATAAATATCAATTCAAAATAAAGGTCACAGGGCCGTCATTAATTAGTTCCACATCCATCATTGCGCCAAAAACTCCGGTCTTTACCGGCAGACCTTTTTGTTTTAGCTGTTCTATAAAATATTCGTACATTACATTTGCTTTTTGAGGCTCCTCTGCATTATCGAAACTTGGCCTGGTACCTTTAGAACAATTACCGGCAAGTGTGAATTGTGAAACAACAAGAATCTCTCCAGAAATATCCGTAACAGATTTATTCATCTTGCCGTTTTCATCCTCAAAAATTCTAAGCTTTGAAATTTTATCAGCAATTCTATCTGCTTTTTCTTTAACATCACCCTTTTCCACACCATATAAAACAAGTATTCCTGAATCAATTTTAGAGTACAATTCATTATTGATTGTTACAGATGCTCGTTTTACACGTTGTATTAAACCAATCATTTATTAAACCTCTATTTTATCAATTGTATTTGTTAAAGTTGTTATAACTCGTTCAAGTTTTGGGTGTATATTATTATAATAGTCCTTCAAACCTTGAATAACTTTTGGTGTCGTTTTTTCATTGTATGCTTTTACTTTTGTCAAAATATCGTTTAACACCATCTCTTCTGCAGCTGTAGTGTATCTAAAAATTAAATTATCGTTATTATTGTGATCATTTAATAATGTATACTGTTCTATCAATTTTCTTATTCTCAAAAGTTTGTCTTTATCGATAACTTTATTACGTTTATAATCCATACTTAAACGGGATACGGATTTTCCGCATTCATCACATATTTCCATCGATTTTTTCATAGAGTTTAATGTATTATTCAATCTATTTTTTATAGTTTTTGTATCAAATGAAAAATCAGATTTTAATTCTATCTTCTTAGACTTTTTAGCATTTTTCATCGCATCTTCTAATGATTTATTTTCAAACCCGTCAATCTGAGCTCCTTTTAACGAGGTATTTATTAATTCGATGTTTTCCAATTGTTTCGCATAATCAGAAATATGCTTTATGAATGAAGCATAACCTGCTTCTGTAGGTATTAACTTTCCTTCAATACCTTGGACGGAATACAAAATAGAATTGAGGTAGGCAAGACGTCTTTTAGCTGCCATAATTCTTTTTGATTCATCCTGGTGTGTAAATAAAGAGTCCGCATACTTTTTAATATCATTTGTTGTTATTTCATATTTATTTGTTTCAGGATTCAATTTACATAATAAATCAGAATATGCGGAGTCTTTTGAATAACACTGCCCGTCAATATATGCCAAATCCTGACCAACAAGGATTATTTTAGAAAAGCCCATTTTTACAGCAGTATTAAATGCCATAAAAGATACCGTTCCCTGAGCCAAATATCCTTCTGTCGAGAGTCCTGTAATATCAGCAAAATACTGGCTTGTAGGCATATTAGATGATACATGTAATAATTTTGACCTGCATTTTAGAGCATGAATATTATAATTTGTATAAGGTTCTGATATTAGAGTTACTTTAGATAAATCAATACCTTCTACCTGTTTTGAACAGTTGAAAGTTTCAATTATACAAAGATAATCTGTTTTTATACCGTTTTTAACTAAAGTTTTCAGTGCGGGACCGACTGTAAAAATTGTTGCTTTATCTTGATATTTTTTTAATGCTTCAATATTTGCAGAAAGTGTCGGACCGGCAGAAACAATTATAGCAGTTTGACCGGAATAAACATTTTCAAAAATATTTACCGGAATCTCCTTTAAGAGTTCAGGAATGTTATAAATAGTCATTAATGTAGAAGTATACATTCTTTTACGCTTATAACTATAATCAAGCAGTACACTGCCAAAAGTTAATTCTATTTTTTTTGTTTGCTCTTGAAATACATCTTTATACATCTCCCGATAACTTGGCAAGCTCAATATATCAACGGTTGTATTCTGTTTTGTATTATTTGAAACAAAATCCAAAAGTTTTTCAAAATCCGTAAATAAATAAACATTATTTTTTGATAATTCAGAACTAAAATCAACCAGAGTAAAAGAGTTATGCAAGATATCAAAATTAGGTTCATAAAGTAATACCGCATCTTTAGCATCTCGTACTGTCAGTTGGAATAAATACCCCAAACCAAGCCCATAAACAATATGAATATTTTTAAGTATGTTTTTTGATTGATTGAGAATAGCTTGAGATTCTGCAAGCGGATTTTCTTCACTATGCAGATATTGTCCGTTATATTGAATATTATAACCATTTGTTGCTGCAAGTACCGGCTTAGATTTATATTCATAATTTAGCAGCTTCTCTTTTAAGCCTGCATCTTTCAGAGCGTTAATATTTCTTTCAAATACTTTATTCATCCTTGCTAACCTTTCCGCTTAATTGTCCGCACGCAGCATCAATATCAGAACCTCTCTCTAATCTCACTGTCACTTTTTTCCCGGAATGTTCCAATAAATATTTAAATTTCATTATTTCATTATTTGTCGGTTTTGAATACTCTGTTTTTACAACCGGATTGTATGGAATCAGATTTATGTTACATTTCAAATCATGCAATAGATGGGACAACTCTTTTGCAGATTCTATTGTACAATTCAAACCTTTTATCAAAATATATTCGACTGTAATTCTTCTACCGGTTTTTTCTACATAATACTTTAATGCATCAACAAGTTCATTAATCGGATACTTATTTTCAATCGGCATAATCTCCCGCCTTACCGCATGATTTGATGCGTGTAAAGATATTGCAAGTGTTGACTGCAGCTCTTTTTCTGCCAGTTTCTTTATTTGTGGGATTATTCCGCTGGTTGAAACAGTTATACGTCTTGCTCCAATTTGAAAATCATTATTAAAAATGTCAAGTGCCTTTAAAACATTATCCAGATTTAATAAAGGTTCTCCCTGCCCCATAAATACAACATTGGTTATTTTTAATCCCGTATCTCTTTGTATGGTCAAAACTTGTTCAACAATTTCTTTATAGGTTAAATTCCTTATGAAGCCTCTCTTGCCTGTTGCACAGAAAGAACAATTTACGGCGCAGCCTATTTGTGAACTTACACAAGCTGTCAGATTGGCTCGGTTATCAAACCTCATCAAAACAGTTTCTACACACTCACCGTCAGGATATTCTACCAAGTATTTGATTGTACCGTCAGAACTTACCTGTTTTACTTTTATTTTTGTATCGGTTACTTGTGCTATCTGCTTAAAATCTTCCCTGAACTGTTTTGATAAATCCGTCATTTCATCTATACTTGAAACAGATTTTAAATATATCCAGTTATGAATTTGTTTTGCCCTAAATTTGGATGCCTTTAGGGACAAAACCAAATCTTCTATTTCTTGTAACGACATGCCGGATAATATCTTCATTCAACATTCTCCTTTTGTGCTTTAACTGAAGAAATCAATGCCGCAACAATAAATGCCAATCCTGATAGCCCTGTTACAACTTCCGGTACTTCATGAAGCGTTGAAACAAACATTATAACAGCAAGAACACCAATTGCCCAATGAGCCCCGTGTTCAAGATATATATAACTTTTTAAAGTTTTTTCTTCAACAAGAAGAAGTGTTAGAGATCTTACAAACATTGCACCTATTGCAAGCCCTATTGTAATAATTATAATGTCACTGCTCAGAGCGAAAGCTCCCAATACACCATCGAGTGAAAAAGAAGCATCTATAAGTTCTAAATACATAAAACTTACGAAACAAGAGCAGTTAAGCCAGTTTTTAGAATTGCAGCACTCTCTTTCCTGTTTTTGTTGAGCACCTTCCAATGTTTCCGCAATAGTATCAATAATAAGATAGGTTAGTATACCTGCAACTCCTGAGATTAAAACATTCAATCTGATTGGAGCAGGCTGGAACATTTGCACCAAATCGACAACCGCCAGAGCTATTAATGTGTCCAAAACTTTATTACCCGGAACTCGTTTCATAACTCTCTCAACCGGCTTAATCCAATCAAGTTGTTTTTTAGGATTCATAAAGTAGCCCATAAACAACATAATTAAAAATGCACCACCGAATGTAACGATAGGAGCATGCGTTTGATGCAGGTAATAAGCATACATTTTTGAATTAGTCAGTGCAATATGTAAAACTTTCAGGAGATTTAATTTTGCAAATATTGAAACAACTAAAAGTGGGAATAAAAACCTCATACCGAAAACTGCAATAGCAATACCCCAGGTTATGAATCTGTGACGCCATTTTTCTGACATTTTTTCAAGCTTCATTGCATTCACAACAGCGTTATCAAATGATAAACTTACCTCCAATACACTGAGAACAAATGCAATGAATACACAAATTAGACCTGAACCGGGTTTAACATGTTCACCCCAGAAAAATGCACATATCAAACCTAGTGCAGTAACAATATAAGATCCCATAAAATGTTTCATATAACTACCCTCTTGGTGCAATTATATAAAACAAACCGGCTATTTTCAATTAAAATAATAAAGAATCATCCAAGTGAATTAAGAATCGCCCTTGCGCCGTCGGTTTCATATTCCATTTGGGCTACATCTTGTGTAATTCTGGCTTTTGATTCTGCCGGGGTTTCCATTATTTTTTGAACGGTTTTTGCATCCAAAAACTCAAAGAAATCATCTAACTGAACAGGCTTGACACCAGATTCTCCGGCTTGAATATTTAATACTGTATCTTCATTCTTTACAGGAGAGGACATGTTGGTTTTAGCACCCTGATTAACAATTCGTTTTTCGTTGATTTCGTCAGGTCCGAATAAATTCATAATTTCTCCTTAGGTTATTTCTACCTACATACTACACAATTTTATAAGATGAATCAACCCCGAGAATTGACCAAATTTTTCTTTTTTGTTACAAAACTTCAAGTAAAAATAATTTATTAAAACAAGGTTTGCTGCATGTTCTCTATTTTTTTACCAAGATGTCTGTAGCCTTCCGGAGATACTTTTCTGCCGCGCGGGGTTCTTTGAAGCAAGCCGGCCTGCAAAAGATAAGGTTCACAAACATCTTCCAGAGTTCTGACATCTTCGCTCAAAGCCGCGGCAATTGTTTCTATACCGACAGGACCGCCGTCATATTTTTCAATAATCAAGTTTAATAAAGCTCTATCTGTTGTATCCAGACCGAACTCATCAATATTTAAAATATCAAGGGAATAATTTGCGACTTCATCTGTGATAACACCGTCAAATTTAATCAACGCAAAATCAGACACACGTTTAACCAGACGGTTTGCAATTCTTGGTGTACCTCGGGAACGTCTAGCGATAGCCTTTGCACCTTCTTCCGTTATTTTTATATCCAAAATTGATGCAGTGCGTTTTATTACAGCGGCTAATTCTTCGATTGAATAGAATTGTAATCGATAAATTATACCAAACCTGTCACGCAAAGGCCCTGATAATTCTCCTGCTTTTGTTGTAGCACCAATCAAGGTAAATTTCGGAAGCGGTACTCTTAAAGTTTTTACTGTTTGCGATTTCCCTGTTGTCATATCCAAAAAGAAATCCTCCATTGCAGGATAGAGTATTTCTTCCGCAACTTTATTCAAACGATGAATCTCATCAATAAATAATATTTCGCCACCTTTTAATGACATCAAAATCCCTATAATATCTCTCGGACGCTCCAATGCCGGTGCAGATGTTATTTTTATTTCTGCCCCCATCTGCTCTGCAATGACTCCGGCCAAAGTTGTTTTACCAAGGCCCGGAGGTCCGTAAAAGAGCAGGTGGTCAAGAGGTTTTTCTCTCATTTTTGCTGCTTCAATAGAAATTTTTAAGGTTTCTTTTAATGCAGACTGCCCTATATAATCATCAAATGACTTTGGACGAATACTATTTTCAAAAGTTTTATCGTATTCGATGCTTTCTGTTTTTATAATCGGATTTTTTTGTTTTAAATCCTGTTTTTGAAAATCATTGTCGTCTGATATTATTGCCATAAAAAAATTATAACATTCACGCAGAAAATAGCAAAATTATTAATTACAGGCTTTTAATAGAATATGCAGGTAGAATCAACTCACAAACAAATTACTCCTAAACAACTTTATAATGAATTTATTAAGGGTAAAAGGCCTGAATATGAATATGATTATCAAGCGGATAAACCTATGCAAGAACTTAACCTGCTTGCCGAAAAATATAAACAAACTCTATCACTTGATGATAAAAAAGAATTATTAGATAAAGAGAGAAAAATATTATATCAGGAGCTTAACCATCCGGAGCTTACACTGGCAAGAAATTATAGTGATATCTCTAATTTAATTTCAACAGATACTGAGAAACATGCAGTAAAAAATCTTATTGATAATTTTAACTTAACAGCGCTATTAAGAATTGAATCAATGGATAAACCTTTTGAAAGTGAATATTCCAAACGAAAAATTAATACACTGAATAAGCTTTATAATAAGACAAATGAAAATGTTTTTTATGGAAAAGAAAATAAAACACAATTAAATCACATAAAAGATTGGGTTAAATATTATCAAGATATTCCGCCTGCAGATAATAAAATTAAACCAATTAGAACATTAGAAGATTTTAAAGATGCGTTGATAAATGGTGGGAAAGCTGATTCTCCACGTATACAAAAACACATAAATAAAATATTAAAAAATAAAAATGTGAATCCTGAATATAAACGCTTAGCAGTATGGGGAGCCGGGAAATTCAGAAGTAATAAGTTTTTTGGCATAATAAAAGAAATTGCACTTGATACAAAAGAAAAGGACATAAAATTAAGAGAATTTGCAATTCATTCTACTGCTCTTTATGTCAAAGAGAAACCCGATGAAGTAAAAGCAATTATGACATCAATTGAACGGGATAAAACTATTTTTGCACCGCTTGCAAAAACTATTAATGAAAAAATTAACGGAGAATATAATAAACCTCAAAAAGCATTAAAGGGGCTGACCAGAAAGGAGAAACAACAATATCAATCTCTGAAAAAAAGATATCTTTATTCAGACACAAAATTAAATATACATTCTGAAAATATGATAGATAAAGCTCTTTTATTTTACAAAAAAGTCTTAGGACATTTTGTTAATTCAAGAAAAAAATGTATTATAACTCAAGATACTTATACAAAAATAATACCCGAGAAAACAGGTGAAAGATGTTTTACAAACGGAATATTCAATAGCGGCGATTTCTATGATTCATTCTCCGGAATTTCTAACAGGGAAACCATAGTAATAAATAAAAGAGAACTTAATTACCTCTCGAATAATGCAATAATGGGACACGAATGTGCACATACTTTAAACAGATTATTTAAAAACTATGATTGGAATAAACTTTATAAATTATATTCAAATGCTCTGGATAAGGATTATGTACTTGATGATTACGGAAAAAGAAACGTATTTGAATATTTTGCTCAAGGCTGCGAAGCATACATTTCGGAATATAAACCTCATAGTACATTATTAAGTAAACATTCAGCAACTAATACACGATATGAGCTTTTAACCAAAGATCCCGACTTATTTAAGTTTGTAAAATATTGTTTAAAAAAATATCACTGATTAATGCTGTTTAAATATGTTTCAATACCATTTGTGACGCCTTTTGATACTTTTTTAAAATAATCCTTGGATTTATAAATTTCTACATCCTCAGGATTTATTAGAAAAGCTGTTTCAACAAGAATTCCAACGTATTCAGTCGGGCGGATAACCGCAAAACTTGCCTGTTTCACACCGTTATCTCTTGTTCCTAATGATTTTGTCAACGCAAGCTGGACCGACTTGGCTAAAGGCTTTGAAAATTCATTATAATAATATGTCTCACTGCCTTTATGAGTATTAGGATCTGCATATTCAGGAATAGAATTCATATGAAGACTGATAAATATTATTCCTTTTTTATCCTTCGTAAAATTAACCCTGTCTTTTAAAGAAATATATTTATCAGAGTTTCTGGTCATAAGAACTTTATAATCCCTGGATTTTAATTCTTTTTTTAAAGCCTTCGCTGCTTTTAAATTCAAATCCTTCTCTAAATCAGACATACAGCCGACAGCACCCGGCTCTTTTCCTCCATGTCCTGCATCAATGATAATTTTAGGAGATGACATATCGACCCTTGGAAGCTTTATACTTAATTCGCCATCCTTCATTTTTACGCTGTAACAATATGGAGGTTTTAACTCTATCACCGAATGAAATGTTTCATTTGGACAATTTGTAACATTATATACATCCGTATATAATAAATTATCCTCAAACTTTGTTGAATACGGTAAATTTTTGGTAAATTTAAATTTATAAGTTTCTGATATACTATCAGAGTTTATTCCTTCACTTTTATATTCTCCCAATATTTTATTTTCTCGCTGCTCCGGAATTACCGAATCTGATGCAACCCATCCGGATAAATTTTTATTTAGATAAACTCTTACAAAATCATTTTTCATACCGTTAATCCGTAAATCCGTATTTAATGGTAAATAGCTCATACGATTCATCCCGAAATTTTCCGGAGTAGAGCGAAGAATGACATCATTATCGCTGGTTTTACATTCCTGCATAGGAAATTCTACAAGATTCGCAGAAGCTTCCGAAGGGGCCAAGCGTGTAATTGTATATTTATCTACAATGTTATTCTTTTTATTAGTTAAATAAAATGTATTATCACCGGGATTTAGTTTAAATGATTCCGCGAAGGAGCCATTCTTTTTAGTTTGAATTTTTTGCTCATTTATCCATAGAGATTCGTGTTTATCAACTTTTCCAACAAAAAATATACCGTTTGAAACTAAGCTTAAAGCTTTTTTCTGCGGAAAAGCTACTTCATAAGCATTCACCGGTAATAAACAAAAAGTGCAGATTAAAATTAATAAAATTCTTTTCATAATAAAACTATTTTATTCCATTCAAATCCCAATAAAAATAACCATTTGAAGGAGAAAAATCTCATATTATTAGAGGATTTTCAAAGATTAAAAGACGTGAGATTATGTTATAAAAGAGGGTTTATCGTGAATTTAGGGATTTTACTGTTAGGGATAATAGGTGTAATTGCGGTATTTTCAAGCCAGATAGCTAACGGGCTTTCTATCCGGATGTTATTACAGCCGACAGCATTTATTATTGTTATCGGCGGTACAATCTGCGCAACCATTCTGAATTTTGATAAGAAAACTCTCTTAATATCAATAAAAAATGCAGTTGAAGTATTTAAGAAAGAAAAATCTAATACAAACCAGATAATAAAAGAAATTATGCAGCTGTCAATCTATGCTCGAAAAAATGGATTGCTTGCTCTCGGAAGTGTTCTTGACGATGTAACAGACCCATTCTTACAAAGAGGGCTGCAGCTTGTAGTGGATATAGGAAATCCGCAGCTTATATATGATATTCTATCTTCTGAAATCTCTTATGAAGAGGAGGAAGAATTGATAAGTTCACGAGTATTTGAAGCCCTTGGAGGGTATGCTCCGACATTTGGTCTTGTAGGTGCAGTTTTAGGGTTAATAAATGTATTAAAAGACTTAACTGCAATTGATGCTCTCGGATATGGAATTGCAACAGCATTTGTATCAACTCTTTACGGTGTTGGGATTGCAAATTTGTTATTTTTACCGATTGCTGGAAACCTTAAACAAAAAACGAGAGAAAAAATATTGTTTAAAGAACTAATTTTGCAAGGTATAGTATCAATATGCCTGCAAGAAAGTCCGACAATTCTGGAAGAAAAACTTTTAGGTTATACAAAAACTCATGATAGAGGTTAAATGTGTTAAAAGATAATGATTATAACAATTCAAAAGATTATATAAACCGCTGGGTTATCTCCTATGCTGATTTAGTAACCCTTCTGTTGGCACTGTTTTTGGTAATGTTTGCAGTTAATAACGCAGGCGGCAGTTCAAAAGTAAATGCAGAAGGTGTTAATGAAAATAAAGGATTAAACAGCACACGAATAACAGCAGAAATAAAAAAAGATAAACCGGTTAAAATGCCTGAGCTTCAAAAAGAGCTGTTAAGTGAGTTTAAAGGTGATAATAACGTTATACTTTTGAAAGACACACGAGGTTTAATAATAAGATTAAATGATAATATTCTTTTTGGGTCGGCAGAAACAGAATTACAGCCCGAATCAATAGAAACATTAAACAAAGTTATAGATATTTTGTCAAAAATAAATAATCCTGTTATAATAGAAGGGCATACGGATTCACTTCCTATAAAATCTAAAAAATACGCATCAAATTGGGAGTTATCCACCGCAAGAGCAACGAGTGTAATAGATTATCTCGTTCAATCAAAAAGAATAAATCCTCGAAGATTATCAGCAGTAGGATACGGAGAATTTGTTCCGGTTGCAGATAATACATCAAATAGTGGTAGGATGAAGAACAGAAGAGTTGATATAATAATATTAGATAATAGTACTGGAGATTAATATGGCTAACGAGGATATAGATTTAACAAGACAAGTGCAAAACAGAAACAAGACTCCGAATGAGTTTCTTAAAACTGTACTTATTAATATAGTTTCAACAACATTACTTTGTGTAATTTTTATTGGTGCAAATTTTGTTATCCAGACAAATCTTCTTAATTCAAAACTTGCTTCTATAAATGCACAATCAGAAGATGCCGGTGCAAGTATTGATGATGAAACTGAACAAGTTAGACATGGGGTAGTGGTTGATTTAGGCGATTTTGTTCTGAACCTTGCTGATGTTAACCAAAGAAGATATTTAAAAACAAATGTTGCTTTAGAAATTACTCAACCGCAAGAGCCTGCCGCTGTAGAAGAACCTAAGAAAGAAAAAGGCGGCCACGGACATGGAGAAGAGGAGGCCGCACCTAAACAGTCCGAACTTGAAAAGAAACTTACAGAATTTAAACCGGCAATAAGAGATGCAATCATTACAACTCTTTCCAGCAAAACAGCTGTTGAACTTTCTACAGCTGCCGGTAAAGAACTTGCAAAAGAACAAATTATGGCTGCGGTAAACGGTATTTTAGCAGGAGAAAATGAAGTCCTTAGAGTAAGTTTTGGACAATTCATAATCCAGTAATTGGAATGTGTAAAGGGTATGGAAGATAATTTATATCAAGATTCAAATATAGACAAAAATGATGCCTCTATTTTTTCAGAAGGCATTGATGTTAACGAATTTAGAAAAGGATATAAACTTTATAATTTTAGACGTCCTGATAAATTTTCCAAAGATACATTAAGAGCCTTGCAAGATGTACACAGAGAATTTTCTAAACAAATATCAATGATTTTAACCGGTTATCTCCGTATGAAAGTCAACATTGATATTGTATCTGTTGACCAATTAACATACGATGAGTTTGTGAATTCAATGCCGCCGAGTATGAGTGTCGGAATATTTGAATTCAATCCGCTTCCGGGGCAAATATTGTTTGGTATCACTTATGAAGTGTTATCCTGTATAGTAGATAGAATGCTTGGCGGAAAAGGTGAGGCTCAACAGCATTACAAAGAATTAACAGACGTTGAAACATCTTTAACAAAAAAAATTATTGATATTGTTATAAAAACATTAAACGATTCATGGACAAGCATTGTCCCTGTTGAATATTCAATAATAGGTTTAGAAAGCGGGTTTCAATCAATACAGGTAGCGGCACCCGGAGAAATAGTTGCACTATTAACTTTTGAAATACAAGTTTCCGAAAAAACATTCGGATTAGCAAGTTTATGCTTCCCGTATCCGGTATTGGAAACAGTTATTCCGCATCTTACTTCACAACACATATTCCAAACAAAAGGTATTGTTGCGACCAGTGAAGAAAGACAAAGAATGATTCATAAATTGAATCCTTCTATGATGGAAATAAGAGCATTGTTTGGTTCTTGCAATATTACACTTGAAGACTTTTTGAAATTGTCTGTCGGTGATATATTACAGCTTGATGAAACCATTGATAAAGATTTAATTGTTAAAATTAATGGTGTAAAAAAATTCTTTGCAAGACCCGGTATCCTAAAAAACAATCTTTGTGTTAAAATAACAGATATTTATGATGAAATGTATGAGTTGATGAGAAATTACGAATAGAGGGGGATTTCGATGTTTGAAGATCAACAACCGGATGAACAAAATAATCAAGACTTAAATGAAAGCCTTGACTCAAATATTCCAAATGATAATATAACTGACAACAGTAATATTATTAATAATAATGATATCCTTAGCAATCTCAATTTAAATGAGATTCAAGCTAATATGACTTCAGAATCAGAATCCGCATCAACAAATACTCAGTCAGAACATACAAATACAGCTTCAAACAATAATGAAACAGACGAAACTCCGGTAACAGTTCAACCTGTACAGTTTGCCTCCTTTGATGAAGAAGAAAATGTTCATGGAAAAGAAAACAAAAACCTTGATTTATTAATGAATGTTAACCTTCAAATGTCAGTAGAACTTGGAAGAACAGAATTACCATTTAAAAAGGTTCTTGAATTAACTAGAGGTTCTATCATCAGCTTAGATAAACTTGCAGGTGAACCTGTTGAATTATTCGCCAACGGAAAACTTGTTGCATTTGGTGAAGTTGTTGTTATTGAAGATAACTTCGGTCTTAGAATTACAAGTATCGCCGCTCCGGAAGAACGTTTAAAAACAGTTCATGAAACAACATCAAGCGAAAAGAAATAAATTAATTAGCGTGTACGACGGTTGTAATTTGCAGACATTGCGTTAACCGCATAACATGCAATTGATAGTCTTCTTGATAGTTTCATTTGTGTCATTGTATTGGTTGATACATAATTCATTATTCTCATTACATCATCTGCAGATATTGCAGATTGTTCTATTTCATGTTTATCAACCTGTTTATCTGAGTATTTTTCAACTAATAATCTATCGATATAATCTTTTGCCCCGATTGCCATCTTACTTAATCCCCTTAAATATCCCCTATGTATATATAAAGAAAATTAAGTATTCGGAATTGACTTTTTTTACAAATATTGTTAACAAATTGTAATAAAAAAGGAATCTTTATTAGATTCCTTTTTTATTATTATAATTTTTCTGTTTTCCTAAACGGAATTAAACTATCAAATTCCGAGTTTACACCGAAGTAGAATCTACCGCTGCTTTCATCATAGTATTTGTGACCAATTGGGAAACCTACACCAAATTGTAATGCAAGCCAGTCAGTTATATTGATATAAGAACCAAAACCTACACTGTGTAAGAAGTTTTGCGGATAATTATAAACATTATCGTTTTCTTTTATCCAGCCAAAATCATAAAATGCAGCAAGTCTTACTTTATCATCAATAAATTTCAATTTGTTAGGTAAAATTTTCTTCAAACCAGGAATTGGAGTTCTGATTTCAACAGTACCTGTTACACCGTAATCACCAATTAATTCAGCAGGTTGGTAACCTCTTAATGTATATGGACCACCTATTTGCATTTGTTCAACTGCATACAAACGATTTGGAGAATATTGACCGTTAACACGAACTAAACCAATAACTCTACCCCATAAACGTTGTACACGAGTTGCACCAGCAACAATTTTAACAAATGTTTTCTCCGAATAGGTATTAGGAGAATCTTTTCCACCTAAACCAACATCTACTCCCAAAGTACCTAACCAACGACCATACTTATCATCTCTAATTCCGCGTAAACCTGATCTGATAACAAACAATTTATAATCAGAAAGGGTATAGTTTAAACTCTTTGAATAAGTATCCGCATCAACAAAATCAATACCTGTATAAACAACTAAGTCAGTTTTTGCGTTCTTAATCAAAGGATGCGTAACTCTAACGCCCATACTTTGAGATTTACCTCTTACATTTAAGTATTTGTAAGGACCGCCTAAACAAATATTAGAGTTTGAATAATCAAATGAAACTCTTGTTCCGTAAGGGCTGACAGGAATTGAATAACCTGCAAGAACACCGGTAGATCCTGATGAAAGAACTGTACCACCATAGATTTTGTCACCAAAACCTGTTAGGTTGTCCAAACCTAATAAGAAGGATGCTCTTTGAACACCTGTATATGTTCTTCCGTAATCATCCCAACCGAAATTAAATCTTAACGGGAATCTATCTCTTACATTTAATTCAACTTTTGTATTATCACCATTTTTTGAAATAGTTGATTGAGCTTTGATATATTTTTCTTCATTTAACTCTCTTAAAGAACCTTGTAAAGCTTTAGCATTAAATACGGTGCCTTCTCTCAAACCGTCTCTGCCCATAACAACATTTTTTAAGTACCATTTTCTAGCCCATTTGTTTCCGGAGATATCAACTTCATCAATAGTACTTTCAACGATTGAAACTGTAACTTGACCATCAACAATTTGTTGGGCTGGAATGTATGCATAACTGGTTAAATAACCTTTTGATTGATAGTAACGGCTGACTCTTAATGCAAATGTTAATAAATCCTCAAAATAAATTTCATGGTCAATAATATCATCAGCTAAAGAATTTAAAACTTTTGATTTAATTTTAGTGTTCCCTTCAAAATTAATTTTTCGAACCATGAACTTTGGGTTATATATAACACCGTCCTTTACTAAATCTTTTTGAACGTCTACTTCAAATTTTTCTTCTTCATCTTTAGGCGGTGTCAGAGTTTCTACAGGTGAAATCAAGTTCTTTTCAATCCTGTAGTCCTTCATCTGATTAATTTGCATTTGGTTATATACACCTGAAGTATTTTGCATAATACCTGCAGCCGATGGAGTTACATCCAATGCCGCCGGTACCGCAAAAGCTATTGAAGGCGTAATCAATACACACCCTAAAAATAGTAATAATCTATAAATCTTTTTCATTATAAAATAATCTCCAGAAAATAAATCCTACGTAAGAAAATTATATTACAAACAATTTTTGTTGTAAAACCCCTAATAAATGTATTTTAATAAACTGAAACAAAAAATATTATTCTAATAAATAGCCAGATTACCCTTTTATTTTTATAGATAAAACTTATTATAAAAATAGAACTTAGAGGAGAACAAATATGAAAAAAATAATTATCTCGGCATGTTGTATTTTATTATTTTCGCAAGTCAGTTTTGCAGAAAACTGTAATATAGCGGTTGTAGATTTACAAAAAGTTGTTGACTCATCTGCACAAGTCAAGGCCTTAAAAAAAGAGCATTCCATTAAGGTAAAAGAACTTAACCAAATAATATCCAAAGCACAAGCAGAAATTGCCAAAGAAACGGATGCTAAAAAAATTGTTGAAATACAAGATAAATATACAAGTCAGTTTAATTCTAAAAAAACAGAAATTGATAAAATGTATGCAGGCAAACTATCAGAAATAGAACGAAAAATAAAAACCGATATAGAAACGAAGGCAAAAAGTGACGGATATGATTTTGTATTTGCTAAAAGTATAGCACTATATGGAGGAAAAGATATTACTAATGAAATCTCTGCAATGGTCAACAAAAAATAGTTTGTTTTTTTATTAGTAGTGACTAAGTGATTGGGTGACTAAGTGACTAAGCAGTGAATAATGAAGCGAGGAATAATTAAATTGCTTAAATAAAAAATATAAATAATACAACTGGAATACAATTACAATCTTTTGATGTTACAACCTTTACGGAATGAGCAGGGGTAAATATATTGGGTTAATATTCTGCCTACTCATTTAAAACAATGATGAGGGGTAAATAAATAATAGATTAGTGTCAGTTAACGAAACAACGGTGAGCGGATTTTGGCAAGAGTGAGCGAAGCGAAACTCGTCCAGGCGAGAGCTGCGTTGAGCCGGTCGAGCCGCCAATAATTCAAGACAGCCGGTGCTGTCTGAGCGAAGCGAGTTTGCTTGCTGGGTATTGAGCAGTTATATTATTTAGCGAATGAAGTTCAGGTTGAAGGTTTCTTTAGCCGGTATTTCTTTGACTGCCAAAGAAATACCGGTGCGGGGTGTGGGGCAGCATAAGCCCCACATAAGGTATCTCATTAAAAAATGAGATACCTATAATATTCTTTATGTAAATTTTTATTATAAATGCGCAAATTTTTTAATTTTTACGGTTTATATCAATACAAATATTAAGGTTAGTGAAATGGTACAATCATTTATTCAAAATATAAAAAGAAGTAATCAACCAAACGAAATCAATGCAAAATCCCAAAAGCAAACATGTATAAAGCCTTCGTTATATAGAGGAGCTGAGTATGGCGCCTTATTTGGTGTTGCTGCAGGTTTAGGTGACGGTTTGGCTACAACATTTTATGCAAAAAAAGATTTGAAAAAAACGTTAGAAACATTTAAAAATGCTTCATTCGCAGATAAAAAATTAATGGTTCAAAATCTCTTAGCAAGCGGTAAAACAGTTAAAGACTTTAAACAATACGCTAAAAAAGTTAGTAATTCCTCTGCTCTTAAGATGATGTTTAAAAGAGGGCTTATATATGGCGGGATAATTTCTGCAGCCGGTTTTGTTGTCGATTTAAGCCGAAATTATTCACGAAAAATAGAAACACAAAAATAGTTAATATTACATTCTTGCAAGGAGATTATCTATGGCAAGAATACATTTTGAATAAAATTCATCAATAGCACTGGGCTGTCCTAGATTTCTTGATAATTCAATAAGCTCTATTTGCAGGCATTCATATAATAATGTTGTATCATTGATAATTTTCTTGGTTACAAGATTAACAGGTGAACGATTTATAATATTGTCATGTATATTTATTATTGCTGCTTTTTCTTTTTCAATATATGGTTTGAAATCTTTTTTACAAATTGGTAATTTTTGAATCTCTGAATCAATATCAGGTTTTGTTCCATAGATATTTATATTATCAAAAGATGTGTAATTCATGCCTTCTATTAAGGCTCCAAAATCTGTAATATTATACAGATTTTTTAATCCTCGGGTTTTGATAATTGTCTCCAGGTTTTTTATAAATACGAAATAATCTTCTCTGGTCTTTATCATTTCTCCTGTTATTGACATAACTTCCGTAATATGTTTTTTCTGTTTACCAATTATTGCGGTATTATCTTCAATATTTATTGTGTTATCGTTACAATATGGTTGATCTCCTTTGAACGCTAAGTCTAAACCGCAGAAATATATTTTTTCGAAATCCATATAATTGGCACAAATAAGAGATAATATTGTTGTTGTTTGTTCTGCAGGGAAGAGTTGAATATCTAAATCTCTTGCATATTTTTTGAGAAAAAGTTCATTATCTGAAAAATATACGATAAAATTATTGGATTTAAATTCTGCAATATCGGTTTCTGCTTTCCAATCTGCTATGATGTTGAGTTTAGATGTAAATTCTTCGGATAAATGATAATTTTTCTTAACGCTTTTTGCATCTGCAAATACTGCAAAATCAGGTACAATATTATTTTTTTCAAGAGTTTCAAGGGTTTTGTTTACTGCAAATATTACAAACTTATCTCTGTTATTTTTAATGTTTTCAATATTATCTTTTAAAGAAGGTCCGGCTCCTAAGATTAAAGCATTTTTTCCGGTAAACTTCCATTTAAAATCTTCGATAGAATAGTATTTTTTATTGAGATTTGCGAAATTTAATACGTTATAAGCCCATTTTTTAGCCAAAACTTTTATTGTATTAATATCAACTATTTTGCTTTTGAGTTTAGAATATAGTATTTCAGAAAATTTTTCAAAATCATCTTTGTAAAATATTGATAAAATAGGGGAAACAACAAATTCCAATTTATCATCGTTTAAATAATTTTTAAGTATAAAATAAACGCATTCTTCAGCATTATCAGATATAAATACTCTTTTATCTGACAGATACTGGGTTAAATCAACTGTTTCAAATACGAACCTTAAAAATTTTGAATCAGGTTCAAATATAACAATTTTCGCTTTTGTTGAAGTAAACAACTCATCAAGAATATATCCGACTCCGATTCCTACACAAACAATAATATCGTTGCTTCCAAAATTTTTCATATCATCTGTGATAAGATTTTTGGCATATGCAACAGGGTCTGTAGTATCATCTGTCGGAATTTCTCCTTTCAAAAAAACAATCTGTCCGCCTAATGTTTGCACAAACGCAATATCATTAGTACAAGAAGAAAGCGGGATATTTTGTAATTCTTCTTTTAAACGGGTATTATTTAATTTCGCTAAATTGTTTTCAAACATGCCTTTATTATACATAATATTTAAAGATTTGTAAAAAAAATAATGTTTATAATAAAATTAATTTAGAAAAGGAGAGAATAATGTTTGAAATAAAGGCACAATTGTATTTTTCAGCCGCCCACCACCTTTTGAACTATGATGGAGAATGTGAAAATCAACATGGGCACAATTGGCTGGTAGAAGCTTATGTAAAAGGTACAGAATTAGATAAAAGCAATATATTGATAGATTACAAGGTTTTAAAAAAAGAATTAAAAAAGGTTTTGGATTTACTAGACCATAAAGATATCAACGAATTGGATGATTTTAAAGGAATAAGTCCAAGCAGCGAAATGTTATCAAAGTTTATTTATACAAAATTGAAAGAAACGATTCCAAACGTAAGTAAAATTTCAGTTTGGGAAACTGCGACATCTTGTGCAAGTTATTATGAGGATTAATAAATGGATTTATTACAAATTATATTTATGGGAATAGTACAGGGGTTGAGTGAATTTTTACCAATATCAAGCTCTGCGCACCTTGTATTTACATCAAATTTTTATAAAGTATTTAATAATATGCCGATACATCAACAGTCTAATCAGGAGGTTTTTGTTGATATAATGCTTCATTTAGGTACATTAATTGCCGTTTTAATTTATTTTAGAAAGGAAGTATGGGAAATATTGTCGGCTTTAATTAATGGAATTAAAAATAAAGACTATTCTAACCATAATTGTAAGTTGGGGCTTTATATAATACTTGGAACAATAGTAACAGTTCTTATTGCTTATCCTTTAAATGAAGTTGCGGAAAAACTGGTTTATTCCCCTGTAATAGTCGGAATTTTACTTTTTATTACCGGTTTTGTATTGTATTTTAGTGAAGTTTATTCTAATAAACTGGAATCAAAATCAAGCGTGATGGATTTTAAAACCTCTGTTATTATGGCAATAGCTCAAGGGATTGCAGCCCTGCCGGGTTTCTCCCGTTCGGGCTGGACAATTGCTTCAGGGCTGTTTAATAAAATTGACAGAGTGACAGCTGCCAGATATTCGTTTTTGTTAAGTATTCCAATTATTTTAGGAGCATCTATGGTGTATCCTTTTATAAAAATAGATATGGCAGAATTAGCTTCTTACAACTGGACGGATATAATTATCGGTACATTAGTATCCGGCTTGGTCGGCTATATTTGTATTAAGTATTTCTTAAAATTCTTAGCAAAATATTCGTTAAAAGTTTTTGCTTATTATTGCTTTATTGTTGGATTATTCACCGCAATATTCTTCTATTTTGTTAAATAAATTTAGGGCAAAGGCAATATTTTTCGGATTTATTACTTTATATAACTATGGAAATAAATCCGAATACCGTTAAAAATACAAGTAATATAAATGACAATAAGACCAAGCAGGAACTTAAACAGAATAACAGGGTATTAACCGAAACAGAAAAGGTTCAATATGAATACCCTGATTCCGGACTATTAAAGTCTTATGCAGGTATCGTTCCGTCTAAAGAAGAATTTATTTCTGCAAAAGAATTGAACGATTACTGCGATACTATGCGTATGACAAATCCTAATCAGAGAGAATTTTTACAAAAAAATCTTGCGAATAAAGATGGCAATGTATCTCGTAAAAACTTTGAACTGTTTAAAGAAATAAGATTGAAATCAAATAGTATTATGAATGCAATAAATATAACTAATGCTGCAAAAGAAAATGATACTATAAATAATACTGCACTTAGTTTAATTAATTCTCTTGTTGATAAAGGTAGTAAATTCCCCTATGATTTTGATACAGATTTTTTAAGAACTATAAAAGATACGGATGGTAAATTTAATAAAAATCTACTAAACATATATGCTGAACACAGCAACAGTTTAAAAGGCTATCTGCTAAGAGCTCCGGAAACTTTAAGAAAATGCATAAAAGATAATGAAAATAAATTTGACAGTTCAGCAATTGAATTTTTTGAAGAAGGATTAAAATCAAAAAATAAACCCGGAGATATTATAAATGATATTTTGGCAGGAAAAGATTCTTCAGGTAAGTTTTCTGAAGCTTCCTTTGCCGTTTATAAAGATTTAAAAGATGCGAAACTGGAGCTTTGGCAAATAAATAAAGTTCGTTCAATATTGTCAACCTTCAAACCTGAAGAGCAGGAGGAGGCTAAACAGTTTATGGAATTAGCCAAAACAATGAAGGATGACCAATTGTTCTTGGACACTTTAAACGTTATAGAAGAAGTAAATTCCGATACTTCTGCTACTCATTTAAAATATAATAAAGAGTCAATAGATATTGTTAAAAATCTTATTGGAAATGTTTATCATGATAATGAAAATCTTATATATGTTTTAAAGCACACGGATATCCCAATTACAGATATGAAATCGGCTGAAATTGGGACATTAAAACGTTTACTTCAATATTCCAATAAAGAACATGTTCAACCAATCTTTGAAGCATCATTTGATAAGGTAGGTCCTTATAAGAATAAACTTAGGTTTGATAAATTGGATAAATATCTTGATTTGTATATGGATGGTTCCAGAGATATTAATATTAACGCGATAAAACATTTATCGAATTGTTTATCTTTGGAAGAAAATGACGATGCCTTTAATACGTTTTATAAATTATATACGATGAAATGGCATACAAAATCTAAATTTTCTTCAACTATTAGAGAAGAAAAATTAAATAGAGATAAATTAGATTTCATCCTGAGTTTATCTACCAAAGAAGCTAATGGAATTCCCGGGAGAAAATGTCATCCGCTGGTAATTGAGCGCTTAAACAAATTAATGACAATGCAGCTTCCGATGTCTTCCAGAGATGCCTTCAGCAATTTTATGTTTGCATCTGATATCAAAGATATTGAAAAATTGGAAAGAGTTAATTTGTCAGAATTGGGACTGAATGCAGAAGATATTACCAGCGGAAAAATCCAAAATATACCTGAAGAAAATCTGGTTAAATTAAAAACATTTTTAAAAGATTATTTAAAAGATAAAAACGTAAATAATATCAGAATTAACAGAAATGATAATCTTGCAGACATTCTGGAAATTGTTAATGATTCTGCATTTACGAAATTAAAACTTTTATATAATATAAACGACAACAATCCTATAACAGATGTTATAGAAAAAGATTATATTAATTCAAACATGCATGACATTATACAAAAAGATTATAAACATGGAGTTGAATTAACACAAAGATATAGAAAAAATGCGGATGGCAGAATATTAGAATCACAAACAATAAACAAATATGATGCAAATAATAAACTGCTTTACACCGAAGACATCACTCCTTCTGAAATAGATAATGTTTATGATATAAAAAGAACTTATCCTGACGGGAAAATAGATAATATAAGTAAAGCTTACAAAACTAATACCGGTAATACTGTTATAGAAAAACATATGGTGTCTTTAGACGGAACAAAAACTATTTATCGTTATGAAGATGATCCATTGGGCAACAGAATAATGGACTATAAAATAACAACACCTGAGGGTAAAGAACTTTTGAATGATTCTGTAACATTTGAAGTCTTAGATGATAATCACTATGTAACCTCAAGAAATAATAAAAAATTTGATATTCAAATAAAAGATAACAATATGTTTGTAAAAGATTTGCAATCAGGTAAAATTGCAACATTAGAATTAGAAAACTTTACTAAATCTACTCAAAAAGATATTTTACCGGTTCTAAAACAGTTACCGGGGGAAGATTTATTTGCAATAAAATCTATTGATATAAAATCAATATCACGTGATGACAGTTTTGCAAATGCAGGATTTAGCTTAACAAATAATTTGATAGGCATGAATAAAAAATATCTTAATCCTGAGGTTTTACTTCATGAAATCGGTCATGGCAAAGACCATTTGGAATTTAAAGAAATAAATGAAAAAATAAGTGATGATAAAGTTTTAAATGATATTTATAACAAGGAAAAAGAAGCGTTCAGGAAACATTTCTCTGATGCGGAATTAACCCATATCGGATATTTTGCAGCAGATTATCATTATTTGGGACGTGATAAAGCCATAATGGAAGGTATTGCAGAGACTAATACCGTAACAAGTATGGCTGTTAAAAATATGACTCAAGCAATACGAGCCCACTACTGGCAGCAATATTTCCCTAAAACAGTTGCATATATTGCAAAACTAATTCACTAACTGTATTGTCCGAAAGCGATTAACGGAGTTTTGGATAATACATAATAAATTCCGCCTGACATAAGCATACAGATAGGAATTGTTAAAATCCATGCTGTAATAATACTTTTTACAATCCCCCATTTTACGGCACTTGCTTTAACCATGCTTCCAACCCCCATAATCGCGGTTGAAATGATGTGTGTTGTACTAACAGGAATACCGAAATGAGATGCGGTAAGAATAATTCCGGATGCGGACATTTCGACGGCAAATCCGTGCATTGGTTTCATTTTAACAATTTTAGAACTCATTGTTTTAATAATTCTCCAGCCGCCCGTCATCGTACCGCAGGATAGCGCAAGAGCACAGATAAGAATTACCCATAAAGGAATTGAAAAATCTGTATCGCCTTTTAAAAATCCAAATGTAATTAATGATAACGTTATAATACCCATTGTTTTTTGAGCATCGTTTGAACCATGGCTGAATGCAAGGAATGCACAAGAAACCAACTGGCATTTTCTGAATGTTCTGTTTAATAATTCAGGCTTCAATCTTCCAAAAATCATAAGTAGTATTCCGATAACGATAAATCCTACACAAAAACCGAATATAGGAGATGTAATCATCGGAATGATAACTAAATCAAGAACATTATGTTCATTCACAACATCCAAGGCCGGATGTTCAAAGTGAAATGCCGGAAATCTGAGTATTAAATCATAATGCTTATCAAGCATAAGATATGCGTGCATAATAGAAGCACCTAAAAGCCCGCCGATTAAAGCGTGTGATGAACTGGAAGGGATTCCGAAACGCCATGTGATAATCCCCCAAATAATTGCTCCTAATAATGCACATAAAATTACAAGCTGGGTAATTGCATCGTGTGCGACCATGCCAACCCCGATTGTTTTAGCAACGTGGGTTCCGCATAACGCCCCCGTACAATCAAATATAGCTGCGTATAAAACCGCATATCTAGGGCTTAAAGCTTTTGTTGATATTGCCATAGAAATGGCATTTGCTGAGTCGTGAAAACCGTTAATAAATTCAAAAACTAACGCTACACCGACTAATATAATTAAACATAATATTGTAATTGTCATAATTAACTATTCTTGAGTGCTATGTTCAAGACCTCATCCGCTACTGAATGACATCTGTCCAAAGCATTTTCCAAGTCCTTATAAATATCTCTAAACTTTATGATAGTAACCGGATCATACTTCCCTGAGAATAATTCACCTGTTGCTCTTAAAAGAATATCATCACCAATTGTTTCAATTTCCTTCATTGTAGCTCTGGAATTTGTAATATCCTTGGTTTTATGTAATTTCTTTAATAAGCTTACTGTATGAGTCATCTCTGAAGTCGCCTTCATAATAATCTTACCCTGCTGATACATTTCTTCTGTAGGTTTATCAATCTTGTAAGCATAAAAATTTAGAAATGCCTGACATATTTTTTTGTTAATTTTTCTAAGCATTGATGCAAGAAGTTGAATATCTTCTCTGTCAATAGGAGTGATAAAAGTACTGTTTAGCATCGCAATACTTTCTCTTTCTAAATCACTTCCTTTACGTTTTAGTATTTTAACCTGCATTAACATATCTTCGTTGATGCCGTTTGTTAATGCTTCATTATAAAGTATCGCACTTTTTTTACAGTTAAGTGCCGCATCAACAAAAATATCAAAGAAAACCTTGTTATCCGGTGGTAAAATCTTTTCCAAAATTCCTAATTTCATATAAAGTTCCCTTTCCTCTTTTATGATAATTCAAATATACTCTGATACAAACGAAAACTGTTTTACTGTAACAAAAATTAAAAATATTATAACAATTATGAATATTACTAATTTTCAAAACTTGAAAATTATGTGATATTGTTGTTAATTATTCTTATATGAGGAGTTAATACTATGGATTCAAAAATTGAAATTGTACAATACGCAACGCAAGGCACTTGTTCGAAGCTTATTAATCTTGCAATTAAAGATAATAGGGTTGTCGATATAGAGTTTATTGGCGGCTGTAATGGGAACCTTAAGGGAATCTCTAAACTTGTGACCGGTTTAACCGTCGATGAAGTTATAGAAAAATTACAAGGAATCACTTGCGGCGGAAAACCAACAAGCTGTCCTGACCAGCTGGCGCAATGTTTGATTAATTATAAATCTAACAAACTCGTTAAAAGTGAAGCTTAAGAATTATTTATCGAGTTCATACAAAATCTTTAAAAAGGTTTCGTCACTTGTTCCGGAAATTAAAGGTTTTGGAATAAATTTTTCTTTATATTTTTCAATCGCATATTGATCAGTCATGCCTGAAATATAATCTGTGACAAGACGTTGTATTTTATCCTCGTCATTACAGTGTTGTTTTAGGGTTTCCGTATAATATTCAAACAAGGTTTTAATTATATGTCTTGCTTTGCCTTCCTCTGTTTTAGCCGGTGAATCAATATATATATTATCAAACATCCACTTTCTGAGCTTTGTTGTCATATCCCAGCATTCTTCTTCCATTGCAACTGTCGGTTTACCGATAGAATTGTCAATAACCGCGCTAATCATTTTACTTAGTCTTACAGACGGTATTGAAGTAAAGTAGTCTTTACATTCATCAGGCAAATCGCTTTCAGAAATAATGCCGGCTCTTATGGAATCTTCTATGTCGTGGTTAATGTAAGCAATTTTATCGGCATATTGTACAATTTGTGCTTCCGGGGTTTTAGGTTTAAATCCCCAGGTATGAGTAAGTATGCCGTCAATCGTTTCTTGACAGAGGTTCATGTCCTCAATAACTTCAACAACTCTTACGCTTTGTATATTGTGATGGAAACCGCCTTTAACAAGCTCATTTAATACTCCTTCTCCGCAGTGTCCGAAAGGAGTATGTCCCAAATCGTGCCCTAGAGAAATCGCTTCAACTAAATCCTCATTTAAGTCCAATGCTCTTGCAATAGTTCTTGCAATTTGCGAAACCTCTAATGTATGTGTTAAACGTGTTCTGAAATGATCGTCAAAAGGCGCTAAAAACACCTGGGTTTTGTGTTTTAGACGTCTGAATGATTTTGAATGCAGAATTCTGTCCCTGTCTCTTTGAAAATCCGTTCTAAGCTCAGATTCCTTTTCCGGTCTTTTACGACCTTTTGAAAATCGGCTTTTTGTTGCATATTCGCTCAGGGTATCAATTTCTCTCTGCTCTAATTTATATTTTATAGTGTTTGTCTTATTCATATAATTTCATTATACACAAAACATAATTATTTCAATAGTTTCAGCCATTCAAATTCCTCTTAAATAGTGAATTTAAATGATAAACACTAGTCAAATTTCAAAAACCATGCTATAATAGTGATATCTGTAATATATAATAAGGGCATAAATATGGACAAAACATACTCTGATAAGGATTTCGAGTCTCTATTAGACAACTATGACTACAAATTTAAAAAAGGCGATTTAGTAAAAGGAGTCGTTCTTGGTTACGAATCCGATACTGCACTTGTGGATATAGGTGCTAAATCGATTGCTATTGTACCGCCTAAAGAGGCTTCAGTAGATTATGAAGCTAAAATTCAAGATGTACTTGAAAAAAATAAAGAGTATGAGTTTTTGATTATATCAGACGTTGATGAAAACGGCCAGTTCTGGCTTTCCAGAAAGAAAGTTGATTTAGTTTACTCCTGGAAAGAACTTGAAAAATTAAAAGAAGCTGATGAAGTTATTAACGGAAAAATTGTTCAAATTGTAAAAGGCGGCTTGCTTGTTGATATTGTTGGCATAAGAGGTTTTGTACCTTCAAGCCAAATACAGGAAAAAGAAACAAGATATGCTGTAGGCGACAAAATTGAACTTAAGATTTTGACATTAGAAGAAGATCAAAATAATTTAGTTTTATCTAATAAAAAGGTATACAGCGATTCAATTGAGTCGGCTAAAAAAGTTGTATTCAGCCAGGTTGAAGTCGGTCAGATTGTAAAAGGTAAGGTTGTCAGAATTGCATCCTTCGGAGCCTTTGTCGATATTGGCGGAGTAGATTGTTTGCTGCCTCTATCACAAATTTCATGGAAATGGGTTGAACATCCTACCGATTTACTGACAATTGGTGAAACAATAGAAGTTGCAATATACGATATTGATAAAGAAAAACAAAGAATAACTTTAAGTTTGAAAAATGTAACAGATGATCCTTGGGTAGGTGTTGCTAATGAGTTAAAAGAAGGCGACATCAGAGAAGGTGTTGTTACACGCTTGAAGAATTTTGGTGCATTCGTTGAAGTTTATCCTGGGGTTGAAGCATTACTTCCACATAATGAAGTTGTTGAATACCAGAATGCAAATAATACAATCCTGGAAGTTGGAGCCAAAATTAATGTTGTAATAATCAAGTTTAATCCTGAAGACAAGCGGATTTCTCTTGGGATTCCGACAAAAGAAGCTCAAGCTGCCGAATAGCAGAGATTACTGATTTAGAGGATAAGCCGATAACATTTTCTTTATCCCCTTTAACCTGTTTAACAAATCCGACAGGCAGTTCTTGTATGCCATACGCACCTGCTTTGTCAAAGGGTTTATAGTTGTCTATATAATTTGTTATCATTTGTTCTGTTAAATAGTTGAATTCTACCTTTGTTGTTGTTGATTTAAGGATATATTTTCGGGTTTCGAAATCCAATAAACAAAGACTTGTTACAACTTGATGTTCTTTTCCGCTCAGGGATTTTAGGATAATGAGAGCATCATCAAAGTCTGTCGGTTTAGTCAGGATATGATTATCCAATACAACAACCGTATCAGCGCTTAGAACAAAAGATGCTTCTTTAATGTTATTTAGAGCCCCAAAAGCTTTGTTTTTCGCAAGTGTTTCGATTTTTTCGTATGAAAAATTTTTATCATTCAATTCTTCATCATAATCGGAATTGATTATAGAAAATTTGATACCTGCTTTTTCTAATATTGCTTTTCGTCTTGGTGATTTTGATGCCAGAAATAATTTTTTCATAATATGATTTTATCATAGTCTTTTAAGATTAAACATAATAATTTTTCTTTACGAGAAATAATAAAACCCCGTGTAAGATTTCTCTCACACGGGGTTCAGTTTTTATAAGATATAAATCTTATTTATTACCTTGTATTCTCATTGCGTAGAATGAACGAATTACGAATACAATTGCAATTAACAAGAATACAACACCGGCAATTTTTGCACAGTCTCTGAAACTTGGGTTAATTGCAATTTCCATTGCTAATAAACCAAACAATGTTGTGAACTTAATAATAGGGTTCATAGCAACAGAAGAAGTATCTTTGAACGGATCACCAACTGTGTCACCAACAACAGTTGCTTCGTGCAAAGGAGTACCCTTTTCATCCATATCTACTTCAACAATTTTCTTTGCGTTATCCCAGCATCCGCCGGCATTAGCCATAAATACAGCTTGGAACAAGCCGAATACAGCAATTGCAATCAGATAACTTACAAAGAATGATACAGGTGATGAATCAGTACCAACAGGTGCTGATAAACAAGCTAATGCTAAAGCAAATGCAAACAATGCGATGAAGATGTTTACCATACCTTTTTGAGCATATTGTGTACAGATTTTTACAACTTCTTTTGAATTTGCAAGGTTTGCAGATTTATCATCAGCTTCACCTAATTTAATATGGTTTTTAATAAACTCAGTTGCAGAATATGCACCTGTTGTAACAGCTTGCATAGAAGCACCTGAGAACCAGTAAATAACAGCACCGCCGGCAATGAAACCTAATAATGTGTAAGGATTCAATACGTTAAGCACCATTTCAGGTTGAATACCTAATGTTTGTTTGATTACAAGAATCAATGAGAAAATCATTGTAGTAGCACCAACAACCGCTGTACCGATTAATACCGGTTTAGAAGTTGCTTTGAATGTGTTACCAGCACCATCATTTTCTTCTAAGTATTTTTTAGCATTGTCAAAATCAGGTTTGAAACCAAAATCTTTTTCAATACCGTTAGCTACATCAGGAATTTCTTCAATCAATGATAGTTCATATACTGATTGAGCGTTATCAGTTACAGGACCGTAGCTGTCAACAGCAATTGTAACAGGTCCCATACCTAAGAAACCGAATGCAACTAAACCAAATGCAAATACTGACGGATAAATCATGAATGTTGCAGGGATATAAGTACTAGCTGCATAAGCTAAGCCCATTAACAATACGATGATTGAACCAATCCAGAAACCTGAGAAGTTACCTGAAACAATACCTGAAAGGATTGTTAAAGAAGCACCACCTTCTTGAGATGCAGTAACAACTTCTTTGGTGTGTTTTGCTTTTGGACTTGTGAATACTTTTGTTGCTTCCGGAATCAAAGCAGCACCTAAAGTACCACAAGAAATAATTATTGATAAGACTAACCACAGATTTGGATCTGAAAGTCCGCCTAATAACCATTTACTTACAACAAATGTCATAACGATTGAGAATATTGAAGTCAACCAAACTAAGTTTGATAGAGGTAATTCAAAATCAAATTTTTGAGTATTTGCTGCATAAACTTTTGTGATTCCTTTGTTTACCCAGTAAGCAAGTACTGATGTAATAATCATTAAGAATCTCATTGTAAAAATCCAAGTTAACAATTGAACTTGGTATTCAGGTTTTAATACACCTAACAAGATGAAACTAACAAGAGCAACACCTGTTACACCGTAAGTTTCAAAACCGTCAGCTGTAGGTCCGATAGAATCACCTGCGTTATCACCTGTACAGTCAGCAATAACACCAGGGTTTCTAGGATCATCTTCTTTGATACCGAATTGAATTTTCATTAAGTCAGATCCGATATCAGCAATTTTTGTGAAGATACCACCTGCTACACGAAGTGCAGAAGCACCTAAAGATTCACCGATTGCAAAACCGATAAAACAAGCACCGGCAATATTACCAGGAACAAATAATAAGATGATTAACATCATAATAAGTTCTACTGATACAAGTAATACACCAATACTCATACCTGCATTAAGAGGAATATTTAAAATATTTAAAGGATTTCCTTTTAATGCTGTAAATGCAGTTCTAGCATTTGCTAAAGTGTTCATTCTGATACCAAACCAAGCAACAGAATAAGAACCTAAAATACCAATTACTGACCATCCTAAAATAATCAATACATTGGTAAGAGTCATTTTTTCGAGGTATCCGAAATAGAACGCAATACATAGAGCAATCAATACCTCTAAAACAATTAAAAACTTACCTTGTTGAATAAGGTAGGTTTTACATGTTTCAAAAATTGTGTTTCCTACATTTGCCATTGCAGTGTGTACATCAAGCTTCTTAACTCTTAAGAATTCGATGAAACCAAATATCACGCCAACAACAGACACAGCTAAACCAATCAATAAAAGATTGTAGCTTGTCGGATCAGCTTTAATACTTGGAACAACGAGAGATGCTTCACTTGCAAAAGACGGTAGAGTTACCATTAATAATGACATCACTGAGAGCATTATCTTAGGTAAGATACTTTTCTTTCTCATAAGTCTCTCCTTTTTAAATAACAGAACTCTAAGTTCACGCAATAATTATATTAAAGAAACCAAAATAAATCAATAGAAAAGCATGCCTTTATTAGTGAATAAAGAGGATAAATTTTAACCGTTTGAGTATTTAACTCTTACAGGGAATACTGAATATTGAATCCAACAATTCACCGACTCTGCGGCCCTTAAGCTCTATTTCTTCGGCTAAAGTCAATTCTTCTCCTGCTTTAAATTTTTCTTCAAGCTCTTTGAGCCTGCATTCACGTTTTAATTCTTGTTTATGTGTATAATTATCTCTCAATATATCTATAGGATACTTATTTGTTCTAATACCAACACCGCCGCAAGTTTCAGTCATAAAACCTCCATCAGATATACACACTTACACTATATATTAATAAAGTCTTTTTTCATCGCATAATTGCATAAGCGGTGTAAAAATTAATATTTATTTACAAATTAATAATTTTTCAGAGGGAATTAGGTAATATTGACTGAAAACATCGGCTCTTTGTTTTTCATACAAGCGGCACAAAAAGTTGTTTCCAAGCGGACATTTTTCGAATAATCTTTAAAGTCGCTGCCAGACCTGCCTCTATAATCATTGGAAAGAAAAGGACAAGAAAATACTCCGTTTTGGGTTAATAATCTCCCGTATTTGCAGTCATAAGCACCATCTCCCGAAAGCTGCTCCAAATTCATATCCCCGCTCACCCAAGCAGTAACCTGAACCATTGTATTTCTAAGCTCTGCATCTGTAATTATTTGTTTAAATGTATTAGTTATAAAATTTTCATCCTCATTATAATAATTATTTACACATGCAATCGTTGTAAAATCATACTTGTCAAGGCATTTCAGAGCATACATATTCTGGCGGAATGCACCTCTAAAACGGACCTCATCATTTCTAAGTTCGTCATAGCTTGCAAAAGAAAGTTTAAATATTATTTGATATTCAGACTCATCTTCTACTTTTTTCAAAAATCTTGCTTTTTTCTCGTTTATAAAAGTTGCATTTGTAAAAATACACACATTTGTTCTTTTAAGACAGAGTCTTAATATAGTATTAAAATCCGGATGAGTCATCGGTTCTGCACCCGTTAAATAAATACATTTTAAATCAGCATCCGAAGTTTCTAACAACGCTTTTTTTACTTTATCAACTTGAATAAAATCTTTGACATTTTTTGTTAACGGAAAATCAATATAACATTTTCTGCATCTTTGATTACAATTTTTAGCAGTTAATTCAATAAAAAGATGATTAAGTTCCTCAAGCGTACACGCAGGCGGAGTAAAGATACCAGACATAAAACCCTCCTTTTTTACTTTTTATATTACAGTTTAAAAATAAAAAAGATATTACCCGACTGTCTGAACCAATTATCTATACATTAATAACATCTTCTGATGATTCTTCTATTTCTTCAAGCAAATTAGACGGAATTTCTTTCCCTGAATTAATACCAAAATCTCTTAATGCCTCAACTTGAGAGAACAAACTAGGATTATTTTTGTTTCCTCTCTGGAATCGGTTTATTGTTTTATTTAACTGGGTACTTGCACCCTCAAGTCGTTTTTTTACATCCAGCAAGTCCTCGCAAAAACGAACAAAGGTTTCATACAAATTTGTACCCGCTTGAACAATTTTGTTTACGCTTTCCTGCTGTTTTTGCTGAGATAATAACTGATTTACAAGCCTTATTGTAGTCAGAAGCGCAGAAGTCCCGACAATAATAACATTAGCTTTGTAAGCTTTATTTATTAAATCAGTATCTTCATAAAGTGTATTCACGGAATTTTCAATCGGAACATACATCAAAACAAAATCCGGTTGATAAATATCATCGGCTTTTTGATAATTTTTTTCAGCCAAATCCATTATACGTTTTTTAACCTCCGCTTTAAATTTCGGAAGCTGTTGTTCATCTTGCATATATTCCAAATAACTCGTCAAAGTCATTTTTGAATCGATAATCAAATGTCTGTTATCAGGAAGATTTATAACTACATCCGGACGAATTGTATGCGTGGTTTCATCATCACTTATAGACTTTGAAACAAACTGTTTTGTATAATGAATCCCCTCCTGCATGCCGCAAGATTGGAGTATCGTATCCAACAATGATTCCCCGTATGCACCTTTAATATTTTGGTTAGATGTTAAGGCATTAGCGAGTTGGTTTGCTTCTTTGGTAATCTCGGCACTGCTTTTTTCTAAAGATGTAATTTTTTCTATCAGTGCTGCCGTATTCTTTTCTCCGGTGGTATTAAAGTTTTCAACCTTTGTTTTAAATTCCCCTAATTCTTTTGCAAGAGGCGCCAATTTCAATTCTAATGCTTCCTGGTGCTGTTTTCTTAAATCCTCTTGTTCGTTTTTTATAGTATCACGTGCAATTTCCGAAAAATCAGATTTAATAAGTTTTTGCAAACTTTCATAAGTTTCAAGTTGAGTTTTTAGTTTCACCAATTCAGTCTGTGAATTTTTATCGGAATAGAGTTTAACAATTATCCCGGAAATAATTGCACCTATTGAAAAACAAAGAATATTTAAAATCATAAATCCAACCCCGTTAAGAATTTAACACTACACTTACTTCTTATTATAACCTAAATTGAAAAAAGCGGACAAAATTTTTTCTTAGAAGTGACTAAGCAGTGAATAGTGAGGAGCCTTACAAACATTAATCAATAAATTACCTTTAGCATTTAAAGCAAAATGTAATTTAATTCACTACGCTTGCAGAGAATTAATCTCATCGGATACAGATTTTAATTGTGCCTGCAATGCTTTTAGTTGTTTTACGTTTTCGCTTTGTCTTGTTTCTTTAGCCAGCTCAACTGAGATATCATGGTATTTGGCTTTTAATTCATCAGCTTTTGCGATACTTGTTTTTATTTCAGGGATTTTTTTATAATTCTTAATTACATCTTTAGCTCTTTCACTAAAATTTGATACAGAAAATCCCAAATTATGCAAATTTAGACCTTGTGCATTTGGTATATGATAAGATAATTGATTATCTTTTAAATATTTATAAATTGTATCATTATTATGCTTAGGATCTTTTATCATTCTTATTGCATCATCAACAGGTAACTCTTTACCGTTTAGCATTATAGGCTGGCCTGTCAATTTTGATTTAATTACTTCGTTAGCTAAACCTAATTTTTGTGCATTATCATAATTGCCGGAAAAATATTCTTTAGCATACGCTCTTCTTAGTTTTCTGACTTCTTTCCAGTCTGGGTCGTCAAGCAAACCGCCTTGATAAACTTGTTTGCCATCTGCATTCTTGACTAATTTCCCTTTAAATTTTTCTCTTGTTTTTTGGGACAATTCTGCCATATCAGCTTCATAACTATTTATCTCTTTATAAGCATTTTTCAATTCTGATTTATCCCCTTTTTTGAAAAGACGTTCCATTAATCTCTTCTCTTGCAAAATATCTTTTCTCTAAATATTCAGATTGTATCTCTCTTTTTAATTTAGAAATCTTTTCTGTCAAATCAGATTTTTGCGAAGTTAATTCTTCAATACGGTTAATATTTTGCTTTATATTGGAATTAGGTTTCTTACGGGATAAAATAGCGAATGTTGCCAATCCGATAGCCGCCAATGCAGTAACACCTGCTGCAGCATATTTTGCAACATCAGAATTTGTTTTATCAGATGCCTCTTTGTGATTATTATTGTTATTTTGCGGTAAGAGCTTATCCGTCTTATTAACCGCAACAGCTGAACCTACATTACTAATTCCCGGCATTATTCACCTCAAATTATAGAATTCCCATATATTAATATTAAAACAAGAAATTATATAAATTTGCCCCGCCCCGCCATATCATATCATATCGCAGATTATAACTCAATTTCAGGGGGTGCAAATTAGTTTTAATATTTGTTTACAAATTGATTCGTGAGTCGTGATTTGTGAATGGTGATTCGTGGTTCGTGAAAAGTGAATCGTAATTCGGGATGCGTGAATGGCAAAGAGAGAATGAGCAAGTGCCTGGGTAATTAAGAAGTAGCAGTAAGATGCAATTAAATTGCAACCTACCGGTCTTGCCTCTTTGTGGGAGAGGCCGCAGATGTGTTTGAACAACGTGAAAACTACAGATGCGGGTGAGGGTTGGTTAAAAATGCGGCTAAGTAGTTAAGAAGCTAAGCTTTTTGTCCACTTTTTAGGGTACAGTTCTGTTTGTATTTTTTTGATTAACCCTCACCCAAACCCTCTCCCCCGAAGAGGGTTTAAAACACATTATTGAAATTGTAATCAATCAATACCTGCCTCTCAGAGGGAGAGGCCGCAGATGTGTTTGAACAACGTGAAAACTACAGATGCGGGTGAGGGTTGGTTAAAAATGCGGCTAAGTAGTTAAGAAGCTAAGCTTTTTGTCCACTTTTTAGGGTACAGTTCTGTTTGTATTTTTTTGATTAACCCTCACCCAAACCCTCTCCCCCGGAGAGGGTTTAAAAACAACCTCATTCATTTACCCCCCGTACAGAAATCCGCTTCCCTAACCAGGGAAGGAGAATATTTTTTGATTTTTATAAAGTCACACTTTAGAATAATCAAAAAATCGCAATTTGTTAAGCAGAAATTAGCTCTACAAGAATTCCAACACAAAAAGAGTAACAAATGTTACTCTTTAAAAGTGTTTTGTTTTTTAATAAAGAATACTACCAGCTTGCTTTAGTAACGCCAGGTAATAAACCTTGGTGAGCCATCTTTCTCAAGCAGATTCTGCAAAGACCGAAATCTCTGTGGAAACCGTGAGGACGACCGCAAATGCTGCATCTGTTGTGCAGTCTTGTTTTAGGATATTTACCCTTTGCTGCTAATAATTCTCTGGTTCTTTCTTTATTTATCATCGCTTTTTTAGCCACGATTTTCTCCTTATATTATTATAGTTATATTATACTACTTATTCATTCCTTTGAAAGGCATTCCGATAAGTCTCAATAATTCTCTTGCTTCATCATCTGTATTTGCAGTTGTAATGATTGAAACGTTCATACCTTTCACTAAATCAACTTCTTCGTAAGTAATTTCAGGGAACAAAGATTGTTCTTTTAACCCTAAAGTATAGTTGCCGCGACCATCAAAACTTTTTGGGCTGATACCTCTGAAGTCACGGATACGCGGAAGAACAACACAGATTAACTTTTGTAAGAAATCATACATTCTTTCACCACGCAATGTAACCATTGCACCAACCGGCATACCTTCTCTTAACTTGTAAGATGCGATTGATTTTTTAGCCTTAGTTACAACAGCTTTTTGTCCGGCAATCTTAGTTAATTGACCTTCAATAGTTTCTGCAATTTTAGAGTTATGTGATGCTTCACCAACACCCATATTCAAAACGATTTTATGGAGTTTTGGAATCATCATATCATTTTCATAGCCGAATTTTTCTTTCATTGCAGCTTTTACTTCTGATTCATATTTTTTCTTTAAACTAATTGTTTTTGTCATTTTTATTTTTCCTCTTTATCAAGATGATATTAATGTCGTCATAATTATGACACATTAAACATCTAACTGTTCACCACATTTTTTACAAACACGAACTTTTTTACCGTCTTTGATTTCATGTTTGATTTTGGTTGGTTTTTCGCAACTAGGACAAACTACCATTACATTTGAAGAATCTAACGGAGCTTCCATTTTAACCAAACCGCCTTGGATACCTGCCATAGGATTTGGTTTTTGTGCCTTAGTTACCATGTTAGCACCTTCTACAACAACTTTATTTTCTGAAGGAATTGCTTTTTTTACGTTTCCGATTTTACCTTTGTCTTTACCGGTTGTTACGATTACTCTGTCGCCGGTTTTAACATGTAAGGATTTTTTATTTGTATCTTTCATCATTGGCTCCTACTATATTACCTCTGGCGCTAGAGAAACAATTTTCATAAAGTTATTGTCTCTTAACTCACGGGCTACCGGTCCGAAAACACGAGTTCCACGTGGGTTGCCATCTTTGTTTATAACAACAGCTGCGTTATCATCAAATCTGATAACTGATCCGTCTGCACGAGAGATATCATGTTTTGTTCTTACGATAACCGCTCTTACAACTTCAGATTTTTTAACAGCCATATTTGGTGTAGCATCTTTAACTGTTGCGATAACAACATCACCTACTGATGCAAATTTCTTATTAGAACTACCCATTACACGGATAACTAACAATTCTTTTGCACCGGTATTATCTGCTACTGTTAATCTAGTTTCTTGTTGTATCATGTCTACTTTTCCTTTATTAACTTTAGAAGATTGGAAGGATGGATTCACAAAAACTTGTAACCCTCCACACTTCTATACCTCTATTTCGCTTTTTCAACTACTTCAAGGAGTGACCAACGTTTGTTACCTGACAAAGGTTTTGATTCAACGATTCTTACGATATCGCCTACACCACATTCGTTGTTTTCGTCATGTGCCTTGTAGTTTTTATTTGTTTCTATAATTTTCTTGTATTTTGGATGCGGATCATAAGATGCAACTTTTACAACTATGGTCTTATCCATTTTATCGCTTACTACGATTCCTTGTCTTTCTTTCTTAGGCATTTTCTTTTCCTTTATATTTTAACCCGACAAAAATGCTTACGCACTTTGTTGAGCCATTTCCTTTTCTCTAATAACTGTCTTAGCTTGTGAAATGTAGTGTCTTGTCTTTGCAATTAATGATGGATCTTCCAACTTGTTCATTGTTTTCTTAAGTCTTAAATCGAATAATTGCTTTTTGAAATCAACTACAGCTTCTTTAAGTTCTTCGATAGTTTTTTCACGCATATCTTGTAATTTCATTACTAATTATCCTTATTTTACTTGTTCCGTCGCTCGTTCGCATTTTACGGGTCTACGATACTGACCTTCGTCAGTCTCTTCGCCCTTAGCTCACTTGCTCTTTTTCAACAACTTTTACTTTGATAGGTAATTTTTGTGCTGCAAGTTCCAATGCACGGATTGCAACATTTCTGTCAAAGTAATCTAATTCAAATAATAATCTGTTTGGTTTAACTACTGATACCCAGTACTCAACGTTACCTTTACCTGACCCCATACGAGTTTCAGCCGGTTTTGCTGTAATTGGTTTATCAGGGAATATTTTAATCCAAACATTACCACCACGTTTGATTTCACGAGTCATAGCACGTCTTGCTGCTTCAATCTGGCGGCTTGTAATCCAGCCTGGTTCAAGAGCCTTAAGTGCATAACGACCGAATTCGAATTGTGTACCTCTTGTTTCGGTACCTTTCATTCTACCTTTCATCATTTTGCGGTATTTTGTTTTCTTAGGCATTAACATTTTATATTACTCCTGTCATTATTTACTGCTAACTTCTGCAGATTTAGAGCGTCTTGAACGCTTGTTGAATTTTTCTGCTGAATCTTTTAAGTTCTTACTTTTTACGTTTTGGTCTGCTTTTTCACCAGGCATTAAATCACCTTTGAAAATCCAAACCTTAACACCGATTTTACCCATTATTGTATCAGCTTCTGTAAAACCGTAGTCAACATCAGCTCTTAATGTTTGTAATGGGATACGGCCTTCTTTAGCCCATTCTGAACGAGCAATTTCAGCACCGCCTAAACGACCTGATACCATAACTTTGATACCTTGAGCGCCGGCTCTCATTGTTCTTTGCATTGCTTGTTTCATTGCACGTCTGAATGCGATACGTTTTTCAAGTTGTTGAGCAATTGATTCTGCAACTAATTGTGAATCTAAATCAACTCTTGCAACTTCAACAACGTTGATAATAACTTGTCTTCCGATATATTTTGAAACTTCTTGTCTGAGTTCATCTATACCTTGACCGCCTCTGCCTACTACAATACCAGGTTTTGCGGTAATAACTGTAATTGTTGTACTTGATGCTTTTCTATCAATTAATATTCTAGAAACACCTGCTGCGTACAATTTTTTCTTAACAAATTTTCTGATTTTAGCATCTTCTGCTACAAATACTGCATAATCTTTAACTTTAGCGTACCAAGTACTTAACCAAGGTTTGATTATACCTACTCTAAATCCGGTTGGATGTGTTTTTTGTCCCATTTTTTTATTTCCTATTTTTTTGTATCACTAACTACTACTGTGAGGTGAGAAGTACGTTTCAATCTTCTGTAAATACGTCCTTGAGCTCTTGGCTTACCTCTTTTGTATGTTGCACTTTCATCGGCATAGATTTCTGAAATCTTTAAAGAATCTTCATCAACACCGTATTTTTCACGTGCATTAGCAACTGCAGCTACCAAGTTCTTTTCAACAACTTTTGCTGCAAAATAAGGCATAAAACGTAACATTGTACGAGCTTCTTTAACCGCTTTACCTCTTACTTCGTTGATTACTCTACGAAGTTTTCTCGCAGTCATTTTTATATCTGTTTGTCTTGCTTTTGCTTCCATTTTTATTTTCCCTTATTTTTATTAGTTTAATTATTTTCTCTTGGCTGTATCAGCGTGACCTCTGTACATTCTTGTAGGTGCAAATTCACCTAACTTATGACCAATCATTTGTTCTGTTACGTATACAGGAACGTGAGTTTTCCCGTTGTGAACAGCTATTGTATGTCCTAACATATCAGGAACAATCATTGACGCTCTTGACCAAGTTTTGATTACTTTCTTTTCAGAATTAGCATTCATATTGGCTATTTTCTTTTGTAATGATTCTTCTACGTATGGACCTTTTTTTAATGAACGTGCCATTAATTTCTCCTTTATGATTTTTGTTTGTTTTACCTTAGCTTATAAACATATCTGTAAAACTCGTTAACACTCGTTAACAGCTATGTTATTTTCTACGAGATCTAACAATTAATTTATTAGATGCTTTATTTTTCTTACGGGTCTTGTAACCAAGTGCAGGTTTACCCCAAGGAGTCTTAGGATGTCCGCCCGGACCTGTTTTACCTTCACCACCACCGTGAGGGTGATCGCAAGGGTTCATTGTTACACCACGTACTGTTGGACGGATGCCCATATATCTTTTTCTTCCGGCTTTACCGATTGATAAGTTTTTGAACTCAGCATTACCAAGTGTACCTATAGTTGCCATACATTCTTTTCTTACCATTCTCATTTCGCCTGAAGGTAATTTTACTGTTACGTAATTGCCTTCTTTAGCCATAACTTGTGCTGCATTACCTGCAGATCTAACCATTTTACCGCCACGGCCAGGAATTAATTCAATATTGTGTACGATTGTACCAAGTGGAATTAAATCCAGAGGAAGTGCATTACCTGTTTGGATTTCTGCATCAGGACCAGATACGATTACATCACCAACATTCAATCCTTCAGGTGTTAAGATGTATCTCTTTTCACCATCTGCATAGAATACTAATGAAATTCTTACATTTCTGTTTGGATCGTATTCAATAGTCTTAACTGTTGCAGGAACTCCGAATTTTTCTCTTTTAAAATCAATTATACGATAGGCTCTTTTTACACCGCCGCCTTTGTGACGACATGTAATTCTACCTGTATTATTTCTACCTGCTGTTTTCTTTATTGGCTTTAATAATGATTTTTCAGGAGTTGATGTAGTGATTTCTTGATAATCACTCTTTGTCATACCTCTTTGTCCCGGAGATGTCGGATTAATTTTACGAATTGCCATTTTATTTTCTCCTATTATATTGGCTTAAAGTCTTACTTGTTCAGGATATTTTCCCTATTGCCTCGACCTATTTGTGTACTTACTGATTAGAGGATTATGCTCCTACTAATTCTTCGATTGGATCACCTTCAATAGTTACGATTGCTTTTCTGCTGGAATCAGTTCTACCGAATTTGTAACCCATTCTTTTTGAATGTGAAGGCATATATACTGTTCTTACTTTTTTAACTTTTCTGCCTGGGAATGCTAATTCAACTGCTTGTGCAATTTCAACTTTTGTAGCATCTTCCAAAACTTCAAATGTATATTGCCCCATAGTTGTTGCCATCATTGATTTTTCTGTGATGATAGGCTTTTTAATTATTTCGTATAGTCTTTCTTTGCTGCTCATTATTGTAACCTTTCTGTTATATCATTGATTGCAGATTCAGTAATAACTACAAAATCAGCTTCTAACAAATCTTTTACGTTTAGGTTTGAAGGTAATATCATTTTTAATGTCGGGATATTACGTCCTGCTAAAAGTAAGTTTTTGTTTTCAGGTAATGTTGTATCTGCAATTAAAAGAACTTTACCTGAAACATTTAAAGATTTTAATGAAGCAGTTAATAATTTTGTTTTTGGCTCACTAATAGCTGAGAAATCTTTAACTATTACTAATTGAGCTTCTCTTGCTGACAATGCAGATTTTAAAGCTAATTTTCTTGCTTTTTGAGGCATTGCCAAGTCGTAATTTCTAGGTTTTGGCCCAAAGATTACGCCACCGCCTGCAAACAATGGAGATCTGGTTGAACCTGCTCTTGCTCTACCAGTTCCTTTTTGTTTCCAAGGTTTTCTTCCGCCGCCTGATACTTCAGCTCTTGTTTTTGAGTTTGCTGAACCTTGACGAGCGTTATTTAATTGTCTTCTTAATGCTAAGTGCATTACGTGTAAATTAGGTTCAACACCAAAAACAGCTTCGTTTAAAGTAATTTCTCCTAATTTTTCTCCATTTGTACTTAATATTTGTTTTGACATTGTTTGTTTTTCCTTATTAATTATACTTATTCCGTTTAAACTGCTTACCGCTTGCTTTCGCTTTATATGGCAAGACCAGCCGATTTTTATGACTTATCTGTCGTATCCCGGTTTACACCGGCTGCGCTTTTTGCTCCTGTGGACTTCGGGCTTTCGCCCTGCAGTCCTACGTCGCTTACGTAGTGTAAACCCTGCTCGTCTTGCTCACCGCAAGCCGACACCGGTTTACACCGGCTGCGCCTGTTAGTTCCATTTTGTTCTGGACGGAGTGATTGTTACCAATCTACCTTCACATCCTGGAACTGAACCTTTTATTAAAATTAAGTTGTTTTCTGAATCAACTTTAACTAATTTTAATTTTGTAATAGTAACTCTTTCGTTACCCATATTGCCGGCCATTCTCTTACCCTTAATTACGCGGCTAGGAGTTGTACCAGCACCGATTGAACCTGGTTCTCTGTGGTTTTTAGAACCGTGTCCCATAGGTCCTCTTCCAAAGTTCCATCTTTTAACTGTACCTTGGAATCCTTTACCAATAGACTGTCCAACTACGTCAACTTTTTGAACATCTGATAATACTGATAATTCAATTTCTTGACCAACTTTATAATCTTGAGGATTATCTACTCTAAATTCTTGTAAATATCTGTAATTGCTTAAGTTATTTTTCTTGAAATGACCAATTTGAGCCTTTGTCAAGTGTTTTTCTTTAGCAGCAACAGTACCTACTTGAATTGCATTATATCCATCAGTTTCAACTGTTTTTACCTGAGTAACAACAATTGGATCTACCTTAATTACTGTAACAGGAATTGCCAAACCTTGTTCATCAAAAATTTGGGTCATACCTAATTTCTTTCCGATTACACCTAGTGTCATTTTTTTCCTTTCCGACATATAACTGGTCACGCCAGTATGACCTAACCGATTTATATGCCTTTCTTTTCTTGCGAGCGCTACCAATACCTTTAAGGATTTTCACCTTACGCCTCATTTGACGTTGTAGTTCACATTATCTGCATAATGCTATTAAGTTTTCAAAAAACTGATATAATTTGTTGATTCTTATAATTTTACTTCGATATCAACACCAGCAGGTAAATCTAATCTGCTTAGTTCTTCAGTAGTTTGTTGTGTTGGTTCATAAATGTCAATAATTCTCTTGTGAGTTCTGATTTCAAAGTGCTCACGAGATTTTTTATCAACGTGTGGTGAACGTAGTACACAATAAATACGTCTTTTTGTAGGCAAAGGAATTGGTCCGGCAACTTTTGCGTCTGTTCTTTTTGCAGTTTCAACAATTTTTTCAGCTGATAAGTCAACTAATTTGTGTTCGTATGCTTTTAAACAAACTCTTATTCTTTGTCTTTTTGCTGTATTTGCCATTATTCATTCCTTTTTCATCTTGTAACTCTGAATTGGACTTGAATCCAACCCTACTATAAAAAAAATTAAGCTATTTCTATCGGCTATAACTTTCAATATAGCATTGTAATCGTATTATAAACATTTTTCAGTGTCAACAGGGGGATTCAAGAATATTTTATAATTTGTAATATTTCTTTAAATTAGTGATTAAGTGACTGGGTGATTAAGAAGTTAGGCAGTTAGGCAGCTAAGCGAATTTTTGTCCCCTTTTTAGGATAATTTGTTGGGCAAGTATGCCCAACCGACCAGCCTACATTCTTAGCTGCTTGACTTCTTAACTCCTTAGCCACATTTCCGGCTTCTGTTCACTCTTCACAATTCACGAATCACGCCCCCCATTTACCCCCATTTACCCCTCCCCCTCATACTTTAGTTATACGAAATTCTAAACTTTTGATGGATGGAGATTATTCAAATTCAATTTATTATTATAATAGGTTTATATATTATAATAGGTACCTCAAATGAATTTGCACGAAGAATGTTTGTTAAACTATCTCAGATATCCTGATGAACTTTCTAATACAACAGAACTTTTGAAACTGAATAACCTTATTCTTGAGCAAAAATTTCTGTTAAAGAATTTTTTATCTAAAAATATTAAACTTAATTTTTCTTCGTCTGAAACTTAAAAGGAGTCTTGAATGAAATTTAATATCAACAATAAATTTATTGATTATATCGCATATTTTCTTATCACGATTTCGATTATATTCATCATTTTATTTATTTCCAATAATAAAATGATTCTTAATTTCTTTAACGATGCGGAAAATAAATCTTTCGACTACCGGCAATCACTTTTAGTTAAACATAAACATCTGAAGCCGAACAAAAATATTGTAATTCTTGCGATTGATGATGCCAGCTACGAATACGTTCTGGATCATTACGGGGAATGGCCAATATCAAGAAAAGTATACACAGATATTATTAATTTAATAGAAAAAGATAACCCTAAAGCAATTGTTTTTGATTTGATGTTTATTAAATCATTCAAAAACGATTACTCTTCCGATAAACTTCTCGCCGACACAATGGCAAAATACGGAAACATTTATACAGGGATAAATTTTGACAATGAATCATTCGATTTAAGAAAACCTATCAACATGCCGGAAAAAATGAAGGCTAAAGTTGATAACCAAAACAAAAATATTAATTTCGAGAAAGTTTTCAGATTCACGAATTGCAGACCTATTATTCAACAGCTTCTGGATAACACAACTAAAGTCGGAATGATTAATATTAACCGTTCAAATGACGGGATTATAAGAACCGCACCATCTTTTGCCGTTTACAAAGGGGAATATTACCCTTACCTTTCATTACTGGTCGGCAATGACTTCGTAAATGAAAACGAAAAAAATGATTATGTAATTGATAAAAATTCAAACCTTAAATCCGGAAACTTAAATATCCCGTTAACAAATACCGGAGAATGTGTATTAAACTGGTACGGTCCGGCGCAACAAACATATAAAAATATACCGTTCTATAAATTAATTGAACTAAGCAAAGGGCATAAAATATCAGATACATATAACTTTAAAGACAAAATTGTTTTTGTCGGCACAACGGCACAAAGTCTTTTTGATACCAAGAGTGTACCGATAGATAAAATTTATCCGGGAGTAGAAATACACGCAACATATCTCAATAACATTATAGATAATTCATTTATCAGAAAAACAACACATATAGCAGATACAATCATAATCGTATTACTAATCGTTATCATTACAACAATAGTATTTATGTCATCGTCCGCTATTTTTGCAATAATATCAACTGCACTGATTGCAACCGCATACTATATGGCATCTTATTATATAATGAAATATCTCAACCTTTGGGTTCCGGATATTTTACCGTTATTCTCTATACTTGTTACATTTGCGGTTTCATATCTTGCGAAATATCTGCTTAAATCAAGAGACTTTGAATACCAGTATAAACTTGCAACAACAGACGGTTTGACAGAACTATATAATCACAGATATTTCCAAGACACATTAAGAAAACAAATTGAAACATCGAAAAGATACAACCAACCGTTTTCATTAATAATTATAGATATTGATTTCTTTAAGAATTTCAACGATTCTTACGGGCACCAGGCAGGAGATGCAGTATTAAAAAGTGTTGCGCATATTCTAAAAAGAAATACGCGTGCCACTGATTTTGTATGCAGATACGGCGGTGAAGAAATGAGCATAATCCTTCCGTATACCGACAATAAAGAAGCACTTGCAAATGCTCAAAGAATTTGTAAAGCGGTATCAAGTCATATATTCAGACTGCCGAATAACGTTGAGTGTAACGTAACAATAAGTCTTGGAGTTTCAACCTATCCGCAAGACGGCGACACTCCGCAAATGATTATTGAAAAAGCCGACAAAGCTCTCTATTGGGCAAAAGAACACGGTAGAAATCAGGTAGGAGAGCCGGATGAACAATAAAGCAACAGTTATCGGAGCAGGATTAGCCGGAAGTGAAGCAGCGCTGCAGCTCGCAAAACGAGGTATCAAAGTCAACCTATATGAAATGCGCCCCAACCAAACAACAGGTGCGCACAAAACCGATAAATATGCGGAATTTGTTTGTTCGAACAGTCTTGGCTCACGAGATACAACAAATGCCAGCGGCCTGTTAAAAAAAGAAATGGAAATATTAGGCGGCGAATTAATAAAAATCGCTATTGAAAATTCTGTTCCGGCAGGAAATGCTCTTGCAATAGATAGAGATGGATTTGCCCAAAAAGTAACCGAATTAATAAATAACAATCCGAATATTAATGTAATAAAAGAAGAAATCACCCAAATTCCACCTAAAGAAAATGTGATTATAGCATCCGGTCCGCTGACAAGTGAAGGATTGGCAAATTCTATTAAAGAGTTTACTCAAAGCGAACACCTTCATTTTTTTGATGCAATAGCACCAATCATAGAAAAAGACAGTATTAATTTTGATAAGGCATTTTATGCAAGCCGTTATAACAAAGGTGAAGCATCATATATCAACTGTCCGATGAATAAAGAAGAATACGAAAAATTTTATAATTTTTTGATTAATGCACCAAAAATTGAACTAAAAGAATTTGAAAAAAATGCAAAATTCTTTGAATCCTGCCTTCCGGTAGAAGTTCTCGCATCAAGAGGAGTTGATACCCTAAGGTTTGGACCGATGAAACCGGTCGGACTGATTGATGACAGAACCGGAGAAAAGAACTACGCAGTAGTCCAATTAAGACAAGATAACGCAGCAAAAACACTGTATAACATAGTCGGATTCCAAACGAATCTTAAATGGGGAGCACAAAAGGAATTAATATCCCTAATACCGGGACTTGAAAACGCAAATATCACAAGATACGGTGTTATGCACAGAAATACTTTTATAAACAGCCCAAGAATCCTAAATCCAACATTACAGACAAGAAGCAGGAAAGATTTATTCTTTGCAGGACAAATAACCGGCACGGAAGGATATACGGAATCAATAGCTTCAGGACTTTTAGCTGGTATAAATATGGCAAAATTGATAAACGGAGATTCACCTATAACACTGCCGACAGAAACAATGCTCGGAGCATTGATGAGTTATATAACAAATCCTGAGCATGATAAATTCCAGCCGATAAATTCAAACTGGGCGATTGTTAAAGAGATTGAACTTCCTAAACAAATAAGAAAAAATAAAAAGGAAAAAAATTCCATACTCGCAAACCGTTCGATTAAAACATTAGAGGAATTTATAAAAGAAAACTCCTAATATCAATTAGGAGTTAACCGTATTAAAATTAAAAATCCAACTTTTTATTTTATTAATCTATCTTAAAGTTTGTTGCATACTCTCTTTGTTCCTGATTTTGTGATTCAGAATATACATTTTTTAATCCTGATGAAGCATAAGCTGCTGCGGATTCATTTCTTCTGCGTTCCAGTTGAACTTGTCCGTTTTTAACAATTTGCTGCAACTGATTTAAATTTTGTTCCAAGTTAGTTAAAACTTGTTCTGCATATACAGATGCGCCGTCTTGAATTCTATTAGCTTCATCCTGAGCTTGTATTCTGATAGCTTCTGCATCATCCAATGCTTTTCTTTTGATTTCTTCACAATCAGAAATAACTTGTTCTTTAATTTTGTCAGCCTCTTTTTGAACAGCCAATAACAAATCAGATTCGCTTAACAATCTGCTTGCTTCGTTTTGAGCATCGTTAATAATTTTTTCTGCACGTTGCTGAGCTTCATGCTGGATTTCATCTCTACGTCTTAATAAAGATCTTGCATCTTGAACCTCTGCCGGTAATGATGCATAAATTCTATCCAAAAGTGATTCTACAACTTCCCTTTTTACAACAACCATATAATTAGATAAAAGAGGAAATCCTTTATCTAAAGATTCTTCCAGCGCTCTTAATAAATCATATATTCCATTTTGTTGACCATTCATCTTAATTAAATCTCCCGATAACGATACTATATAGTAAGAATTTTACGACAAGTGTATTTTAAAAGTCAAACGAATTAAAAAATTTATGTAGTTATTTTTACATTAAATAAATCTACAAATACAAACTTAATAACTCAATTAAAATGGCTTCACACAACATAAAGTTTATAAAATCTAATTTATATGCTAGTATGAACCCATATATAAATCGTACATTTATTTATAAATCAACAATAAAAAACTTTGGGCAGCAATGCCGAGAGTAGAACAGACCTCTCCACCTTTTCACGCACAACAAACTTTTTCTGCATAAGGTGTAAGAAAGGGGGTGATTACGGTCATGATTGAAAATGTTAGGCAAAAAATAAAATGTGTCCTACTCGTCATCGGACACATTTTACTAATTATTTCATCATTGCTGTAGGGTCTGCATAGAGGGTATTGAGGGATACCCTCTCCCTACTCTTATTATAATTTTTTTTTTTTTATTTTTCAAGTGTAAAATTAAGAAAATTTATATAGCTAATAAAAAAGAGCCACTTACGTGACTCTTTTTTATTAGCGGGAGACGAGGCTCGAACTCGCGACATCCTCCTTGGCAAGGAGGCATTCTACCACTGAATTACCCCCGCGTGTATATTAATTATACATGGACACATTTTTTTTGCAAGCAAAAATTATTTAAGTTGTTTTGATGCCAATTTTTTTACGTTCTTTAGCTATTAATTCAAATGCAATCTCTTTTAATAACTTGATTTTATCATCAAATAAGAAATTCTTTGATTCATCAATCAAATCTATATCATCAACAGGCATATTCATTTCTTTTAATTTCAAAGCATACTTCAACTGTTCACTATATGCATGTTTCTCCTGCTCCAGTTGATATCTTGCATCCTGTAAGTGCGCAATTTTATCTAAAGCCGGTTTATCATGTAAAAACGCCAAAGTTTTTTCTCTTACTTTTAACAATATATCCTGCTTAGGAAGTTTATCTATCGGCTCCCTTACATAAACAAAATTATCAAACCAGTCATCTCGCCTATCATCATATTTTCCTTCTCTATATAATTTAGCCGTTACTGCCGTATGTTTAGGATTTGCCAGAGTATCCAATACATGAGTATTCTCGTGCATAAATGTGACAAAAGAATCTCTTGGAACTTTTGAATACTTAACAGGCATTTCCAAGGTTAAACCAATAATAGAATTATCCAAATAAATATAATCAGATCCGCCCATAACTTTAGAATTAGATTTTAAAGGAATAATATTTACAAGTTTATTTTCAGGTAAAAGCGAAAAATAATTTCTTCTTATATTCCCTAATTTAATCTTTTCATTTTTATATATAGGTAAAAAAGCATTAAAATATTTTTCATTCAAATCTGATACAAATTTCTGCCTTTTTTCAACTGAACCTTTTACCAAATCGTATGAAAATTTAACCTTAGAACTAACTCGAATCATATATAAAATAAGACCCGTAATTATTTTTTTTGCTAATATATTTTGATTATCTGCTCTCAGCAATCATCAATCTTATTGCATCAACCGCTGTTTTAATAGCTGTATCAGTATCGTGAACAACAGGATTATCAAGCCCTGCTTTTTCACGCTCTTGATTTGCAATAACCAAAAATACAGAACCAACTTTAACTCTTAAATATGAAGCCACCGTAAATAGTGCAGCCGATTCCATTTCTGATGCCAAACAGCCGAGTTTTAACCACGCATTCCATTTATTAATCAACTCGTAATTTACAGGCATTAATGCAGGCGAATGTTGCCCGTAGAAAGAATCTTTGCACTGTACAACACCTACATGATAAGGTTTTCCTGCATTTTTAGCTGCTGCAACAAGTTTCTCAACAATATCATAATGCGCTACTGCAGGAAATTCTATCGGAGCATATTCTTTTGAAGTTCCCTCCATTCTGATTGCACCTGTCGGAATAACAATATCTCCGCCTTTTACATTTATATCCATACCGCCGCAGGTTCCGACACGAATAAAATTCTTCGCGCCAACTTTTACAAGCTCTTCTAATGCAATAGCTGCAGAAGGTCCGCCAATACCGGTTGAAGTCACACTAACCATTACACCGTCTAAAAAACCGGTATAGGTTACATATTCTCTTTTGTCAGCGACTAATCTTGCATCATCAAAATATTCCGCAATCTTTTTACATCTTTTAGGATCACCCGGCAAAATTACATATTCACCGACATCGCCTTCTTTTAAATCAATATGGTACTGTTTTCCGTCTTCTGCATATTTCATAATAAACACCTCTATTATTCGTTATCACTTGATTTTACCAATTATTGAAAATTCTGTCAAACAATTATGTTTTAATATAATCCTTAAACGGTTTTTCAGATACAATTCTATAACCGCATTCTTCAGGCGGATTTAAATACCTTCCGGTACTCAAAGATTTTACCATCGGATATCTACGGCAATACAAAGATCTAAAGAAATAATATTTACAGCGATTGTCTGGAAGGAGAGATTTACAGGTAAACAAAAGTTCACCGTCCTCATTCTTTCCGGAGGGATAAAATAAATTCATACGTTTATTTTTGTTTTTTAATTCTTCAAATAATTTTATATCTCGTATCGGATTACCATAAGCAAAAAACACAATATTTCGACAGCAGCGACCGCATTTTTTGCATTCACCTTTTAGAATATATTTGGGTGATTGTAATTTATTCAAATAAAATTTTATCCATTTCAGCATTAGAGCTCTCCGCCTTTTATAATACGGTAAAGAAAACGTTCATTTTTATATTTATAAAAGATGGAATCAAGTTTAAATACTTCAAAACTTCTTTCTCCGATAATATTTCTTTGCTCTTCCGCTTCGTCCTTACCCTGATTTATTATAAGCATCGTGCCGCCCGGTTTTAATAATGAATAAGCATGCTCAAAAAGCTTTTTCGGATAAAAATATTTATCCGGAAGCCCCCAAAAACGATGCGGCTGAATTATTACAAATGGAAGAATCCAAATTATATAATCGTATCTTTTATTTATATTTAGTAAATTATCAGGAATATAAGACGTATTTTCTAAATCTTTTATATAAAATTTTGCAACCTCATAACGGTTATAAAAATTTGAATATAAACGATAAGCATCTATTTCAACACCATCAAGATAAAGCTTATCCGAATACCTTTTGAAAAAAGAGTATTCTCCTTTTGCATAAAACCAATTTTTTGAACCAATATCTAATACTGATAAAGAGGTCGAATATTCAGGACTCAAATACTTATCCAGAAAATATAATGTATAAAGATTCTGAAGATACCCTATAATTGTTGAATTTTCCCTATATTCCAATAAGCCATATTTATCAACAAGTATTTTTTCAAGCTCTTCCTCATCTTTAGACAGTTGTAAATCGGACTTGGATTCAGAAGGCTCAAAATAATTCTTCCTTGAAAATCGAATTTTATTCCTCAGATAAAAATCAACCGTATTTTTTAGACTATCAAACATAATTATTATAATAACACATGAAAAAAGAGCTGCCAGGGAATGACAGCTCTCGGGTGTTTTATTGTATCATGAAAATTAGAATGTAAATCTGATACCTGCAGAAACGTTATTACCAAGGTGAACATCTTTACCACCAGTAACAACTAAATCAGCGCCTTTGAAACCAACGCTGGCACCAGCTTTATATGTATCAACAATAGAACCAACGTGAGTTGATCTGTTATTGTAACCTAATCTAGCAGCTCCACCCATACCAACATGAGCACCAACTCTTACACCGTTATCAAATTCATGTTTGTATTTACCAATGATTGATAATTCTGGAGCAAAACGTCCTTTAAGATCGCCTTGAGGGATTTTTGCTGTACGAATTTTTTCCATATCAGTATGTAAACCAACTTGTGGTCCTAAAGTGAAACCTTTACCAAGTTTATAATCTTGACCTAAGAATAATTTTAAACCACCTTTAACATCATCACGTTTTTTACCTAAGTACATTTGACCGGTAACATAAGTTTTACCTTTTTCAACACTTGCTTCTGCTAAGCCGGCATGTCTTAAGTTTTGAGAATGTAAGTATCTAGCACCATAAGTAACTTTTACTGCAGGAGCTGCTTTTGGGTCGCGAACCATTCTTGAAGATGTAGAATAAGTTAAATCCCCGTTTAAACCTTGAGGAGTAACTTTACCAACAAATTTTCCGCTTTCACGAGTAACTTTAACCATTCCTTTAGGAACTTTCTTAGATGTACCCATCATTTTTTGTGCTTCAGAAAAAGCTAAAGTAGAAGCTGAATCAACTTTATTAGCTACTGCTCTTTGAACAACATGAGCGATTGAATCATTTCTTGTCATAGTCTTTGCTGCTTGTTGAGCATGACCTGCAACTGCAGTTGTTGCCATTGTAAGGGCCATAATCCCTGTTCTTAAATTCATATTTTAACCTCCTTAATAAACTAGTGCATAAATATCCTTAACTAGCGTACATTTAATTTAAAAACAAACATAATTTTTTTTGCTAGTACAGTAATCACAATTGTAATAAAAGTTTACATTAGTATTTATAACATAGCTGTAACATTTATACTAACTCAAAAATAATTAATATGAAAAGTATTTATCAAAATCTACATCATCAAAACATGAGAGTAATAAAAACACTTCATCTTCTTCGTCCATGCGCTGAAAGTTATACTCATCAAAAAGCCAGAATTTAGGGTTATTACCTTTAACTCTGACTATATTTTTTTCCTTTAATATTGCTAGTTTTTTCTTTACCGTATCCAGAGGAAGATTAACAAGCTTGGATAACTCCACAGCCGTAATACCGTCATCTCCCGCATACTTCTCAGGAGTCAGAAACATAAGTTCCAACCCAACGCTCTTTAATTCTATATCCTCTGAAATGTCTGGTATCGCCATACTATAATTTTAACAATAAACATGCCGGATACATCATTTTTATGGATTATTATAGTATACAACTAAAGTTGATATTTTTAATTTATAATTAAAAACTGAAAATAAAGGAGAATGCATCATGAATAAATTAAAAACTATCAGATTAATTTATCCGCAATGGCAAGGCGGAAACATCACAAGATTAATTCCTGATTTGCCGCCCAATGATGCATCTCAAGGATATATCTTAGGCGCTCATCTTCTAAATTTTCTTGCACCTAAGACGGAAAATCAAACTATAACAATACCAATTTCTGAAGATACAAACCGAATTGAAGAAAACGGTATTATTGATTACAAGCCTATTCTTAAACAAACAAAAGAGGCTTTGAATATAATAAAAGAACTAAATCCTGATAAAATATTAACTCTCGGCGGAGAATGCTCTGTAAGTGTTGTTCCTTTTACATATCTCGCAGAAAAATATAATAACGATATTGCAGTGATTTGGATTGATGCACATCCGGATATAACTTTGCCTGAAGATAAAACATATAACGGATACCATGCGATGGCAGTAACCGCAATAATGGGTAAAGGTGACAAAGGTATAATTTCAACTCTTCCGGCACAAATTACCCCTGATAAAATTTTATTTGTCGGCTTAAGAGATTGGGAACGAGAAGAAATAAAGAAACGTCAAAAAGAATATAATATGAAACATCTAACCCCTGATGAAGTATCAGAAAACAGTTCTAAAATACTTGAATGGATTAAAAACACAGGTGTCAAACATGTTGTAATACATTTTGATATGGATGTTTTAGAACCGAATGAAATTATCCCCGCAGTAGGAGTTGTTCCTGACGGAATGAAAATTAATGAAGTAATTAGAGTTATAAATGATATTTCAAAAGAGTACGACATTGCAGGTTTAACAGTTGCAGAACCAATGCCGAGAATAGCAATAAAATTAAGAAATATGCTCAAACAACTGCCTCTAATGGATTAATTATTTATATAACCTTTTTAATAAAAGCCTCCTGCTATTCTGTAAAATAGCAGATGGTTTGATGATTTGGAGATACTTTGCAAACTAACATTTAGTATTATTGGGCAAACATGCCCAATCGACAATTAAAGCTCCCCTCAAAAACCTACAAGCTACAACCTTAAATTAATGTTATAAATTATAGTTTTTAAGCATTAAAAATTTTTCGAATATCTTCTGGAGCAGCTTTTTCCATCTTTTTTTGTTTTAAAACGTTTAGTTGGTAAATAGCATCTTCTTCTGCCCATTTTATATTCAAATCTAAAGCCGATTTAGGTGAAAATGCATTCGCCAGCTCTTGGTAATCTAAGTGATATGACATTCTACTTTTGTTATAAGAACAAACACTTCGTCCACGTGGAATAATATTTTTTGCATTATATAATTTATCAATATTTGGGCTGGATATTATTATTTCTTCTTCCCCAGGATAGTAATATGGTTTTAAGTCTAGTAATGTAGGTAACCCATCATTTTTAATTTTTTTGATATATTGCAAATGTTCTTGTGTGATTAATGAACGGTTTGCTGTTTCTACTAAAGCTTCTTGCAATTTTGAAGAAAATCGAGTTCCAAAATTAGTTTTTTGGTTATTGTCAGAAATTGCCATGTTATTGTTGCATTGAATTCTCATTAAATTTTATTCCTTTCGTATCTATTCATTTTAAAATACGTAAATATTTTTTTTGCTATATTTATTCAAATAATCGTAGTTCAGTAGTTGAGCTTTCAGCCCAACTATAAACATCAGTATGTTTTAGATAATTATGCCGGGACTAAAATATCAAGAATTAATTATTGCCAGTATTGGATTTCTACATTTTAAACCTGACGATTTTATTGAATTTGAGAGGTAAGAACCTTAGAATTTTCTTTGAAAATTCGTGGTTCGAATCCCTAATAAAAAAAACTCCCCGAAGGAAGTTTTTTAATATGGGCCCGGAGACTCTGCCGAGCAAAACAATTAAGTATTGTTTTGCGAGAGGTAAGAACCTTAGAATTTTCTTTGAAAATTCGTGGTTCGAATCCCTAATAAAAAAAACTCCCCGAAGGAAGTTTTTTAATATGGGCCCGGAGGGATTCGAACCCACGACCAAAGGATTATGAGTCCTCTGCGCTACCGCTGCGCCACAGGCCCGTGACGACTTATTTATTATATCACGAACTCCGGCTTGCGGTAGCGTTCCGCTACCTTTCCTCTCCTCGGAAGATACTTAATCTTCCTCGTCGGCAGAGTGCCACAGGCCCGTGACGACTTTTTCAGAGTTATTCACCCCGTACGATTAAGTCTAACATCTAATAAATCTAAAATCAAGCTGTTTATTTTAACTATTATTCTAAGTATAATTATTTATATGAAAATACTTAACCTTGAACTTAAAAATTACAGAAATTGTAAGAATATTTGTCTGGATTTAACTTCAGATAAAATACTCATTATAGGGAAAAACGCTCAAGGAAAAACAAACATACTCGAAAGTATTTATTTCTTATCACAGCTCAAATCACCAAGAACGTCAAACATAAAAGAATTAGTAAAATTTGAAAATTCGTTCTTTGAAATTTCTGCAGTAATTAACAAAGCTGACACCAATATTGATATGTCAATTACTTATGAAAATTCAAAAAAAACACTTAAACTAAACAGCCTGAAAACAAATCAAAAAAATTTTAAAACAACATTAAAAACTGTACTATTTTCAACAGAAGATTTATTGCTCCTAAGAGGAGCTCCGCAAGACAGAAGAAACTGGATTGACAGAGCAATATCTCAAATATACCCGGCCTATGATGAAAGACTGAGTAAATATGAAAAAATTAAAACGCAGAAAAATAATCTTCTAAAATTACCGGAAATAAATTTTGATTTACTTGATGTATACAATCACCAAATGGTCATAACCGGCTCGAATATAATTCTTCTAAGACAAAAATTTCTTAAAGAACTCAGAGAACATGCCGTTTTAAAACACCAAAATATAGCGGAATACGAAAATTTTGATATTAAATACAGTGTTCCGTTTGAAAATATTGAAGAAATTGCAAAATATCTGGAGGAAGAGTTAACAGAGAGAAAACAAGAAGAAATTGCAAGAAAACAAGCATGTGTCGGACCGCATAGGGATGATATCTTATTTTATATAAATAACAATGATGCAACTAAATACGCGTCACAAGGACAACAAAGAACCGTCGTTCTAGCACTTAAACTTGCAGAAATAAATTTAATTAAAGAAAAAATCGGAGAATCCCCGGTTTTATTACTGGATGATGTCCTGGCAGAACTTGATGATATAAGACAAAATTATCTTTTAAAATCTATTGAGAATGATACCCAAACTATTATTACATCAGTCGATACGCTGCTATTTGATGACAAATTTTTAGACGGTGTAAAAATATACAACATAAAAGATGGATCAATAATACAATAAGTATTTTTTTTTCTTAAGTAAATTTTCACAAATTTATGTAAATTTTTTAGATTTCAAATTATGTTCGTGGTATATTTATTTATTATATAAAGTATGGGGATTGGGGTTGTTGGACTCTTTCAACATAAAAAAAAGAATAGTCGGAGTATTATTGCTCATCTGGGTACTTTTGTGTACTCCAGTTTGTAGTGCAAAAGTAATAATAAAGACCAAAGACAACAGCAATCCCGAGAAAATAATTCCTGCAGTTGAAATGGAAGAAACTAAACCAACCGCAGTAAAGTACATTAATGACATTCAAGTCATAGGCGCCAATGCAGTTACCTCAAATTATATTTTATCCAAATTCAATCTCCATAAAGGCGACGTCTACAATACTGAATCTATTCAGGAAGGTTTAAAATCTTTATATCAACTAGGATTCTTCACAGACAGAATGAAAGCCGTTCCGGTTTATAATAGTGATGGAACGGTTAATCTTAAACTTGTAGTTGAAGAAAACCTGCCAATAACAAACGTCACGATTGAAGGGAACACAGTTGTATCAACTGAAGAATTGATGCAATATTTCTTACCTTTAATCGGTCAGCCTCAAAATATTGGCAAAATTAACGATGCAATCGAACAGGTAAACGACTGCTACAATTCCAAAGGGTATATTCTGGCCAGAGTAAGTGCAATATCTGACGACCCTGACGGCACTATTAATGTTGAAATTGTTGAGGGAACCATTAATAAAATTATGATTTCCGGAAACAAAAAGACTAAAGATTACGTTATCACAAGAAATATCCTGACTGAACCCGGAACTGTTTACAATGATGACGTACTAAAAAAAGATCTGGTACGATTATACTCGACCCAAGCATTTAAAAATGTCGACAGAAATATTGAAGTTTGCGAAGATGACCCGACAAAATTTAATGTAACCATTAACGTTGAAGAGCAAAGAACAGCAACAATATCTCTCGGCGGCGGTCTTGATTCTCATACCGGTGCATTTGGTTCTGTTGGTATAAGTGACAACAATTTCAGAGGACTTAATCAAAGAGTGGGAATTAACGGTTTAGTCGGGTCAGGTATCATCATGAGTGACTCAACTATCAAAGACTATATGAACATTCAAGGGGAATTAAGCTTCTTTGAACCATACTTTTTAAATGCTGATAATTCGCTTATGAGTAAATTATTCTATAGGAGTTTAGGAAGTTACCAGGTACCGCTTGCAGTTGAAGAACGTTTTGGTATTGAAGCAACTATAGGACACAAAATTAAGAGAAACGAACACCTTTCATCAACACTTTCATTCGGACTTGAAAAAATTAATGTAATGGAGGGTGACAGACACAGAATTGAAGGAATGTATGCTGCAAAAGGTTTAGATATTGCAGAACGTGCAAAACAACTTGAAGGCGGGATTTTCTTCAATGTAAGTCCCGGGTTAGTCTACGATACACGAGATTCTGCACTTAACCCTAGAAACGGTATTTTAGCCACTGCAAGGTATGATGAGGCATTCTGTTTGAATGGATTCAGCAAAACAAACGGGAAATTATCCGGTATGGTAAAAAAATATGTACCAATAATGAAATTTTCTTCATTATCATTCACTGCGAGAGCCGGAGGCAAGATTCACGGCGACGATATGCCTGAAGTTATGGCATACAGACTTGGCGGTCCTTATACTATAAGAGGTTACAAAGTTAACGGGGTTGGTACAGGTGATGCTTTTGTTATGGGTTCCGTAGAATTAGCAACTCCCGTGTTCTTTTTAGATAGATTAAAAGCTAGTTTCTTTAAAAACCTTCGCTTGACATTCTTTGTTGACGCAGGTAAAGTATTTAGACCGTACGTTACAGATGAACTTTATGACCGACCAATGCAAGCAATTACGGCAGGTGTTGGGTTAAAACTTTATATTCCGGGGGTTGGCCCGCTATCAGTTGATTACGGTATTCCTATCACTAATCCTGGAGAATACGGAAATCCTGGCGGTTACTTCACTTTCGGTGTTGGTGACTTGATGTATTAATTATTAAGGAGAAATATTATGAAAAAACTGAAACTTTTAGCGATTACTTTTTTAATGGTATTATCAACATCAAACATCTCTTTTGCAGAAGGATTAGGCTATATTGATTACCAAAGAGTAGTAGAATCAACACCGTTTGCAAGAGATGCGATGAAATCTCTTGATTCAAAAGCTCTTGAATTGCAACAATATTTAGTTGACAAAGAAAAAGAATACAAAGCAATAGATACTCCTATCCAAAAGAAAAATTTTCAAGATAAGGTAGCTAACGATTTTAAAGCTAAAGAAACTGCATACTTAAAACAAAAAGCAAAAAGTGAAAACGAAATATTTGAAAAAATAAAAGCTGCTGCAAATGATATCATGGTAGAACATAAATTAACTGCCGTTATTAGTGATAGAGCTGTTTTTGTAGGCGGTATGGACATCACAAACTTAGTTATTGAAAGATTAAAAGGTAGTAAATAATCTTGAAAATTATAGAACTAATACAAAAGAAAAAACTTGGTAAAGAGCATACTAAGGAAGAAATAAATTTTATAATTGACGCTTTAATGAATAATACGTACGCGGATTATCAAATAAGCGCCTGGTTAATGGCTGTATATTTTCAAGGCTTAACCGAAGATGAAACAGTTTATCTGACTGATGCGCTCATACAATCAGGAGATATTGTAAATTTTGAAGATTTGACATCCAAAATTATAGATATTCATTCAACAGGCGGAGTCGGTGATAAAATAAGTATTACATTAATTCCGCTTCTTGTTGCTGCCGGAGTACCAATTATTAAGCTTCTGGGACCTGGATTAGGTTATACTGGCGGAACTATTGATAAACTAAAATCTATCCCAGGATTTAATACCGGTCTTGCAATTTCAGATATGATACGGCAGCTTAAAAGTATTAACGTTGCCATTTCATCAAATACACATAACATAGCACCTGCTAACAGAACTTTGCAGGCCATAAAATATACAACAAGTTTAATGGATTCTATTCCACTAATTACAGCTTCTGTTGTTGCAAAAAAAGTTGCAACAGGTGCAGGAAACATAATAATTGACGTAAAATACGGTTCAGGTGCATCATTAAAAACAGCAGAAAAAGCTGAACAACTGGCAAATCTGATTGTTAAAGTAGGGAAAAAACTCAATAAATCCATTACTACAGTTATTACCTCAATGGACGAACCATTAGGCAGAGCTATCGGAAATTCGATTGAAGTTATTGAAGCAATTGAATTTTTAAAAGGAAAAAATCAAACAAGCGATTTAGCCAATTTAACTTACGAATTTGCAGCAATTGCTTTAATTAGCCTTAAAAGATACAACTCCATTGATGAAGCAAAAGAATATCTAAAATATTTAGTTACATCAGGAGCTGCACTGGATAAATTCCGACAACTCATAAAAAAACAAAAAGGAAACTGTAAGGTTCTTGATTCGTATGATATTTTTGAATTACCACAGTACAAAATCACCTGTAAAGCAGAACAAAGCGGTTTTGTTAACAGAATTGACGGTTATAAAATTGCATACGCCTGCAAATTATTAGGTGCTGTCAGAGATAAAAAGAATGATGATATCGATCGAAGCGTAGGTATATACCTTAATAAGAAAACCGGAGAATATGTAAACGAAGGTGATATATTATTCACGATTTATGCAAATAAGCATGAAGAAATTGAACTTGTAAAAGAATATTGCTATAATGCATTTAGAATCTCAGAAAATCAAGAGCAACCAAAAAATATTGTATACAAAGTAATAAGGGACGACCAAAATGTTTAACAGAAAAATGGAATACATAATTAAATCTGTACCGACAGATGATAAACAAATGTTGGAAGATTTGCTTAATGAAATGTCAGATGAAGGTTGGGATTTATATACCATGCATGAGGTTGAAGCAGATGACGAGTATCAATATAACTGTATTTTTATGAGAGATAAAGAACAAACAGATGATACAGAAGAATTTGACAAGATCGTTCAGGTAAATAACTTTAAGTCACAAATGGAAAAAATGCTTTCAGCAAATCTTACACCTTATGAGTCTTGCAAAGAAATTACAGCAAAAATCAGAGATCAGAAGCAAAAAATTGCAAGAATAAAATCAAATCTTGAGCAAGAAGAACTTTCACAAAGAAGTGCTCTTAATAACCAGATGTCACGTGAAATTGAAAAACTTGAACAATTAAAACAAAATCTTACAAGAGAATTATCTCCGGGAATTATGTACTCCAGAATTGGAGAAGAAAAATTTACGGTAAATCTGAGTGAAGAATTAATCGATTTTGTCAGCCCTGATTCCGAGGATGATTTGCTGTCAGAAACAGTTAAACTTCGCCAAAAATTAACTGATGAACTTGGATACGTTCTTCCTCGTATGATATTTCAAGATGATGAAACACTTGAGCCGTACGAATTTTCTATTAATGTACACTCATTAAATGTCTACAAAACTATTGCTGTTCCTGAGCATAAAGCATTCTTTAAAGACGAACTTCATCTTACAAGAAAACCTAAAGGAACAATAGTCTCAAAAGATATTATTACAGAAAAAGAAATTTGGTGGGTTCCAAACGAAGAAAACGAAGATTTTTGGTCCGTAGGCTGGACTCCTATTGAATATATCTCAAGAGCAATTGAATTTATCGGAATAAAATATGTTTCTGAAATTCTTGATTATGGAGATATCAACAGATACATTTCTCTGGTGGAAAAACGAAATTCATTCTTAGTAAACAATATCATACCTGATTTTCTAACATTATCAGAATTAAAATATATTATTATAAACCTTATTAGAGAACGTGTTTCTATCAAAGATATTGATTATATTTTTGAAAAAATAAACGATTTTTCTGATGAACCGTCAAAAGATGGATTGTTAGATAAAATAAGACTTTCGCTTGCAAAATATATTTCCAAAAGCATCTCCGAAAGAGGAAATGAAGTTAAAGCGATTGAATTTTCTGCTGATACACTTGATACAATGTTTAAATTAACCGAATCAGAAGATGAAACAGTTATCAAAGTAGACGGAAAAATAGCAAACAAACTTGCTAAAAGACTGAAAAAAATTGCAGAAGAAAATGAAATAGAAGATATATTGATGATAGTTCCAATGGAAATCAGACACATGACATTCTCTATTTTCTCAGAATTTATAAACAATCTAACAGTTGTAGCGCACGAAGAAATTAATTGCGACTGCCCGATTAAAGTGGTTGATGTATTATAAAACTATTTTATAATTTTATGATTTGGAGCAATATCTACAATATCATAAAATAATTCAAATACTTTTTTCAAACCATCACCCGTCAATGATTTATTTTGTTCAATAAAATTACTCATTTGCGGATTGTTTTCTTGTGTAAAAATAAAAGTATCACCGTTTTTTAATAAAGCATCACGGCCTTTTCTGGCTTGATCGCGTTTCCCGCAAATCATACTGAAATCAACACCTTCTTTATCAAGGACATTTCCGATATCATTAAATAAATCAAAGCTTTTTGTATCGTTATTTTGACCGCCAATTATAAATGCGGTAACATCGCCTTTTTCATCCTTCTCTCGTTTAACAAGGTTGGTAATCTTTTGCATTAAATCATGTGTTCTCGTTTCCGGTGCCAGATGAACCATTGTATCGTTAATATCCAATATTGAACATGTATTTGCATATTGGGAAAACATAGGTTTATCTGATATTACCTTGTTATGAAAACAATATTTAGGAAACGGACAAACTTCTTTTGCACGTAAATTCTGAATTGTTTTTTCAAATTGTTTCGGGGTTTGGTACTGAATCTTTGCTGCACCGGTAAAATTTATTGACATAAAACACCTACCTTTTTTTAGAAAAAAGCACCTGAAAAAATAATTTGCTATTTTTATAATGCTTATTTACAAAATTATTTAAAGAAAAAAGAAAAAATTAATGAATTCTTTTTACCTCCGGCAGGTCTACCAGACGTGTTTAACCAAATTAATGCGGGGGTTATGCACACCAACAAACAGTTTAATCACTAAAATCTACACCTCTCCCTACCCTCTCCTCAAGGAAAGGGTGGTCGGTTAGGCATACTTGCCCAACAAAATTCCAGTCGAAGACAAAAAGAAAAAATTATTTGATATACTTAGTGCGAAGTGTAAAGCTGCAGAAGCCTCATCCCAATCCCCTGCATAAAAAAAACGGCAAGAACTTGTTTAGAGTTCTGCCGTTTCATATCACAATCAACAGCTAAGTTTAGATTTTTATACTTTTTATTTCTAACTTTCTCATATTCTTCTATCCTATAATAAGTTCAACGCAATTGACGGAGTTTGGTTAGCTGTAGTTAACAGCGTAGCAGATGCCTGTTGAAGTATCTGTGCTGAAACATAAGAAGAAGATTCTTCTGCTATGTCCGCATCTCTTACTGTAGATAGAGATGATGTTAAGTTATCTGATTGAACTTGTAGTGCATCAGTTGCTGAGTCAATTCTGTTTTGAGTAGCACCTAATAATGTTGTTCTTTCATTGATATCTGCCAATGCATAGTCTAATGCTGCTAACATTTGATTTGAACCGAATGTACCAGTTAAATCAGTAGGAGTATCAGTACCGCCTGCCGGATTATTTGCATCAGGAACATCTACTGTACCATAAGCATCAGCTTCAGTTGCTAAACCTGCACATAATTTTGCAAAATCAGTTTTCGTCGTGATATCAGTCATATCAACAGCTCTTAAGTCGGAATTCATTACTTGACCTCTTACGGCAGTTGCATTTTCAGCAAAATTCAATAATGATGATGATAAGCAAGAACGGAATAAACTTGCATCCAGAGTAACAACTGAATCAATACTTGAATTAATACCTACTTGCAAGTCAAGACCATCCGTCGCAATTGCTAAATCATTACCTTGCGCATCTTCACCAGATAACAAATACATACCGTTATACTCGGTGTTTCTTGTTACACGGTCAATTTCATCTAATCTTTGCTCAATTTCTGATTGAATTGCCAATCTTGAGTCTGTTGCATAAGTACCGTTTGCTGCCTGTTCGGTCAAGTCTCTGATACGTTGCAAGTGATCTTGAATTACACCGTAGTTCCCTTCAATTGTATTAAGTAATGAACTACCTAACTCTGCATTTGATTCTGCTACAGATACCGCGCTTAATTTTGTTTCCATCTTGGTTGCAACTGCTAAACCAGCTGCATCGTCAGATGCTGAATTAATTTTGTAACCTGTAGTCATCCTTTCAATCGACTTGTTTAAGGAATTGGTCGCATTATTCAATGCGTGTTGGGCCTGAAGTGCGCCCATGTTTGTGTTGATTGTGAGTGCCATAACCTTTCAATCTCCTTTCGAAATTTATATTAACTTCCTGTTATGTTGTTTTTCCTTACTGTGTTCTTCCGCAAACTAACGCAACATAAACAGTTCGACCAATCTCGAAAGTTTTGAGCGATAAGCCAAATTATTGTATATTGTGATAGTTTGTTTTGGAGTAAATCAATTTACAAGGAGCTGTATATTGATTTGTGTAAAAAATGTAGATAGTTGTTATTTTGGGCACCATAAAGCCCGATGTAATAGTTGTTGTTTAATATAACCTTCGTACTTATTTCTTACATATTCATTCTTGCATATATAAATATTTTTGTAAATACTTTTGATATACTTTTGTTACATTTCTTAACATTTGTAACAATAGTAAATCATGAAAGCAACAAGAATATGCAGACCATTAAAGGGATTCAACCTTATTTAAACATTACCGGTAGAACTGTTTCTGTCATCTTCTAATTGTTTCAATTGTTTCATATCAACTTTTTCGTCTTCCGCATAAGATTGAACCAGCGGAATATCAATATCAACATTTACATCCGCATCAACCATATCAATCTCATTTTGTTGATATTCGTGTGTTTTACCGTCTTCCAGTTTTACAGCAACAATTCCGTTTAGGAATTTAATATAACATACCTTACCGAGTCCATTCGGAGTCATAACGGAAGAACCAATCGGAGGCATACCTTTTGCAGCATCAATATAGTTTGAATACTCATAATTCAAACAACACAAAAGCCTGCCGCAGGTACCTGAAATCTTTGAAGGAGTAATAGGCATGCTCTGGTCACGGGCAAGTTTAACGTTTATCGGCTCAAATTTTCGTTTAAAAGAGCAGCAGCAGAACGGTTTTCCACAAACTCCAACCCCCTCCATCAAAGAGGTTTCGTCCCTGACACCGATATGCCTTAAATCTATTCTTGTGCGTCTGAATACTTGAGTCAGTTCCTTCAATAATTCTCTAAAATCTACTCTTTCAGGTGCTGTATAATAAAAAGTTATTTTTCGTTTATCAAAAGTTATTCGGCATTGAACAAGGTTCATAACAAGTTTTTGTTTTTCAACCAATTCTTTACACTTAAAGAAAGAAGTAACCTCTTCTTTTTTTATTTCTTCAAGAAGTTCCAAATCCTGCTTAGTCATTACACGCAAAAAAGTGAACGGCTCCGGTTTTGCTTCCGCCTTATCCCATAATTTTGAGATTTCAGGATTTACAATATGAACCTTTAGAGCTTCTTCACCTTTTTCAGTTCTCACAAGAATATACTGTCCGTCAGCAAGAACCGTATTTTCCGGCACATCAACCGGAACAAACATATTTTTTATGTAATTAACAGCATATCTAATCATAGTTTTCTTCTTCTTTTAACTTTCTGTTCATTAATTTATTCAAAACTTCCTGTGGTGTAATATCCGTATATACCGCATCATAGATAGCACGTGAAACAGGTACGTCCACGTTCAATTTTTCTGCTAAATCACATACTGCTTTTGAAGTTTTAACACCCTCAGCAACAGAGCCCAGAGCCTGTAGAATATCATCAATTTTTTTACCCTGACCAAGCATTGACCCGACAGTATAATTTCTGGACATCGGGCTTGAACAGGTTGCGATTAAATCACCCATGCCGGAAAGCCCGTATAAAGTAGAAGGACTTGCTCCAAGTTTAACACTTAATCTTACTATTTCTGCCATACCGCGGGTTAATAAAGAGCCCATACAATTATCGCCTAAATTCATAGCATGAGCAAAGCCTGATGCTATTGCAATAACATTTTTTAAGCTGCCGCCAAGTTCAACTCCGATAACATCTTTATTAGAGTATAATCTGAACCTGCCGGGAACATTACAATGCTCCTGAACAAATTTGGCAACTTCTATATCATCAGATGCAACGGATGCAGCGGTCGGTTTACCCTGCAAAACTTCTTTTGCCAAAGTAGGACCTGATAATATAGCCAGTTTTTGTTCCGGTAAAACATCTTTTATAACTTCTGACATTCGCATCAATGTATTTAACTCAATCCCCTTTGACGCATTAACAAGTATTTGAGAAGGTTTTATTCCGGACTTTTTCAGGTTTTCGCAGACATCTCTCATGCCGGAAGTTGCAACAACGGACAAAATAATATCCGCATCCTCTATAGCTGAAGGTAAGTCAGAAGTAACTTCGACACGTTCCTGAAGCTGAACTTCAAGAGGTTTTGATGCATGTTTGTTCTTGATTAAATCTTCATACAAATCACAATGACGCCCCCAGACGGTAACCTTATCAAAATTATCTGTTAATAACCAGGCTAACGTTAACCCCCAGCATCCTGCTCCCAAAACCGTTAATTTCATCTATAACCCTCTCTTATTGTTTAATAACTTTTCTTAGAACTCCGCATTTGGAATCCAATTTCTTTTCCGCATCCTCAGGTGTTATATTTAACATCAAAGATACTATTGCTGTTTTTATTTTCCAGTTGCAATTAATTAATTTTTCATATGCAACCGCAAAAGAAACATCTGCAATTTGAGATACTATTCTTATTGCACGATCTTTTAGTTTCTCATTGGTCGCTTTTAAATCAATCATAAAGTTTTCATAGGTTTTGCCTATTTTTATCATAGCACCTGTTGTGAGCATATTCAAAACCATTTTTTGAGCAGTTCCCGCCTTTAAACGGCTTGAACCGGCTATAACCTCAGGTCCTACTTCTACGCATATCAAAGTGCCGACTTCATCAGCAATTTTAGCCTTTGAATTACAGGTAATACCTATTGTCTTACACCCAACCTCTTCCGCATAAGATAGAACGCCCAAAAGATATTTTGGATTACCGCTTGCAGAAATCACGGTACATACATCATCTTTATTTAAGATTTTGGCATCGTTATAACCTGCATCAAAATCATCTTCCGCACCTTCGATTGCAAATCGCATAGCTGTATCACCACCGGCAATTATACCTTGTACCATAGAAGAATCCACACTAAATGTCGGCGGACATTCCGATGCATCAAGTATCCCGAGCCGACCTGAGGTGCCTGCTCCAAAATAGACCAACTTTCCGCCTTTTAAAAACTGTTTTGCAATTATATCAACCGCACGCGCGATATTCTCCAGTTCATATTCAACAGCGAGTGCAACTACTTTATCCTCATTATTAATTTTTCGAACAATATCAATAGTTGGAAGTAAGTCTATGTCTTTAGTATTCTCGTTACGATACTCAGTAATTATTTCGCTCATCAGATACCTATATTTGTTTTAAAAGATTTGTCATTTCAATAGCTGATTTAGCGGCATCAGAACCTTTGTTGCCTGATTTTGTACCGGCTCTTTCAATAGCCTGCTCAATATTATCTGTTGTAAGAACACCGAATATTACAGGAACCCCTGTTTCAAGCCCAACAGCTGCAACACCTTTTGATACTTCGGCACAAACATAATCATAATGAGATGTTGACCCCTTTATAACTGCACCGAGAGTTATAATCGCATTATATTTAGCGGAAGCAGCGCATTTTTTTGCGACAATAGGTATTTCAAATGCACCAGGAACCCATACAACATCTATATTAGATTCATCCACTCCATGTCTGCGCAATTCGTCAATTGCACCTGATAAGAGTTTTGAACCGATAAATTCATTAAATCTTGAAATTATTATACAAAACTTCTCACCGTTTGTTGTTAAAGCACCTTCGATAGTTTTCATAATTTTACCTCTCCGTTGGGTTTATTTTATACTATATACGCTTATTTTACAAGTAAAAATTAAGCATTTGATTTAATCGCCTGTTTTAATTCTCTTATTGTCTGTTTTAATTTTGTGTCAGTCTTCAAATCATCTTTTACTTTTTGATATGAATAAAGTATTGTCGGGTGTTTTTTATCAAAAAATTCCGCAATATCTTCATAACTTGCTCTTGTAATCTCTCTTGAAAGATACACCGCCACACGTCTTGCCTCGGATATCTTCTGGGCTCTTGCAGGACTTTTTAAACCATCTATTGTTACATCATAGTATTCGGCAGCAGCCTTTGCTATATCTTCTATTGAAACTTTTTTTATATTCATATCACTTTGAAGAACTTTTTTGGCAAAACTCAAATTAATTTCCGCATTTTCTATATCCGCAAATGCTGTTACTTTATTAAAAGCTCCTTCAAGCTCTCTCACGTTACTTTCAAAATTCTTAGCAATATAATCATAAACCTCAAAAGGAACTGTCATTCCCATTTGCTCTGCAAGATTTGTTAATATCGCAACCCTTGTTTCATAATCAGGAGGCGTAATATCAACAACGATTCCCATTTCAAATCTCGTTCTTAACCTGTCCGGCAGTGTCGGAATATCTTTAGGCGGTTTATCCGAGGTTATTACTATTTGTTTATTGCGATTGTATAAAGTATCAAAGGTATGGAATATTTCTTCCATAGTCCTGCTCTTTGATTCAACAAACTGGATATCATCAATCAGTAATATATCGACATTTCTGTATTTTTGGCGGAACTTGGCCATTCTGTCGTTTGTATCTCCGCCTTTTCTTAAGTTGTCGACCAATTCATTTACATAGTCTTCAGTTTTTATATATCGAACTTTGAGCTTAGGGTTATTAAACAAGGTATAATGCCCGATAGCCTGCATCAAGTGAGTTTTTCCGAGCCCCGAACCGCCATATATAAATAACGGATTATATTTCTCGGCTGGATGCTGCGCAACATTAAATGCAACGGCATGAGCAAGTTTGCTATTGTCACCGACGACAAAATTCTCAAATTTATATTTTAAATTCAAGTTAGATTGTGACTGCATTTTTGCCATACCGTCAAACGCAGTTTCTTTTATTGCCTTTTCCTCGGCCTTCTTTTGTGCCTTTAATTCTTTTTCTTTTTGTTTTTTTAACTCTTTGGATAAATTTTCATCAAATATAATATCAAACTTTTTTATCGGATAGCCTAAAGAATGAAATACCTCCAATATCTGCTGATAATGGTTTTTTCTAATAATTTGTATAGCAAAAGACTGTCCCGTCAAAACAGAAAAAATCTCATTCTCATACCCGACAGCCTCCAAGGGAATTATCCACGGATGTGACGTTGCCGGAACAGTTTTTATTATCTCTTCTTTTACCCTGTTCCAAATATTTTTGACTTCAATAATATCCATAAGTGAATTGTAACATAAAATCCAAGGCTTATTAATATAAACCTTGGATTAATGTGAAAGAAAATTAAAAATTTTTCTTTTGTCCTCCGGACGGGGCGAATCAAATTGATGCGGGGTTTATGCACCCCTGCACCCCGCATCCCAATTTCTCTGGAAATAATTAATATTTAGGCTTATGCAGCCTCAAACTCCGCAGCTATATTTCAAATAAAGTTTTTTCTTTTCTGCCTCCGGCGGGTCTTCCAGACAGGGTCGCTTTGCCGCCAAAGCGACACAAACCGGTACTCTGCACTTCGTTCGCACATCAAAAGTAAAGCTCAACCCAAGCGGGTAAACTCGGTTCTTCGAACCTCAGACAATACCCGCCTTGTCGTTGTTTCGCTAACATTGATGGCTCACTACGTGGAGAGTACAAAGATAAAAAAAAATAAAAATAAAATAAAAAAATAAATATAAATTATTCAATCAAAACACAATTCTAATCTTTTGATATTACAACCTTTACGGAATGAGCAGGGGTAAATAATAATAGATTAGTGTCAGTTAACGAAACAATGGTGAGCGGATTTTGGCAAGAGTGAGCGAAGCGAAACTCGTCCAGGCGAGAGCTGCGTTGAGCCGATCGAGCCGCCAATAATCCAAGACAGCCGGTGCTGCCTGAGCAAAGCGAGTTCACCGGCTGGATGTTGAGTTCTACTGACACTATTTAGTCGGCGGTTTTTTCTTTCTTTCCATTGTTTCTTTCTGCTTGGTTCTTGCCATTAAACGTGTCTTCGTGTTTTGCTGTCGCAAAAACACTACGCACTCTGGCAAGAATCCGCTTTTTGCATCGCAACAAAAAGAGAATTGTGAGCAGAGGCTGGAGCGTTTCACGAAGGTGAAATGCGTAACGCCGTTTAATGCGAACAATTCAAGACAGAAAGAAATAATGTGCGGGGTTTGGGGGTGCATAGCCCCCAATATAATTAAATATGATTTGGGTTGCAGGGGGCATCTCTCTGCAAGAATTTGATTTAAGAGCCGAAGTTACAAAGCCAAGGCTTATTAATATAAACCTTGGCTTTGTAAACTTAATGAAAAATTTTTATTATTATTCTTCTCTGGTCATAATTTCACGATAATACTTTTCTGCAACCTCATTTCTCTTTTGCTGCATCTCAAGCCTTATTTCCAACGGAACCGAATTAGGAGGAAGAGGAACTTCTTTATAAGCTAATTTCCATGCTTCTTTTCTTGCATCTTGTTCATTAATTTTTGCCATGACTAAATCTCCAAGTTCTTCTTCTGTTTCCGTTTTTGCAATTAAATACTGAGAAATTCCGTTTATTAAATCTTCTGATACAAACCTGCGCCCGTATGAAGTTTCAACATACAGTTCCTCTCTCATTTTACTGCTACCTCCATGTAGGACATTGTATATATATAAAGTATCCAAAATCCTTTAAATTTCATAGATAGAGTAATATTTTACAATTATTAATAAATTGACTGATTTTATTATAACAAAATTTTTTTATACTGTCTAACTATTGTTACGGTTTTATTAAAAATTTAATAGCTTTACCTTCAATATGCTGTTTCATCGCAAATTCAACATCTTTTAATGATAGCGTATTTGTTATAAGCTTCTCAACCTCAACATCGCCTGATGCAATATAATCAAGCGCCTGCCTGAAATATTTAGGAGTATGATGGAATACACTCATCAAAGTAATATCACCGTAATGCATTCTTGTTGTATCAAAAGTTACGGTAGAGCCTGACTTACAACCGCCGAAGAAATGCACTGTTCCACCCGGTCGGACACAAGAAAATATTCTTTCCCAAATCTCAGGCAGACCAACACATTCAACCGCAATATCCAATCCTTTTTTCTCTTCAGTAAACTCTTTAAAGATTTTTTCAGGATTAGGATACCGTTTCAAATCAATTATTTCATCAGCCTGCGCAAATTCTTCAGCCATTTTTAATTTTAAAGGATTACGCCCTGCAACAATTGTATTCGCACCCTTTAATTTGGCTAATCTTGCAAACATCAAGCCGATAGGTCCGATACCGATAATCCCCACTGTTTGCCCCGGCTTTATTCCGGTTCTTTCTACCCCATGAACAACATTTGCCAACGGCTCGCAAAAAGCTGCCTTATCAAAGCTTAAATCTTCTGGTAATATCAAGGTATTCTTTTTAACAATACGCTCAGGGACAACAATGTATTCGGCGTAAGCACCGTTTAGCAAATCTAAGTTTTCACACAGGTTGTACTCTTCATGCCTGCAATAAAAACAATGTCCGCAAGGTGCAGAATTTGCACAAACAACCCTGTCGCCGACTTTTACATTATCAACACCTTCTCCTATTTTTTCAACAACACCGGAAAACTCATGTCCGAAACCTGAAGGGACTTTTTTTATTAAAACAGGATGACCGCGCCTATAAGTTTTAACATCAGTACCGCAAGTCAGTGCAGACTTTACCTTTACCAAAATCTCACCTTTTGCCAAAGGTTTAATTTTTACATCTTCATATCTTATATCCTGAGGTCCGTAAAATAATACTGCTTTCAAAGACTAGTCTCCTATTTTTATATAAGCTTTTAATATTTTGTTTTTAATTGTATCATCAAAAGCCTTCACAATATCATCCAAAATATAATCTGTCGAAAGATTTTTAACATCTACCTGAGAAGATGTCAATAATTCAAAGGATTTTTTTAAATCATTCGGATGCGGAGAATAACTGCCCATAACTGTTAACTCTCTATAATATATATCATTATTTGCATATCCGAAATCTTTCGGAGTGCTTGAAAACACAAGGATTTTCCCGCCGTTTCTAACCGTTTTCAAAGCCAGAGGAATCGCGGCATCTGCACCTGATGTCATAAATACGCAATCAACACCTATATCATTTGTTTCTTTATAAATATATTCATGCGAATACTCAACATCCGAAGAATTAAAAGCAGTGATACCTTTAGTCGATGCCAGGTCAATTCTCTCCTGCATCAAGTCGCAGCCGTAGACATTCATCCCGTAGGCTTTCAGGGCTTGCCCCATCAGTATTCCGATTGAGCCTAAACCTATTACAAGGACGTTATCGCCTTTATTCAATGCCGCTCTTTCAACTGCTCGAATACAGCAGCCTAAAGGCTCATAAAAAGAAATCTCCTCATCCGGCATACTGTCAGGAACTTTATACGCAACATTTTTCAAATGTTCTTCCGAAAGATAAACATACTGAGAAAATCCACCGGGCACAATGTTTGTCTTTTTAAAATGTTTACACATTGAATAACTGCCGCCCCTGCAGTAATGACATTCAAAACAAGGAATATGATGAGAGCATACAATCCTATCACCTTTTTTGAATGATGTGTCAGAATTAATTTCTTCGATTATTGCAACAATTTCGTGCCCCAGAACAGTACCGTCTTCAGCCAGACCATGCCTGAATTTAACAATATCCGAACCGCACAAGCCGCAGCCTAAAACTTTTACTATTGCACCCTTACGATTGGATAACGTTACTTTATCCAACTCTCTCAATTCAATTTGATTTCCGAACAGTTGAGCAACCTTCATGATTTTATACTCCCTTGAAAAAATTTTATCACAAAAAGGCAATTTTTATTTATAAGTTTACTTTATAAACCTAGAAGGTTTCTATTAATGTTTGTAAATAAATCAGGAATGTATATTATAAATAATTTTGCAGCAAGCGGTTCTCAAAATTGTTTGAGAATTATTAAGGATACAAAAAATAAACTTGCAGCAATAAAAGATGAACAGATTAAAGAGAGTTTTACAAAACTATATGAGAAAATAATTGATAATTCTTCAAACATAGAAAATAATTCCGATTATATTTATACACTTTCTCAAAAAGTTGAAATGATAGAAAATCCTGTTATTAAGCAGAAAGTTTTAAAAATTATAAATGATTTATCTTTACATAACAGCAAAAAATTCAGAAAATTATTTGAAGATAATATTACCGATGCGGAAAACTACACAGATTGTGTAAATATACTCAACGGGAAATATGCAAATACAGATAGTAATCCTATTAGATACTACCGTTGGCTAAAAAAAGGAAACTCCTGGATGGCAGATGTTCTTGAAAATAAAATAGGAACACCTGAAAACTATAGGAAAAACTATGTTACACAGCCTAAAAAAGTCATGTCATATAATGAATACAGACAAAATATCGACAATGTTTCTGATAAAAAACTAAACGAAACATTTCAAAACAGCATAAGAGATGAACAATTCAAAAAATTTGCCAGCCTTTATAATGACTCATCTCCAAGTATGGTAAATTATATTTACCATCAGGAATATCTAAAAAATATAAACCCTAAAACAAAGAAAATTTTAGAAACCATCAACAAAGAATATGGCACAATGGTATTTCCGACTAATGCAGATTTAAATGATAAGGATTTTAAATACCTGGAGGAAGAATTAAAACTATGGAAAGAAACTGGAGGGAAAAATACTCGACTCCCGCAAATAATTGACATAAATTCAACAGATTACACACTGGGACAAAGTGATTCTATCGGGAGCACTTCATATCTATATAACAAAATCAAACTGGATGGTTTATTAAAAACAGATACGGAATGCGGAGGCTCAACACTACGTCACGAATTGAATCATATAAACGACGAAAAATACGAATATGAATCAATTACTCCAACAACACAATTCGTCAGAGATATTAAATGGAAAGTTAATAAACTTCTCCATAAAAAACAATGGAAAAAAGAAATGAAAAATGCAGGACTCAATAATGAAGATATTGAATACGCATTAACGTACCCAAGGGAATTAAAATCTGTATCAGTGGAAGGAGATTGTTCAAAATACTCAAAAGAATATAAAGATACATTGGTCAAAAAATTTAAACTCCAGCAATGGATTTTAAACCTGCCTCAAAACTCTTATCTCAAAAAATGTGAATAATGTTTCTTAAATATAATTTGCCTCAAATTTAATATTATGAGATAATTAAACGCGAGGTGAGAAGATGAATATTTTATTATTAAAACAAGCAGCTCTTTTTAGTGCTTTAATCGGCGGTATTATAGGAATCGTAACATTAATTCCTTATATCGGAAATATTACATTTCTGGCATTGATATTATTCTTATCAGCCATAATTATTGTATATTTTAAACGAAATAACCTAATCGGGATTATAGATATGAGAGAAGGCGCAATATTAGGTGCCGTAATAGGTTTTGCCTCTTTTATTGCATTTTCGATTGTTTACACTCCCTTAAGTATAATTATAGGCTTGATAACCGAAAAGTTTTATATAGGAAGAGTTATGCTGCAATTTATCACCAATTTTGGCGGATTTTTTGTACTAATTTCTCTCCTTTTATTTATAGCATTTATATCAGCATTAATGAATGCATTCTCCGGAGTAGTTACGGCTTATATGTACGAACTCCTCTCCGGACTAAAAAAAGCAGAAAATGAAAATATAGATTTTGAAATAAAATAAGGGTGAATAAAGTGGAATTTGAATCAAAAATAAGAACTATACAATGGGTTGATAACATTTCAAGAATGGTTGATCAAACAAAATTTCCTGATGAATACGTATATGTAGATATCAAAACAGGAGATGAAATGTATGATGCAATCAAAACAATGATTGTAAGAGGTGCTCCGGCAATAGGTATCGCTGGCGCTCACGGTGTTGTTTTATACGCTCTTGAACTTCAAAAAGAAAATCTTTCTCTTGGTGATTTCAAATCAAAATTAATTGAAAAATGTGATTATCTTGCATCTTCAAGACCTACTGCGGTAAACCTTATGTGGGCAGTTGAACAGCAAAAAAATCTTATCAAAAATTGCAAATCTAATATCGAAACTTTAATATCAGATTTAACCCAACAAGCAATTCGAATGGAAAATGAAGATATTGAGATAAACAAAGCCATAGGCAGATACGGAGCAGAAGTTGTACCTAAAGGAGCAACTATTCTCACTCACTGCAATGCAGGCGCTCTTGCGACTGTCGGATACGGAACAGCCCTCGGCGTTGTACGTTCCGCATTTGCAAATGATAACACAATTCAAGTATTTGCAGATGAAACAAGACCGCGCCAGCAGGGTGCACGCATTACAACTCTTGAGTTAACAATGGACGGAATCCCGACAACATTAATAACCGACGGTATGTGCTCATACTTTATGAAAAAAGGTATGATTGACATGGTTGTAGTCGGAGCAGACAGAATTGCCGCAAACGGTGATACCGCAAACAAAATCGGAACATATACCGTTGCGATAGCCGCCAAATATCATAATATACCGTTCTATATCGCGGCGCCTTTGTCAACAATAGATACTTCTATCAAAACAGGTGATGAAATCCCGATAGAAGAACGTTCTCACGACGAAGTTACACATATTAACGGCAAAACAATTTGTGCAGACGGAGTAAATATTATTAACCCGGGATTTGATGTAACACCTCACGAACTTATTACAGGAATTATAACCGAAGTTGGCATACTAAAACCTGATTATAATAAGTCTATCAAAGAGGCTTTTGAGAAAAAATCTCCTGTTCTCGTTTAAAAAGAAAGCCCCGTTTTAATATAAATATTAATATTGATATTAAAAGAGGCTAGAGCGATGAGGATTTACAATCATATCTTAACGGCTTTTTAAGATATTACATTGTAGTTTTGGAGTAAAATATAAGAAGAAAACTTATACAGAATAACTAGGAATAATCTGATGAAGGTACGCAAAAAACTAATAAACTTAAAATTATTGGATAAATATATTCTTAAACAAGTTATAGAAATGTTTATCATGGGCGTACTTGTATTTACATCAATTATATTTGCATCAGATACGTTCATTACATTAATCAAACAAATTGCAAAATACGGTATTCCGTTTAAAATCGCATTTATGCTGGTTATCCTAACGCTTCCTTCTGTATTTGTTATGACTATTCCTATGGGAATACTCCTGTCAACGGTTATGACACTTAACAAGTTAAGCCTTGATTCCGAACTAACGGTTATGAGAGCCTGTGGAATCGGATTCAACAGAATAGCAAAACCTGTTTTTGCATTTGCAATCGTCATGGCAATAGTAAGTTTTACAATAAACGAAACTGTCGTACCTGTTATGACCAAACAATCAAAAGATTTAGCCTTATGGTCTTTTTCTCAAAAAAATGTTCCTGACGGGAAACATAATTTTACTTTTGAAGAAACCGGCAGTAACGGAGGGCTTAAAAGGTTATTTTACGTAGAATACTGCGAGAAAAAAAGACTGCACAATATTACCGTTCTTGACTCTTCAAAAGAAGATACAATACACGTACTGCAAGCGAAAGAAGGAGGAACATCTCCTGACGGCTGGATTTTCAATAACGGTATTGTATATACAATTGCAGATAGAGGAAAAGTTCTTAATTCAACATTCTTTGGTGAGTCATTGGCACAATTCGGGGTTGATTTGAAAAAAGAAATGAATAAAAACCTTGCTAATGAACGTAATTTTATGCAATTAGCCCACTATCTGAATGTAACTAAAGGAATTGAAGAGGACAAAAAACGAAGTCTGCAAATCGATTTGTACGACAAAATAGCACTCCCGCTGACAACAATCGTACTTGTATTAATAGGTATCCCGTTAGCAATAACACCTCCAAGAGTACGTTATAACCGCGGATTCTTATTCAGTATCCTGATTATTTTTGCATATTACCTTATACGTGCATTATCCATCTCTTTTGGTGAAGCAGGCACTCTCCCTGCATTCATTGCGGCATTCTTACCGAATATTATATTAACAATTGCAGGTGCCGCACTCTATTATAGAAAAGTATTTACCATCACCTAGGAGGGGGATAAATAATATTGAGTTATAATTCTGCCTACCCGTTAGAAGTATGGGGAGGTAAAGGGGTAAATGTATTTGAGTTATAGTTCTTATTACTTTACTAAAACAAAAACAAAATTTTGAGATTGTTTTAGATAGCAACTAATAATAGCGAATAATAATCCTTGTATTAACAGATATTCCATAAATAATTCACCTCTATTTAAAAATATTATCCTAACAGATAAATACTATACGAAATTTAGCCTTACATATCCATCATGAAGCTAGGACGGCTTGAGCCGAATACTTCTTCATCTTCACTTTGAAGAATTGATGCAGTATTGAATCTTTGAACATATAAACTTTTTAATTCGTTTGCAATTTCGCCGTTGAATACTTTTTCATATTTTTCAAAGAAATTAGCAATCTCTTTTACCGGTGCTAAGAATAATTCTTTTGCAGTTTTCTTTATTAAAGCACTTGTATTTTCACCGATAAATGTAGGAGCTTCCGGAACTCTTACGTTTAAGCCAAACGGACGCGGAGTTCTGTACCAATTATGTTGATATTCTACGTTTTGAACAGATTGAGCATCAACAGCAGGTCTTTGGTATTGAGAGTTATACCCTGCACTGCTTGAATCACCTGTATTAAAGTTAAACATATCTGCCATAATTTTATATACCCCTAATTACATTTAAATGTAACGGCCGGTTTTCACTAAAACTTTAATGAAAAAGGGGATAATAGCAGATTATTGTTACAATTATTTACAAATAATTAATCATTCTGTTCACGCAAGCATCTTTTGACATTTTCCATTCTCGCAAAGAAAATCTGCAAACCAAAAGTCCGCAGCGTTCAATAATTGCTTGTTTTTTCATATTAGAAATGTTTGATTTTACATTATCTTCAAGCCCGTCGCATTCAATTACAAACTTGTCGTTTACCAGTAAATCAGCATTCACGCCGCCGATTTCAACACCGGCATTTACGTGATACCCTGCATCGCGCAAATATGTAGCAACTTCTCTCTCAAACGAATTCTTATAAGTATTTTCATCAAACTCAGGATTTTTATGTAATTCAAAGTTTCGTTCGTATTCTTTTATGTATGAAATATAATCTCTAAACATTCCCTCCGGAAGCTCTGTTGTATCACGGGAAACAAAATTAATCATTTGTTTTTTTGCACGTGTAATCGCAACGTTAAACAGATTCGGTTTTTGCAGAAATGTTAAGCTTTGAGGGAAGCTGTTATTTGCAACCGCCCAAGATGCAAGTATAATATCTTTTTCATCCCCCTGGAATGTATGAGCGGTACCGATTTCAATCTGATGTTTATTAATCATAAAATCAGAAAGAACCTTGGCAACAGAAATCTTTAGCTGTTCAACCTGCGCCCTGAAAGGTGACACTATACCAATTGTTATCGGATGCTCCGGATCTTCACGTTCCGAATCAACGATTAATTCGTGCAAGCACTTAACAACCGCTTCAATTTCCGGAAGGTTTCTTGTTGCATCAAAATCTACTTTCCCGTCAGGAACTTCTATTAATTTCAAAGCCTTAAAATCAGAAGTATTTTGTTTCATTATTCTTATTCTGCCGCCATAAAACTCCTTGTTTGAAAAATCAATAATAGGCGGTAAACTTCTGAAATGTTCATCAAGAAGGACAGATGCCGTTGAATAATAGTTTGCAATATCAAACATTGAATTTGTACGGAATCTCCACATTAATTGATATCTGTCCGCTATTTCATACTTGCTCATAAATGATTGTTCTTTTGCTTTTTCTAAGAAGGAAAGATGCGGAAGCTGTTTGTCATCACCAACAATAACAGCTTTTTTAGCCCTGTATAAAATAGGGAAACAGCTTGCAATATCACATTGAGAAGCCTCATCAATAATTGCAACATCAAACAATCCCGGTTTTAAAGGCAAAGACCCTGATACGGCATACGTTGTAACACACCAGCAAGGGAATGCTTCCAACAGCGGTTTAAAATCTTCTGCCTCCAATAATCTGTTTTGCAAGCTTTTTTTGCGTTCAATCAAAGATTTTGAGTGTATAAATAATCTTTGGCGCTTAACTTGATCCTTCATTAAACTTCTTAAAGCTCCGCGGCGTTTATTGCAGAGAATATCAGTAACAAGTTTGCGCTGCTTTTTCTTTAACGTACGCATTTGTTCTATTATGACATGAAGATTTCCTGTATCTTGGATATCTTTTTCAACATTTTTGGCATCACAAACCAGTGAGGCATATTCAAGTTCATCCTTGAGTCGGTCCAAGTTATCACGTGATACAAAGAAATCATCTATTTTAAGAAGCTTTTTAACTTTATTAACCGCCGTATAATTATTTAATGCTGCCAAAAATCCGCTTTTTTCGATATTTTTTAACAAAGACTCTATAACGTCACCCAAATCTTTTACTTCGTCTTTGTTTAATGAAACATTTATAAATTTAGGAGCTCCTATTTCTTTTTTCTTATCGCTGATTTGAACCCCCAAATCAGACCATTCTTTTTCTTTTTTAATCAATGTTTCAGCCTTTGTTTCCGCCTCATTAACAGAATTAAGAAGCTTTTTCATATCAGAAACATCAACTACAATACTGTCATCACTGCCCTCATTCAAATCAACCTTATTTGACAACAAATCCTGAAGCTGAAAACTCAATTGTTTTTGATAGTTTATTCTACCGGCTCTCAAAGCAAGATAAGGAGCCCCAAGTTCATTCAACCTGTCTGCAACAACATCTACCGCCTTATCCATACGTGATGCAACAAGAACAGTTTTCCCGTTTGCTATCAGGTGAGCAACAAGGTTCACTATTGTTTGAGATTTTCCTGTTCCCGGAGGACCGTATACGGATACCAACTGATTATTTTCCAAGTTTTCGATAACACTCGACTGAGAATCGCTCAACGCAAGAGGAGTTACCGGGTAAAATTCCGATTTATTTTTTTTCGGAATATCAACAGATTTCGCCTGTATATATTCTTCGTTTATCAAATTTAATACGGTTTCTCTGTAAACACCGCTTGGCTTTTCTGATATTTGTGTTAATTCGTGTAAAACTCCTGCTGTTACAGAAGGACGCTTAGTCAAAATTATTGCACATTGATTTGTTAAAGTAATTTTATCAATCTTACCGGATGATTTTGTAACAGTTGTTTCTTCCTCCTCCTGGATTTCATCAGTATCATCATCAGACTTTGAGGAAGTATCTTTAGAAATATTGTCTTCTTCAATTTCTGCGGTATTATCAAGTTTGACTTCTACATCCGGAATAATAGATTTTAATGTCGTTATAAATACATCAAGCTTTTCCTGCGTAATCGGAAGCGACGGAACAACCTCTAATAGTCCTTCTATCAGCTGTTCCATTTCCTCTTCGTCATCATTTTTTTGCATCAAAGATGTTAAAGCACCTGTGTTAAGCGAAAGGAACTCATCAGTTAGCATACAATTGATATTAATACCATTACGTTCAAGCTTACACGGCATATATAAAAGAGGAGTCAAAAATTCGTTCTTTTTACGGCTCTTTGAATTTCCGCCTACAAGAAATAAATACCCGTAGATTAAGTACTTCTCTTTTTGATTCAACTCACTTTGAATCATAAGCTCAGTAAGCTTAGGGTCACTGCCGTCAAATTTTTGATATTCAATACCCGTTGTAAAAAGCTTGTCTTCTTCTTTCAGAAATATCCACTTGTTATCTTTGTCTGATTTTAAGTTACGAAAAGTCGAACTCTTTACTTCCTCTCTAACGCAATCATGAAGATAAAGCGACAACTTTTTAACAAAACTGTTATTAAAAGCAGAATTAATTGCACGGGTGGCTTCTTGTAGCATAAAATCTTTCCTCTTTGATTATTGAATACCACAATTATATCACATAAGGGTAAATTTAGATAGCAAAAATTATTTTTAGAAGCGTTAATTAAAGTATGCTAAGTATCAATCCGACATATAATACCCAATATACATCACCTATAAATCAAAACCGGCAGATTAGAACAATCAAGCCGCAAAATGATACAGTACAGTTTAAAGGCCGCGTAGGACACGAAGTAATTAAAAACGGTAAAAAAAATCTGACACTAATACAGGAAACAGCCTTTTTCAGAGAGCCTGATACACTTAATTGGGCTATTAAGTATATTCAAAACAAATTTGCAAAAAACACTAAAATACGGATTATTGTAGGAGCATGCTCGAGCGGAGAAGAAGCATTATCGTTCAAAATGTTAATGAAAGATAGAAAAACAGAAATTCTTGGATTTGATGCAGGAGAAAATGCAATAAAAAAAGCTAACAAACATATTTATCAAATTTCAAGACCTAAAGATAAAAAAAATGCAGAATTTGCAAAAGAAATAGGATTATCTGCCTATAAAGACGGGTATTTAAGTTTTTCTAGCAGACCACTAACAGGAATGCACAAAAAACATCAGGAATTATTCAACAAATTTTTTGAAGAAATTGAAACTCCTGAACATAAAACAAGCCTGATTACCAAATTCAGAAATTATTTGCTTGAAAAAATGGGCAGAACTCCTGATATTGAAGTAAAATCAAGAACATATAAATTAAAAAATCCGGAAACACTTAATTGCAATTTTATGGTAGGTAATATTGAACAAATGGATAAGTTTACCCCAAAAGGGAAAGCGCATATATTATCATTCAGAAATGCCTTTTATCATATTATGAATGAGGATTTAGAACAATTTGAAAGAACACCGTTACCTGACAAAGAACTAAAACCTATTTTGGATAATATTGGGAAACAAGCAAACAGAGTTTTGGAAAAAGACGGCCTTTTTATTCTGGGAGAACACGAAGACAAGCAAGGCAGTAATATGAAATTATTGTCTGAAGTACTGAAAAACTCCGGATTTACTGAAGCTGTAGAGAACAGAAATAATTATTGCAATATTTGGAAAAAAGTTAAAGATTTATAAATAATAAATCTCATACAAATAGATTAAATTTAATATTAATATATCAATTATAAATATCCGTGAAATATTGTTAAAACCAGTAATATATAACTTTTCAAGTACGGAAATTTATTAAATATTGTAACAATTATTCAGCAGGATTAGCTCTAAGGTATTATATTTTATGCCCGTTTATGCTATATAATACCATGTCAGATTGTGAAAATAATATTACTGCAATCATTAAATAAACGGAGGCAAAAACAATATGTCAGTAGGTCAATTTGTATTCATGTTACACAGTCACTTACCGTATTACAGAAAAGCAGGTATGTGGCCTTTTGGGGAAGAAAACCTCTATGAATGTATGGCAGAAACATACGTTCCTTTATTAAATGCTATTTCTGAATTATACGATGAAGGTGTTAAAGCAAAATTAACCGTTGGCATAACTCCGATTCTTGCAGAACAATTAAATGACGAACACTTACAAAATGGTTTTGTTGAATACATCGATTCAAGAATTGCAGCAGTAAGCAAAGATTTGGAAAGATATCCGGATCCTAAAGTTGCACATTCTCAACACTTAAAATATTTGGCAAAATATTATTTTGATTTATGGAACAAATTAAGAGATGATTTTGTAAACAAATACGAAAAGAATCTTATTAAATATTTCAAAAAATATCAGGATTTAGGTTGTATTGAAATTACAACCTCAGGAGCAACACACGGATTTTCTCCGTTGTTGGCAACTGATAATAACTTGAATGCACAATTCAAAGTAGGTTCTGATACAACAAAAAGATTATTTGGTAAAAAAGCAACAGGCTGCTGGTTACCTGAATGTGCATACAGACAAGGTTATGAGTATGTGGGTAAAGATGGCAAAAAACACTGGAGACCTGCAATTGAAGTTACACTTCAAAACAACGGAATTAAATACTTCTTTACAGAATCTCACGTAATTGAAGGCGGCAACTCTATCGGTAATCGCCGTGTAATCGGTGTTTACGGAAATATTGAATACATTCCGCTGCCTGAAAGAGAAGCAACCGGATATGATACATATTCTGCATACTGGCTTCCTGATGCACAAGTTGCGGTTATGGGAAGAAACGACAGAGCCGGTTATCAGGTATGGTCAGCCGCTGACGGATATCCTGGTGACGGATGCTTCAGAGAATTCCACAAAAAAGATGATAAATCAGGTATGCACTACTGGAGAATAACTTCACCTACAACAGATTTAGGTGACAAAATGCTTTATGATCCGGTATTGGCATTAAACAAAGTTAATGAAAACTCTGATCACTATACAACATTAATTTATCACTTGTTAAATGATTACAAAAAAGCTCACAATGGCAAAGAAGGGCTTGTAATGGTTTCATTCGATACAGAGTTATTCGGACACTGGTGGTTTGAAGGTGTTGAATTTATTAAACAGGTAATTAAGAAATTCAATACTTATCTTCCTGAAGTTGAAAGATTAACAGCCGGTGAATACATCGAAAAATATCCGCCATCAGAAGCAATCCAAATCCCTGAAAGTTCATGGGGACAAGGCGGACATTTCTATGTATGGCAAAACCACTTAACTGAGTGGATGTGGCCTATTATTCACTCTTGTGAAAAACGTGTAACAGAAATAGCTTCTCGTTATGAAACTATTCCTGAGGATAAACTTTTGCACAGAGCTCTTAATCAAATGGCTAGAGAAAACTTACTTCTTCAAAGTTCTGACTGGCCGTTCCTGATTACAACTTGGCAGGCAAAAGATTATGCAACAGACAGATTCAGAGAACACGTTGACAGATTTGAAAGAATTTGTGACATGATTGAATCAGGAAACATTAACGATGAAGAACTTAAACAAATTGAAAGCATTGATAACTGTTTCCCTGTAATAGATTACAGAGTATATCTTCCAATTGAAGAAGGTGTTATCCCTCAACAAGAAAAAAAATTAGCACCATTATACGTTGATTAATAGATCATAACTATATAACTAAAAGCTCAGGGCTTTTACCTGAGCTTTTGTTATGTTTACTAATAATAAAAAAATAGGGTGCCAAATATTGAATCACCCTAATGTAATCTTACTATCTTTTCCCTAATTTCCCACAAAGGGAGCAGTTTATGCTGCGTACAATGCTTCCATAAATGCATCAAACATTTCTGGTCCTAATATATCCATTCCTTCCTCTGATGCATCAGTATTTCTTTTGATATCACCATCACGTCCTTCAGCTATTGCCAAATCGGTATAGAATTTTACACCCTCAGTATCAGCATCTGAAATTTCTGCCATATCAGCCAATTCTTGAGGTTGTTTTACACTGCCTGTTTTACCGACATTACCTAAACTCTTAACAGGTTTTTCTTGTATCAACTGGTTAACCCTTGAAACATTCAAGTCAGGATCATCTAATAATGCTGTTAATTCTTCAATAGATACTTCTTGCTGGACTGTATTTTTATTATCTGTAGATTTGACAAAAGAATCACCAATAGGATCTGATACTTTACCCAGTTCAGATTTGAAAGTTGATTGAATATTCTTTGCTTCTCTAGCCTCTGACTGCGTATCAATCCTATTATTTTGAGAATCTAAATTTGCCGCACGTTTCATTTCAGACAAGAAAGCATTTTTAAATCCGTTGATATCGAACCCCATATTATATTCTCCTTTTAAATCCTAATTAATTATCTCTTATATATAAAGTATATACTATTATAAAAATTGCCTTTTTATTGTTATTATGTTAAGAAATATTTACATAAGAAAAAGCGGCAGATATACTGCCGCTTAGAACCTTATCTTACTATCTTTCCCTAATTTCCCACGGGCGACGGCAACCAAATGAAATGGCGTTATCTCTTGGTGCCGATACATTTGTTTTGCGGGAAAGAAAAGATATATTATACTTGCTGCATGTTTTCAAACATAAATCTTGCAAGATTCATATCTTCTTCAGAATATTCTACTCCATATTCTGCACCTTCAGCAGCAAACGCCATAGTACTTTCTAATGGTTTAACACCTTCAGGTTTTGTAATCCCTGCCATTGCCCACATTTGATCTAAATCGGTTTGTTTAAATGCCGGTTTTGTTGAAAATTGAGCTACATCAAAACCAACTTCTGGAACATCGACAGCATTAAAACCAAAATCAAATGATTTTTCTGTTTTTGGAGTTCCACCAGTTTTCTTAGAACCAAATACTCCATTAGATCCATTTACGCCATTAAATTCAATTCCGCCCATGTTTATTCTCCTTTTAAATCCTAATTCATTATCTCTTATGTATATATAAAGTATATAAGAACAGAAAAATTGCCTTTTAAGTTAACAATTGTTAACATTCATAGCAAAATATATTATTCACTGACATTTTATGAAATGTGGATATTCATGAAAAGAGACAGATTTCATTTAAATCATTTAATCATCCTGTAAGACCTTTCAAAATCAATACAGACAGTGATACTATATATTTTAAAGAATTGGATTACACAAGACCGGCTAAAAAGCGTTTGTTGAAAGAAGTTGCAACTTTCTTTCTTGATAATTTTGCCAACCAATCTTCTCACCCGTTTTGGGAAACATGCCGGAGAGGAACTAAAACATTCATAAAATCTACATACAAAGATTACATTAGTGAGTCTATTAACACGTACAAAGAACTGCTAAAAAATCCGGATACCACTGTTATGCTCGGAAGAAACAGAAGTAAAAAACTTACTGCAGCTATACTTGCAGAACCGCTAAATCTAACCCCGCTTGTAAAGGATAATAACACTTTATATATTGATTCTATTGCTGTTGACAAAGTTTACAGAGGAAATCACATTGGGAATCAACTTATGAAAAATGTAATAAACAGTACGAAAAACAGATATACCGATATATTTCTTGTTTCATATAAAGAATCCGAACCTTTTTATAAGAAACAGGGTTTTACTCCTCTAAATCCGGAGCATAAAGGTCAGAAAAAAATTATAAAAAGTTTAGCCAAAGAAAGACTTGATTATCCTGAATACGCATCATTTTTAACAAAAACAATTGATGAATCAAAACCAAGATGGTTTCAGAAATTTAAAAAATGGTATTACTTTGGATAAAATCTTATATTTAATTATTTTGTAATGCTTCTCTTACATGGCTTATTACGTATTCAACAGCCTTATCAGGAGTCATTTCTTCTTTAGAACCGGTTTCTCTTATAACAAACTCAACATTACCGTTCTGAATAGATTTACCAACAGTAATTCTAAACGGGAATCCGATTAAATCCGCATCTTTGAATTTAACTCCCGGTCTTTCATCTCTATCATCGATTACAACTTCAATACCGGCAGCCAATAATTTTTCATAAACTTCATTTGCAACCTTCATTTGAAGTTCATCGTTACAGCTTACAGGAACAACTATTGCATGGTATGGAGCAATCGAAATCGGCCATTTAATACCCCAGTCATCATAATGCGCCTCAACAGCAGCTGCTGCCGTTCTTGAAATACCGATACCATAACAGCCCATTATGTATGGTTTTGCTTTACCGTCAACATCCATATAAACTGCGTTCATTGGTTTTGAATATTTTGTTCCCAGTTGGAAAATATTACCAACTTCAATACCTCTTGTAACCTTTAAAGGTTTACCGCACTGAGGACAAAGTTCTCCGGCTTCTGTAAGTCTGATATCTACAAACTTAACCTCCGGAAGCATATCCCAATTTACACCGACTTTGTGCTTATCATTTTCATTCGCACCGATTACAAAGTTTTTAAGTTCTTTTACTGTATTATCGGCAATGATTTTGACATTGTTCATACCCATAGGACCAATGAATCCGGCTTTTGCATCAAAACCGTTTTTCATCATTAATTCTTCAATTTCTTCTGCAGTCGCAATTCTTATATCAATTGCACCGGCTGCATTCATTAATTTTGTTTCTTCAACCTGTTTATCTCCTCTTATCAAAGCAATTACAGGTTCTTTATCGGCAATATAAACGAGTGATTTACAAACAACTGTCGGATCTATGCTTAAGAATGCACAAATATCATCAATAGTTTTCATATCTGGAGTATCAACTACTTTATATTCATTCATACCAAACTCGGCACCGTCCGTTTTGGCTGGCGGAAGATTCGATACTGCGTGATTTGAATTTGCTGCATAATCACAATCGTCACAATAGAACACATCGTTTTCACCGGCATCCGTATCAGTTATTACCATAAATTCATGGCTTACACTGCCGCCTATAGCACCGGAATCAGATTGAACCATTTTGGTCGGAAGTCCACATCTGTCAAATATCCTTTTATAAGCTCTTGCCATATTATCATATTCTTTTTCCAAATCTTCTTGAGAAGTTGAAAAAGAATATGCATCCTTCATAATAAACTCACGGCCTCTTAACAAACCAAATCTTGGACGTACTTCATCTCTGAATTTAGACTGGATTTGATAAAGATTTACAGGCAATTGTTTATATGATTTCAAACCGTCACGTGCAATTGCCGTAATAATCTCCTCATGAGTCGGTCCAAGACACATTTCTCTGTCATGTCTGTCTTTTAATCTCATCAATTCACGTCCGTATACTTCCCATCTGCCTGATTCTTCCCAGAGTTCTTTCGGCTGAACAAAAGGCATAAGAAGTTCTTGAGCACCTGCTCTGTCCATTTCTTCCCTTACAATGTTCTCAACTTTTTTCAATACTTTCCACATAAGCGGTAAATAATTATACACGCCTGATGTAAGTTTTCTTATGTAACCTGCTTTTACAAGAAACTTATGAGAAACAACCTCCGCATCAGACGGAAATTCCCTGAGTGTTTGAACAAAAAGTTTTGACATTTTCATAATAAGAAATCCTCTTCTAAAGTAATCTATGTAACAATCCTATCACAATAGTCATTACCGGTAAAGCTATATAAATCAGAGAGAAAATCTTATATACTTATTCCTCAAAGTATACTCTGTCTTTTAATTCATCAGGCATAAACTGCTGTTTATAATCAGGATTATCATGTGTGTAAATATAATCTACACCAAAACCGTATTTTTTTGCATCTTTATAATGTGCATCTCTAAGATGCATCGGCGGCGGATAATCCTGTCCGGATTGAATATCTGCAAGAGCGGCATCAATAGCCATAATTGTTTTATTGGATTTTGGCGCATTTGCTACATAAATAACTGCCTCAGCCAATGGAATACGTCCCTCCGGTAGTCCCAGAAGCTCAACAGCTTTATAAGCATTAACAGCAACAGTCAAAGCATTTGTATCAGCAAGTCCTACATCTTCTGCAGAACACACAATCAAACGTCTTGCAATAAATCTCGGGTCTTCGCCTGCTTCAATCATTTTCGCAAGATAATATATTGCAGCATTAGCATCAGAACCTCTCAAGCTCTTTTGGAATGCCGATGCACAATCATAATGCTCTTGCCTTGAATATCTGGTATTTCTTTTTTGGGTAATACTTTCCAAGATTTCTATATTCAATAATCTTGAATTATTAGAAAAATTACTTGCAAAATAAGAATTCTCAACCATATTTAGTGCGGTTCTGGCATCACCCCTTGCGTTATTAATGATAAATTTTACAACTTCATCATCATACACAATCGGCTGATATGTCTTTTCAAGATATTGAAACCCCTTATCAATAATCTTTGTCATACTCTCATCATCAATAGCATTTAATCTTATTATCTGCACCCTGGACAAAAGAGCCGGAACGACTTGAAAAGACGGATTTTCGGTAGTTGAGCCGATAAGGAAAAATGTTCCGTTTTCAAGATACGGTAAAAGCGCATCCTGTTGAGTTTTTGTATACCTATGGATTTCATCAATAAATACAATTGTTTTTTGCCCGTATCGTAAAGCTTCATTTGCTTTTTCAACAGTTTCTTTTATATCTTTCACTCCTGAAGATACAGCAGATAGTTCTAAAAAATTAGCATTAACCTGATTTGCAATCAATCTGGCAAGTGTCGTTTTGCCGCAGCCGGGTGTCCCCCATAAAATTAAAGAGAATAATCTCTGTGATTTAATAAGATTCAGCAAAGGAGAATTCGGAGCTATAACGTTTGATTGACCTAAAAACTCCTCCAGAGTCTTTGGACGCATCAACTCTGCCAGAGGAATCTGTTTATTCGCATTCTCCAGTTCTGTAAATAGATTATTCATAGTATAATTGTAGCATGAGAGGTGCTATATGAAAAACAAATGGTTCTGGATATTAAGTATTATAATCGCCTTAATTGTAACTTACTTTACTGTAATTCAAAAAACCGAAACTGATACAAGAAAAGAAGTTACGGTATGGACACTCCAGATGGGGGATTTTGCGGATTATATGAATAATATAATCTCAAAATACGAATCCACTCATCCGGATATAAAAATCAAATGGATAGATGTCCCGTTTTCTGAGGGAGATAAAAGAACTCTTGCTGCAATTTTAAGCAATAATCCGCCTGATTTAATTAATCTGAACCCTGATTTTTCGGCAATTCTGGCACAAAAAGGAACTTTATATTCAATTCCGGAAAATAAACTCTCTGAATACAACAAAGATATTGTAGATTCCCTAAAATACAAAGGAAACTTATTTGCGATACCTTGGTATGCAACATCTGCGGTTACAATATATAATAAAAAATTATTTGAACAAGCAAAACTAACCGACATGCCGGCAACTTATGAGGATTTGGCAAAGTATGCAAAGCAGGTAAAAGTAAATACCGGCAAGTACATTTATTTACCGACAATAACTGAAAATGATACAATGCTGAAAATACTTAACAAATACGGAATCAATTCATACAGTAATATAAATAATAATGAAAGTGTTAAAGTATTTAATCAGTTTAAATCACTATACCAAAACAATCTTATACCGAAAGAAAGTATTACGCAGACACATAGAGAAGCGCTTGAAAAATATATGTCAGAAAACATCGTATTTTTCCAAGGCGGAGCAAATTTCCTAAGTATGATAAAAGATAATGCTCCAAACGTATACAAAGTAACGGATGTAGCTCCTCAAATAAAAGGAAAACTGGGACAAAACGATTTCTCATTAATGAATTTTGTAATCCCTTTAAAAGCAAAGTACAAAGATGAAGCTCTGGATTTTGGCTTATTTTTGACAAATAAAGAGAACCAGCTGACACTTGCAAAACGCACAAACGTAATTTCAACTAATAAAGAAGCTCTGACTGATTCTTTTTACAATTCATACGATGGTTTAATGTCAAAAGCACGTTCTATCAGTGCAAAACAAATTTCTCATATTCAACCGGTTATGCGGCAGTCAAATAATCAGAAAGATATCAACACTTTAGTCAATACTGCGGTACAATCTGTTTTACTGAATAAAGATAATACTCAAAATATTTTAAACAAACTCGCAAAAGATTGGAAAAATTTATCTTAACGATAAGTATTAAAAGAAGAAACATACTTAACGGAAGAAACATTATTATCTTTAAAATTAAAGATTGTTTTCTTTTCAACTTTAATGGTAAATCCTCCGTAATACTGTGTATCAACAGTTGAATATTTACTCGTATTTATATAGCTTGATGATGCTCTATAAGAGCTATAGTTAGCCAATCCGTTTGACGAAGATCTTAATTGGATATAATGTTGATTTTCATTTAAGTATTCCCAGGATTCAGAGTTATTATCAAGGCTAATCTTTTTATCCGGAACTCCATAAACCTGAGCTACATACTTTTTATTTTTAGCAACAAATTTATCTGATAAAAGTTTAGACATAGACTTATTATAATAATCTAAAATTTCGCTTTTTTTGTTTGACGGTAATACCATATAAGCTGATACATCATATTTATTTAATTTAAACAAATCGGCTCCGGCATCTAATAAGTAATATACCCCCTGACTATTTGGAGATTTCTTACACAGAAGCAAAAGCGGAGTGTTTTGTTTATTATCAGTAACATCAACTTTCGCCTTCGCATCTATTAATAGTTTAATTATTTCCGGGTTTCCCTTTTTAGCAGCATATACTAGTGCCATGTCTTTTCGAGGATACCATCTGTTAACATCAACTCCATTTTCTATTAATACACGAACTGCATCTACATTATTTTTTTTGATTGCATATATCAATGGAGCGTTATCTAATTTGTTTACATCAAGTCCATTCTTGATTAAAACATTAAAAACCTCATCATTACATTTATTTTTTATACAAGTCGACATAAGCTTGTCATCATTTTCAACTATAGCTCTTTTAGAATAAGAATTGCTATTAATAAAATTATTTAGTTCTTTTATATTGCAGGTTTTACAGAAACCATCTATATTTTTATAAGCATCTTTAATACTATCTGATTCTTCTGCATAACTGGAGACAGTTGTAAATAATAACGTTAATAAACAAATAAATACCTTTTTCATTTTATCACCTCATTAATATGATAACTTATAAAATCAAATTTAGTTTAATATATTTACATTAATATATTAATCTTGCGAAAATGTCAACTACATGACAAAATATAATCATTAAGAATGAGAGGATTCTATGAAAAAGGGATTATTTATAACATTTGAAGGAATTGACGGCTGCGGAAAAACAACACAAATTGAATTACTGAAAAATTCACTTGAAAAACAGGGTGAAAATGTTTTACTAACTCGTGAACCCGGAGCAAAAGGACTAGGAGAAAAATTAAGAGAAATTCTTTTAAATTACGAAGGAGATGTTTCTTCAAACTGTGAATCCTTCCTATTTCTTGCAGACAGAGCTCAGCATATCGATACAATAATAAAACCCGCCATTGATAAAGGTGTTATTGTAATATGTGACAGACATACAGATTCAACCGTTGCATACCAAGGATATGGTAGAGGTTTAGATTTAAAACAAATTCATTATCTTAATAACATTGCAACAAACGGCATAAAACCGGATTTAACGTTTATTCTTGATATTGATGTTGAAACATCTCTTGAGAGAATTGGAAAAGCACGTGACAGAATGGAAAGTGCCGGTATTGATTTTTTTAACAGAGTAAGGAAGGGCTATATAGAAATTTCAAGACAAGAGCCCGAAAGAGCTAAGCTAATCAACGGGAAAGATTCTATTGAAAATATTCACAGCCAAATTATAAAACATATTAGTGAGTTTTAATTTGCGAAAATGCAGTATTTTCAACCTGCTTATTAATAGCTATTTTATCACCTGCTGCTTGGCTATTTTGATGTACCATAGCCATTTTAGCTCTTTTATGTTTTTCACTCAGGTTTGTTAAATAAATATTCAAGTTAGGAATACCTTTACCCAAAACAAGCGCAGAATATACATAACCTGACCATTGAGCAATATTTAATAATCGTAAATTCTTTCTTGCTTGTCCACCTTTTGGAAGAAGTTTTAGCATTTCATTAAACTTCATTGCCTGTCCGTTAGGTTTAATAATTGATTTAATATCAGGACGTTCTTTTCTTAAACCGTCAACAACAACCTCTGAATGTGTTGCAATTGATGAAGATAAGAAGTTCCCGATTTTTTGTAATCTAGTCGGGTTTTGAGGTAACGGCGCACGTTTCAACAAGTTAGCACCTTTAGCCTGGAATTTATGTAGTATTAATTGGTTTACTACTTTACCAAGTATTAACCAGTTAAAGAAACCAAGAACATCTTTTGTTACAACTTCTCTATGCTCATCTTTATCTCTTGCAGCTAATAAACGTGATGTAATTGCAAGCCCGAAAACAGTCTTGAATTGGTTAATAGTCGGACTTTTACCCTTGTATTGATTCTTTTCAATAAATAATTTCGGTATCTTTAACGGATTTTTAGCCAATGCTCCCATTGATGCAAGAGCTATTGTCATCATACCAACACCGCTTGCAAGTTTTAACAGCTTAAAGCTCTTAGAATTATCCTTCTTACGTCCTTCAACTCCGACAAAACCGTCAGTACCGGTACGTTTTTTAGAAATATATACATTTAACGGCTGTGCAATAACGGCAAATACACCGGCTATTGCAATACCGATTGCAGTTCTTGTTTTACCGAAACCTTTATAAGATTTGACAAATTCTCCAACTTTACCCTTAACCTTATCAGATTTTAATGCTTCTGATAAACGATAAAAGTTTTCAAACATCGTTTTTGAATTTGCAACTGTTACTTTTTTAGCTGCACCATCATTGTGAACAAGTCTGAATTCCTGTTCGGTTCCGGTTGCCTCCAATAATTTTGCGGAAAGACGTTTTTTAACTTCTTTCCATCTGTCAGGCATACCATTTCTATCACCTTCAGCAACATATTTTAAATCATCAATAATTCCCTGTTTATGTTCTTCAGGGATTTTTACAAAACCTTCCGCATTAGCATGTTTACTATTCGGATTGTATGCCTCTAAATTATCTACAATGTCTTTTGCAAATTCAGAAACATTACCATTATGCTTTTCCCATTTTGCAGAATAAACACTGACTGCATCATCAGATGCAAATATTTTATGAGCAGTTACATTATACTTATTGTTTAATGCTCCTGCAATAAGTGAGCCTGCAGCAACCCCGTATACACCAATTAAGGCATCATTTGCAGATGATTCAGCTTCTCTGAATCCTGTTTCAAAACCGGCAACAGCACCACGTTTTTTTACATCAGTCCAAGTTCGCGGTATGACCATAGATCCGATGTCAACACCCGTTGCTCCCCAAACAGGTTCGTCTGCAAGAAATTTGCTTACTCCGTTCACTGCAGCCGTTATCCCCTTGAATGACGGATTGTTTCCATTTTGTTTAAGGTTTTTTGGGTTGTAATAGTTGTTATTAAGATCTTGTTCTAACTGTGTCTTCATTATTTCACTTCTGCTTTCATTTTAAACTGTTTCATCGACGGGAACTGAGGGTTTAATCCTCTGGAATTTATACCGGAAGGATTCTTAGCTTCGCCCGCTGATGCAGTTTGTATAGGGGTACCACTTTTCATTGCTTGTAATTTTGCTTCTTCAAGCTTATCATGTTTCATTGTTCTTAATCTGGTATATATAGGAACAATTACACCTAATAGAGCCAAAGAAGTTCCTAAATTTGCCATTTGACATTTTGCTCTGAGTTTTGTTGCCTCTTCAAATGCCTTACCTACACCTCTTAATTCATCAGACGATTTTAGATGTGTATGCAAAATCCAGTTTTTAGCTTTTGTAAAGAAACCGTTGTTTTTCTTAGGATCAAAAGTTTTATTTAAAAGTTCAACACCGGTTTTCTTTTCCAGGTGAGAAGCCATAGCTTTTGCACCATAATCTCCTAAGAAATACATACTTGAGAAGGTTACAATATCTCTTGTATGAGCTTCATCTAACTCTGCCTTATCATCCGCAACAGCCATACGTGATGCAAATGTAATTGCAGATATCGCTCTTGCCTGATCCATTGTAGGGAACTGGTCTTTGAATTGTACAATATTTTTCAACGTCTTCAGGTTAGGAAGCTTCATCATTGATAACATTGCAACACCGAGCATTGATGATACAGCCCAAATCTTTTTACCTAACAACTGACGTTTTTCATCTTTTATTTGTTCCGGAGTTTTTTGTTCACCTTTCCCGTAACTCTTATGAATAGGCGCACCCTTCACTCCGGATAGTTTTTCCGTAATCTTTCTGTTAATATGCTGCATTGATGCTGCCAGAGGTAATATAACAGCCATTCCGAGAATACTCTTTGTTTTGAGTAATCGTTTTGAACGTTTTACGAAATCTGCGACATTTTCAGGTTTAATACCTTCCTTCACCATACCTTTTACAAGTTGATGAGTATCGGTCAATGTTCTTTCAAGACCTGCTTCTAAGCCTTCTCCAAATTTAACGTCTTGTGCGATATGTGTTTTTCTTGATATAGATCTGAATATTGATTTAATTTTCTTCTTAGGAGTTTTTGTAATAAGTTCATCTGATAACTTGCCATCTTTGTATTTGAAACTTATTCTGGTTAACTTTTCTGCAGCATCAGACATTTCTTGTTTTGACATTGCCTGATTGAAAGATTTTTTATCAAATCCGTCAATCCCTGATGCTTCATTCAATAAATTATAATTAACAGCATAAACTCTGGCATGAGTTTTATTGCCGTTAAAGAGATTCATACCTTCTTTAAATGCTTCTGTATTTTCTGCATCTTTATAATGATTAGTAACTTTATTTATGGAATCAGAACTTGCCCAACAGCTTGCAAGATTTGATTTTCCTTTACCCATAATCCCGTTATTTGCAAGTTTAGCAATTCCTAAAGTAATAAATCCCGGTATTAAACAGTTTACTATTAAACCTGATGATTCTCTTCTTAATGCCTCAAAACCCGCAAAAATATTCGTTAATGATTCCCAAATAGAACGCGGTAAGATGGCGGTCAATAAATCTATAACCGCAACATTTATCATCGGCTCTTTTTCGCATTTTTGAACAAGCCCAAGAACAACTCCGCCGGCTTTTTCACGCCCCTCAAAATTAGGTTTATTTTTTAAACCTTTATTTTTCAGAGATAAACTATTTATATTCGAATTATTTTGTCTATCTAAACTAAACTGACTAATCATACACAATCTACATCACTACTAGTTGATATAAAAATTATAACAACCACACTATATATTTAAAAGCAGGGCAAAAAAAAAATTGCCATTATTTTTTGTCATGTAAAGTTAATATTAAGAAAGAAAATGATTGTTTTTTAAACTTTAATTTTATTTTTATAAAAAAAACTCACAAAATTATTATTTTTTGTGTCGATATTAACCGAAAACGCAAATTATTCTAAATCATGAAGAATATTATTGTGTAAATTTTTGTAAAAAATTAGTTACTTTTCTTAATAATTAGTGTAAATCCGACAATTAATTGTAATATTGAACGCTTATTTTGTTTAAACTAAAATTGAGTCATGAAATTAGGAGCATTTATAGTACCAACAGGAATAGGAGCCTCAATCGGCGGTTTTGCAGGAGATGCAAGCTATTGGGCAAGACAGTTTGCCAAAGAAAACAAACTCATTGTGAACCCTAACGTTGTGAACGCCGGCTGTTTTTCAGGAATTAGCGATAATATGCTCTATGTTGAAGGATATTCCCTTGATGAATTTTTTAAGAGTAAATTGTATCTAAAAGAAAGCTCAAACAACAACGTCGGAGTAATCTTTGATAAAGGAATTTCTCAAGGAATACTAAATGTACATATAAATACTATTAACGCAGTTAAAACAATATACGGGATTGATATTATAGGCTGGGATTTAACGGATGAGAATGTCGGTGTAGAGTTTAACGTTGATGAATCAGGTATTTCAACCGGCAGCGTAAATAATATAAGAACTCTTTTAACATCCGCAAAACGCTTAATCCAAAAAGGAGCAGAGGCGATTGCTATTGTATGTAAATTTGAAGAACCTGAATCAGACGAATATTCCGACGGAATCGGTGTAGATCCGGTAGGCGGAGTAGAAGCAATAATTTCGCATTACATATCCAAAGAACTTCAAATCCCTTGCGCTCATTCTCCTGCGTTTGAAGATATTGAAATAGAACAGAGAATAGTTGACCCGAGATGCTCTGCGGAATATATTACACCGACGTACCTGCCTTGCATTCTTATTGGTTTAGCACAGGCCCCAAAATTAACAAAAAATGAGGGGTATTCAATCGATGATTTAGATTTTCTTATTACCCCATACGATGCGGTAGGGTCTATTCCGGTTTTAGAGGCATATAAACGGAATATCCCGATATACACCGTTAAAGAAAATAAAACCGTACTGGATATTACACCTGAGAAATTAAATATTCAATCAATAATAGTTGATACGTATAAAGAAGCGTATAATTTAGTAAATAGTGAGGGGTAAAGGGGTAAAGGGGTAAATGTGGATAAGTAGTTAAGCGGCTAAGAATTTGTCAGGCGTTGCCTGACCTACAGCCAAACCTCACCTTTAATCCCTCTCCTGATAGGAGAGGGAAATGACTAGCAAAATTTTATTTTTTTTAGGTTTTATACACAATAACAGTAAATCATAAAGGAGTCATGTATGAATGTAAGAGCAAGAATGTTTGAACCGATGAAACAAATCCCTAAAAAAGTCAAAGAAGTCAAAAAATTTGCAGCCGCAGGCGGCAGTAACGGCGGAGATAAATACTTAAACACACTCGCTGCATATAATACAAGAATGGCAAAGTTTTTTAATAAACCAATGAAAACTATAATAAAATAATTCTAACAACATAAACAAAAAAGGTCCGGTAAAGATTATTACCGGACCTTTTTATAAACAATATTTTTAATTATTTAACTTCTTTGAAAATCAAAGTAGCATTGTGGCCGCCAAATCCAAATGAATTTGTTAACGCAGCATGAATTTCAGCCTTTTGAGCTTTATGCGGAACATAATTCAAATTACCGACTTCTTCATCCTGATTATCAAGGTTAATTGTCGGCGGAACAATACCGTTATTGATTGTTTCAATACAAGCAATGCTTTCAACGGCACCTGTTGCACCTAACATGTGACCATGCATACTCTTTGTAGATGATACATACAAGTTCTTATTATGTTCTTTATCACCAAATAATTTTTCAACTGCTTTTGATTCTGCAATATCACCAAGCCCGGTACTTGTACCGTGAGTATTGATATATTGAATATCTTCAGGTTTCATGCCTGCATCTTGGAGTGCAAATTCCATTGATTTTGTAGCACCTTTACCTTCCGGACAAGGAGCAACCATATCATAAGCATCAGCAGATTGACCATAACCGACAACTTCTGCATAAATATGAGCACCGCGTTTTTTGGCTGTTTCGTATTCTTCCAATACAAGAACACCGGCACCTTCCGCCATAATGAAACCGTCTCGGTCTTTATCATAAGGTCTGCTTGCTTTTTCAGGTGCATCATTTCTTTTTGATAAAGTTTTAGCCGCTGTAAAAGCTCCAATACCTATATCACAAATTGTAGCTTCGCAGCCGCCTGCAACAACAATATCAGCATCACCGTATTGAATAGCTCGGAATGCATCACCTATTGAGTGAGTACCTGTTGCGCAAGCCGATAAAACAGCTTTATTAACACCTTTAAATCCGTATTTCATGGAAATTCTGCCTGATGCCATATCAGCAATCATCATAGGGATTGTGAATGGTGAACATTTAGTAGGACCTTTATCCAAAATCGATTTGTGGCTTTTTTCCAATGTTCTGAAACCACCGGCCGCAGAACTTACTATTACACCTATTTTGTACGGATCAACATCTACACCCTCCAATTTTGCATCTGCAATTGCTTCATCAGCCGCAACCATCGCAAATTGTGTATATCTGTCCATACGTTTTGCATCTTTCGGATTAATATATTGTTCAGGGTCAAAATCCTTTACCTGACCAGAAATTAATACAGTATGACCTTCGCTTAATCCGTCTGTTAAACTTATTCCGCTATTACCTGCTAGCAAGTTATCCCATAGAGTCTTAACACCCACACCAAAAGGTGTTACTGCTCCCATACCTGTTACTACAACTCTTCGTTTTGACATCTTCTTTTAAACCTTTTCTTCTTATATGATTACGAGAGGAAAAATTTATTCTCCTCTCGTAATTTAAATCCTTTACCGATTATGAATGTGCGTCGATATAATCTACTGCATCTTGAACTGTTTGAATTTTTTCAGCTTCTTCATCAGGAATTTCGCAACCAAATTCTTCTTCGAAAGCCATTACTAATTCAACTGTATCTAATGAATCTGCTCCTAAGTCAGCAGTAAAGCTTGCTTCAGGAGTAACTAAGTTTTCATCAACACTTAATTGATCAACTACAACTTTTTTAACTTTTTCTAATGTACTCATGTTTTCTTTTCCTCTTTTTCTTCTTAACGTAATATCACTATTCGATTTTAATTATACTATTTCAAGATAATTTTGCAAAATGTTTTAAGATATATTACTAGATTATCAAACCGCCGTCAACTTCTAAGACCTGACCTGTTACATAATCTGTATCAACCGCCAAAAATTTAACAGCTTTTGCAATATCTTCAACTTCTCCCAGTCTCTTTAATGAAATAAAGTCAAGGAATTTTGAAGTATCTAAATCCTTTGTCATATCTGTATTAATAAAGCCGGGAGCCACAGCGTTAACTCTTATACCTCTTGAACCGAGTTCTTTAGCCAGAGTTTTTGTCAAACCGATTAAACCTGCTTTTGCAGCAGAATAGTTTGCCTGCCCTGCGTTTCCTGAAACACCTACTACGCTTGACATATTAACAATAGCACCGCTTCTTTGCTTCATCATTACTTTTACAACCGGTTGAGAAACATAAAATGCGCTTGATAAATTAGTATTGATTACAGCATCCCAATTTTCGGCTGACATACGCATAAATAAGCCATCTCTTGTTATACCCGCATTGTTTACAAGAACATCTATTCTGCCGAATTTTTCCAATATTTCGGCAATACCTTTATCAACCTGTTCTTTATTTGATACATCAAATTTATAAGCAGCAGAATCAACACCCAATGCCTTTATTTCTTCAACTGTTTTTTCTGCAGCTTCAGAATTTCCTGCATAATTGATTGCGACATCATACCCTGCTCTTGCAAGCTCTAATGCACAAGCTTTACCGATTCCTCTTGAACCGCCTGTTACTATTGCAACTTTTTTATCTGTCATAATTTTTCCCTTTATATAAAATATAATCTACTATGCACAACACAATTCTGATTTTAAAGATTCAATTGTTGATAACAAAGACTCTTTATCATAGATATTGTAAGTTGTAACCTCAGCATTAATCTTTCTGTTTAAGCCTGCCAACACTTTACCCGGACCGATTTCAATAAACGTATCAACGCCTTCCGAAATCATTTTTTCAATTGTTTGTGTCCAGTGAACAGACGAATAAATCTGTTTTGGCATCTTAGATTTAAAATCTGCTGCCGATGTAGTCGGCATTGCATCTACATTTGTGATTACAGGAATTTTTGCATCAGATAAACTGAACTCAGATACAAAGCCTTCAAATTCTTTACCTGCATTTTCCATAAATCTAGAATGAAATGCTCCTGATACAGCCAAAGGTACAACCTTTCTGACTCCTGCTGCTTTCAATAATTCGCCTGCCTTATTAACAGCATCGGTATCACCGGTTATAACAACCTGAACAGGAGAGTTATAGTTTGCAATATCCACATAACCAACGGAAGATGCTTCTTCTAAAGCTTTTTCCACTGCTCCTTCAGGTGCATTTAAAACAGCAGCCATAGAACCGCCCTTTGTTTCTGACATCAAATCAGCTCTCTTTTGGATTAATTTCAACGTATCCTCTAAGCTCATTACACCTGCTGCGTACATTGCACAATATTCACCCAAACTGTGTCCTGCCGTATAACTTGGAGTAATATCCAAGTTAGATTTTAAAGCCTCTAATGCAGCAATAGACATTGTAACAATAGAAGGCTGGGTATTAACTGTTTGCTTCAAATCTTCTTCAGGACCGTTGAAACAAATCCCTGTTATACTTTTGCCTAAAACTTTATCTGCAGTATCAAAAACATTTTTTGCAGATTCATAATTATCGTACAAATCTTTTCCCATGCCCACAGCTTGTGAACCTTGTCCCGGGAATAAGAAAGCTATTTTCTTTGTCATAATTACTCCTTCACCAAACGAACATCAGCTCTATTTCATACTTTTGAAAAAATTTTAACACAAAAGTAAGGAGAATTATATATTATGGGAGAAAATGATACAAAAATTATTGAATAGAAACCAGATTAAATAATATTCGTTAATTTCTCGCCGAAGCATTTATAAGGGTAAGAGATACTCTTTTCGAAACAGAACTAACTCACAATAATATTCAGTCTTCGAGTTAGTTCTCGACTAGAAGGGAGGCAAATATGGAAAATTTCAATATTGCATTATTTTTAATCTTTTTGATTATTTTCATATTAAAAAATGGTTCTCACCATAATTGATAAGAACCACTCAGTCTCATAAAGAGTATCCGGCAGTCTGGCAACTGCCACCCTTTGTATATATTATTTACTATGTTCCCAAATTTGTCAACTCGATAATTAGACAAGAAAATACCAGTTTTCAGGATATATTAGAGTGTAATTATGGTGCCAAAATAGTGAACACTTAAACGAGTAAGCAGGATTTCGACCAATAACATTTACCCCTAGCAGATGCCTTCTCTCAATCTTACGATTGCACCGCCCCAGGTCATGCCGGCACCAAACCCGCATAATACTGCAGTTGAATTGAGTTTTACATTACCTTTTTCAACACCTTCTGCCAATGCAATAGGAATAGATGCAGCTGAGGTGTTACCGTAGTATTTAATATTGGTAACAACTTTATCATCAGAATAACCGAGTCTTTCTTGAACAGCTTGGATAATTCTTAAATTTGCCTGATGCGGAATCAAATAATCAATATCCTCTGCTTTAACATTGGCATTTGCAAGCAAGTCCTCAACATACTGCGGTAATACTTTTGCAACAAATGTATAAACACCGCGCCCGTTCATTCTGATTCCTTTTGGCTTTGGTTCATACTGTTCAACTAAAGGGCAATTCTTGCCGTCAAACGCCAATTCAATCAAATGTCCGTAATTGCCGTCTGCTTTTATATCAATTGCAATGATATCGTCAACACCGTCTTCAGCCTGTGTTACAACCATCGCTCCGGCACCGTCGCCGAATAATATAGAAGTGCTTCTGTCAGACCAGTCAACCAATCTTGAGTTGTTATCGGTTGCAACAATCAAAATATTTTTGTACATGCCTGATGCAATATAAGCTTTTGCAATACTCAAGCCGTAGATAAGACCGGAACATGCTGCTGTTATATCAAATGCCGGAACAGGCTTTTTAATTCCTAATCTTTCATGAATATGACAGGCTATCGCAGGATACAAATCAGGCGGTGCTGATGATGCCGCAAGAATTAAATCTATTTCTTCAGGATTAATTCCGGCTTTTGCAATAGCATTTTTTGAAGATTCGAACCCCAAATCAATTGCGTTTTCTTCACCTGAAACTACACGGCGCTCTTTGATGCCGGTTCTTGTATAAATCCACTCATCAGATGTTTCATATAATTGAGTCAAATCATCGTTGGTAATAACTTTTTCAGGTAATGCATAGCCAACACCTGCAATACGCAATGGGATTAATTTGTCTGTCATACTTATCCTCTAGCCCTCAATAAATTCTGAAATTTTCTTGTTAACACCTGTTTCAACTGCTTCTTTAGCAACTCTAACAGCGTTCTTTATTGCATAAGCCTTACTTCTTCCGTGTGAAATAACTGTTATACCCTTCACACCAAGAAGAAGAGCTCCCCCAAATTCCTCATAATTAATTTTTTCATAGATACGGCTCATAAAAGGTTTTGCAAGCAAACCGATTATAGCGCCGACAAAATCTGATTTGAATTCAGCCTTTAACATTCTGAATAACATTGAAGATGTTCCTTCTGTTATTTTTAATGCAACGTTTCCTACAAAGCCGTCACAAACAACAACGTCACAAACATTTAAGAAAATTTCTCTGCCTTCAATGTTACCGACAAAGTTCATATTGTCTTGGTCTTCTTCCAACAGTTTGTAAGTATTTTGCGCAAGCTCGTTTCCTTTTCCTGCTTCTTCACCGATATTCAAAACACCGACTCTCGGATTTTCAACCCCAAGAACATTTCTTGAGAAGGTTAAACCCATAATTGCAAACTGTTTTAACATCTGCGGAGTACAACTGCTGTTTGCACCTGCATCAATTACAACAATCGGTTTTTTCATTGTAGGAAGCGTAACTGCAATTGCAGGTCTTTCAATACCCGGGATTCTGCCCAAGCCGAATAAACTTGCAGCCATTGCTGCCCCTGTAGACCCTGCTGCAACTACAGCATCAGAGCTTCCTTTTGCAACTGCATCTACGGCTAAAACAATAGATGATTTTTTCTTCTTACGAATAGCTTGCCCAGGAGCTTCTCCCATTTCGATAATTTCTGATGCATGAGTAATCTTGATATCAAGTTTTTTTACATCAATTTTTATTCTGCGTTTTCTTCTGCCTTTGCCGCAATCAGAATAGATACCTTCTTGCTCAATCTGATCAAGCACCTGTTCTATCTGGTCTTGTTTTCCGACCAGTTCCAGTCCTACACCATACTCAGATGCAGCCCAAACCGCACCTGCAACGATTTCAAATGGAGCGTGGTCGCCTCCCATTGCGTCAATAGCTATTCTTGTCATTATTGTTTTACCCTCTATTCTTCAACAGATTTGTCTTCTTTTTCTTCTTCTTTTACTTCTTCTGCAGCTGTTTCTTCTGCTTTTTCTTCAACCTTTACTTCTTCTGCTTTTGCTTCTTCAACTTTAGCTTCAGCTTTCTTGGTTGATTTTTTTGCAGTTTTCTTTGCAGGTTTCTTAGTTTCTTTTACTGCAACTGCTGCTGCTTTATCTTGTAATCTTACAGGTTCACCTTTATAGTAACCGCAAGCTGTACATACTGTGTGAGTTAATACAGGTTCTCCGCAATTTGAGCAAATAGTTGTTTCCGGTTTTGTAGCCTTCCAGTTTGCTCTTCTTTTACCTTGTGCGCTATGTCCTGTTCTTTTCTTTGGTACTGCCATTTTCCTTATACCTTTCTATATTTATTACTTCGACTATTTTTCTATTTTGATTGTTTTGAATACATCCATGCGTTCATCATGGACTTTGAAGGAATCATCTTTTTCAAAAAAATCCTCTTTACAATTTATACCACAAACTTTTTTATTTGGTAACTCTAATATTACAGATTGATACAATAAGTCATAAATATCTATCTCATCTGAACCGTTTAAGTCTGTAACGAACTGTCCGTCCTTAATTTCAATTTCCTGCTTTTCCCCGTCATAAACTGAGTTTTTAGCAAACATTTCATCAACATCAAAATCAAGGTCGTAATCAAAATCTTTTAAACATAAATCGCAAGTTAAATTAATATCACCGGATAAATGACCTTTTACACTGACAAATTCTCCCAGCGGTGTAATATCAAGATAACCTTCAATATTTGCCTTAATCTCATCGATATATTCATCAATATCAATATGAAGTGTTTTCTCAGGAGATTTCTCAATCTCGGATATTTTTACCTTATCCATATACCTCATCCTGTAATACTAAACTTGCAATCTGAGTTGAAACAAAACAGATTTTTTTAACAGGTCCGTTTGCTTCTTTTTCTACCAAAACAGGCGACGGACTTTTCATAAGTTGTTTAAATTCCTGATAAACAGCCTGAGGATTATCAAAATATAATACAACAGGTGTTGCAGCACCTTTTAAGAATAATACAAGTGCTGTTCGTGTTTTTGGCTGCGGAATATATTGTTGAGACATTTTTATTCTCCTTGCTTAATACTATATTTATATAATAACCGAAAAATTTGGAAGATTGAAACAATCTTCCAAATTTCTTAATTATTTATTTTATAAACAATTATACAGCAACCTTCATTGAATTAGTAATAATTTCGTTGAAGCTATCAGCCTTCAAGCTTGCGCCGCCGATAAGACCGCCATCGATATCTGATTGAGATAATTGTTCTTCAATTGTTGATGGTTTTACAGAACCGCCGTATAAAATTCTGATAGAATTTCCTGCTTCTTCTGATGAAACTTCTTTAACAACGTTTCTAATCATAGCGATTACTCTGTTAGCTTCTGAGGAATCGCAAGTTTTACCTGTTCCGATTGCCCAGATTGGTTCATAAGCAATAACTGATTTTGCGATTTCTTCGTTTGTTAAACCTTTTAATGCTGCTCTGATTTGAGAAGCAATGTGTTGATCTGTAACACCTGATTCTCTTTGTTCAAGAGTTTCACCGCAGCAGATAATAGGAATTAATCCGCCAGCCAAGATTGCTTTAGCTTTTTTGTTAATCATTTCATCTGTTTCAGAGAAATATTGTCTTCTTTCTGAGTGACCGATAATTACATAATCACAACCTGCATCTTTTAACATTTCAACAGAGATTTCACCGGTATAAGCACCTGATGATTCCCAATGACAATTTTGAGCCGCAATTTTAATTTTATCACTGCCCCAAGATGCTTTTGCTGCTGATACAACTGCGATTGAAGTGAAAGTTGGAGCAACAACAATTTCAGGTAATTGAGATTCTGACAAACCTGTTACTAAAGATTTGATACCTTCAAATAACTCTCTGCCTTCGTTTTGTAATAAATTCATTTTCCAGTTTCCTGCAATGATTGGTTTTCTTGACATGATTAATCTCCTTAAATTTGTAACCACAAGATGAGTTTAAAATAAAATAACCGCACAATCAAGGGGGAGGATAAATGTATTTTTATTATAATTAAATGATTTATTTACAGAACTTACTTAAATAAAATAAAAACTTTAACGAAAAAAGAGAGAAAGTAATATACTTTCTCTCTTTTTTATTTCTATTGATTAATTGCTTGCTCTATTTCTTTATTAAGAGCATCCATATCTCCATCGCGAATTATTATTTTAATAGATAATTGTTCTAATTTATCCATAAACTTCATTTTATCTTGGTGCGATAATTTAGACTGAGCAATTTTTTCTTGCATTGAACCCATTTTATCTAAAGTTCCTGTTGTATGCATTGTTGTTGCGTTTGCATTTAGATTCGTTTGAATTCTTTGAGATGAAGCATTTAATTCTTGTGTTTGTTTATTTTCAGTACTTACATGTTCGCGGAGTTTAGCTCCTTCTTGTCGAACTGTTTCTCTGGTATACTCTCCATCTGAATATATATGTTCATGAACTCCTTGTGTATTTATATCGTCATGTAAACGTGTTATAGCTCCTTCGTCATGAACAGCTCTGCGGGTTTCAGTTCCTTCTCTATGAACAGCCCTACGTGTTGCTGCACCATCACTACGTACCGTTGCACGGGTAGCCGCACCATCATCACGGACTGTTTCACGGGTTGCTGCGCCTTCTGCTCCAACTTGATTGGACAATTGGTCTGCATTAATATTATCGTTTATCATAATATCTCGAGCATTATTATTATCATTTTGCATAATAATAGCGGCTAATTGTTCATTCGTCATTTTTGTTGCATTTATATATTCTTGTTTAACAGAATTTGCCCACATCATCAAATCTCCGGAATATCTTGCAACATCATCCATATATTCCGGTGCTGTATATTTAGGTCTTGTACCTAAACTCTGCGGAGTAAACATAACTCCGCTATGTTCGTAATTAAACATATCATACGCTGTCTTTACAATTGCATCTGCTCTTTGTTCTGCTGTTTGTGCTGCTTCGGCACCTTGTTTTCCAAATTGAGCCTTATAAGATTTTTCTAAATCTTTACCAGCTCGTTCCATATTTTTACGAGTTTCTTTTGCTGTTTCAGCATTATTGTCATTTGTATCAATAGCCAGCCCGAATTGTTCCGGAGTCCACCCCATATTTTTCATTTGAGATTGAAACGCAAACATTTCTGAAGCATCTAACGTCCCGCCACCATTGACGTTAGCATTTTGTGCTAATGCATATAGAGGTGTTCCTTTTAAGGAATCAATTGAAAATCCTGTTGACATATAAAACTCTCCTTTCACTTCACATTTGACTCAACTTATATAATTTTTAAGTTGTTATTTATGTATTGAATTTCAAGGATACACATTTTCGTTACATTTCTTTATATTATTTGTTTGAATAATTCTAAAAAGCGTTTTGCTGGTTTTACTAAATATTTATCATTTTTATAAAATATTGAAAAATCTCGCTTATATAAATAACCTTTTACTTTATGATAACAAACATTTTCATGATGCGGGAAAAATTTTAAAAATAATTCTGGTAAAAATGAGGCTCCTAACCCTTCATTTATCATTGAATATATTGTTTCAGCATTATGACATTCTATTATTGAATTCAATTCAAATCCATTTTCTTCACACATTCTATGTACATAATGAGTTAATGCTAATTGTTCAGGAAAAATTATAAAATTTTTATCTTTAAAATCTTTAAAATTAACTTCTCCATTATCAACTTCTATATTCCAATTTTTAGTATAAACCAGATAAACAATTTCTTCACATATGTGTTCTTCTTTATAAATTAAACTATCAGGATTTTCTGTTCCTAAATAAAAATCTATTTTATCTTCTGCCAACATATCCTTCAATATAAATGTAGGATATTCATCTATTTTTATATAACAATTTGGATATTCTTTATGCAAATCACTTAATATTTTAGGCATAAAATAATAACACCTATGAGATGGAATACCTATTATTATATTTGTCTTATTTTGAACTGAAATATCAGATATCTGTATTTTTATATCATCAACTTCATCTATAATCTTTTTAGCCTTTTGCAAAAACAATTCACCTGCATAAGTCAACTTAACAGGATTTCTCTCAAATAATTCTACTCCCAACTCTTCTTCTAAGAGTTTTATACTTTTACTTAATGAAGGTTGTGCAATAAAAAGTTTTTTAGCCGCTTCCGTAAAACTTTTTTCTTCTGCTATTGTCATTACATATTTTATTTGATTTAAATTCATATTAACATCATAACTAAAAAATATAGTTTATACAAATTCTCATAGCTTTTAGCTATGCATATAATGAATTATTGGTATTATACATATAAATATCAGCATTTTATACTATATATGTATAGAGGAAACACAGTGAAAAAGGTTTTAATTTTACTAATTCTTGGAGGACTTATGCTTAATTCTGCTGCATATGCAATCCAAGATAATAATAAAAATATTAAAATTCAGGTTAAAAAATCTAAAAAACAGCCTGAAAAAATTTTCACACTTAATCCATTCTGGGAAAGCTATAATGATGAACTCTTGAACGGATACATTTCGGATGCTCTTGAAAATAACCTTGATATAAAAATTGCCAAAACCAGAATCAAAGAATCGGAGGCAATTCTTGGAACAATAAACTCTCAAAGACTTCCAAGGCTTAGTATCAATCCTTCTATTTACCCATATAAAACAATTTCTCGCTGGACAGGATTATACGCAAGCCATAATATGCTTTATTTCCCGCTGCTATTGGATTGGGAGCTGGATATTTTCGGAAAACTTTCTGACAAAGTAAAATCCTCTAAATATGAAGTACAAATATCCGAGCAGGATTTGAACATAGCAAAACTTTCCCTGGCATCAGAAATTACCGCATCATATTTTAATATTATTCTTAATGATGCACTTATTAAAAATTACGAAGAATTAATATCAAATCTTAACGAAACAATAAAACTAAAAAGGCAGCTATATGACGGAGGTATAATCTCTTATGATAACCTGTATACAACCGAATACGAACTTGTAAACAGACAAAATGAATTCAATTCTTTATCAAAAAAGCGAGAAATTCTACTCCATCAATTTGCCGTTCTTAGAGGGATTTCACCTGAAAATAACACTAATATAGAGCGTTCGGCAATCAGCGGATTAAATATTCCTTTTGATATAAATATACCAATACAATCTGATTTAATTTATAACCGGCCTGATGTTATGCAAGCAGAGCTCGGGATAAAAAAAGCGGCAATTGATGTCAGAGTTGCAAAAAAAATGTTTTTACCGTCCGTAAACCTGAATGAGATGATTGGATACGAAGCCTTAAGAGCAAGCAGAATATTTAACTGGGAAAGTACGGTTTACCAGCTTGGGGCAGGTGCATTGCTTGATTTGTATACAGGCGGATACAAAATGTCCTACTTAAAATATAACAAAGAGGTTGCAACAGAAAAACTGCACCAATACAACAATACATTGTTAACTTCATTCTGTGAAATAGAAAATGCTCTATCAAGTCTTAAAACCGATTCTGATTCTTATGACGAATTTTACAAAGCAATGCAAAAATCAAACCATTATTATCAAGTTGCAAATACTCGTTACATAAACGGTACAGGAAACAGAATAGATGAACTTGATGCAAGACGTCAGGTTCTTATTAACGAAAATTCTATGTACACTGCAAAGATTTGTACATTGATTGACACTGTTGATATTTACAAATCATTAGGAGGAAGTATTAAATGAAAAATTTCATAAAAATGGTTTTGAAATATCATTATACCTTCATTGTTATGGCACTATTTATATTAATTATGGGGATAGTTACCATCATAAAAACACCTGTTGACATATTCCCTGAAATTAATACTCCTGTTGTAACGGCTGTTTGGACATACACAGGTATGCCGGCAAAAGACATCGAACGCAGAATTGTAACTATTGCAGAAAGAAGCTATGCCTCAAGTGTCAACGATATTGAACATATTGAATCCCAATCTCTTTTAGGAGTCGGGGTTATAAGAATATTCCTGCATCCGGGTGCAAACATTAATACGGGGATTACACAGGTGAGTGCAGCATCGCAGGTTTGTATGAGAAGTATGCCGACAGGGATTATGCCGCCTGATATTTTGAAATACACCCCGACAACTATTCCTGTATTACAGGTAATAATTTCATCATCAAAACTCCCGCTCCAAAAAGTAACCGATATCGCACAAAATAATATTAAAGTCCAATTAACCAAAGTCGAAGGAACTCAAGTTCCGCTTCCTATGGGCGGGAAAGTACGTCAGATTATGGTTGATTTGGATATGCAAAAAATGGAAGCGAGAGGGCTGACTCCGGCAGATGTTACCAGAGCGGTTGCGGGACAAAACGTTATTATCCCGTCAGGGAATACCAAAATCGGAGATAAAGACTACATCGTAGCTTTAAACAATGCCACTCCGACTGTCGAGGAAATGAACAGATTCCCGATAAAATCTCCGAAAACAAATGAAGTTGTCTACCTTTCAGATGTAGCATATATCCATGACGGAAATGCTATTCAAACAAATATTGTAAGAGAAAATAACATGCCGGGCTCACTAATGACAGTATACAAAGCAGGCGCGGTTTCATCTTTAAATGTAGTTGCGGGGGTTAAAAATCTTCTGCCGACAATTGCCAAAACAATTCCGGAAAGCGTCAAAATGAAGATCCTGTTTGACCAGTCAATATTTGTAAAAGCAGCCATTCGTGACGTTATATTTTCCGGAACTCTTGCAGCACTATTAACGGCTGTAATGATACTAATATTTTTAGGCAGTATTCGTTCAACATTTATTATCGCAATATCAATACCGTTATCTGTTTTATTTGCTGTTATATTTACATCACTATGCGGTCAAACAATCAATATGATGTCCTTAAGCGGTTTAGGACTTGCAATAGGTATGCTTGTAGATAACGCAACAGTTGTTATTGAAAACATTTTAAGAAACAAAGAAGTAATGAAAAATGTTCCGATTCAAGAGGTTATCTATAAATCTGCAGCAGAGGTTGCAGCACCGACTCTGGTTTCAACTCTTTCAATCTGTACGGTATTTGCACCAATATTTCTTATGGAAGGTTCTACAAAATATTTATTCATACCGCTTGCAATGTCTGTTATATTTGCAATGATTGGCTCATACCTTCTGTCGAATACTTTGGTTCCTGTTCTTGTTGATAAATTATTAAGAGTAAAAGAAGTGCTTAATCCTTCTTCCATTCTTTTTAAAATAAATAATTTCGTAAATACGAATTTTAATAAGCTAAAAGAAAAATACAGAGAGTTTTTGATAAAAGATATATTCCCTAAACCCCAAAAGGTCGGAATTGTATACGGAATAGTTGTTCTGTCTGCAATAATTCTTATCCCGTTTATAGGCCAAAACTTTTTCCCTGAGGTTGATGCAGGACAGATAAGACTACACGTCTACGCACCTCACGGAACAAGAATTGAAGAAACGGCAAAAGAGTTTACGGATATCGAAAACACTATAAAAAAAGTTATTCCGCCTGATGAACTTGAAACAGTTCTTGATAATATAGGACTTCCTGCAAGTATGATTAACCTTGCGTTTATGGACAGCTCGCAAGTCGGTGTCGGCGACGGAGAAATACTTATAGCTTTAAAAGAAAATCATAAGCCGACAAAAGAATACGTTAAGAAATTAAGAAAAGTTCTTGAACAAGAACACCCTGATTCGGATTTCTTCTTCCAAAATGCAGATATGGTCGGAAGAATCTTAAACTTTGGTCTTGCATCGCCTGTTGATATACAAATACAAGGACAAAAACGAGAGGAGAACTACAAACTTGCGGTCAAAATGCTTGAGGACGTAAGAAAAGTCAGAGGGGTTGCAGATGCACATATCCACCAAATAACAGATACTCCGGAAATAAGAGTTGATGTAGATAAAGTAAGAGCCAATATGATGAATTTATCACAAGAAACAGTTTCGCAAAATGTTTTAACAGCCCTAACATCAAGCGGACAGATTGCAAGAAATTACTGGGTTGACCCGTCAAACGGTGTTAATTACCTTTTGGCACTTCAGGTTCCGCAATATAACGTAGATACCGTTAAAAATGTTACGGATATACCTGTATCATTTAACAATGATAAGCCTGTAAGACTCTCAAATATTGCGGTTGTAAGTTCCGGAAAAACCTCAAGTGTTGTAAACCATTACGATATCCAGCCGGTATATGATATACTTTTGAATCTGCAGGATAGAGATCTTGCCGGAGTATCACGCGATATTAACAAAATTGTAAAAAGATACCAAAATATAGCTCCAAGAGGAACTTTTATCAATATTCACGGACAGGCAAAATCAATGAATTATGCATTCCAATCTCTTATTTCAGGCTTGATGCTTGCATTAATTTTGGTTTACCTGTTGATTGTTGTTAACTTCCAATCCTGGAGAAATCCGTTTATCATAATAACTCCGGTACCGCTTGCTCTTTCGGGTATTTTGTGGACACTGTTTGTAACAGATACAACGTTTTCGGTGCAAGCATTAATGGGTTCAATCATGGCAGTCGGGGTATCCTGTGCGAACTCCATTCTTGTTGTATCCTTTGCAACAGAAAAAATGAGAGAAGGCTTATCCTCTGCAGAAGCTGCTATTGAAGCAGGATATACAAGAATCCGACCGGTTATTATGACAGCATCTGCAATGATTCTGGGTATGCTGCCTATGGCTCTCGGAATCGGTGAAGGAGGAGAACAAAACGCACCTATCGGCAGAACCGTTATCGGCGGATTGTTGTTTGCAACATTCGCAACTCTTGCTATCGTGCCAATGTTGTTTGCAATACTGAATAAAAACAAAAAATATGAAAAGGTAAATGACGATGATTAAAAATATTATAAATAAATTCACAAAAAACAGAAAACGTACAATTATAACTATTGTATTAATTTTATTCGTTATCGGAATAGTTCCAAAAATTCACCGATACATAACAACTGCACAAAATACAAAAGAGATGGAATACATAGCAATAACAGAAACCCCGCAGATTAGCGAGGATAATTCAGATTTGCTGCTCTCCGGAGAATTGAAGCCTTATTTGCACACCGAAATATTTTCAAGAATAAACGGACTTGTTAACCAGAGATATGTGCAATTAGGCGATCACGTTCAAAAAGGACAGCTCCTGGCAACAATTGATACTCCGGATTTAGATGCGGAAGCAATGAGTGCAAAGTCCGCTCTTATTTCCGCACAAAAACATCTTATGGAAACGCAATACCAATATAATTATGCAAAACAAACTTATGAAAGATATAAAAAATCAGGCGTAAACGGTGCAATCTCAAAACAAGAAATTGACACAAAATACAATGATTTTAAAACTTCTGAAATGAATTACCTTGGAGCAAAAGCAGATGTAAACAGAGCAAAACAAGACTTGAACAGATTAACAGCACTTCAAGGATATAAAAGAGTCACCGCACCATTTAGCGGAGTTATCAGCAAATACAATATTGATGCCGGAGCAAATGTGGTTGCAGGCGGAAGTACAACAAGTACAAGCCTGTTTGAAATTCAACAGATTGATAAATTCAGAGCAACAATATTTGTACCTCAAAACTATGTCCGCTACATACATAATAATCAAGCCGTAGACGTATTTATTCCTGAAAATCCTAAACAAAAAATTAGAGGATATATAACTCAAATATCAGGAAAATTAGACAATGTTTCAAGAACAATGGAGGTTGCTCTAATTATTCCAAACGACGGGAAATCAGGCTTATATAGCGGATTATACGTAAAAACATCTATTGACATTCAAGGAAAACACAAAATTATGACAGTCAATCCTTCCTGCCTTACAACACTGACAAAGCCTGATCAATATGTTGTAGAAGTAAAACCTGACTCTACAATTCACTTTATTCAAGTTAAACGTGGGAGAGATTTTGGTGATAAAATAGAAATACTTGAAGGGTTAAACGGGAATGAAAAATTAATAACCAATATAACTGACGAACTCAAGGAAGGGCAAAAGGTTAAATTTAAATAACAAAAATATTTTTTAGGAGTTTTGTATATAATATGCCACCAATTAAACCAGTAAAAATTACGGATAGAGTTTTATATAAAACAGGCGAGATGTACAAAATGGCATCATTAAAGACCGGTAAATATCTCGGCCGAATAAAACTTGTACCTAAAAAAGACCGACTGTATATTGCAGATTTAAAGAGTTATTATCCGGAAAACAAAGAGTTACGTGTCGGCACATCTCTAATAAACTTTGCAAAATGTATCAGTAAACAACATAACCTTGGCGGGAAATTGGAAGTTATCTCACATAATCTGGAATGCGGAGGAAAGCAGCCACACAAATTTTACAGAAAAATGGGGTTTTCTACGCATAACAAACGCCATGATGAAGATATAGATTTCTGCATGGAATATGGTATTGATATTCCTTACTATATGCAACAAGGAACAATAATGTACTGGGGCTAATACCCTCGGACTCTATCTGCAACGCGTTTTGCTCTTATTATTTTTTCTAACGTACTCATCTGATTTGGATTTCTGTATCTGTCATTCCCGTAATATCTAAAATTACGGTGATGTCTGTTCCTATATTGGTAAGAATTATCCCCCCAAGAATTTCCGCGGTACTGACCGGGCCAAGGGTTATAAACATCCGCAAATACGGCAGGTGATATTAATATTATTGTTAAAATTAGTAATGTTATTTTTTGCATACTCCAATTTTTTACTATAAGAAAAAAAATACAATCCGTCTATCAGACAACTACCACTTAGGGAATGTAGAAAGTTTTATTATAAACAAGAATACTTGTATGAAAAAACTAATTTCTCTAATATGTATATTTTGTATAGGTCTGAGTGCTTTTGCAGAAGGAAACTGCGAGCAGGTTGAATGCTACGAACACCTTTTCTGTGAAAAGGGAGCTGTTTCTAACCAGGTTGCAATAACAAATCTTAGAAATATTATTTGTAAAGGCGGAGCTTTGAAAGTCGCTTTTAATTGCAAATTCAAATCCGAATGCGCAAAAGCCGGAGATACAATTAACTTTACGTTAACGGATGCTCTGTATACACAAGAGGGACGATTACTAATCCCGGCCTGTTCAACCGTTGTTGCGGAGGTTATAAGAATAGAAAAACAAAGGGTTCCTAATAAAAATGCCCGAGTCTACCTTAATTTTAAATGTATAGTTTTTCCTGACAATACCAATGTAACAATGTCCGCGAAGCCGTTAACAAAAGACTGCAGCTTAAAAGAAGGACCTTGGATGACTGCAGGAAAACTTGCACTCTATACAGTCGGACTCGGATGTGTCGGTGCCGGCGCCGGTGTAGGGTTTGCATTTATCCCTAATCCTGCAAAAATAGGAGTCGGACTTGCAATAGGTATACCTGTCGGATGTACTGTCGGACTTATCACAGGCCTAATTACTCCTGGATTAAAATACCACGCGAAAAAAGGCGAAGTTATAACAATCACACTATGCGAACCGCTTGCTCTTCCTAAAATCTGCAAGTAAATGTGAAATTATTGATTTCACAACTATCTTTAATCAACAGTTTTTGTTGTGAATTCAGTGACGGCATTACTGGACATTTTTAAAAATCATATTATAATAATCCTATGAAAAAGTTTTTATTTGTTTTGGTGTTCTTATTATCTGCAAATATTACTCTTGCAGATACTCTAATTTTTGCTCAGGTAACAGATGTACATCTGCCGGCTAAAACTAAGCAGCCTATAATAAAACGAGATTATACTCATTCGGAAGATAATCTGAGATGCGCAATCAGAAAAATTAATTCCGACAATAACATACAATACGTATTTTTTACCGGAGATTCTGTTGACAGATCATATAAAGATTTATACGAAAAATTCTTTGGTATAGCAAATTATTTGAATAAACCGTATTATGTATGTTTAGGGAATCATGACGTTAATTCTCCCGGCGGGCTGAATAAGACAGAAACACTTAAAATAATACAAAAGCTCTCAAGATACCATCAATATTATCCGAACTATTGTATTGAATTAAATAATGATTTTATTGCAATAATGCTCGACGGGACAAACGATTATGTACCTGATACCAGAGGATATTTCAATAAAACGACTTTGCAGTGGCTTAAAAATGTTTTAGAAGAAAACAAAGATAAAAAGGTTATTATTTTCCAGCATTTCCCGATTGTTGAACCGGCAGACGGGAACTTGTACACAAAATTACATCAAGTCAGGAATAAACATGCATTGATAAGCGCCCTGAAAAAAAACGGAAACGTAAAAATGATTGTTTCAGGCCACTATCATAAATCCGGGGAATTTGAAAAATACGGTATGAAGCATTATTCAACATCAGCACTTTTTGAGATGCCATATTACAGAATTATCAAAATTGATTACGAACCAAACGGCGACATCAAAAATATTGAGAGCGAACTTGTCAAATGCAGTAAATAGCTTTAGCCGTTCTTCTCGTCTGTTTCGCTATGGAATAACTGCCATCTGAAACTCGGATATGTTTTGCTTATCTCGTCCCAGGCAATATCAACTTCATACCCTTTCATTATTTCCAAGCGTTCTTTTTCCCAGGATTTCAGATAATCAACACAGGCATGGTCTATATAATGAAGTCTTTCCGTGCAAAGTCTGATATTTTTATCCTTAGGCAGCTGTTCAATAGCATCTATCAACGTCGGAAGCTGCAGGAATGTAATATTCCCGTGGAGCTTAACAACTATACGATTTTCTGATTCAATAAAATATTTGTCTATATCAACCTTTAACACCTTGAATGCACTCTTTAAGAATGCACAAATAAACCCGATTACGATACCTTCAAACAAGTTAGTAAACAGAATTGAAACCAGTGTAATCATATAGATTAAAAATTCACCGCGGCTCAGCTTAAAAATATGTTTTGCAGCATCTACATCAACAAGCTTATAACCAGTATAAACCAGAATTGCGGCAAGAGATGATATCGGAATATAATCCAGTACAAACGGGAATAATGATACAAAAAGTAAGAGCCATACCCCGTGCATTACGGCAGATAAACGGGTTTGCGCTCCTGCATTAATATTTGCGGCACTACGGACAATTACCCCCGTAATCGGCAGACCGCCCAAAAATCCTGACAGAGAATTCCCTATCCCCTGCGCAATGATTTCCTTGTCATAATCTGTTTTAGATTTATCACTCATTTTATCAATTGCGGCAGAAGTCAACAACGTTTCCGCACTCGCAATAAAGGTTATTATGATTGCATTAAATACAATACTCGGGTTGAATATATGTGTAAAATCTGCAAGTTTAATGAAGTTTATATTACTCCAGAAATTTTCTCCAACCTGCAAATAACTTATATCCAAATGCGCAGCATTAGCCACCAAAGAAGCAACTATAACCCCGACAAGAGCAGAGGGAATAGCCTTTAGTTTTTTATGCGGAATCAAATTCCATAAAAGAATCATTGATATAGTTAATATACCTATCATACAAGCCATATGGTGTCTTGAACCGTCCAGAGGCAGTACTGAATTATAAATTATACTCAACAAATCTTTTATATTACCCAAAAAGTTGTTCTGCGGCTGGCTGTCAAGCATTATATGAAACTGGGATAAGAATATTGAAATCCCGATACCTGCAAGCATCCCCTGAATAATTGCCGGAGATATCGCCCTGAACCATTTACCAAAAGATAACAACCCGAATGTTATCTGCAAAAGCCCGACTAAAAATATAATCAAAAATAATTTTTCAAGCCCGTGAGTATTTATAATATCAACAATAATCAGTATTAAACCTGCAGCAGGACCTGATACTTGAAGTGAGTTTCCTGAAAACATACCCACAACAATACCGCCGATTATACCGGATACTATCCCTGTATATATCGGCAAACCACAGGCAATAGATATACCGATTGCCAGAGGTAAAGCTATCAAAAATACAATTATTGATGCCAAAAAATCTTTCTTTATAAAATTTATCATTCTTCTTATCCTATAATTTGTTCCGTTATAACTGAATATTACCATACTCAATCCAAATTAAATATTAAGGAATGTAACATATCAACCAAATATACTAAAGTTTTTCAAAAAAATACCGATATACACACCAAGGGAAAAAGAGTAATCATCACAATCAATTAAAAAAAGGGTGTGTATCATGAAAAGAATATTATTAGCTGTTTTCAGCTTGCTATTTTTTGCTGCAAATCAATCATTTGCATATAATGTAAGTCATTTTACAAACGACGACAAAGTATTAGAGGCTTTAAAGGTATTGGACAGAGCAGGAGCGGAAGAAGTTCTTGAAAACTTAGATGAAAAAAGCGTAAAAATCATATTCTACGATTTAACAATGATAGATTTTAACTACTCCAAAGATTATGCAATAACATCAGTAGACACAATGGGTAACAGATACATATTATTAAACTCCAGATACCAAAACTCACCAAAAGAAGCAATCGCCTGTTTAATAACCCACGAAAGTTTCCACAAACTAAACAAAGCAACCTTCAAAGAAGAAGTTCAATGTACACAAAAAGAAGCAGAATACTGGCATAAGTTAAAAAATCAAGTAACAAGCAGCGTAACCAACGATTTAACCAACAGACTTAACAGATTAGAAAATTTATACTTAATATCATCTCCGGAAAATAATAAAATCGCAGATTCAATTTTCCACAATCAATTTTACAGAGGTCAATTAGCTATGGAATAATTGCAGGTGTAGGGGTAAATGTATTTGATTAAAGTTCTTCTGCCTTAGTTAGGCACAACAGTCCGAGATAATCTCACTATTGGCAAATGCAATTCAAATAAAAGTTTTTATTTTTTACAAATTGAAGTGGGGCTAGTGCAGCCCCACACCACCCCGCATTATATTTAATTATATTGGGGGCTGTGCGCCCCCAAACCCCGCACCTGTATTTCTTTGGCAGTCAAAGAAATACAGGGCAAAGAAACCTGCAACCTGAACTTCATTCGCTAAATAATATAACTGCTCAATATCAAGCAAGCAAACTCGCTTCGCTCAAACAATGCTTGCTCTGTCATTATTTCGCAGATATTATTTGCTCATTCCGTAAAGGTTGTAACATCAAAAGATTAGAATTGTGTTTTAATTGAATAATTTATATTTAGATTTTAATTATTTATTTTACATTTTCCCCCACTCCTCCCGACTTTTACGGAGTGAGTAATACTCACTTATTGAAACAACATCAAGAAATGCGTTGTCTGAACGGGAATAAATAAATTTAAATTTTTAATACTTTAAATATAACATAGTGAGTTCGCATTTCTGGGGTTGAAATTAGTGAGTATTAGCGAACGGAGTTCAAGTCGGCAGTTTCTTTGCTCCCCGTTTCTTTGCTGCCAAAGAAATGGGGATGCTGGGTGCAGGGGTGCATAAACCCCGCAGTAATTTGATTAACCCGCCGGAGGACAATAAGAAAAACTTTATTTGAAATGCCGCTGCGGGGTTTGGGGGTGCACACCCCCAATACAATCACTTATTATTCACATTTTACAAATTTAGTTTTTGGCTGCTTACATATAGGGCAGAGGTAGTCATCCGACTCTTTTGTTATATCTCCCTCATAAATATAATTGCAGATTATGCACCTGTAACACAGTTTAGAAGAAGGTTTTTCTTCTATATAAGTCGGTGCTGTCTTAGGGCTGCTGCCTTTTTTAACCTGATGATAATAGGCATAAGTCATTGGAGTGCAATCTTTCAATTTGTCGCAATCTATAATTTTACCTAAAAATATAGTATGTGTTTCTGTTTCCATCTTATCGGTAACTTCGCAGACAATATATCCGGCAGAATCAGCAATAATATCAATCCCCTCGACCTTTTTTGTTTCGACTTTGTCAAACTTGAATACCTCTCGGCCTGATTGGAACCCGAATACAGGAATAATATTATCTTCTACATCAACGCCCAAAATTGATACTGCAAACTTGCCGGTTTTATTTATACATTCGTTAGTAAAATTTTCGTGATTAATACTAACTGCAATTGTGTCATAAGTCACCTGCATCAGGCTGTTTGCAATACAGCCGGTCGGTTTATCACCGTTCATCGTTGATACGACATAAACGCCGTATGATAATTCTCTTAAGACTTCATTATTCATAAAACACCTCATTTTTTAACAATTATAAGGTATTTTAAAAATTTATTCAATTGAAAGAAGCAAGAAAAATTAAAAATTTTCTATATTTCTACTATAATCCGCCATTATAATTTTTAAGAATATGCTCGTTTTCAAATGGTAAATACCACTGTTCCGGACGATTTACATCTTCTACAAAACCTAATTTTTCATAAAACTCTTCTGCCTCCAGCAACACATCATGAACCCTAAATTCTCCGGTTTTTCCAGAATCTTTATGAGCTTTAAAACCTATCTGCATCAATTTTGTTCCAACACCCTTTTCATCAGACAAGTTTCTGAGTTCTGAACCGGAATAACAAGTTTTGCCATTATACATACGGGGAACCAAAACAAGGAACCCTAATGATTTCCCGTTTTTATTCAAGGTAAAGAATTCGTTTCCGGTATGGGTGACATCAACAAGTTTACCATTCAGATTAACTTTTCCCAAAACAGATGTCCCGTATAAATTGGCAAGCTTCATATCTTTCACCATTTTTACGGGATTCGAAGTAAAAGATAAATTAGTTTGCCTTGCGGAAGTATTATTCTGGTACTTAAAACCTAATCTGTTCATATAAATATTAAAAACAGAAGATGAGAAAAATTGCTCAAAATAAATTTAATTCAAATACTTTTTAATCAAAAGTTTTTTCAACGCTCTTGCATTAACACTCTGTTCATCAATCTCAAGAATTTTATCAAGAGTTTGGATTGAAAGTTTATATTCTCCGAGATTTTTGTAAATAACAGCCATTGAATAATATGCATCAATAAATTTAGGGTCAAATTCAACAGCCTTTTTTAAATCTGCAAGTGCAGATTCCAAGTCTTGTTTATCCTTCGTTTTTGTTGCAAAAACAATTTGCGCACGGTTAAAATACGCATCAATCATGCCGGAATCAACTTCAATCGCTTTGGTATAGTATTCTTTTGCTTTTTCCCAATTCTCTTTTTGGAATTCAAGAATCCCGATAAACATATATACCGGCGCAAAATCTGGCTTGAGTTCAATAACTTTATTGTAGGCCGTCATTGCTTCATTTTCGTTGCCTAAATTTGCCTCCTGCATACCCAAATTGAAATAATATTTATAATCTTTATGCGAATCTTCAATATTTTCCAGAAGCTTTGAATACTTTTCGTTTTCTTGTAATACTTTTATCAATTCCTGTTTATTATATTCCGCAATCTTAAGTTTTGGAGAAAGCATCAAGGCTTTATCGTAGTCATTCAGAGCTTTTTCAAACTCTTGTTTATGGAAATAAGAAAACCCGCGGTTGTTATAAACAAGAGCATTCTTCGGCTCTATTTCCAACGCTTTGTTATACCCTTCGATTGCCGCATCATAGTCGCCTGCTTCATCTTTTGCGTTTGCGAGATTAACTATCACATCAATATTATCAGGTTCTAATTCCGATGCTTTTTCAAAATTCCTCAAACGCTCATCAGCATCTGTTGATGCAACTCCCATATAGAAATAATAATCGTACTTAGAGCCTATTCGCTTTAAGTCGTTGCGGATAAGTTTCCGAGCCGATACATAATCCTTTTTTACAATAAAATCTTCTATTTTGTTTAATAATTTTGTTTTTTCCATAAAGTTAATTATACATTAGAAAAAACAAAGTTACGATAATTAAGATTACCGGTTTTACAACTTATTCGCAAAATTTTTTCTTGTATCTCTTAGGACCTTGAATATTGTATTTATTTACTAACCGGTATTTTATTTCGTTATTAAGGATTCCATGTGTCCAAGCAATATCGACCATATGAGCTTTATTGACGGCTCTTATTTTCTTAAAAATATCTTCAAAAGATTTCTTTACCGTACTTTGGGTTACGCATAAAATTTTGCTTATTTCAACATTTGTATATCCCATACTTGCCAATACCAAGTACTCAATTAAACGGTTTGTCAAAACACAACCTATATCATGCCCTTTAACCGTTTCTTGCGAATTTAATAAATTTTTTGTTTTTCCCAAAAATATACTGTCCATACAAAATATCGTACGAACGTAATAATAATTTGAGAACTAGACTTTCGCCTAGTTTTTTGTTGAAAAATGTAACAATTCTTGTACAACTAGCCCGAAATTAGGGTATTTAGTTAAGTTTATAAGAATTTTATTTATAACTTTTTACTTTTCTTCCGTGCTTGTCATAGTATGTTGTTTTGCCTGAAGAATTTGTTTTGTAGGTTCCGACCTTGTTCCCGTGTTTGTCGTATTGGGTAACGGAGCCGTTGGAATTTCTTCTGTAAGAGCCGGTTTTGTTTCCGTGTTTGTCATAGGAATTGTAACCTGAAGAAGTTTTACGGTAGGAGCCGGTTTTGTTCCCTCGTTTGTCATAGGAATTGTAGCCTGATGAGGTTTTGCGGTAGGAGCCGGTTTTGTTTCCTCGTTTGTCATAGGAATTGTAGCCTGAGGATGTCGAGCGGTAAGAGCCTGTTTTTGTTCCGTATTTGTCATAGGAATTGACCGTCGCCGCACATACAATACCTGCACATAAAATCAAACAAAGTAATAATGTCAAAATCTTTTTCATGGTGTTTTCTCCTTTATAATAATTATAGATTAATTACGTAGATTGTTAAAGTAATAAACTATCCTCTTTTTATTTTCCCCGAACACTATTGTTTTAAGTACTCAAATATAAAAGATATCCTCAGCCGTTACAAATTAAATAAGACGGGACAACTTATGTTATCCCGTCTTATTTACCCTGGATGCGATTCGAACGCATGACCTACCGCTTAGAAGTTGTATAACACAGTATTCTCGCTATTTTTCAGAATTTATCAGGATTTATCTCTGTTTGTTGCGGTGCATGAATTTGAAGTAATTTTTATTCTCATATTTTATCAGATTTGATTTTAAGTTATCAGAATTTTTGCAACTATTTTGCAACTCTAATGCGATTAAGGAAAAATTGAAATTTGAAAAAATGTGATTTTGTGTAAGGGCAGGGGAGGGGTAAAATCCCTATTTAGCCTCCTTTAATCGGAGTCATGGAAAAATTTCGCTTTTGACGAAATTCTGTTGTACAGGATATGAGATTGAAATACTGTAACAAATTATTTAGCCTTATTTCAATTTGGGTTGTTAAATTGAAATACAGGTGTTATAATAAACGTGTTATTTCAATTTCGGAGTTGCCATGAATAATAGAGCAGGAATATACAAAAATAATTTATCAGGAGAAATGGCATACAAATCATTTATACCGTCTGTATTGCCGCCGAATCCGCCAATAGAACTTGATAAAGATGTTGTTGATTTACTGGTAAAAGCCAATAGACAGCTTGCATTACTAGAAGGAATTTCTAGCAGAATTCCTAATATTCATTTGTTTATTTCTATGTATGTCAGAAAAGAAGCTCTTATGTCTTCTCAAATTGAAGGTACTCAGGCTACTTTAGAAGATGTTTTAGACCCGTGCTTGGAAGAAAATACTAACAGGCCTGTTGGTGATGTTGTGAATTATATTAAAGCAACCGATTTTGCAATTAATAGGTTGAAAGAATTACCATTGTGCAATCGCCTAATAAAAGAAGCACATGAGGTTTTATTGCGAGGTGTTAGAGGGCAAAATAAAAGCCCTGGTGAATTTCGTCATTCTCAAAATTGGATTGGTGCTGCTGGGTGCAATTTGCAAAATGCTCGCTATATTCCGCCTTCTGTTGAAGATATGATTCAAGCAATGTCTGATTTAGAAAAATATATTAATGGTGATGATGGGCTTGATGTTTTAATTAGAGCAGGCTTAATTCACTATCAATTTGAAACAATTCACCCGTTTTTAGATGGAAATGGCAGAATTGGACGCCTTTTAATTACTCTATTTTTAATGGAAAAGAAAATTTTAAGTACACCGGCATTGTATATTTCATATTTTTTAAAGAAAAATCGAATTGAGTATTATGACCGTATGAGCGAAGTTCGCTTAAAGGGAAATTATGAACAATGGATTAAGTTCTTCTTAGAAGCTATTTATGAATCAGCTAAAGACGCAACTGAAACAATTGATAAATTGACATCTTTGCATGATAACTATTGCTTAAAAATTAAAGGCTTGGGACGCAGAGGCAAAAACGCAATGCGAGTATTTGAATACTTAGAATCAAATCCTATTATAGAAATTCAAAAAACTTGTAAAGAGTTGGGAATAGCTTTTAACACAATGTCTAGTATAGTCAAAGACCTAACTAATATCGGCGTCCTTGAACAAACTTCAACACAATCAAGAAACAGAACTTTTGCGTATAAAGAGTATTTGGAAATTTTAAAAAAAGGTACGTAGTATTATAATTATAGGTAGAGATTAATGATAAAAACTGATGGTGGATTTATAAGAGAAGAATATGAAGATGAAAAAGTATCTATCTATGTCATAGATATAAAAGAATTGAATGAGAATTTAAAAAATACCATTAATCAGTTTATTGTTTCTATTTGCGAAGGTCCACAAGAAACATTCTTGGAATTAGAAGATGTAAAAGAAGAAATAAGGCGTTTTTTAACCGAGAAAAAACCTAAGAATAATGAAACTGGCAAAGAAACTAATACTTATATTGGTGCCATTGCAGAATTTTTTATACACTTGTTTTTAAATTATATAGGATTAAAACAAGAATGTTTATTTTTGAACTTAGAAGAAAAATCTATCAAGAAAGGGTTTGACGGCTATTATTCATTTAATGGCGAAACTTGGATAATGGAAAGTAAATCTGGATATATAAATTCTCAAAATGCAACACATAAAGAAAAATTAAAAATCAGCTATAAGCAATTAAAGGATAAAATTACAACTAATGACCCCAGAGTTAACAATCCTTGGAAAAATGCGTTTCGCCATGCTCAAATAGCACAATCTAACCAAAATATATTAAAGGAATTACAAGTATTTTCCCAACAATTCATAAGAAAAGAAATTAATAACGATATAAATAATTTTAACTTGATTCCCTGTTCAACAATATATTATTTCAAAGACTGGGAAGAAAACAAAGAAGATATTTTAAACGAAATCAAACATTCTATTTCTGAATTGGAATGCTGTAAACTGAAAATTATTTGTATAAATAAAAAATTCAAGAAACTCTTTTTAAATTATTTAGGAATAGACTAATGGATTCAAAAACAAAAACAAAACTTACACACATTGGAAATATTGATTATTTTAATGAAGTAATTAAAAAACTAACGTTGAATCAGAAGTTGAATAATGAAGAATCAACATATATATTAACTTGTGCAATTTTATTAATTCGTGAGTATGAAAAAGATAAAATACAATCCTATATTGAATTAGCTTATTACATTATTTTAAAATATTCCTTGATTCATAATGATTATCAACCACTATATGATTTCGCTACTAATTTCGGTTTTTATCCAATTAGTAATGTCTTGACAAAAGAAAATTTAGTACAAATTCCCAATATTAATAATTTAATCACAAATAAAAGAATTTCAAAATATCAAAATAATAATATTATTGAGACACTTGAACAACATATTATAAGACAAAAAATATTAGACGAAAATCATTCTTATTTTAGTTTTATAGCACCAACTTCTTATGGTAAAAGTTCTATAATTATTGAACATATAAACAAATATAATTTTAATAAAATAGGTATTATAGTTCCAACCAAGTCTTTATTAAATCAAACCTATCGTAATTTGAAAAAAGAAATGTTGCCTTATAAATTGGTTTTGCATGATGAAATGTACAATAATGAAAACAAATTTATTGGAGTTTTAACACAAGAAAGAGCTTTAAGATTAATAGAAAATAATGCAATTTTCTTTGATATTTTATATATTGACGAAGCACACAATTTATTTAAAAACGATAATCGTAGTATTTTATTAACACGATTAATTAGAAAAAATCAAATTAAAAATCCTAATCAAAAAGTTGTATATTTAAGCCCTCTAATTAATAAATCTGATAACTTAAATTTAGAAGATATTGAAATTAGCGAACATAAAATCAATTTTAATATAAAAGAGCCAGAATATTATTTGTATGATTCTAATAATATTGTTTATAAAAACAATAGGTTTATATACAAATATTATAAAATAAGTGAAGAAGAAAATTATATTGAATATATAATCAAGAATTCAACTAATAAAACATTTTTATATCATAGACGTCCTGTGAACGTTGAAAAATTTGCAAATGAATTAGCTGAACATCTACCGAGAATTGAATCACAAGAAATTGAAAATATTAAAAATATATTAAAAGAATATGTACATAAAGACTTTAAATTATTGGACATTATAGACAAGGGAATAATATACATACATGGTAAATTGCCAGAAGGCATAAAAGATTATTTAGAATATAAATTTAAGACTGTTCCTGAATTAAAGTATTTAGTTGCAAATAGTGTAATACTTGAAGGTGTAAATTTACCAATTTCTTCACTATTTATTATGTGCGGATATGCACTTAAAGAACACGAATTAACTAATCTGATTGGACGTGTAAACAGATTAAATGATATATTTGGTGCAACTCCTGTTACTCTAGAATTATTGACACCTCAAATTCATTTTATTGATAGTGAAAAGTATAGTAAAAGTACAAAAATGGAAAATAAAATCAAATTGTTACGGAGTAAAATTTTTGATGATTATATAAAAAATCCATTATTGAAAAACTATGATATCAATAAAATAGAAACTAATTCTCAAAAACAAGTAGAACTAAAAGATAAAAACAAAAAACTACAAGAACAGGAAAAAATAATATTAGATACTAATGTAAATAATCACGATGAAATAAAATATGCCTTAATTAAAAATAATGTTATCAATTTTTATAAAAATTCTCAAGAATTTGTTGATATGGTAAAAAATAATATTGAAACTTGTAAAAATAATGAAGACTTTCAAAGCAAAAATATTATAGATAAATTTCATATTGCATTTGTTGAAAACTTAGACAATTATATCGTTGATTATGAAATAAAACGTTTGAAAAATGAAGAAGCCCGTAAGTTCTATAAATTATTTATTCGTAATAATTCTAAACCTCTACATGAAAAAGTTATAAAGCAATATCGATACTTTAAACATATACAAAATTCCTCCAATCCAGATAAATGCTATTACATAGGTGAAGCCTTTGGTGAAATAAAACATCCTACAAGATTTTATGAAAATCCAAAAGATGTATATGTAAACTTAGCTTTAAAAGAAGATAAGTACTTAATTAATCTTTCTGTTGTAAAAATCTGTTTAGAAGAAGATTTTGTTAATTATAAATTAAATAATTTCTTTAACTTAATGTTGGATTTAAAATTAATTTCAAGAGACGAATATAATGAAGCAGTGCTTGGAACAACTAACAGAGATAAAATTAAATTAGTAAATTTAGGATTATCAATTAATATGGTTAATCGTCTAGAGGAAGATGGACAACTTGAAAATATTTCTTATGATACATTTGGTAATTTAATAAAAAATGAAAATATTAATGAATATTTTGATACTTTAGATGAATATACAAAATTCAAATTTGAAAAAGTGTTTAATTAAGTTCTAACATTCGCAACAAATATAAATTAACATGGTGCACAGAATTTCACTCTTGCGTTAATATGCGATTATGAAAGGATTGCTCATTGTTAGAATGAGACGCCTGTTATAAATAACATAAAGCAGCTAGATATACGCATACAAATACAAAGGAGTTATTTTTTATGTGCGATAAAAACGCATTAAATTTATTAGAAAACAAACTATCGGACGCAAGAATGATTTTATACGATTTGCAACTATTCATTAAGCTCGGCGCCCTCGCTAGTGATTCCGTGATTATTGATGAAGAATTACAACTCAATAAAGACAAAGATGACTATTACATACTTTTCAGAACACTAAACAAAAAGCTGCAAAAAGCAATAAATATTTTACAGACCTAAAGTTCTTCAAATAAAATAGAAGGCTTAATTCCTAAGGCTCTTGCGATTTTAAATACATTTTCAACAGTTGTATTTCTCTCACCTCGTTCAATCATTCCAATAAAATTAGGCGACATATCAAGAATTTCAGCTAATTCAAGCTGGGTTAACTCTTTATCAAGTCTTAGAAATTTTAATCTCTTGCCAAACTTTTGTAAATCTTTTTTACTCATATTGCAATTTTCGTGGTAATATAAAATCAATGGAACAAACTGAACGTGCGTTTATATGTGTTAATCTTTTGTATATCAAGATTTTAAAGACTTATACTATGCGTGGTTAAGAAAGGTAAATTATGAAAAAGTTATTTATTTTGTTTTGTATCCTAACAGCCATCACAGGAAGATGTTTTGCTTATTACACAGTTGAGCAAATCAAGTATGAACAGAGTTTAGGCAAAACCGATACTTTGAATCGTGCAATGGAAAATCCTAAGCAGTTTGAAAAAATGTACAGCGATTATTACAACAAACAAAATTATGAGAATAATCAAAATAAATACAATAGACCTGGTTACACACGGGAAAGACCTCTGCAAAAATTTGGCAGCTCGTATGAATTGTAATAAATACAAAATTTAAGAAAGGTGGTTTTATGAAAAAATTTTTAGTTTTGTTTACAGCATTAATGCTTTTTGTTTCAACTCCAATAGCAGAAGCAAAAAAGCCAACTCCGGATGATATTGCACCAATCGGATTCAAAATTTTAGAATCTAATAATATTCAAAAAAGAATGGTGTTCAAATATACATTGTCTATCAAGAATCCCAGAGCGACATTAGATTACAAGCCGGAAAATATCGGTCTTGATTATACTGGCAGAGTGTTGTGGGTTTATGGTGATGTTTTAAATCTAACTGATAATGAAGACGAATTAGCGGGACTTTTGAGCCATGCAATCGCTATGGGTGAAAATTCTTATAAAGGTTTATTTAGAGGTTTCTTCTCTCATGCTGGCTATTCTTTTAATCCCAGACCAAAAGAAAATAAGGCTGATTTAAAAGCAGTAGATTATATGGTAAATGCCGGTTACAATCCGATTGCTTTGATTACAATTTACAGCAAAACACTTGCCCAAACACGTTATGAGTGGTGTCATTATTATCCTTTAGCCACTAAAAGAATGATAAATATCTATGAGCATATTTATAAAAACTATCCTCAATATTTGGGAAACAACGCTTATGCAAACAATATTTATTATCAAAATTTCTTGCACAATACTACTAAAGAGATGAAGAAATTGGAAAAAAGGTTAAATAAATAGGTGGACAAAACAATGAATTTATTTTCAGGATTAGTTGGCTGCTTAAGTCTAGTAGTAAATAAACGAGGAACATTTATAAATTTTGCAATGCAGTATTTAAAACATGCAGATATTAGTTATGCGGTTTTGTTACCGCATTTACCAAGGCTTGTTGATATGGTTTTTGAATATTCAAAGGAACATCACTATCAACTTGCTGATGAACTAGACGTTTTAGAAGCAAGTTTACACAATTGTGTTATAAAAATTGCAGAAAATGAATTAAACTTATTACCTTACAATAATAAGCCATTACCTGTAGCAGATGGTTTTATTATAGCTACAAACTTTATGAAAGAAAGCAATATAGGTCAGTAAGTTGTGAAAAAATATCTCTGTTTTTTTATATTTATTATTTTAATGTTTCAACATACAAAAGCACAAGCACAAGACACCGTTATACACGAAACATTGCAAATTAATCCTAATATTGAAATGCTTATGAACCATGAATATTATAATGGTATCAAAGTTAGGAGTATAAAAGTCAAACAGGTTGAAATTGAGAAAGGTAATTACATAAAGAATGGAGAAATAATAGAGAGTGAGCCTAATTGCTTTGCTATAATTATTGAAATAACTGATATGAATGGAAAGACCATTGAATTATTAGGAATGTCGTCGTTATCACAAGGGGATTATGCTTTTAGAATAAAGGAATAAGCTCACATTTTAGTATCGGCGTCTTCCTATAACTTTGATTCTGCTATACATAAGCAGTAAGACCGTAAATGTTATGACAATTATATAAATCTATTTGCTTGAAACAATATAGACATTTTTATATAAGTTTAAAATTTTTGAGATATAGACATCTGTGTCTATATCTCATTTTTTTTTATCAGTATAGACAATGATGTCTTATAACTAACCAGAAGACAAGTGGTATAATGGTAAAATGTCAAGTTTTATCATAAAAAGAAAGGAAATGTTATGGCGGTCAATTTTTTAGGATATGAAGAATATTTACAAGATTTAGAATTTGATATCATTGGGCCGGAAGCATTTTATAACAAGTGTTTATACTTGCGAAAGACTGAATCCAAATATATTTTACGCTTTCATGGAATAGACATTAATTTAACGCCGGTTCTTTACGAAACAATGTTTGAATTGATGGAAAATCCAAATAAATTACATCGGATTGTTATTGATTATAGTGGGAATGGGGCAGCGTCAGATACTGCACGAAAAAGAATTGAGCGAATCCGAAAAGCTTTTCTTAAGGCTGGAATCACAGAAAATATTATTGTTCAAATTAACGGTAAATATAAAATTAACTTAGATGTAATTTCTGAAAAATATATCATCACTTCTGTTAAATAAATGTCACGCAAATGTCACGGCAATGTCGAGTGAAATGTCACCTTAGATACGTAATTATGAATAAGTTACTAAATAAAAAAAGGGGGACAAAAAATGGCAAATGTTAGTAAGTTTGAAATTTCAGAAGTAGAAAAACATTTAGGGTATGGCTTAAAAAAGAAAGGTACAAATCAATATCAAGGGAAATGCCCATATTGTTCAGCAGAAGGACACGATAGACATGAGGATAATCTTCATTTCAGCCCTGATAAAGGATTCTTTTGCGGAGCCTGTGTTAATAACGAGCATGGGAAAAAACTTGCACAGGCAATTATCAAAGAAAGGAAACAAAATCAGAAACTTTACAAAAAGTTTAGCAGCACAAAGTATGACACAAACAGCGTTGATAAGTATTCATCAAACCTGTTCAAGAATAAGGAAATGTTAGAGCTTGTAAAAGAAAATACAGGCTTAACAGAAGAAACAATAAAAGAATGCAAAATTGGTTATGATGCAGAAAATGATGTTTTTTTAATACCAATGATAGCACTTGACAACACGGTTACAGGTTATGAAATTCGTACTCCCGAAAACCACAAAGGGAAATTCAAGTTTATATCTAAAACGAAAGGTTATACGGATAATCCTGAAAAATGTTTGTCAAAAATAAACAATCCGAGCAAGCCCCAAAATGCTTTTATTTGTGCAGGTTATAAAGACGGATATGCTGTTTATGAATACTTGAAAAGGTTTAATCTGCAAGATTTTTATCAAATTTTGACAAATACTAATGGCGAAGGTAATACCGCAAAAGCACTTAAACCGCATTTTGATTACCTGAAGCAGTTTGAGAGGATAATTATCTGCATGGATAACGACATTCCAGGTCGAAAAGCAGCTAAAAAAATAGAACAGGAAATTCCACTTGTTTTTCATTCATTCAATTTAGGTAAACTTAATGGAATTAGTGCTTACATAAATGATTTTACTGATTTGTACAAGTACATCCAAACGAATGCAATAACAGAGAATGTCTTAGAAGATAATATCAAAATATCGCCATATTCCGTTTTGAAATTATATCTTAGGCATACCAATATTAAAATGGATATGCCGGATACAGTTGAGGTAAAAGCAGAGCACAAAGCAATTATGGAATTTTTTGAAAGGGGAATCTATCCATTCAAAGGATGCTATTACTACGTAAAATATGATTCAGATTCTGAACAATTAACTTATGTAAAAAAATCAAATTTTACTCTTAATGTAACAAAAACAGTTGTAGTCAATACATATAGTTTTGAAAATCATCAGGAATATCAACTTGAAATTGTTACGAATATTGGAAACAAAACAACAAAGCCCATAATTTTATCCCAAAAAGAATTATTGGATTTGAAAAACTTGCATGATGTATTGAAGGAAGGCGGGATTCATTTACATTGCTTAAAAGATACAGAACTTAAAAACATTTTACTTGAAGAATTAAGCAATATACCTGAAGAACTAAATATTTTCAAGAATCCTTCTTTAGTTTTTTATAATGATAGTCCATTTTGGATATATAAAAATGCTGCTGTTGATTTGAAAAATGGCAATGTATTAACTTCAAATACAAATTCAAAAGGTGTAATTCAACTTGATTACAATAACTCATTTACACTAAAAACCGATAGGGATATGTATGCTCCGGAGCTTTACATTCCAGAAATGTCTTATTCGGAATTTGTTGAACAAAATAAAAACGATGAACTTATCAAAGAGTTTTCAGCAACATCAACCTCAATAGAAGAACTTATTGCCAAGTGTGTATTTGTTAACACAATTCGCACATATGGAAATAAGGTTGAGCCACTTTTAACTATGGGAACAGCTATTATGAGTCCGTTCGTAGATATTATTTTTAACAAAACAATGGGATTTCCTGTTAACTTTATGTATGGTGAAGCTGCAAGTGGTAAAAGCAATTTATTAATTACTATAGCTTATTTATTCGGATTCAATACAAGATTTTTAAGTAGTGGCAACGATACTGCTATGAACTTATTGCACAACATGGAATACTACAAAAATATTCCTATTCTGTATGCTGAAGTAGAAGGTTATATGCGCAAGAATTTTGAAGCTACAACAAAAGCCGTGTATGACAGAAATTCAAGAAAAAGAATGACAGGTTATGGCAAAGAACAGGATGTTCGTGCTGTTAATGCAACATTGAATTTTGCAAGTAATGATAGAGCACATCGCAATCCACAAACTGCTACAAGGCTTATGTATACCGAATTTTATAAAAATGATTTCAGTCCTGAAGAAGCAAGCAAAATAAATCAAATCAGAGAAAAGTACCTCTCTTGTGTTTTACCCAAAATACTGAAATGGTATGCAGATAGAGACACTATTCTGAAAATGTTAGACAATAATACTAAAATTGTGCTAAAACACAACGCAAATCTTGACCTAAGATGTGTTAACAACATTGCTATTGCTATGTGTGGAATGGATATTCTGTATCATGTAGCCAATTTCAGTAAAGACTTTAAAGAGGGAAAAGAAATACAAACCTTAAAACAAAATCTTGAAAGCTATATTAAGTCTTATCAAGACATTACACATACGGAAGATTGTTTTGAAAAATTTATGGCAATATTTTTGATACTTGCTAAAAGCAATAAGATTCAATACGGTAGCGAATATGTTTTTAATCCTCAAAAGAATGAGATTTCAATATATGTTGACGGTGTACATCCGCTATTCAGCAAAGAATTCAAACAATCAGAAGAAACCGGAATTCCGATACCGAGTGCAAAAGACATCAGAACACAAGCCACAAAAGAACCTTACATTGAATATAACAATAAATATTTCAGAAAAGGTAATTCTCCAAGAGCACTAATTATTAAAGTGCCGGAAGATAATGCGAAACTACTGTATATCCTTAATGAGTTGCAAAAACATCAGGAAGAATTGAGTGAGCAAGAATACCAGCGTAATAAGAAAGCTCAAACACAATATTCGCAAGACAGGGCAGGGGAAGTAATTTGAACGTAATTTTATCGTAATTCTCCAAATGCTTATATAACAATACTTTTAGACTAAAAACTACGAAATTACGATATTACAAAATTTTAATAAATTTTTTTTCGTAATTTCGTAATAAAAAATAAAAAACACTTAAAACGTAGTTATAATAATACTTTTATAATTACGCAAATAATTACTAAAAATTACGGAAGAAGGTAAAAATGAATGATAATAACCTTTTGGATATAAAAGAAGTCGCAAGATATTTACACATTGCCAAGAGTACACTTTACAGGTGGGTAAATCAGAAGAAGATTAAATACATCAAAGTAGGCTCAAGAGTGTTGTTTTCACAAGATGACCTAAATGAATTTATCAATAATAACACAGTAAACGCAGAATGACATCTTATCTCTAGAAGCACTGCCGGCATTATGCCGGCACGGTGCTTGCGGTGCCGTGGATATTTTAAAATTCATGTTTGCAAAAGTTTGCGAAAGGGCTTACAAATCACACAAAACACGCCATTATAAAATTGTAAAGGAAATTTTAAAATATGATTGCAGCGATAAGAAAAAATCCAAAAACAGGCAACTGGGAATTTGATTACAAAGACCTACAAGGCAAGCGCAAGACTAAAAAAGGTTTTAAAACCAAAGAAGAAGCCCAGAAAGCCCAATGCAAATTGACAGAAGAATTAAGCAATGGTATTTGTACTATTGATTCAAAAATAACTTTCAGAGAAGCAGCACAAACATTTATGCGCCTTCACGTTGAGGTTAATTGTAAACCTTCAACGCGTGATGGATATGAAGGCTATTTAAAAAATCACCTTAACCCGTTCTTTGGTGATATGAAACTTGTTGATATTACTCCAATTATGGTTAAAGAATTTATTAAACAAAAACTTGAAACGGGCAGAGTTAATTCTACTGTAAACAAATACACAAAGCTCATGAGCGAGATTTACAGTTTTATGATAGATAATGATGTGGTAAATAAAAACCCTCTTGCCCGTATTAAGTCACTTAAAGAAACTAAAAATGATAAAATCAGGGCATTATCAACAGAAGAAGTGCGAACATTGTTATCTAAAACAAAACAAGTATATCCTGATTTTTATCCGCTTTTATTCACCGCATTATTTACAGGAATGAGACAGGGGGAGCTTTTAGGCTTAACGTGGGATTCAATAAATTGGGTAAAAGGTAAAATCAAAATTGATAAAAATTATACTCATGGCCACGTTGGGACACCAAAAACAAACAAAATCCGCTATGTTGATATGAGCAATGAACTTGCAAAGGTACTTAAAGAGTGGCGTTTAGCTTGTCCTCATAGTGATTTAGATTTAGTTTTTCCTAATAGTGAAGGTTTGCACTTTGACGCTAATAATATGCTAAAAAGAAGATTTAAACCTGCTTTACGTCGTGCAGGCATTGAAGAAATAAGATTCCATGACCTCAGACACACATACGCGAGTTTGCTTCTTGCTAACGGGGCACCGATGAAATATGTTCAAAGTCAATTAGGACATGCTTCTATAACAATGACAATGGACTTATACACTCACTTGTTGCCTGAGGTTAATGACAAATGTTTCAATCTCTTGAATAATATAGTAAATACAACTGTAGAAGCACAAGAAAAAATTGTGAGATTTGGGACATAATAAAAATTTGTATATTGCAATCATATTTATACTCGCTTATTTTAAGCGAGTATTTTTATTTTAAAGCCTTTCCACATTATTTCTTTATGGTCTAAAATGAAGTAGTTACTACGTCTCCTGTCGTATTTTTCAACTTGTTGAGTAATAAATACATACAAAAATAATTTCACAAGCCTTAAAACTTGCCGTATAAAAAGAATTATAAAAAATGCGATTACAAAATAAAATGCGACTTTTTTGCAACTTTCGGATAAAAAATACTTAAAAACAAAAAATCAGCCTTTTATAGAACCGGCTGAAACTTAATTATATCTTATAAAAAGAAAAATACCCTGGATGCGATTCGAACGCATGACCTACCGCTTAGAAGGCGGTTGCTCTATCCAGCTGAGCTACCAAGGCTTAAAATATCTTTTATTCAATTGTCATTCTCAGCTGTATCGAGCAACCGGCGGTTGCGAATTTTGATACTTTGTTGGCTCTCGCCAACGGGCCAGCTGAGCTACCAAGGCTTATGTTATAGCTAAACCTAAACTATTTATACCATATAAAAATTTTCTTGCAATAGATATTTTAATTTTATTGACACAAATAAGCTGAAATATTTAAAAATATTATATGTTTTATTATTAAAACTTTTTTAAAATCCTTTATTTAAGTTATTAATATTTTCTATTATTTGATATATAATTTTCTTATGAAAAAATTACTTACACTTACATTAATAGCTGCAAGTCTTTTTTGTTCAGTTGAACAAGGATATTGTGCTCAACAAAAAAAATTCTTTAATTTTAACAGAAATAAAACTAAAACAGAAAAAAGCGGATACGTCGGGAACCTTTATTCTGTCGCAAAATTCTTCAGTACATACGAATATGCGGCCAATAATTATGATCACAACGTTTTCTTAGGTTCTTATGACAAATCATATTTAAGCTCTGACGGCTTCAACCTTGATATCTTATCTAAAATTCTTCAAGAAACCTGGCATTCTTATCCGGGGATAAAATACCAGGTAAAGCTTAACAGTGTCACATTCTACGAAAATATGGCAATTGCCGATGTTACGGAAAAAGCTATCGGTTACGCAAAAACCGAAAATGAGAATGTCGGCGAATTCGTGAGCACAATGCAATCAATCTATTATCTTAAACCAAACGGAAAAAGCTGGATTATAGATAACGACTACACAATAAAAGAAAATATAATTCTTTCCTGGGGTGATGCAAAAAATGCAAAAATCAAACTGGATGTACCTAGCCAGCTCCAAGCAGGGCAAGAATATACAGCGACTTTAAACATCAAAAAACCTGACGGAGTTATTGCTATCGGTTCTATCACCGCAGACAAGGTTACATATCCGCAAAAACCTTCAAAAGAAATTTTCAGAAAATTCTCATCTGAAGGAACTCTGGAAAGAATAATGAAAGCAAATACCGATAATACTAACGAGTACGTTGTTGCAACAGTAGGATTTACAAGACCTAAAATAGACGACGAACAAAATCTTAATATAAAATTGACGGGTTATTCTTGTATTATGGAAAGAATCAATGTCATTCCGGTGAACAAGTTTATTGAGGTCAAGAATGAAGGAAAAACCAAATAACACCAGTAAACTTGCATACTTCATTATCTCGGTTATTTTTCTTATTGGATTTAATTTATATTGTTCTACATATTTATCCAATATTTCGCAGGAACCTTTTTTCTTATTTCCGGGGCTAAAGCTCAATTATATGGAAAATACTGGTGCGGCATTTTCTATCCTGCAGAATTACAAAATATTCTTGATTTTATTTGCAATAACAGCAATAATTTTGATTCTGTGGTACTTGATAAAAAATATTGCGGAGCTTTCAATGATGGCAATATTTATGGTATCACTTCTGATAACAGGAGTAGGCTGCAATCTATACGAAAGAATGGCATTCGGATTTGTCAGAGATTATTTTGAAATCTCGTTCATAAACTTTCCTGTATTCAATATTTCGGATATCTTTATCAACATAAGTGTTATTGTTATAATGTTTATGTTGATAACAAGAAACTACGTAAAAAAATAATATGAATCCGACAGACACAAAATTTATCATAGATTATAACGATGAGGGTAAAAGAATAGACTCTTTTTTATCCGAAGCTATTTCTGATATTTCACGTTCAAAGATTCAGAATGCTATAAAAAATAAAAAAATTCTTGTTAATAATACTCCGATAAAGCCTTCGTATAGTTTGAAAGAAAACGATATTATTATTTGTCAGGATTTTTCATCAGAGCTATATTATATACCGCCGCAAAATATTCCGCTTGATATTGTATACGAGGACGAAAATATGCTTGTGGTCAATAAGCCGTCAGGGATGCTCACACATCCGACAACAACCGAAAAAGAAAACACTCTTGTTAATGCTCTAAAATACAAATACGGGGAAAATCTTTCGGATATTAACGGAGAATTCAGACGTGGGATTCTTCATCGGCTTGACCGAAACACATCAGGACTTTTGATGGTTGCAAAAAATAACCGTGCACATGAGTTTCTGGCTAATCAAATAAAAGAAAAAACAGCAATCAGAAAATATTTGGCGGTAGTCAAAGGGGGTATTGATGAAGATATGATTCTTAACTATCCTATCGGCAGGCATAAAACACAGCCGCAAAAAATGGATGTTGTTTTTGATGAAAAAGGAAAGCCGAGTTTAACAGAACTGAAAGTATTGGAAAAATTTAAGGATGCAACATTTGTTGAATTAACTCTAAGGACAGGCAGAACGCACCAGATTCGGGTACATTTAAGCCATATCGGACATCCGGTATATAATGATACTTTATACGGGTTTGGGAAAATAAAAATAAAAACAGAGGAGCAAGTTTTGGAGGCATACAAATTAAAGTTTACAAAACCTTTCGGGGATGAGATAATTGAATTGGAGATACCTGAGGATGAAAAAATCTTGAGAGTATTGAAATTCTTGAAACAAAACGAACTTAAGGAGAGTTAGATGAATATAAGAACTGTCATATATATTATTTTAAATATTATAATTTTTGCGGAATTCAGTTATGTCGGATACTCAAATTTTACGGCATTATTGGCTCACAACCCTAAAATAAGCCATACGGAATTATTTTATGTATTATTAACCGTTGCAACATTGAGTATGGTTATCGGAATTTATATTATGACGTTTCTGAATATTAAAAGAGAGAAGAAAATTTCAGAGTACAAAAGAGAATTGGAGAGAAGAGGGATAGATAGAGATGAAAGCTCTTCCAAGGTAAAAGTTCTGGAATCAAAAATTGAAGTTTTGGAAAAAGCGTTAAAAGATGCGTTAAACAAGAATTAAGACCAATTTGTTGCAATCAAATGATGTTTTGGTTATAATTTGGGAGTTGGCGGATTTTAGAATCCTTTGACAACTGAATACGGGCATGTGGTACTCTGCCGACGAGGAAGATTAAGTATCTTCCGAGGAGAGGGGTAGACACGCTCAGGATTTGAAAAATCCTTTGATAACTGAATACGGGCATGTGGTACTCTGCCGACGAGGAAGATTAAGTATCTTCCGAGGAGAGGGGTAGACACGCTCAGGATTTGAAAAATCCTTTGATAACTGAATACGGGCATGTGGTACTCTGCCGACGAGGAAGATTAAGTATCTTCCGAGGAGAGGGGTAGACACGCTCAGGATTTGAAAAATCCTTTGATAACTGAATACGGGCATGTGGTGGAATGGTAGACACGCTAGTCTTAGGAACTAGTGCGAAAGCGTGGGAGTTCGAGTCTCTTCATGCCCAATTAAAAAAGAAGCCAAATGGCTTCTTTTTTTCTAGATATATGGGGCGTTAGCGCAGTTGGTAGCGCACGACACTGGCAGTGTCGGGGTCAGGGGTTCGAATCCCCTACGCTCCAGATTGTAATTAACAAACAACATAACCCAAAGAGGATGCACTAGTATCAATGATAAATTATTCTGTCATCCCGAACTTGTTTCGGAATCTTACCGATTTGGCATGTTATAATTAGTCTATGAGCAAAACTTATGCTGTCTATATAATGACTAATTATTCTCAAACCTCTTTTTATATAGGAGTTACAGGAAATTTACAAAAAAGAGTTTGGGAACACAAAAATAAAGTGGTTGATGGTTTTACGAAAAAATATAATGTTGACAGATTGGTATATTATGAATTGACTGACTCTGTTGACGCAGCTCTAAATCGTGAAAAACAATTAAAGCGTTGGCATAGGGAGTGGAAGATAAACTTGATTAAGGAAATGAATCCGGAATTTAATGATTTATCTTTAGTTTGGGAATAAATATTGTCATTATAAACTTTTTCTACCAAGTGGGGAGGTTTAAAATTAAACCCACAAGCTATATTTACCTTTTTCAGAATCTTACCGGTTTATCGTCATAACATCAATTTGGTAAGACCCTGAAACAAGTTCCACAACTGTCCCGAATAAATTTAAAAATTCTGTCATTCTGAAAGTGCAGAAAAATTAATTTATTTAAAACGGTTAATTTTTCGCACTGTTCAGAATCTTACAAACCAGGAATTATATTTAGGCATTGGTAAGATCCTGAACAGATTGAAAAACTACACTTTCGTTTGTTTTTCTAATCTTTCAGGATGACATTTTTGTTTATTGTCTCTTCTATATCCTCTTTGGTTACAATACATTTATTTACTCATTTTTCAATTTATTATACAAAATTATCTTGGACAGTTGTGGAAACAAGTTCAGGGTGACAAAAATTTTGGTTCGTTTTGTCAAACAAATACAGCATAACAGCAAACTGATTGCTTAAATACTTGATAATGTTCTAAAAGTAAGACTGATTTCTTTTATATATATCAAAATATTTAAACTCTATTTTACCCCCAGATATTACAAATCAACATCAATTGTAAAATTATCAAGACCTATTTCTTGTAACAGGGCAATATAGGCATTATAGTAAATCCCCATTGCATCCAAAAATTCGTTAAGTAATTCTTGATGAGAGTGTTCAACAACAATCAAGTTGGTTAGAGCGGTCTTTCCTTTCTGATATCTTTGTTTTGAAAGATTCAGGATTCTTCTTGATTCATCTATTATATCTCTGTAGTGTTCAACGTTTTCCTGCGCCATTACAAATTTATCATAGTTTGTATGAATAACATTTTTTGTAATATTAATAATCGAATTATATTCAAGCTGCGCTTTTTCATATTCCAGTTTTGCATTTTTAATTTCCGGAGTATACAAGTACAAAGAAGGAATATCAACCCCTGCACCGACATAGGCACCGGGAGTCCCGTCGTGAGAGAAAGCATATCCGCCTGCAACATACAGGTCCGGTATTCTTTTGTGAACAGCAACATCAATATCCGATTTTGCTTTTTTAATCTTATCTTCCGCCATTTTGATATCATAACGGTTTTCAAAAGCTACTGCTTCTAAATCCTGATAACCGGGAAGCTCAAGCTGGGTAAAGAATTCTTTGCTAAAAACAGAGTCCTCTTTTGCATCATATAATGTCGAATCGTTCGCAAGATTTAGTACTCTGTTGAAATTATACTGAGCGGTTCTTATTTCCGCTTCGGAACGGTTTATTTGAATAAGCTGTTTTTTAAGCCTCATATCGGCCTGCAGAACATCTATTTCATAGTTTGGAGAATCCTTTGGACGGCTTTTTGCAATTTCAAGTAAATCTTCAAGTAATTCTTTTCTTTCTTTAAGTATTCTCAGTTCAGACTTTGCAACCAGAAGATTAAAATAGGAAGTTCTCACTCTCAGTCTGAGTTTGAATTCATAATCCTTAATTTTATTTTCAGTATATGAAAGTTCTGCTTGCGCAGCTTTCTTTCTCACACCTCTTTTAGATATTTCGATAGGAAGCATGACTCCAACCTGGCTGGAGTTTCCTTTCCCGATAGGTCCCATATATATATTCGATTGTGCTTGTGGGTTTCTTAAAGCATTTGCGATTTTGATATCGTTTTCAGAAATCCCGAGATTTTTCCTTTGCTCTTGCAGCTCGATATTCCCTTTAAGAGCCATATTCATCGCTTCTTCAAGAGAAATTTTATGTAAACCGGAGCCGGAATGAGCAAGCTGGCTTGAATCAACCGCAAAAGATTGCAACCCAAAAGACATCACTATTAACATTGCCAGTATAAATCTCTTCATATAACATTAATTTTATGATAAAAAAATCAGTTTACAAATAATTGATTATTCAAAAAAATCATAGAAATTATAAAACTGATAAGGAGCAGATAGTGTTATTCTCTCAAGATAATCTACAAATTGTTTTTGCAGATTATTCAGATTATCGTTTCTGGATTTATCTTTTGAAAACTTTTCGCTTATGATTCTAAATGAACCGTCATCATTTTTAAGACATGCCAGAAGATAAATCGGAGCATCCATCATTAGCGCAAACTTTAGAGTCCCGAGAGGAAGTTTCACTTTTCTGCCTAAAAGTTTTGCATCATAGCATTTATTAGTATTCTGCGCAGATAATCTATCACCTGCCATAAGAACAACTTCACCTTCTGAGAGTTTTGATTTTATATCAAGAGCGGTTTCTACCCCTATTTCTTCCACCGGATAGACCGTTATATCAGTGGTTTGAGAGAGTGAATTGATAAAATTATTAAACTTTTCGCAGTGAGATTTTTGCATAAATATATTAATCTTTTTATGATCCTTTTTCATCATCAAATTACGCATAAGTTCAATATTTCCGGTATGAGTAATAATGAAAAATACTCCGCCTCTGGATAAATCTTGTTTAAGTTCATAATCATCAAAAGTTAAATGAAAGTCTTTGGTATTTGCGTAAACCTCCATTTTATCAACAAGAGAGAGTGCATAGGATTGTGTATGTTTTAGAGAATTAATGAATCCGGGTTTAAACTGCTTATTATCTGTGTATTTATATAGCGTTTCAAAATATATTTTGGAATATTTTCTTATACTTGAATGGAGTATAAAAGTAACAAATCCGATTATCCTTGCAATCCATTCAACAGGTTTTCGCCCCAGAAGTTTATAAACATGCCAGGTAAATATTAACCTTTTTGTACCGGCAGAATATTCTTTTATCTGATACCATTTTTTCTTCATGCTAAAATTTTAGCATGAAATTAATATACACTTATATTAACAATATTAATCCGGACATCATCAGAGATTTTGCCCAAAAGGAGATTAAAAACCAAAGAAAATTTATTCAACATGCTATGGGAAGATTCTTGAGCGATATCGGTTTGAAACAATTTTACGGGGTTAATGAATACAATATATCCATTGATACAAAAGGGAAACCATATATAGATAAAAATATCAATTTTAGTATCACCCATTCAAAAGATATTGTTGCAGTCGGCTTTTCCAAAGATATTATCGGGGTTGATATCGAATATATTAAACCGAGAGATTACAAATCAATACTTAACCATTACAATATTGATAGAGAAGTTAATGACGAAGAATTTTATCAAATATGGACGGATTATGAAGCCAGAATCAAATCCGGTTTAGATTCATCAGTCAGTTTCAGGCTTGATAATTATATTCTTTCGGTTTCATCAAACAGTACGCAGCTTGCAATATATGAGGCGGAAATCCCGACTGACAAAAGTATTCCAAGCGAACTTATAAGTTTGAAGCTTGTAAAAGAAAGCAGTAAAAATGAGAATACTGTTGATAAACATGCTGCAAATACTGCAATATCAGACTGTTTGCCACCGTTAGATTTGAAAATTGAATAGTCAATTGTAAATCCGATTATCAAAAATACCGTCAAAATCGTGAATATATTTATACTTATCCCGAACAGTTGAGAGATTGAAATACTTATTAATACCCCCAACAAAGGCGGAATAAGAATTTTGAACGCGGCACGTTTATATAGAAGATACAAGAATACAAACATTACAATAAATAAGAACGGAATAATCGGCTCAATATTTTTTCTGCATTTTAAAAGAGTTTGCGAAATATCTTTTTGGATATTAACTATTTGAATATCGCTCATATTGTTTAATATCTCAGGGTTTAAATTATAGGCAATAATAAACGACTTGTTGTTATCAAGATAAAACGATTTGATATCAAAATTTTCTATTATAGAATCATTTGATATCACAAGTTTTTGTTTCTGTGCAGGAGTCAAAAATGAGGCATAAGTATTTAAGTTATTTTTGTATAAATCGTTAACCAGGTGAATATTCTCTCTTTGACGTGCCTCAGACGGTACAAATTTTGTTCTGCACAAATATTCTATATTATGTTTGTTTAATACGTCGGTAACCTCTTCTTCTTTTATCAGAGAATTAACAACAATAAAACTTACATCTTTATTTTGTGGGTTTGTAAGTTTTTGATTAATTTGTTCCGCCTTATATAAAGTTTTATCCGGTTTATAAAGATTTTTTATGCTGTCATCCGTTTTCAGGAAACAACTTCCGAGAAGTATAATTGCAAATGCTGTTATATAAAATACTTTTTTATCAATTTTAATTAAGAAAATATTTTCTCTGACTTTTCCTGATTTAAAAGGCAGATGAGGGAATACGATTATTACAAAAAGATAAACCCCGACAAGTCCTGATATTGTATATACAGATATTTGATTAAGTAGCGGAATATTTGGAATCAAAAGCAGTAAAAACGCAATAATCGTAGTCAACATTGCAGATGTAAGGTTTTTATAAAACTGCCTGTCGTGATATTCATGTGAATAATAGTGAATTGAATAATCTATCCCTATCCCGATAAGTGTTGTTGCAAAAACCATTGTGAGAACGTGTAATGAATGAAAGGTAAGAACGGTTACAATATACCCTGATGCAAACCCGAAAAGGATACTCAACAATATAGGAAGGAATATTCGATACGAATTAAACACATAGTGGCACAACCATATTACAAAAATTGTCGCAATTGTACAGAATAAATTTATTTGAAAGTTAGATTTTTGCGCTGTTTTATACGAATGAACAGGAGTCCCCGAGAGATAAACATTGTAATTTTTAGCCAGATTAATTATTTCCCCTGTATTATTCGGATGAATTTTTAAAACCGAATAAAATTTGTCACTGTCAAATACATACCCGTGAAAGCTTGATGTTACATAGTCGGTTACAAAAAGATAAGGATCTTTATCCAAGGATACTATCGGTATACCTATCGGATTATACAATAAATTCATGCTGTTTGAACAAACGGTATTATACTCTTTATTCAAAAGTAAATTACGTGTTTTGTATGTCAAAAACACTTTCGGATGTTTATTCAAGAGTGATACATACTTAGCATCATCCGATGAAATTATTGTTCCCAGATTATTTCCTTTAACCTTTTTGCTAAACTCATCAAACTGTTGCTTTAGAACCTCAGGACTCTCTGATTCAAATATAACATTTATATCCGAATTTGAATGTTTATTAATATCAAGCAAAACTTCTGATTGGCTATCCGGTTTTAAAACCGCTTTTAAAATATCTGTTTCAATAGACGGCTTATGTATTATGGATAAAAATAAACCGATAAAAAATACAATTAGTAATATACAAACCTTTTTCATCAACTTACCTTAAAATTTATTCTTGTGACAGTACCGTCAACATTTTTTATTTCTATTGTATGAATATCAGTTTTCCCTGCAATATACAGGCTTTTGATATACCGTTTCATTTGAGGGTTCTTAGGAATAAGTCCTAGCTCCCATACATTGTTATTCAAAAAATAAAAATTAAAGTTTTTTTCAAGTGAAGAATAATTTTTGTTCACTACATCATTTATTATTTTATTTACCTGTTCATTTTTAGTATATGCCGTTGTCATTTGAACAGGGTATTTTGTATAGAATACAACACCTTTATTTTTATCAAAGGTAAAATCACCGCCCGATTTTAACACAGCAGGCGAGTTTGGAATAGTTTTGGTTTGAGTAAAAGCACAATTCACATTTTTAAAATCCGGAATTGCTTTAATAATACTCTGCACGGATGCAGGATGATTAAATACATCTGATGCAAAAGCAGTATTAGAGAGTATTAGGCATACAAGTAATATTTTCAATAGATTTTTCATACTGACTTATTTTTTCCTTCAATCTTACCGGTTCTTCATAACAGCTTTCCATTGTATCTCTATATATACACATTTGCATTGACTTTGCTTTAAATATTTTTTCATCAGTCTTTGCATTATAAATTGTATAAATTATATTTATCGCAGGTTCAACGCATTCGAGTTCACATACAACTTTTAGCTTATCCCCGAATCTGGCAGGTCTGATATATTTGAAATCCATCTTGGCTATCGGATACATAACACCGTCATTATACATATCCATATAAGAATACCCTATTTTATTAAACATTTCACAGCGAGCCTGTTCCAAATACTTGATATAGTTCCCGTGCCAGACTATATTCATCGGATCTAAATCGTAAAACTGGACTTCTAAATATGTTGTTGTTTTTAGCATTGGCTGCTCCCGTCAAAAATATTAACCTTAGGAAATTGACCGCTTGAATATACTTTATCACCTTTTTGGTATTTATACAAAATACTGTCATTTTTTTCCGTAAAGACTAAATCAATATCTTTATCCGGAAACATAAGATTAGAAAACTTTATTTTTTTCAATTGCCCGATATCAAGCTTCGTCCCAAATAATTCATTTATATAAAAACAAGCAAAATATAACTGCACAACACCCGGAACAATCGGATAGTTTGTAAAATGCCCCTTTAAAAAATTACTGTCACGAAGGAAAACCAATTCCAACTCTCTATCTTTTCTTGATTTAACAAGAGGGAGAGTCAAGTTAGTATTAAATAAGGATGAAATATATTCATTATCCGGTTTTCCCATATTATTCAAAGGAATTTCATCCGTGAATTTCCATTTTTGCGGAACAATTCTTGTCTTTTGTTTCAAATTTGATTTCAGGTATTTTATAAATTCAAACAACCCTGATTTAATTAATTTTTCTTTGCCTTCTAAAGTTAAAACCACCATACATGCCAGTTTTTCGCCGATTTTAAGCGAGTATGCCTTATCCACTTCTTCAAACTGATTTATATAATTTTCGATTTCCGTTAATGAGATTCTTTCTTCCTGAATCTTTACAACCCTGTCACTACGCCCCATAATCCTTATACCATCAGGCAAAATCTCTATCTTATCAGAGAGCTGAAACTCTTCATACTGAGTATAAGGACATTTTACAATATTATCTTTTAACTCAACTCTTTTTAATAATTTCATATAAGAAGTATCAGAGTCCTTGAATGCAAGCACTCCCGTTTCTGTACAGCCATACATATCAACGATTTTGGTTTGTTTATTCCAATACTCAAAATCCTTATCATCAAGTTTTGCACCGGCAGAAGTAATTATAACCGGGACTTGAGGCGGAAGTACAGAATATTTTGCCAATTTGTTTAAAAATGACGGAGAAGAAACCAAGACGGAATTCGGCATAATCATCTCCTCCGGGAAATAAATACGTTTTGTATTTATAGGACATTTCAAAAGCATCGGAACAAAAAGACACACTGTACAGCCGTAATGATGAGCAAGCGTTGTCGTTGTTATAAATTGAGAAGCAGAAGAAAAATCTATCGCCTCTATCATATCAGATGCTTCCGCAATCAGGTTGTTAATTGAAATATTAATCTTTTTAGGAATGCCTGTTGAACCTGATGTCAAAAAACTTATTATATAATCATAATCGATACTTCCAAGCTCGGATGGAGCAAAAGAATCAACCACTTTATCTACATAGCACCCGTCAACATATTGAAGTCTTGTTTTATCAGTAATCAGAACAGATGGGATATTCAAATACATACAGCTAAATAGGTTTACAAGCAAGACATAAGTATCATCTCCGGATAGTACAATCTCATTTGCATTAAGGGTTTTGATATAAGAAATTTGCTTCTGTACGGTCTGTTTAAATTCATTATAAGTTACGGACTTATTGTTATGTATAAGAAAGACTGAATTATCATTATTTAGCATTTAAACCCAACCTTTCTTTTGTACCAAACCCTTATAGGATATTCAATCATAAACGTTAATCCTATTATACAATAAGAAATTACACCGTTATATAGTGCCCAAATTTTGTTTGACATGAATAAGGTAACAAAAGAAATTAATAAATTAATAAAAGTTATGACAGCCCAAATATATGTAAGATTTCTTGTATATATGATTATTTCATCCGTTAAATCACCGTCAAGTTTTTGGGCAATTTTTTGGATAACAGTTTCCTCCTGAAAAGATGAAATAAAAAAAATCATAAATATAACAAAATTCATTAATACAGGATACAATTTTAATGATGCTTGTTTTGTATAATAAAAACAGCAAATAACAACCAGAGTAAAAATTATAGGCAAAAACGACTTTAATTTTTTCATGATTTTAAACTTACTCTTGCAATAATTTTTCTATCGCTTGAACAACATCACCAATGGTTTTTATTTGTTTAAAGTTCTCCGGTGATATTTTTTTATTCGTATATTGTTGAAGTCTTACTGCCAAATCAACCGCATCAACACTATCCAAATCTAAATCCTCAAATAAATTTGCATCATAAACTATATTTTCCGGAACAACTTCAAAATCGTCTACAAGTATTCCCTTTAATATTTTAAAAATATCATCCGATGTTAATTCAGGCATTTATTTTTGACTCCACAAAACTTGCTAATGTATTAATAGAATAGAAATATTTGGAATTTTCATCTTTGTCAGACCCGATTTCAAGATTATATTTTTTCTGTAATGCCATACCAATTTCAAGAGCATCAATAGAGTCAAGACCCAAACCATCATTAAACAACGGCTCATCGTCTTTAATATCATCTATGGTTATATCTTCCAAAGCCAAAGATTTTATAATTAAATCTTTTATTTCATCTTTCAATTCCATAGTATGGTTATACTACAAACAAATCATTTATTCAACTATTGAATAGAGTGCATTCGCAACAGAGGTTGTGATATTCTTCTTCGTTTCCACTTCATCTGATGTTATATAGTCTTGAATATTAATTTCTTCCATTGGTTCTATATAGTAATTAATAACTTTATCTCCGGCATCATATACAGGCTGTCCTATTTGAAGGAAATCGTAATCGGTATACATTTTTACAGGAACAATATTCTTTCCGGAATTTAGTGCAACAACAGCAGCTCCTTTTCTGATTTTGGGGAATTCATCTTGTTTATGCCGTCTTCCCATCGGGAAAATTATTACATTGTATCCTTCATCAAGATATTCTTTTGTCACAGACTTCATTTCTTCAAGCTCCAAACCGTTTGAAATACAGATACTTTTGACAATATCTTTTAAAAGAAAATTATGAAGCAATTCTTTTTTGGCAAAACAAATAGATTTCGGAATAAGCCCTACAAGTATTACTATATCAATAAAACTCGGGTGTGTTGCAACTATAACTTTATTCTTGATATTTGTTAAGCGTTCATAATCTTTGATATTAACTTTTATTATTCCGAGTCTTACGGTCATATCAATAAAATTCTTCCATGAATTTCGCAATACGCTTTGATAGCATTCTCTTCTTTTTTCTTTTTTAACAAAGAGTTTTATGTAAGGTATAATTAAAAAACTGATTATAAACGCACCTATTCCGAAAAATATAAAACAAAATATAACTAAAGCCGAACGGTATAATTTAATCATACTCTTTTAAATACTCCCAATCCAGAATTCCAGCTGTCTTTTCCGCTATTTAAAAAGCTTATAAAATCCTCTATCGTTTCCGCTTCTGTTTCTTGAGGCGCAAAACTATACCCACCGGATTTTGTATCAATTACAAGACCTATACCGATATCATCCGCATAACAAAAACAAGTCCTTGTATCAGGTTGAATTATAGCTGTACAGATTCCTGCTTCCAAAGATTCATCGCTGGCAGAAATTGCATTATATGAATCCGTAATTTTTTTCATCTGCGAAAATGCCGCAGGCGCATAGTTATGAACAGATGCAGAAAACTTTATCGGAGATACCATATTATCTGTTTGATATTGAGAAATTATTTCATTTAATCTGTCAAATTCACCGTATCTTGATGAAAGAATAATATTATCAATTTTTTCGTCATACAGTTTATCCAGAACAGAAAAAATTATCTTATCCAATTGACTCAATTTTCGCCTTACAAGCATCGGCAAAAAAGAAACATCAATATCACTTTCCGTAATTATACAGGATTTTTCTATATTAAAATTTTTCATGATATCATGATATAACAAAAGAGAGGCTATGAACACAAGTATCACAAAATACAACTGCATTTGTAATATAGGACGTAACATTAACGAAGTCTATGAAAACGCAATAAACGGAGTATGCGATAAATTTTCATACCGTCGGGATATAATAAACGGCAAAACTTTATGTGTCGGTGAAGTTGAAGACAATGATATAAAAATTGAAAATCCTGATTACAATTTGAAATGCAACAGGCTTTTATGGGAATGCTATCTTCCGCTAAAAGGATATATAGATTCTCTAATCAAAAATTACGGAAAAACCCGTATTGGAATTGTTGTTGCAACAACTAACACAGGAGTTGATGAGTATGAGGTTTCACACAATAAAACCCATTCGGAAATCGGAAATCCTGCAATGTTTTTAAAAGATGCACTGGGTTTAAAAGGTTACGCAGCCGGAGTATCAACTGCTTGTACTTCAGGAATCAAAGCTTTTGCAATCGCAGACAATTTAATAAAAAGTAACTTTGCAGACGCGGTTATTGTTGCCGGAAGTGATACCTTATCTAAAGTTCCTCTGTTCGGGTTTACTTCGCTTGAAGTTTTATCGGATAAAAAAACAAACCCTTTAAGTAAAAACCGCTCCGGTATAAATATCGGCGAAGGCGCCGCAGTATTTACGGTTGAAAAGAACTCTAAAGGAATAAATATATTAGGAATAGGAGAAACAACCGATACTTACCATTCAACAACGCCCGACCCTGAAGGAAAAGAAGCAAAAAGGGCAATAGAACTTGCACTAAATCACTCGGGAATAAAACCTGATGAGATTGATTACATAAACTTACACGGAACAGGAACTATCGCAAATGATTTGTCGGAATCAAACGCCGTATATGAATTTTTCCCGAACACTTTTGCATCATCAACAAAACCTTTAACCGGGCACTGCCTTGGAGCCGCAGGAAGTGTTGAAACAGCATTATGCTGCGCGCTTTTAGAAAACGGCGGCTATTATCCGCACGTATATGACGGGGAATACGATAGTACTATCCCAAGATTAAATATTACAAAACCGCCTGAGAAAACAAATATATGTATGACTAATGCATTCGGGTTCGGCGGTGCCAATGCAATAATGATACTTGGAGGAAATAATGAATAGAAATGTTGCAGATATCCTCCCCCACGACAAACCGATGGTGTTGATTGATAATGTTGTTAAAGTTGATTTAAAAGAAAAATATATTACAGCAGAAGTCAAGATAAAAGACGATATGATATTTTATGATAAGAATATCAAAGGAGTTTCTTCACTTGTCGGGATTGAATTTATGGCACAAACAATAGGTGCATATTCTTTCTACAAAAAACACGAAAAAGAACCTAAAATCGGGTTTCTGCTCGGAACAAGATTATACAATAATGCCATAGACTATTTTCATCTTGGCGAAACCTATACAATAAAAGCAGTTGAAATATTTGACAATAACGGCATTGTATCTTTTGAATGTTTCATTTATAACTGTTTACAAGAGGAATGTGCAAGTGCAACATTAAACGTATACCAAGATGATACAGCGAAAGGATTATTAGAAAATGGAGAGAAATAATAAAGAAGTTCTTATAACAGGCTCCAGCCGAGGAATAGGCAGAGCCGCAGCTATCCTTCTTGCCCAAAACGGTTATGACATAGTGCTCCATTGCAACAAAAATATTGATAAGGCCAAAGAAGTACAAAAAGAAATCGGTCAAAACTCCCGTATTTTACAATTTGATATCTCCAACAGAGAAGAAACCAAAAGAGTTCTGCTTGACGATATTGAAAAAAACGGAGTATATTACGGCATAGTTCTTAATGCCGGCATCGCACAGGATAACGTATTACCGGCAATGGAGGATTCCGAATGGGATAATGTTATAAATACAAATCTCGGCGGTTTTTATAATGTTATCAAACCCCTGATTATGCCGATAATCCAAAGCAAAAAGAAAAACAGAATAATTGCGCTCTCTTCTATATCAGGAATAACGGGAAACAGAGGTCAGATGAATTACAGCGCATCAAAAGCCGGTATAATAGGAGCTGTCAAAGCACTCAGCCTTGAAGTTGCAAAACGAGGAATAACAGTAAACTGCGTTGCACCCGGGGTTATAGAATCAGATATGACTGTTGATTTACCAAAGGAACAGGTGATTAACATGATACCGATGAAACGGTTTGGCAAACCGGAAGAAGTAGCAGCAGTAATAAACTTTTTAATGAGCGAGGGTGCATCATACATAACAGGACAAGTTATCTCTGTTAACGGAGGAATGTGTTAATGAGACGTGTTGTAATAACAGGTGCAGGAATTGCAAGTCCTCTCGGCTGCAGTGTAAATTCCGCATTTGAAAGACTTAAAACATACGAAAACTGTGTTGAAATATGGCCTGTACTCAGTGAAATCAAGAATATGGATACCAGACTGGTAACAAGGGTAAATGATTTCAAACAACCGGAACATTTCACAAGAAAAGTCACAAGAACAATGGGACCTGTATCAATTATGGCGGTTACAACCGCAGAAGAAGCGCTGAAAGATGCAGGATTACTGGGAGATGAAATTATAACCAACGGTCAAACCGGAGTTGCGTACGGTTCTTCAAGCGGTTCAATGGGAACCATAAAAGATTTCTATATGGTAGAATTTGAAAAAGAATTGAAAGGATTAAATTCCGGCTCTTATATAAAAATGATGGCGCATACGGCAGGAGTAAATATATCGCTGTATTTTAAAACCAAAGGCAGATTTTTAACTTCATCAACCGCTTGTACTTCCGGCTCTTTAAGCATTGGTATGGGTTATGAAACTATCAAATACGGAATGCAGGATATAATGATTGTAGGCGGGGCAGAAGAATTATGTGCTTCACATATCGGGGTATTTGATACTCTATACGCAACCAGTCAGAAAAATGATACACCGAATTTAACACCGTCACCTTTTGATATAAACAGGGACGGACTTGTAATCGGCGAAGGTGCAGGAACATTAATCCTTGAAGAATACGAACACGCAAAAAATCGAGGTGCAAAAATTTATGCGGAAATAGTCGGCTTCGCAACAAACACTGACGGCACCCACATTACAAGCCCTAATTCCGAAACAATGCAAATTGTTATGGGAAAAGCCATAGAAAGCGCAAATATTCCTTCACAGGAAATCGGGTACGTAAACGCACACGGAACAGGCACCAAAAACGGAGATAAGGCTGAAACTATTGCAACTTACGGTGCTTTTGGACGACAAGTTCCAATCAGTACAATAAAAAGTTATACCGGACATACTCTTGGCGCCTGCGGTGCAATAGAAGCTGTATTATCAATAGAAATGATGAACAACAACTGGTTTTCACCTAATCTTAACCTTAAAAATATTGATCCGGAATGCGGAGATTTAGATTATATCGTAGATGAGGGAAGAAAGATTGATACGGAATATATCATGAGTAACAATTTTGCCTTCGGCGGAATTAATACATCATTAATCTTTAAACGGATTTAGACATAATATCGCTCTTTGGCTCAATATGAATCATCGTATCAACCTGATTAAATCTTGCACGAAGTCCTGCTTCAATCTTATTGCATATATCATGGCTTTCTTTTACTGTCATTGAGCCTTTTACGTATACAACAAGTTCAATGTTTTTTCTGGGTCCCGATGTCCTTGTTCTGATTTTTGAAACACCATAAACCCCGTCATCTTTAAATGAATTAACTATTTCTCTTATCTCGCTTACATCAGCCTCCGGCAGTCCTTCATCAAGCAAATTCCCGACAGCCTTTTTGCAAATACTCATGCCGGTATGAGAAATCATAACGGCAACGATTAAAGCAATCAGAGAATCTAAAATATGTATCCCCGTAAATTTTATTAATAACATCCCGAGAGCAACTCCTAAAGAGGTATATACGTCAACTCTTAAGTGCTCTCCATCAGCATATAATGCGATTGAACCTGTTTTTTTTGCAACACGAAAAAGATTTTGACTGACAAAGATATTAACAACAACAGAAAGTATCATAACTCCTGCCGCAATATCGATGTTCATAATTGCGTGCTCCTGCATTATAATTTTTCTTCCGGCCTCAAATATTATGTATATTGCAGCAATATTAATAAGAACACCTTCAATTAATCCGGAGAAATCTTCATATTTTCCATGTCCGAAGGGATGATCTTCATCGGCAGATTTTGCGGATTTTTTTACTGCAAAGTACGCTATATACGCAGCTAACAAATCCGTTGCGGAATGAAGAGCCTCTGATATTATACTAAAAGACCCCGTCACAAATCCCGCGATAAATTTCATTATTATCAAAGAAAGGTTTGATAACACAGAAATTTTTGCCGTATTTTTCTTTAAAATATCCAAATCTGTCATAACTTGATTTTAACACTAATAGCAAAAAAATACGATTATTGGTTTTATACCTGTATGACAGATATCTGGTTGAATCTAAGACACAAATACGAACCGCTTGAGCGGGTAAACATTGTTCATTTTAACGATATCCACGAAAACACAAATAATCTGGATTCGTTCATAACAGGAAGAGATGAATTCTACAAAGCACACCCGGGCGAAACAAATTTAACTCTGGCGGCAGGAGATATTTTTAACCGGTTTCCGCAAAATGAAAGAATAGTATCAAATTTTGTGAAGGACTACGTTGATGCAACATCAACAGGAAACCGCGACCTTGAAAAAGGGAAACGCTTAAATAAATCAATAAATAAATACGGTTTGAAGGATAAATTTGTAGGGACAAACGTATATTATGAAGGAGAGAATCCTTTAAGCGACAAGATTGTAAAATCAAAAGTTATTAACAATATAGGGATAATAGGACTTGCACCGGTTGATTTTAAACCGAGATTGGAAAGAAAAGATAATACAAACATAAAAACCGAAAATCTTGAAAATACAATTGATACAGTAAAAAAACAGGCCGAAGAATTTGAGAAACAGGGTATAAATAAAATTATTCTTCTGGCTCACACCGGCGAATATTCTGGGCACGGACGGTACGACAGGCATGATATAGATTATTACAAAGAATTTTCAAAAATCCCGGGAATAGATGTAATAATCGGCGGTCACGACCACAGGCAGACAAACCGCTGGGAAAAGACCGACAGAGGAGAGCCGGTCAAAATAGTATCAACAGGGTTTGCTCCCGGGAAAAATTTTGAAGCAAATCTTGACTCTTTTGGCGAAATGACACTTATTTTTGATAAAAGAGGTGTTTTAAAGCCTGAGTTTTGCACCAATAAATTTGTAGATACAAACAGCTTTGAAAAATCAAATTATACACAACAGTTTCCGCACCATATTATTAACTGGGGAAAACTAACCGATAAAGCGGTATCCAAATTCTACGGCTGCGTAAATTCCGTCAAACATTTCTTCTCAGATTCATAGCAATTCTCATTTACCACCTTGCAAAAAACAAAAAATAAGAAAGAATGGGGTTAACACCCCACAAGCCCCAAATAATTTTATTTTGGCAAATATCATATTCTTTTTGTCTTCAGTTAGTCTAATTAAATTTCTGTAGGGGTTATGCACCTCCACCCCTAGCAGTCACATTTTACATATTAATAATTGTATTGGGGGCTGTGCACCCCCAACCCCCGCACTCTATTTCTTTCTTTTTGTTGCGATGCAAAAAGAAAGAAATAGAGGAAAGAAAGAAAAACCGCCGACTAAATAGTGTCAGTAGCACTCAACATCCAGCCGGTGAACTCGCTTCGCTCAGACAACACCGGCTCACCGTTGTTTCGTTAACTGACACTAAACTATTATTTATTTACCCCTGCGAATTCCGTTGAGATTGTAATTCCTTATATTTTTAATAATATATTTAAATTTTCTGTTTGTTTCCGCATATTTTTTATTAATTTCAATAATATAATTATCAGTCCTTCCATATCACGTTGCTCAATTCTATCCAAATGAGAATTCAATATTACTTTTGCCAAACTTTCAAGCAAACTTCTATTATCAGTTATTTTACAAACATTATGTATGACTTTGTTATATGTTTTTTTATTCATACTACACTCCACATTTATAGATATATCTACATATATGTAGATTATTTTACAATTTATCCACATATATGTCAATATATACTCATATATAAGTAATAGAGAACATATATGAATATACGTGACCAAATAAAATATTTATTATACAAAGAACATTCTTCAATCACCAAAATAGCGGAAGAATTAACTAAAATAACGGGGAAACATTATACATTAAAAAGTCTTTCCCAAAAATTATCAAGAGCTTCATTACGAGCAGAGGAGTTTAAAACTATTTTAGATATTTTGGGGTATGAGATTAAAATTACAAAAAAATAAAATTTGAAAAAAGCCAATAATAACAATCAATCAAAATAGAATAAATTATTCTGTCGGGCTAAAGCCAGATTTATATTTGAAACAACAAATAAAGATATTTGTTGTAATATTACATTAGGGTAAGTGCCTATCACTTCCGCAGACACACGCAAATTACGAAGAAAGCGGTCTGAAAGGGGGTGGTTAAAATGAACACATTAACAATGAAAATCGCCATCACGGTGATGATAGCGATTTTACAAATCATTTTATTGTGTTTATAGGGTACGAAGTGAAGTCCTAAGGAAACACGACTTCTTTAGGGCTTCCCCCTATATTTATATTATTTACTATGTTTCCATATTTGTCAACATAAACATCTGAAATAAGGATGTAGCAAGTCAATAAATTGCATCCTGCTATGACTGCATAAATTCCGTCAAGCAATCCTTCTTCGGCTCATAATCGTAGATAGATTTAGGATTTCCAGAATCTGTCAAGCCAAACACGAATATTTTTCCCCTACGGCGGGAATCTGAATATATAAAATCCAAAAACTCATTTATCTTTATTTTTCTGACTTTATTAATCTTTGCCAAGTCTTCATCAGAAATATTTGAGTATTTTTCTGTTCTTTTCAGTTCATCTCCCCAGGCAAGAACAATATCGTTTTTGGATAAATCCGCGCGCATCGCATCAAGCATCGCATCTTCAGATACCGCATCAATATTATCAATGGTTCTCAGGGTAAAAATAGAAAATACCTCTATTGCACCATACTCTTTGCCTGCAATATCAAGACAGTTTTCTGTTAAAGCATCCGAATCATTGTGATTAACACTTCCGGGATTCAGAATAATAAATGTCAAAATCTTTTCGGAATCAGACTTTGGATTTTTCTTATAAAGATACAATCTATGTTTATAAGCTTTGCCGTCAACAATTAACTTTTCATCCGGATTATTAAACTCCTCTTTGGAATAAACAGCATAACAATCAGAGTTCAAATCCTTCGGAAGAAGAATTGTTTTACTCCGGTCGATAGATTCGCTTATCTTTTTTATTTCTTTATCCATTACAGCTCCAATATATGTTTTCCGAGTTTTTTTACCATTATAACATCTTCTTCCGGTTTTTTACCTGTCGTTGTAAGATAATTTCCGGTAAGAATACCCTCAACACAAGTTTTTAGAGCCAATTCCTGATTTTCCTCCGATAATCTCATCCTGCCGCCGCAGAATCTCAACACGGATTTTGGATTCGCAATCTTAAATATAGCAAGCGTTCTTAAAATATTCTCTTCATCTATTTTATCCAAATACCCCTCAAACGGAGTTCCCTCAATAGGCATAAGAATATTTATAGGGATTGAATCCGGTTCGATTTCTGAAAGCTCTAATGCCATTTCAACTCTTTGCTCCACAGATTCCCCCATACCGAGAATAACACCGCAGCACAACTCCATACCGTATTTTTTTACAAGTTTACAGGTATTCAATCTGTCCTGCCAGCTATGAGTTGTACATACAGACGGATAATAGCTTTCAGAAGTGTTAATATTGTGATGAAAACGTTTTAAACCGCTATCTGCAAGAGCTCTGGCCTGCTCCTCCGTCAAAATCCCAATACTTGCACAGCTTCTTATTCCATCAACCTCATTCACACCCTTTATTAACTCTAAGACCTTGTTAAAATCCTCCTCATCAGGACTTTTTCCGCTTGTAACAACTGCGAATCGGAATGCTCCGTGAGATTTTGATTCAAGAGCCGCTTTTTGGGCTTCTTCGACAGAAATCAGAGGATAATCCTCTATATCGGTTCTGTAATGTGAACTTTGAGCACAATATTTACAATTTTGGGAGCATTTTCCGTTTCTCGCATTAACAAGAGAACAAAATTCAATATTATCAGACATATATTTAGATGAAATCGCCAAAAGCTCATCTAAATCTTTGTTATATAAATCCATTAAGTATTGTTTATCAACTGTCGTCTGCATAACTTATTCTCTAAAAACTAAAATCTCTCTCACCTTGCTCAATCTTTTTAAGGTTTTCTTTAGTAACAGCCTTCATATTCTCATCTTCTATTTTTTCAACTTCTTTTTCGATAAGTTTGTTACCTGCTTTTTTAGTTTCTTCAGAGGCGTAATCTTCAAGATACTCTTTCAAAGTTAAAAGTGCATTTGGATGGCAGAAATTATGAATATTTTTGGCTTTACATACATCCATGAAATTGTCGCCGGTTCTGCCTTTTCGATAACAAGCCGTACAGAAACTCGGTATATAACCCAATTCCAGAAGCCAATGTAAAACTTCATCGAGAGGGCGTCTGTCTGTTACATCAAATTGTGCGGATTCTTCCGCTTCATCAGAAGGTTCGGCATACCCACCTACACTTGTCTTTGAGCCGCCGCTTATCTGTGACACCCCGAGATGCAAAACCCTATTTCTAACATCTTTTGATTCTCTTGTCGAAACAATCATTCCGGTATATGGTACAGCGATTCTTATACAAGCAACTATTTTTATAAAAGTATCGTCATCAATACCGTTTTCAAAAGATGACGGATCAATATCATCAGCTTTTCTGATTCTAGGAACACTGATTGTATGCGGTCCTACACCGTGAACTGCTTCAAGATGTTCTGCGTGCATAAGCAAACCCGCAAATTCGTACTTATATGTAGAAAGCCCGAATAACACACCTAACCCTACATCATCAATACCGCCTTCCATGGCTCTGTCCATCGCTTCCGTATGGTAAGCATAATTATGTTTAGGACCGGTCGGATGCAGTTTTTCATAACGTTCTTTGTTGTAAGTTTCCTGGAACAGAATATAAGTTCCGATACCTGCCTCTTTAAGTTTACGATAGTTTTCAACTGTTGTTGCCGCAATATTTACATTGGCACGACGAATTGCACCGTTTTTATGATGAATACCATAAATTGTTTTAAGAGATTCCAGAATATACTCAATAGGATTATTGACTGGGTCTTCGCCCGTTTCAATCGCAATCCGCTTATGCCCCATATCCTGCAGGGCAATAACTTCTGCTTTTATTTCCTCCTGGGTCATTTTTTTTCGCGGAATATGTTTATTTTTAGCGTGATACGGACAGTAAACACAGCCGTTTACACAATAGTTAGAAAGATAAAGAGGTGCAAACATCACTATTCTGTTCCCGTAATACGCTTGTTTTATATCATTTGCAAGTTTAAATATTTCCTGATTCTTTTCTTCTATATCGCAAGCTAATAAAACAGAGGCCGCACGATGAGTTAACCCTTCCATTTTACGGGCTTTTTCAAGAATTGAATCAATAAGTTCAAGATTATTTTTATTTTTTTCAGCATAGCTTATAGTATCAAGAATTTCGCTATCTGAAATAAATTCCTCGGCCTTTTTTGATTTTAAATTATACATATCCTACCCTTCTTATAAATACATGGTAGTACTTTAAGAAGAAAAGTAAAGAGCTACTATGCCCAGCCGCGGAAGCCCGGATTTACGCCAAGATGAGTATAGGTATCAGTCGTCATAAATGTACCGCCTGTCGGGAATCCCCAGCCAAATATTCCGCCGCCAAAGAAGCCTCCGCCAAATAAAGCGTTAGAAATTGAAGAAGTCAGAGGTGACCAGGTCGTATCAAAACCGGAAGCATTTAATATTACATTTGTCGGAGTAGCGTACGACGGGTGAGCCCAAGATGAGAAACCGCTCGGACTGTCAAGGTTCGGATACAGTGTCATAAAAGGATCCAGACCGGATCTATACATCGAATACGATGTAAGCCCGCCAAACAATATATTAGTAGTGTTGTATAATCCGCACGTCAGCCCGCCGAAGAGTCCGTTTGTAAAACCGCCCATGTAAGTACCTCTGTGTTGTGTCTTATATATAAAAAGTATATACTTAAATAAAAATTGCTATTTTAATAAAAACTTTGTAACAAATTCTTAACATTATAAAACTTAAACATATCCCGAATGTAGACATTATGTGTTTTTTATAGGATTGACAATACAGCTTGAGAGTATAGAATATAGAAAAGAGTTAAACTTAGAAAAAGTTAACGTAGTAATACATGAAGAGAAAAGGAGATTAATCTCATGGCACGTGAAAAGTATGAACGTACGAAACCACACGTTAACGTAGGTACAATCGGCCACGTTGACCACGGTAAAACAACATTAACTGCTGCTATTACAGCAACATTAGCTGCTGCAGGTCAAGCAGAACTTAAAAAATTCGATGAAATCGATGCTGCTCCTGAAGAAAAAGCTAGAGGTATAACCATTTCTACAGCTCACGTAGAATACGAAACAAAAGACAGACACTATGCTCACGTTGACTGCCCGGGCCACGCTGACTATGTTAAAAACATGATCACCGGTGCTGCTCAAATGGACGGTGCTATTCTTGTTGTTGCTGCAACTGATGGTGCTATGCCTCAAACTCGTGAACACATCCTACTTGCTCGTCAGGTTGGTGTTCCTAACTTAGTAGTATTCTTAAACAAATGTGATATGGTTGATGACCCTGAACTACTTGAATTAGTAGAAATGGAAGTTAGAGAATTGTTAACATCTTATGAATTTGATGGTGACAATATTCCTTTCATCCACGGTTCAGCTTTAAAAGCTTTAGAAGCTGTTCAAGCTAATCCTTCTATTGCTCGTGGTGAAGATAAATGGGTTGACAAGATTTGGGAATTAATGGATGCTATCGATTCTTACTTCCCAACTCCAGAACGTGATTTAGACAAACCATTCTTAATGCCAATCGAAGATATCTTCTCAATCACTGGTCGTGGTACTGTTGCTACAGGCCGTGTTGAACGTGGTATCGTTAAAGTTGGTGACGAAGTTGAATTAGTTGGTCTTGGTGAAACTAAAAAAACAACTGTTACCGGTGTTGAAATGTTCAGAAAACAACTTGACCAAGGTCAAGCTGGTGACAACATTGGTGCTTTGTTAAGAGGTATTGATAAAACTGAAATCCAACGTGGTCAAGTTTTAGCAAAACCTGGTACTATTCACCCGCACACTAAATTTACTGCTAACGTTTACGTTTTAACAAAAGATGAAGGTGGACGTCACACTCCATTCTTCCCGGGATATCGTCCTCAGTTCTATATCAGAACAACTGACGTAACTGGTTCTATCAAATTTGACGGCGAAATGGTAATGCCTGGTGATAACGTTGTTATGGAAGTTGAATTAATCGCTCCTGTAGCTATCGAAGAAGGTATGAGATTCGCTATCAGAGAAGGTGGACGTACCGTTGGTGCTGGTGTTGTAGATAAAATTATTGCTTAATTTTATTTATAATATTAAAGCTTTTAATAGCCGGTTCAATAGAACCGGCTATTTTTTATTAACAATTTGATTAATTTTTGTAACAAAAAATTTAATAACACTTTATTTTAATTTTAAACTTGCTATAATAAATATATAATGTTGATGTAGGGAATATACAAGCTATGCATATAGTTATATTGTCACGTAAAAGTAAAGGATTACTTTTAGGAATACAAAATTTGAAAGGAGTATCAAATTATGACACTTACCATCAATACGAACATGGGTTCGTTAATCGTGCAGAACAACCTTAACAATGCAACAAATGCATTGAATCAATCTATTGAAAGAATGACAACAGGCTACAAAATCAACACAGCAGGAGACGATGCTGCAGGTTATTCTGTTGCAACAGGAATGGAAACAGACCTTTCTTCAACAAGTGTTGCTCAAAACAATGTCGCATTAGGCTCCAGTCTTTTATCTGTAGCAGAAAGTAATTACGATATTATGATTACACACATGCAGCGTATCAGAGATTTAACAGAACAAGCTGCAAACGGAACATATGGCGATGATTCAATAGAAGCCATCAACGCCGAAATAACTGCAAGATTTGCAGAAATTGACAGAATATCCGAAAATGCCGAATATAATGGAATAAAATTATTAAACGGGAGTATCGGGGCAGACGGTATTAATTTACAAGTTGGTATCGGCTCGGACGGTAACAGTAGAATTACTCTTGAGCAAACTCTATTTGAAGATGCCGATACACAAGGCTTAATTGGTGTTAACGCGACAACCTATACAGGATATATAACAACAGGAACAACCGCAACAATAACACAAGCGCTTGATGCTATCGATGACGGATTAGCAAAAGTTACATCAAGACAAACAGAAATTGGGGCAGTTCAAAATAGACTTGACTCTGCAGCTGAAGCATTAACAGTACAATTTGATAATTTAACATCATCTTTATCTACTGTAAAAGATACTGATATTGCAGCAGAATCATCAAACTTTATCAAAGCACAAATTCTGCAGCAAGCATCAGCAACACTGTTAACGACAGCAAACCAAACTCCGTCAATCGCATTGAACTTAATATAATATATTATGACGATTTGTAACAAATTTGACATCAAGTGCTTTAAGTAGGCAATTCAATTTGTTATAATAAATATATAAGTATCGAATATTATATATGTATCGTTAAATAAGAGATAGAGAAACGGATTATTTCCCAAAATTGAAAGGAGTATCAGGAGAAAAATGGCTCTAACAATTAACACGAACCTCGGTTCACTCATCGTTCAAAGAAATTTGGCTGATGCGACAGCAGCATTAAATCAATCTATTGAACGCATGACTACCGGTTTTAAAATCAACAGTGCAGGAGATGATGCTGCCGGGTATGCAGTTGCAACCAAGATGGATACTCAGTTGAGTTCAATTAGTGTTGCACAGGATAACGTAGCAATCGGTTCAAGTTTATTATCAACTGCAGAAAGCAATTATGACCTAATAGTAACACACTTGCAACGTATTAGAGATTTAACAGAAGAAGCCGCAAACGGAACTTACGGTCAAGATTCAATTGATGCAATTAAGGCAGAGGTAACAGCCAGATGGGCAGAAATAGACAGAATTTCAGACAGTACAGAATTTAATGGCATTAAACTCCTTGACGGTTCTGCAGGCGCTATAAATCTTCAAATAGGTATCGATTCAACTGCAAACAGCCAGCTGGCACTTGATGCAGCTCTATTTGATGATGCATCTGCACAAGAGTTAACAGGTGTTGCACAAAATACATTCTTAGGATATTTTACAGTTGGCGGTACTAATTACGACACAGCATTAGATGCAATTGATGCGGCATTGGATGAAGTAACATCACGTCAAACTAATATCGGTGCTATCCAAAACAGGCTTGATTCTGCCGCAGATGCATTAGATGTACAATATTCAAACGTAACATCATCATTATCAACGATTAAAGATGCTGATGTTGCAGCAGAATCATCTGAATATATTAAAGCTCAAATTTTACAACAGGCATCAGCATCGCTGTTGTCTACAGCCAACCAAACGCCATCCATAGCTCTTAACTTGATATAATAATAATATTATTAATAATCCGTAAAAAGCCGAAGATTGTTATCTTCGGCTTTTTTGTGTGTAAATTGTAAACTTATGTAACAAAATTCCTTATTTCATTAAAGTTCTAAAAAAACGTGCCGTCATGCATGATACAGAATAGAATTTCGAATTAATTAGGGCATTTTAAAAGTTTGCTTAAATAAGTTCGAGCAAGAAAAAAAGGAGTACAGGAATATGGGTTTATCAGCATCACAGGCTCGCTTGTTAAATTTGACAGCACGTATGCATGACATTGAGTACAAAGCTCAAAACCTTGAAGCTCAAAAGCTGCAAATGGCAAACGAATCAACTCAAGTGTATCAAGAGTATGAAAATGCTCTAAACAAACAAAAAGTTCAATTAAAACACATCGGCGCAGATGGTTCTGCAGAATACAGAGATGCAACGCTGAACGAAATTTTGGCAGCCGGATATGAAATTACAATACAAACAGGCAACGGTCAATGGAAAACATATTCAGAAGCAACAGCAGGGAATATTGAAACAGACACTGGTATAGCCGCTGATGCTCTTGATAAAACAGAAACCTTAAGAAACATGGTTGAAGCAGGCTTCATTGTATTCAGAAAACCAGGACTTGATGCAAACGGCGATCCGATATTTACAGAAGTAAATATTGCAACGGATACAAGTTTACAAGAAGTACAAGACGAAACAGAACTCAAAAAGGCAGAAGCAAAATACGAAGCTGATATGAGAAAAATAGATGCTAAGGATAAAAAGTTTGATACCGATTTAGCTGCCTTAGAACAAGAAAGAAACGCTATCAAGACAGAAATCGACACATTAAAAACAGTCGCAAAAGATAACGTAGACAGAACATTCAAGTTGTTCTCATAATAGTAAGACTCAAAATAATTTACCACATCAAAACACCGGATATCATCCGGTGTTTTGGCATATATTCTTATTTTTCGCAAAAAAAAGGATGCACAAGCATCCTAAAAATCCAACTATCACAAATCAATTTATATATTATAATGGTTTATTCCATAAAGATTCTGCAAATTTGCTTTGTGCTTGAGCATCTACTGACAAAGCAACGTTATTTGGAGTAAAAATGAATACCATTTCGCCTACTTTTTGTGCTGTACCGTTTAGAGCATGAGCAGCACCGCAAACAAAATCAATTGTTCTTTGTGACTGATCTTTGTCTAAAAGGTGAAGATTTAAAACAACAGTTTTTTTATCTTTCAAATGTTTTACCATTTGACCGGCTTCACCAAAAGAACGAGGCTCAACTATCATTACCTCATATCCTCTGTAATTAGGATGATTAACAACCTTCATTTCTCTTGAACTTTCAGTTCTTGTTGAAAAATCAGGTTTAGTAACTCTTAATGCGTTACCGTCTTCTACATATTCATCATCGCTTGCGAAATCAAAAGCATCTTCATCTTCATCTCTAGTTAACCCTTGAGTTAAAAAATCAACTATCCCGCTTAATTTTTCAGTTATTGTCATCTTTCCTCCGATTATTTAAATAATATTCTTCCTAAACGTATCATAGTAGCTCCGTTAGCTACAGCTCTCAGGTAATCATCACTCATACCCATTGATAATTCCTGCAGGTTCAAATTGTATTTCTTGTTTAATTCTGTTTTGATTTGTAAAGCCTCATTAAATACTCTGTCGAGTTCGTCATCTGACGCCCCTAAAGGTGCCATACACATAAACCCGTTAACTGCAATATTCTCCAGACTCAAGATTTCTTCGAAATTATCATAAAGCTCTCTCTTACTAAATCCAAACTTCTGGACCTCTTCTGAAATGTTTATTTCTAACAAGACTTTTTGAACCTTATTCAATCTCTTGGCTGCTTCCGATATAACTTTTGCAAGCTTCAAAGAATCAACCGACTGAATATAATCAAAATACTTAACTACCTTCTCTGCTTTATTAGTCTGTAAATGACCGATGAAATGGAATCTGGAGTTTTTACGAATCTCCTCCGGCAAATTGCTAATTTTTTCAATTGCATCTAATGCCCTAGATTCCCCAAAATCCCTTAGACCGGCATCATAAGCCTCTAATATAGCCTCCAATCCGTAGTATTTTGTTACAGCAATTATATTTGGTGTATAAGGTACGATTGTTTTTTTTACACGTAGAAGATTCTCTTTAACACAAGATTCAGTCATACAAATCTCCTCTACATTTTAAAATTATATCTTATCGTTCATGATAAGACAAATATTCAATTGTAAAAGTTTTTCCTCCTTTCCTGGATTCCTGAAACCCATGATTCACATGCAATTCAGCATGTTTTTAATTATTAAGTTTTATTAAATTTTATTCTTTTGTTAAGTTCTTGACATGATTTCTTTGTATTTTGTCATGCTAAAAGCATGCCTCTATTCAAAAATTATTGACCCAGGTATGCAAGAGTTTCAAGAATTGAACTTGCCGTAGAGAACACACGGGAATTAACCTGTATTGCACGCTGAGCAATAATCATATTTGATAACTCGGTTGCCATATCAACGTTTGAACCTTCCAAACCGCCGGTTTTGATAGAACCAAAACCGTTTGAATTTGACATACCATAAGCAAACTCACCTGCGTTCGGACCAATTGACCACATGTTATCAGTTTCTGCAATCAAACCAGCATCATTGATAACTGTACCCAATTGAAGCACCATATTTGCAGGAACAAAACTTGTACCACTCATATCTAAATCGGAACCTGCAAGACCGGAGGATGTAATAATAACTTTATCAGCCGTTGTATATTCCCACATAGCGCGGCCGTTATCATCAAATGTAACCGTCAACTGAGAACCGTCATTGTATTCAGCAGTCAATACACCTGATTCTGATACAGACCAGTCTATTCTTTTGATAGAATCTGCACTGTTATATGAGTCTGTAATAACTGCAGATTGGTTCATATCGTTACTGTAGAATAATGTTTGCCCGTCAGTAGCGGCCTCTAAAGCATCCGTAAATCCTGTTTCTGACAAGAAATTTGATGTCTGTCCGGCAGTCGCGACAGAAATATCTTCTCCGGAATTATTTTCCAGCTGCAATCCTCCATCCATAATGGAAAATTGGATATCAGGATATCCTTGAGAATTGAAAGAGTTATTTATACTATTTACAAAATCTTCCAATGTACTATTAAGATCACCCTCACCAATAGTATAAGATACCTGAGCTTGAACATTTCTCACTGTTACATTACCGGTTGTAGGAAATACACCCCCTTCAACTTTTATATATGTTCCATCAGCACCTTTAAAATATACATCTGTAGGAGATACCTCTCCATATAACTCTATCATATTATTTCTATCTTCTGTTGTAAGCGCGGACATATCCATTCGGTCATATGTAATATTAGCTCCGGCTTGGTCATATACATACTGATCATCATTTACATACGTAAAATCTGCAGCCGCATAACTTTGAGAAGTTCCGCCTACATTTAAAATAAATGTACCCGAGCTGATACCGCTTGCTAAAGCGTTTAAATCTCTAACCGTTTTGTCAGCAATTTCATCTTGTGCAGTACCTGATACAGAAACATTCAAGATTGAAGGAACTTTTACTGTTACCTCAGAGGAACGCGCAGAATATTCATTTGTTGTACCTACAACTTTGTATCCGGCTGCTGTTACAAGATTACCATCAGAATCAAGAGTAAAATGACCGTCACGTGTTAAATATTGGATACCGCTGCCGTCTTGAACAACGAAATAACCGTTACCTGAAATCATTAAGTCAGAATTATAACCAGTTTGCTGGAAAGAGCCGGAGCTAAAGTCCCTTGAGATTGAAGCAACTTGAGTACCCAAACCGATTTGTCTAGGGTTAGTACCACCGCCAGTCCTTGTTGCTGCAGAACCGCTTGATAAAGTATTTGAAAATAACGTTGAAAAAGTAACGTTTGCGGATTTAAATGCAGTTGTATTAATGTTTGCAACGTTATTCGCAATTACATTAATCTGGGTTTGACCAGCATCTAAACCAGTTTTTGATGTGTAAAGTGCCTGACTCATTTCTCTCTCCTCTAATTTATATTGTCTAGTATTTAGTTATATTCTGATTTATTATGTATTACTTGTGGTATTATTTTCTTCTTTTGCAGTATCATCATCACCTGCAGCTTCACCGGTACCGTCAGCAGGCAATTGAGTGACTGTGTCATCAGATGCTGTACCAGGTTCACGAACATTTTGTACATAACCGATTGAATAATATTTACCGTTTACTTTAATTTGACCTTCACCATTAACAAATGTTGCTTCTGTAACAGTACCTGTAATTATTTCATCCGGCTTTTCAGGGTCAGCAATAATATCAACCTCTTTCCCGATAAGTGATAATGTTTGGCTTACACCGCTGTTTTGAGCAACACCGCTGCTTAATGCATCCAATGAATCAGCCAAAGCTTGCAGTCCTTCATTCATCTGTGTCATTTGCTCCAGTGAAGAATATTGTGCCAACTGTGACAACCATTCCTGGTTTTCCATAGGCTTGGTAGGATCCTGGTTTTTCATTTGCTGCAGCATCAAATTCAAAAACATATCTTTATCACTTGTTGATGTTGTTGTCTGTGTTCCTGAATTTGATGTATTCCAGGTTGTTTGGTTTTCCATGGATTGTATTTCATCATATACACTTGAAACTGTCATTTTATCTTCCTCTGTCTAGTTTTATTCTTTATCTTGTTCTTCCTGAGATGTTACAAATGCTTCTTCAAACTTGTTGTTATCTTGTTCCTTGTGTTTTTGTTGATCTTCAGGATTTTGTTTATTTGAATCAGAATTTTCTTGCTCTGTATAATCCATTTGAGCATTGTTTTCTGAATGTGAAACCTTTACGGATACATCATTTACATGCACACCTTGCGCAGATAATGTATCTTTTAACTGATGCAAGCTTGAATCAAGTATATCTTTTACTTGCTGAGATGCAACAGTGAATTCTGCCAGCATACCGTCACTTGTATTCGTAAGCTGTATTGAAACCTTGCCTAATGATTCAGGGTTCAAAACCATTGAAAGTTTTGTATTGTTTGTACTATTCAATGCTTGAAGTTTTGTATGGATTTGAGCAATTATATCGTCTTTTGAAATATTAACATTTTGCTGTAAGCCTTGCGGTACAGTTTGTTCTGTTGAAGCCGTTGTATTAACTCCAGACATGCCGGAAATCTTACCTGCAGTATCCGCTGCAACATGGAGATTTTTAGTATTAGCAGCATTTGCATCAACATCAACATCAGCTATGTCATCAAAACTTGATTTATGCTCAGAAGCTCTATGCTCTTCCTTCATATTTTCTTTTTTATCCGGATGCCCGCCGGCATTATGTTCTGAAGTTTGACTTTCCTCCGGAGCACTTCCATCAACTTCATCGACAGTTGTATCAGCTTCTTCAGTTTCAACAGTATTATCTGTAGATTTTAATTCTTCAATATCAGTATTATCACTATTTGCAATCAAATCTTCAGTAACTTCCGTAACATCTTGCGCTAAAGACTGCTCTGTATCAACATTTTCTGTTGAAATTGAATCAGATACCAAATCTTCTGTTTGAGTTGATATATCATCTTCTAATGCAGCCTTATCCATAGTATATTTAACAACCTGCTCCGTAGAATCCATTAAGGTAGTGTCATCCCCCATATCTGTCATTTGATAATCTGCAGTCGTATTGTCAGAAAATTCCTCAATTGTAATATTTAGTTCATCAACCATTTCCTGAGAAATTAATTCTTTATTCTTATTATCCGCCGCCAAAGGCATATCTTTGCCGGATATTAAATCTTCAGAAACAGCAACTGTAACGTCTCCTTCCGCTATTGGCTGATTATACTGAACCTGAGCGGCATCAACAGTATTCTGAGGACTAACTAACGCGGTCTGAGAAATTGTATTGGCATTATTAGTACTTATTGTATTTATATCAGCGGTATTTGTTTTGTCCGTTGACTCGTCTTGTGATAAATCATCTATTATAGTAGTTAATGAATCATCAGACACAACCGAATCAGTTGTGTCATCCACTGCTTCAACAGAAGGATCTTCTGTGTTAGAAACATCTTGGTTATCAGAGTCTTGGATTGTAGTATCAACAGCTTCTTTTAAATAAGTATATTTAGATACAATATCAGAAACTTCAGATGTAATATCTGAGGTTTCCGTTTCATTTGAAGCATCACCAGTTTCAGGTTCTGTATTATTTGAGTTTGCATCGATATCATTATTATTCGTATTATTTGTATCACCAGAATTCATATTATCTGACGTTTGGATATCTTTATCATCCGAAACCTTTGTTTCATCTTTATATACAGAATTATTTGAATCTGTATTATTAGTTGTGGTCTGATTATTAACCTTTCGAGAATTATCTGATTGATTTGTTGCAGAATCTGTCAAAGGTTTATTATTACTACTATTATTATTTACATAATCAGACGAATTTGATGTATTATTTTTATTTGACGTAAATAATTTATCAGATGAATCAGCGCTAAAATCTGTTTTAGAGGTATTAACCCCTGTATCTTGCTGATTATATGCTTTAGTAGCAGTATCAAGAGCAGATGCAAATTGATTAGCAGATGAATCCGCATAGCTGCTGCTCGTAGTCGAAGCTATGAGATTTAATAATGAATCTGTATTTGTTGTTACCTGTTGTGCCATCTAGCTAACCTTATATCTTGTTGTTACGATATCATCTATTTCTTTTGCGGATTTAACTTCAAATTCTTTATAGTAAGCTTTCTCTTGTTTCTCTTTTAATTTTTCCAATACCTTCACTTTTTTATAAGCTTCCTGTACCTCTAACTGTTTTGCTTTTAGAATAAATCTGGTATTTTGGATTACCCGTACCTGTTTTTTTACCTCGTTACCGAGCTTCATCAAGTAACCGTTACTACTTGAAATTGTCGTTACATCCAGTAGTGGTTCATTACATATACTTTCTAAAGAGGTTAAAGCTTGCGCTTCCTGAGAGTGGATAAATTCCAGTTCTTCTATTTGAATATTCAGTTTTTTAACAATACTTGCCATTTCCTGCTGTTTCTGCTCTAATTCCTTCTGCCTCATATCGAGTACAGCCTGCAGGCGAAAAGCGAATTTCTTCAAATTTTAACCTCTCTCCGGTAATATAATGCATCACCATAGTTAATTTACATCATTTAGACTGTTACCTCATCATACGCACGGTGGATATTTCTTCAAAAATGCTAAAGTCATTTTTTTAATTTGCGAAGATTCTATGACTGTAGTAAAATCGACTTATGGTTAGATTTTTACATAATTTAGATAGAGATAAAATTTCTCATTTTATTTATTCTATATTTAAATTTCAGGAGTTTTTTACTAACATTCAAAATGTTAACCACCCTGATGTCCCTAATTGTGTTTATGCAATGTGGCACGCTCATCAGTGCTGTGTTCACGGGTTCCCGAACAGAGCAAACGTAAATGTAATGATTAGCCGCTCAAGAGATGGTGAAATTATTGCTAAAGTTTGTGAAAAATGGGGTTTCAAAGTCGTAAGAGGGTCTAAAGGGAAAAAAGGTGCGGCAGAAGCAAGTTTACATATGATAAACGAGCTCAAAAACGGAAATTCAGGAGCGATTATGGTTGACGGACCAAGCGGTCCCGCTAAAGTTGTTAAAGACGGGATTGTTAAAATAGCCAAACTATCAGGTGCGCCTATCGTTCCTGTTTACTGGTATTCTGTTAACCCGACATTCTTAAAATTCCCTACCTGGGATAGTTTCAGACTGCCTTTTTTAGCAACCAATTTGATTAACTTATACGGAGAACCTATATACGTTGATCCAAATAACACCGATGAACAAGATGAAGAAGTAAGACTTAAAGTGGAAAAATCACTGGAAGAACTTGAAAAACAAGCTCCTCAAAAATACAAAGAGGTATTCAGATTCGGAATATGGACAAGGAAAAAATAAATATAACTGCGATTCAAATGGAATCCGTTATCGGAAATAAACACGCTAATTTTGAAAAAATAGAACAACTTATTAACAAATACATTAAACCAGATACAGATATTCTTATTCTTCCCGAGCTATGGAATGTTGGGTGGGCGTGCAGCGAATTTATCAACGCATCAGAAGAAATCAAAAAAAGTGAAACAATAGATTTTTTATCCCAATTTGCCCGAAAATATAACACAAATATTCTCGGCGGAAGTTTTGTACAAAAAGTTTCAAATGATATCTATTACAACACATGCCCGGTACTAAACAGAGAAGGGGAATTAATCGCAACCTACAACAAAAATCATTTATATTCATACTATGATGATTCTGAAGGTACATATATAACTAAAGGCAACAATCCGGTAATGGTAAATCTTGAAGGGGTAAAAATCGGATTAACAATCTGTTATGATATTCGGTTCCCTGAAATATACAGAGCATATAGAAAAGCCGGAGCAGATATTCTTGTAAACATGGCGGCATGGCCTCTATCGAGAGCTATCCACTGGAATTCATTGACTCAAGCAAGAGCTGTTGAAAATCAGACCTATATGGTTGCACTAACTCAAACAGGAGATTTGCCAACAGGAGCAAAAAATCTCGGACATTCAATCATATACGATTATAGCGGGAATATTCTGGACGAAATTTTTGACACGGAAGGAGTTATATCTGCTACAATAGGACTTAATGAAATGTATTCATTTAGAGATAAATGTACCGTATTAAAAGATATACAAGAAAGTTATGAGGTATTATATGAATAAAAAACTTGCTATACTTACTGTTTTAATCTCAGTTATATCAACAAATCTATGCTTTGCACAAGATATTAGCAAAGACTTAAATTCTGTAATATCTAATTCAAATGTAAAAAAAGGGGCAATATCAATATCTATTAAATCTATTGATGATAAGAAGACTCTATATGAAACAAACTCCAATGTACCAATGCCGCCGGCATCTATGCAAAAGCTTGTGACTACATTACCGGCTGTCAAAACTTTAGGAGAGAATTATCAGTTTGAAACAAAATTATACAAAGATAAAAGCGGCAATTACTTAATTGTGCTTGGCGCTGACCCGTATTTGAGAAGTAACGACCTTAAACAGCTGACAAAAAAAATGCCGCCGGAGGTAAAATCTATAAGTATTGACGATACTGTTATTGATAAACAAGAATGGGGCGAAGGCTGGCACTGGGATGATGATATGAATCCTTTAATGCCAAAATTCAGTGCATATAATATTGACCGAAATACAATGAAAGTCTTTATGGAGCCAACTGCTAAAGATGCTCCGGCAAATATTATATTTGAAAAGGACTACCCGACCTCTTTTATTAATAAAGTAATCACAGGAAACACAACATCATATACGATTGAGAAAAAAAGTTTTGAAGCGCCTGATGTTGTCACTGCAGAAGGTACAATAAACAAAACCGTTACTGTTTTAATTCCCGTAAACAGCCCGAAAAAATATTTTAAACTCAGACTTACAGATGCTTTACTGGATAACGAAAAAAGTAACAGCGGAATATTTTACAATAAAAAACTCACAAAAGATTATTTTCTTGTAGACAAAGTAAGCCATAACATTCAACAGGCAAAAAATGATATCTTAAAAAATAGCGATAACTACGTTGCGGAAACGTTATTTAAACTGGCAGGCGGGAAATATAAAAATTCTACAGGTTCATTTGAAGCCGGAAAAGAAATGTTTGAGAATTACTGCAATAAAATGAAGCTTGATGATTCTCAGGTTCATATTGTTGATGCAAGCGGGGTTTCTAAAAATAATCTTATGGATTCAGATTTTATGACAGATTTCTTAATTATGAACCGATTAGAACTTGAACCTATGATGGCGACATCTGGAGAAGGAACAATGGCAGACAGATTATTATACTTAAAAGGTAACATTAAAGCGAAAACCGGAACGTTAACCAATGTAAGTACAATTACAGGTTTTCTTGCAACACAAAACGGGCATAAATACGCTTTTTGTATAATGATAAACGATGCAAAATCTAAAAACTATGATAAAAAATTATTAGAAGATAATTTGATTAAAACTCTTTATTTGAAAGGGTAAATTAAACTAATCTCAATACATGCAAGAAAGTTTTTGGTTTTAAAATATGATATTTTAATGATTTAAACATCGCACCCTTAACAGAACCTGCTTCGGGACCTAAAAGTTCTATTTTTCTCAATTCTTCCGATTTTATAACATCATATTTATATTTTAAAACCTTTAACGGATTCTTTGTTACCGGCTTTTGTATTTTATTTGTAGGATATTCTCCCATTGGATCAAGCATTTTATTAAATATTGCATCTTCGAGTTTTTTATTTTCAGGAGCTTTTACGCTTGTTCCCAAATATTTATTAGATAAATTGGTCATCGCATTCATAAATTTTTCAATGGTTGTTCCTTTTAGTTCATCCGGAATTACTAACGAATTTTTTTGAATATGCACTGCCCAGTCGGCAAGATGATGGAAATTTATTCCGCCGAAAAGAAAATGTGTCATTGAATGAAAGGCCAAAAATACATTATTAAATTCTTTTGACGGGACTAATACTTTTGTCCCCATCGGAAGAACTTTTTCCGCAGGATTAAACACTCTCATCAAATATTTATCAACTTGTTTTGCCATTGGAACTTTTATATTACTATTATCCACATCAACAAAATGTCTGTGATTTTCAATAGGCATACCTTTGTACTTAAATTCACTATGCTTCGGATGATGAGTATCTATTTCAACACCTTTGCCAGCAAAAATTTCATCGAAAGCATAAGTCATATTATTTTTAACCTTTGAACTGTCAGTACCATGTTTAAAGGTAAAAACATCAATATCACCGCCAAAACGTCTTTGAGGGTCAGGGTAATTTAATGAAAATCCGATACCTTTTATCGGAACAACATCAATATCTTTTTTTGATGATAAATCAATAATTTCCCCAAGAAGTTTTTCCTGTTTCATATGATAATGTTTAGCAAAATCCTCTGTTAACTTCATATTCTCCAGTACATCAGCAGGAATTTTTATCTCCGGAGTATTTTTTAAGCCGTCTAATAATAAAGGAGTTACAGCATTATCCTGCCCCAAGTTATACATTCTTACCCAATCTTCATAGCTTCTGCCTTGAAATAAAGAAGCATCAGCCTTTTCACCGTTTAATGTACTTTTCAAAAGAGATAAAAGCATTTTTGACGGAATATAATCCGGACTTTTAGTAATATTATTCAAACTGACAGAATCAACCGCAGATGTTTGCTTTTGAATCACAGGTTGTTTTTTAGAAGAAAACATTGTTGAATAAATACTTTGGGGTAATATTTTTATCATGGGAAACTCCTACACAAGAATAAAACCACGTAAAAATATTTTTTGCTACATATAATAAAAAGTGCGGCAAAATACCGCACCCGAATTCAATCAACAACTAAGTCTTTATTAACTTCATCTATGCAGACTAAATCAAGTTAAGAGCTATAGATGGAGTTTGGTTAGCTGTAGACAACAGCGATGCTGATGCCTGTTGTAAAATTTGAGCCTTAATATATTCTGATGATTCTGCTGCAACATCTGCATCTTTAATCGTTGATAATGATGATGTTACGTTTGAATATTGTACATCCAGTGCATCTGCTGCAGAATCAAGCCTGTTTTGAATAGCACCGATATTAGTTTGACGTGATGTTACTTCATCCAATGCATCATCTATTGCATTCAATGCATCATCGTAGTTAGTACCGCCAACAGTAAAATAATTCAAAAAGTTTGTTTGAGTTACACCCATTAATTGTTCTGCAGATGAATCAGAGAATAAATCCGCATCCAATGATAACTGGCTGTTTGCAGTAGAATCAATACCAATTTGAAGATTTATTGCGCCGGCGCTGCCATCAAGAAGCTTAATACCATTAAATTCGGTACTTGCCGCAATTCTGTCTATTTCTTCAAGTCTTGCGGTTACTTCAGCCTTAATTGCATCAATAGAATCTTGCCCGTAAGTGCCGTTTGCTGCTTCTTCTGTCAAATCTCTTATACGCTGTAAATGGGTTACTATCAAATCATAGTTACTTTCGGTTGTTGACAATAAGCTTGAGCCGATGGCTACGTTATCCTGTGCAACACTAATTGAACTCAACTGAGTATCCATCTTGGTTGCAACTGCATAACCTGCCGCATCATCACCGGCACTGTTAATCTTATAGCCTGTAGTCATACGCTCAATTGAACGGTTTAATGCTTCTGTAGCATCAGCCAAATTTCTTTGAACAATCAACGACCCAAGATTTGTATTGATAGTAAGAGCCATAATTAACTCCTTTCAAGTGGGAAGTTTTAATCCTCGTGATTAATAAACTTACCGAAAATTTTTTAAATGACGATACAATCCTTAAATTACTCTTATATACTTATTATAACTCATAAATATATATTCATGAAGTGATAAAGTGTATTATTGTTACATTATTTAATAATTTTCTTGCTATAACTGGATTTCACCATGACGGAAAATTATCATTTCATCATCTTTAAAGCCTACAACCGTTGATGCAAGCCCTTTTGCGGTATAGCCATAGTCTTCAATAACCATATCAGCTTTGCCGCCTATATAGTTAACTGCTTCATCATACGATAATGCAGCAGGTTCATGAGATAAATTTGCGCTTGTTGTTGCTAAAACTCTTGAATCAATACATCTGCAAATTTCAGCAAAGACCTCATTATCCGGAACTCTTATTCCGACAGTATTTAAATTTGAGGTCATGTAATCAGGCGTTTTATCACTTTTAGGAACAACGACCGTTAATGCCCCAGGAAAATACTGTTTCATTAACTTTTGTGCGGACTTTGGAACATCTTTTATATAGTCAAACAACGGATATGTATCATCCGACATTAAAATTAAAGGTTTTTCTTTTTCCCTGCCCTTTATTTCATATATCTTTTTAACGGCTTTTTCACTCTCCGGCAGACAACCCAACCCCCAAACGGTATCCGTTACAAATGAAATTACTCCGTCATGTTCTAAAACATACCTTATTTTGTTTTGTAAATCTAAACTTAGTATCATATTATACCTTTTTTACCTTTGATAAAATACGCGATAATATTTCGCCTATATAATTAACCTTAAATATATAACTTAAACCTAAATAAACAGCCGTCATCTCTGCTGTTATTAATATCATTCGAATAATGATTGCAAGATTTGATACACACTTGGCTGAAAAATAACAAACAATAAGAGTCAAAACTCCGACAAATGACATCTTCAAAAGATTAACAAATAAATCTTTATATGCCATTCTAACTTTTTTAGATATTAATAATCCGAGCGCTACAGCGTTATATAAAGTTACAAGAGATGTCGAAAGAGTAATTCCGCCGATTTGCCATCCGAGTTTGGTTATAAATATATAATTAAACAGAAATTTTAAAATAATTGATGAAGCCGCAATCAAAAACGGGGTCTTAGAATCATCAAACGCATAATAAACTCTTGTTATTGAATCTCTGAACACATAAGGAATAATAGATACTGACAAATATAAAAGAGCATCAAATACCATCAGAGAATCACTATAAGTAAACGCCCCGCGCTCAAACACGAGTCTTACACAATCAAGCCCCAAAACCAGAATGCCGATAATTATAGGTATTGCAACAAAGAATAATAAACCGACACCTTTATTAAAATATGATTTTATTCCATCCATATCTTTTTGAGCCACAAGTCTCGTGAATAACGGAAATAAAGGAACTAAAAATGCTGTAACCAATATACCAACCGGAAACTGAAATATACGGTTTGCATAGCCTAAAGCAGTCCATGCTCCTTCTCTCAAAGAAGAGGTAAAAAACATATCTACATATATATGCAATTGACCTATTGTCGAACTGAATACAGCAGGAATTAATAATTCACATATTGATTTTAATTCTGCATTGTTTCTAAAATTCAAATTGGGTTTAAAGCGGAATCCGATTTTTCTAATCTGCGGGAATTGTAATAGAAATTGGCATATTGCACCTGCTGTTGTTGCCCATGCCAGCACCAAACCATAATTATCACTTTTTGTCAGACATACAGCCGCAATAATTACAATACTCATCACCATTGGTGAAAAATTCGGAAGCATAAACTTCTTATACGTTATCAAAAGCCCGTAATATATACCGACAATTCCGCCCACAATAAATACAGGAGTCATTATCTTTAAATGTAACGCTGCCAGAGATATCAATTCGGGAGTTCCGTTTGATATTATAATACCCATAATCTCGCGGGAAAAAATATAACATAACAGCCCCAGCATTGAGAAGAAAAACACACTCAATACAAGGAACGTATTATATAATCGATTTACAAATTCAGAAGGTTTTTGGTCTAAATCAGGAATAAGCTTGGTAAATACTGCAACCGTTGCACTATGAAAAGGACCGCCGACCCCGCCTAAAAGTATAATTGCAAATGACGGAATCTGATAAGCGTAAAAATACGCGTCTGATACAATTGATGCCCCGTAATACTTGGCGGTTACAACATCGCGCAAAAAACCGACTAATTTACTTAGAATAGTTACTAATGCAATCAGCCAAGCTGCTTTTAAAATCCCGGATCCTTGTTCAGTTTTTTTTACTTCCGCTTCTTCCATTGTTATTCTCTACTACAAAAATTTTATGTATAAATTAATTTTTATATTACCTTTACTTAAATCGTTTGTTACTGCTCTGTTTTGACATGCCGGAATAAAGAGTATTTTATTCTCGCGCCCTTTTTTAATATAAGGTGAAATATCAAGTTCACACTTTTGAATATTTAAAAATTTACTTAAATCAAAGTTGCAGGTTTTACCATTAATAACCACCTGCAGAGCATTTAACCCTTTTCTATCCGCTATATAAATTAATGCTCTATCTGAAGGCGGATAAAATCTCTGTTCAACAACAGATTTATCCAAATCAACAGGAACAGTTGCAAGATAAATACCTGTATAATAATGCTTTAGAATTTCAACAAAATTTTTCTTCAGTTTTTTTGCCATATAGTTTGCACCATACTGGCTCATACCGACACCATGTCCAAAGCCGCCGCCGTAAGCCGTTATTGTAGTAATACTGTCAAAACTGTCAGTATCCAGTTTAAACACAACATTCGCACTCGGCAGAGCTTTACCGTCTTTTGTAAACAATCGGCGAATAACAAGTTCTTTTGAAACTCTGTATTTCCCCTCAGTTGTCACAACATCAAGATAAATTATTTTACCTGAATTACCTCTTCTAATAACCTTTATATTTTTTAAAGTTCCGAAATTTGTATTATTACAAAAAACAGGTTTCACAAATCCGGTTTTAGATTGAGTCACAAGGTTCTGTTTCAAAACTTTTTCCAACTCATCCCTTGTCCAAGTTCTTGTCCAGCGGTAATATCTTGATTCTACATCATAAGATTCCGGCGATTTGGCATAAAATTCATAAGCCGCCTCCTCACGGTTCAAAGGCATTATTGTTTGTAAATCAGGCTTCGCAATCAAATATGGTTTTAAAGGAGCAGGAAACTCTTTTGTATCCGGATCCGAAAAAGCATAAGAATAGTTTTCAGTATATCCGCCGGCACTTGAACAATAAAGAGCCAGAATCGGAGAATTATTATACATTGCAATAATTCCCTTTGTTTCCTCTACTGCTCTATTCCCGGCTTCTGTCTCCGTGTTATAGCCAAAATAAACCTGACTTGCAACACTATCAACAACATCATAAGCCTTTGAAACCTTTGTTCTTGGTTTTATTGCATAATTACGAGCAGCAACAGCCTGAGCTTTAATAGCTTCTAAACCAAAATAATAAGGCATCTCATTTGATACAACACCTTTTAAATAATCTTCAAGTTCAATCAGGTTAATTAAATATAATACATTCGGCTTTGTATTTTTCTGTATACTAAATGCACCTCTATATAATGCCTGCTTACCTCTGCGTTTCAAGCCTTTAACTCCGATAAAACCATCAGGGCAGCATACAACAAACCCTTTTGTAGATTTATAAATTTCTGCACAATCATCCATTTTTAATTCTATAATTCCGTTATTAATTTCAAACGGCATATTTTCATAAGCAGAAACTTTTATTATAGTCTTACTTGTATCCGGATCGCATACATAACAGTGAGAAGTACCATACAATACAACCGATTTTCTCTCCAATGTTCTGAAATTATTATCCATAATTCCAACACGAACAACCGGAGATTTTGCAGTCGTTTCCTGACGGGCATTCGCGCTTATACCGAATGCCAATGTAAATATACACACCCAACATATAAGAACTTTTGCTATTTTATTTCCCACACCGTACCTTCTTTAGAATCCTTCAGGATAATGTTTTCTTTATCCAGCGCAATTCTTATTTTATCTGCAATCTCCCAATTTTTTTCGGCCCTTGCAAGTTTTCTATCCTCAATGATTTCATCCATTGAAGAATATTCCTTGCCAAGCTCTGAACTTACTCTGTTTAAAACTTCTTTTAACTCATCTTCTGATAATTCAGGTTTTGCAAAACTAAAACCAAGAACTCCCGCAAGTTTATATAGTATAGTAAATGCACCTTCCACACCTTTATTTGCTTTATTCGTTAAGTCAAATAAAACCGCAAGAGCTTTTGAAGTATTCAAATCATCATCCATAGCATCCACAAACTCTTTGTATTCATCTGTTTTTGTAATATCCAAATTGTCATCCAGTGGAGTTTGTTTTGCGTTCAGCATACGTTTTACACCTGCTGCTGCAGATTGTAATGCTTCATCCGAAAACTCAACAGGCATTCTGTAATGATTTGTTAAAATGAAAAATCTTATCGTATTCGCATCATAATTTTTTAGTAAATCATCTACGGTTAAAAAATTACCTAATGATTTTGACATTTTTTCTTTATTAATGGTTACAAAACCGTTGTGCATCCAATAATTTACAAACTTACAGCCGTTTGCACACTCTGATTGTGCTATTTCATTCTCATGGTGAGGGAATATTAAATCCGCACCGCCTGCATGGATATCAATTGTTTTTCCCAAATGTTTTCTTATCATCGCAGAACATTCAATGTGCCAGCCCGGTCTGCCTTTACCCCAAGGAGAATTGTACCCGAATTTTTCATCTTTTTTCCATAATGCAAAATCCAGAGGGCTTTCTTTTTTGTCGCCAACCTCAACTCTCGCACCGCTTACCAGAGAATCAATCGGTTGTTTTGAGAGCTTACCGTATTGAGGAAATTTAGAAACCCTAAAGTAAACATCTCCGTCAACTTCGTAAGCAAAACCATTATTAATCAAATCCTTAACTATTGATATCATCTCACCCAACGTTTTTGTCGCAAAAGGTTCAATATCCGGCTTCAGATTGTTTAATTTATTCATGCTTTCAGTAAACTTTTTATACCAAAAAGTTGAAACCTCTTCAGGAGTCTTTCCTTCTGTTTCCGCTTTTTTAAGAATTTTGTCATCGACGTCAGTAACGTTTCTGCAGTAGGTGACATCAAAACCTTTGAACTTCAAATACCTGTATAAAACATCCCAAGTAATATAACATCTTGCATGACCTAAATGAGCATTATCATATACAGTAGGACCGCAAACATACATCTTTACTTTATTTTCTTCAATAGGTACAAATTCTTCCAAATTATTGGTATATGAATTAAATAGTTTCAATGTTAAACCCTCTTTCACTATAACAATTCTAATTTTACCCCAAAAAGATAAATAAAAAAGACTGTCCAATCGGACAGTTGGATACAACTGTTCATATCTAAAATCTAAATTTACATAAAAAATATTATCGGAAGGGGTAAATATATAAGATTTATTTTAAAAATACTCATTAAAAAATAAATATTTTCTTGTCTCAAGCGAGTCAAATCAAATGATAGCGGGGTTTATGCACCCCTGCACCCCGCATCCCCATTTCTTTGCCATCAAAGAAACGGGGAACAAAGAAACTGCCGACTTGAACTCCGTTCGCTAATACTCACTAATTTCAACCCCAGAAATGCAAACTCACTACATTATAATTTAAGGCATTAAATAATTAAATTTATATATTCCCGTTTAAACAATGCATTTCCCGTCATTGTTTCAATAAGTGAGTATTGCTCACTCCGTAAAAGTCGGGGATAAATAAAATAACAAAATAGATTAGTGTCAGTTAACGAAACAACGGTGAGCCGGTGCTGTCTGAACGATAGTAAATAAATTAGATTAAATTTATTTTAAATAAAACGGAGTGAGTTCACCGGCTGAATGTTGAGTTTTACTGACACTATTTGGTCGGCGTGTTTTTCTTTCTTTTCATTATTTCTTTCTTTTTACGTCGCAATTAAAAAGAAAGAAATAATGTGCAGGGTGTGGGGCGGCATAAGCCCCACATAAATTATTATAATTTAAGTATTTATCGGGGCATATATAGCCCCGATAAATACTGATAATATTTTTTATGTAAAATAATGAAAAAAAGCGCCTGTTTGATTAAACAGGCGCTTTTTTTGACTTAAATTTAAATCAAATTACGAATAAGGTTCTTCTTCTTTTCTCATACTAACTTGCAGCTTTGGTGTTTTAGAAGCGGTTGTTGGAGCAGACTTAATAATAAGTCTGTTAGTTCCATCATTAATCACTCTAGGAACACTTGCTGTCATTGGTTTTACAGAACCATGAGATGTGATTGTAATCGGTGCCGGATTAGTAACGTGATTCACTGCTGTATGTACGTTACCTTTGTTTCTCATCGCAGCATCAGGATTTGCTTTTAACTTATAGTACTCTGACATAATCTTTGCCACATAATTACGACTGTATGGCGGAGCACAGTGATGTTTTAACACATAAGCAGGACCTGCATTATAAGCTGCTAATGCCAGCTCGGTTGATCCAAACATTTTGTACAGCATCTTGTAGTATAAAATACCACCTTTGATGTTGTCAGCTAAATGATAAGGGTTTACACCCAATTTTGCCGCAGTAGACGGCATAAGTTGAAATACACCTACTGCACCATGAACACTTCTACTTGAGTGGTTATAACCGGACTCAACTTTAGCAATAGATAATGCTATTGCAGGGTCAACGCCTAGTGCAACGGAATGTTGAACTATAGTGTTTTTTACATGGCTTACGGGTATTTCAGAAGCATTGACTTTCGTAGACAGTAGTATCACTATCAAAGTAGTGAACAGTACTAGTTTTCTAATCATCTAAATCCTCTTTTACTTGTAAATTGCAACTCCGAAAAAGATTCGCCTTTAATAGTTAACGGCTATCAAATTAAAATCCAACGGAAAATAATTTATATAATTATAATATTACAAAAAGATTACATTTCAAGTTTCGCTTGAAAACAGACCGTCAACAACGCCCCTCAAACGCAGATATAATCTACGTATTAAGAAATGTAACAAGTACACTTATAAATAGGGAGAAATTTTGAAACTTAGAATATATTAAATTATTTATGCTAAAAAAATAACAAAAAAGGAAGAATTTTAATTCAATTCTTCCTTATATATTCTACATTATTATTTATTAAGAATTTCTAACTTGATAACAATCCGCTATAAGCTGATTGCATATTTGATATCGTATTTTCCATAGCCTGGAATTGAGCCTCTAAACGAGATTTATAATTCGCAACCTGTTCATTTGCACGTGTTATTTTTTCATTATATCTGGTCATGTTACTTTGAAGAGAATCAATTGTTGTAGAAAAGTAACCATTAGTAGCAAGAGAATTTTCAATAACAGATTCTAATTGTGATAAAATACCATAACCATCTGACGAAGTGCCCATTATAACTTTTTTAACAGCATCCGGATCTTCTGCCAACACCTGTTTTAATTTATCTTCATCCAAGGTTAAAGAAGATGTATCGGCAGATATATCTGCACCTGCTGCCGCAGTTGAAATACCTATCTGTGATAACATTTTATATACATCACCTTCTTGTCCGGTGGTTGTAGTTACCAACTGCCTCATTGAATTTTTTATTTGTTTTAATGTGGTATCGCCATGCAAATCACCATCTGTAGCAGTCAGCTCATCTATTTTTGTCATCAATTCGTTATACTGATCAACAAAATCAGTAAGAGCTTCTACAATTTCTGTAGAATCCTGTTCAACTGTCATTGTAGATGTAGGTTCTTCTTCCGTACTTACACCTTTGAGATTTATAGTAACACCTTCCAGTCTGGAAATATCGCTTGTAACTGTATTAGAAGAAGAAATAACCTGTGTTCCGTTTACGTATAATATAGCATTTTCACCCAAAGTTTGATTATCAGTATTTAAAGCCGTCTTTACAAGGTTTCCTTCACCATCCCATTCTGAGGTTGTAAAGCCCATTACATCAGTAAAATTACTTGTACCGGCTTCAACATTAACATAAGATTGACCTTCAACCGTTGAAGTCAAAACCAGTTTTGCATTTGTTGCATCCCAATATGCAGTAGCACCGGCGTCTTCGTTACTGTTAATTGCAGAAACCAAGCTTGATATTGTAGTATTTTCATCTATAGTAAATTCTGCTTCACCTATAGTGAAAGTACCCGCAGTTATAGATGCATTAGGATTATCTTCCGTTGCAAATATACCGCTTTCCATAACTTTTGAAGCAGTTGTAACTTGATACATAGAAGATGTTGATTTATATGTACCATCTTCTTGTCTTGCAATACCATACAATGATCTCAAGTTAGAAGTATCTGTTGTTGCACCTATAAGAATTTCTGATGTACCGTTTTGAGCAGACAGATTGAACATTCCTTCTTCATCAATCTCTGCTTTAATACCTGCTTCTGCAAAACGTGTTCTTAAATCTTGAACAGTATCATCTGCACCAATATTGATAGTATGTTTAACCCCATCAACATAAGCAGTAAGAGTACCTTCTGTTATACCCATATCAGAAAGTTTTGTATCATCATTAGCAACAGCACTTACCGCTCTATCTGCAGATACAGTTGTCTTTGTTGCCAACTGTTCAACTTTTATATCATAAACCTGACGAGCAGCATTCTTTGTAACAGTTGCAGTAAATATATCTTCATTAGAAGATGTAACCATATTATTTGCAAATATATCTAAATTTGCACCAAACTTAGCATCGGTCAGCTTTTCTATTGCAGTACGCAAAGAACTAAATGAGGTCTGAAGTTCCGTAACAGTCGCTTGTTTATCTTCATAAGTTTTTAAAGTTTCTTCTAAAGATGTAACAGTTAATTGCTTGACAGAAACTAACGCATCAATCCAGGATGCTGTATCTAAACCTGAAGCCAAACCGCTGAATGTGATTGTAGGCATATAAAAATCCTTTCTATAACTTGCCTAGCATGCTATATTTATTATATATCATATGCAACAAGTTTTCAACCCTTTTCGCCAAACATGTTAAATGTTTGTAACTTTTACACACATTCTAACAAAAGAAACCTTTTATATTCTCATCTATATCAATGATTTATCGTGTTTTTCAGACATTTCTTGAAGAGATTTTATAATACAACTGATTTCTTCTGAAATATCCGCTGTTGATTTAATCTGATTTTGTACAAGATGTGCAAATTCCGCTTTCTTAAACTCATGAATACCGCAGCATTTAAAAATTTCCTCAAGTATTTTAACCATTGGTTCATCTTTTTCTAAATCTTTTATACTGATTGATGCAAAATTTTTCAAATGAGAATTAATAGTCTTTAAGATTAAATTTAACGGTAATAAATCCTCAAATTCTCCGCTATTTAATAAATGCACCCTATCTTCATCCCGCAGTTTTCTGTTTATCAGATTTACATTTTCCACAGCATCTTTATCCAGCAATACAAATATCGGGAGTCGTAACTCTTCAGATAATGAATAATAAAGCTTTACGACCTGATTTTTACCGCCGGCAGGAAGTATTTTTATACCATGAGCTAAAAAATCCAATCCCAAAACTTTTGAGAATTGAGGGAGTAATATCTCCTCTGTTATTCCTTCTACAATTACAACCAAAGACACAGGATACTGCAATCCTTTTTCTTCTCTCATTCTATACATATCAGTATTTTCTCTGAGAGAATTAAGCCATTCTAAATTAATTGGCTTATCCCCTTTTAAAAGCTTCAATGCCGATATATAATCAAGAGAATTATCAAGAAGGATATCTACATTTTTATCGTTCACAAATGTTGAATTTTCATACGCTTTCAACTTCATATTCAAAGATAAATCATTAGTATTATCTTCCTTCAACGACTTGTTAAAAATTTCTACCGCTAAATCCCTGATTGTACGGTAATCTAAATGTTCCAAATCTTGTTTTTTAAATTTTGGTTCAATCAGATTTGAAACCAGAATATCTTTAAAAACCCGTAAATACTTCTCCTCCGTCGACTTAAAACGGGTTAATCTGTCTATTGAAATTATTGTTTGATTTTCTGTTAACGGTTTAAACTTCATCTTAACCTTTTTTAATATTTATAACGCAAATAAGCAAATTTTGGAAGTAAGAAGTTTTTATTTAAGTATGATAAGTGTGAATCAAAATAGTGTTATGTCTAATTACGCTGTCGCTCCGATTAAGAGTAAAGCAGCTGCCGGTGTTACCCCTGAACAACAGCCGCGTAACGTTTATGGGAGTATAAACTTTACTGCAAACAATGTAAACACAAATATTCGCACTTCATTAACAACGAAAGATGAAAAAGAAAAATACAAAGTTTTGACTCAATCACTTGATAAAAGCAGCAAAAAAATTCTTGATTACGCTTTAAAAACAGGAATTCTTCTAAACAATGACTCCAACGATAAATCCTCCGTATTGGATAATTTATACAAAATAGCAACAACAAAGAGAGCTGATAAATTAGATAACAAAAAAATACTCACAGACACACTTATCTCTGTTACCGATCCGTATACCATTACTCAAAAATTCGGAGATATTCCAAACGAATACAAAACAGAAGTAATTGACAAATTAACCAACAATTCAAAAAATCTTATCCAAAGAAAAAATGCAGAAATAGAAATAAGAGATTTATTCTCCGGCTGCTGTGTTGCAGCAAGCGAGCAATTCAATCTTGCGAAGAAAAAACCTGCAGAATATACGAGATTTGCAGAAGGATTAACATCTCCTGCGAAATCGGTTACAAAAGAAATTAAATTTGACAGCCTGTCCGATAATACTCTTGATGCTATATGGCTTTTAAATTCTTTTGAAATACCTTATGAAGCAAAAGATTTTAAAACAGCAAAAGTAAAACTTGCACCTGACAGCAACGCATATATCAGAGCGGAAATTCAACAAAACCATAGAGATAATCTTGAACGCTCATCTATTGATGCTCTGATGCAATCAACATTTATGAATATTGCATCGCAACAAAGCTACAACTCATTGAATGACAAACGCGGCGGAAAATTCAGCAGCGAAGACAGCGGGCTTATTGATTACGAAAAAACATTCCTTGAATCCGTAGTAGAAGACAAAAATACAATGTCTGTTACATATCAAAATGTTGATGACAACCAAACCCTTATCGGATATGCAACAGACTACGATACTGTAAAATCCCAGCTTTTAGAAACTCTGGACAGAGGCGAAAATATCATAATCGGATACACTCTGACAGATGAAAACAAAAAAATTATAGGCGCTCACGAAATTACAATCACTGATTACAAAAAAGATAAAAACGGTGAATTATATTTTGTATGTAATGATACAGATGATGATGTATCCGCTCCTGTTGAATATCCGGCAACATATTTAATCCCCAAAATCCACCATGCCGGTCTGCCTGAAGATATTGCAATGAAAAATATGGATCAGACAGAAAGCTGGAGATTTAATATAAGAGATTTTAATAAGAACAGAAGTGCTGCATAAAAAGGATTTATTTTAAAACTTCATATAGTATAATAATCCTGACATTATTATACAAAAGGAGTTTAATATGTTTTGTCCAAGATGCGGTAAAGAAATTAAAAATAACCAAAGATTTTGCATAAACTGCGGATACGATTTATCCAAAGACGTTGAGATGAGCAAGGAAAAAGACAACTCTGATTTCTATCAAAAAAAATCTTACTATAAAAATCCTCAACAATATTCTTCAAATAAAAACATACAGCTTGAAGCAATAGCAAATTTTTTATTTAAACTATTTTTAACAATTCTTGTATTATTTGCAGGATGGGTAGGATTAAGAATCCTGGGACATTATGTTTCTAATGACAATTTGCATGATGATAAAGCAAAATATGAAGCATTTATGGAAAACCCTTCATCAATACCTGAATTAGCACAACCGGAAACACTGCAGGATTTAATCATCAATTTAAAAGACGTACAAAACTTCCTTGTACTATATCTAAAATACTCTGATGATTCCGCAGAAGAAAAATCAAAAGTGTTTGACAACTACCGGAAACAACTTCTAAAGATTGAAGCGTTTTCTAACGACAATCTTTTAAAAGAAGATATCAAAAACTCACTTCCGCAAACAAAAAAAGAGTTTAAAAAATGCGCTGCATACTATAATAAAGAACTTGCACCTGTCGGATTAAAAATCGTATCTGACACAGCATACGCAAAATACCATCTTAAAGAAGATTACAGATTTACTTATAAAAAATTCGGACAATACGTTCCTTCTGAAATGAAAGCTTACTTATACTTAAGAGCAAAACACAAAGATGAATTTCTTGAAAACGGAGGATACCTTGCAACAACTCCAAAAGAAATGAATCTAAGAATAGCGGATTATGAAAAATTTCTTGTTAATAATCCTAATTTCAGTAATATAAATGAAGTGAAAGATAATTTGTATTTCTATACCTTCGGGTACATATTCGCAAACGACAGACAAGAAATGCAGGCAATCCGCCACAACACCTTCAAAAAATGGGATAAAAGATTTATTAAATCAAACAAAAACTCTAAACTAAACCCGATATTCAGTAAAATGGTAACATCAGCGAACGGGATATCAACAAACCAATTTGATTCTCTTTATCCTTATGAATACGAAAAAATGCTTGAATCAATCAGACCGCTGAATGGCGAACTTGATGATATATTTATTGATTTAAGAAAAAATCTTATGAAAGAATTTTCTAACATCGGGTATAAATATATTTATTCCCAAACAGAAGGTATGTGGTCAACCTTCAGCGACGATTCAAAAATATCAAAAGATACTCTATTGCTGGCCGATAACGGACAAGGCGGATATGATGTCTATGATAACAAATTCAAAAAAACTAATCAGGTTCTGACAATAGACCCTAATTCTCAAATAATTATGAAACGCGGTCAATTATTGATATACACGCCTCAATGCCTTCAAATCGGGCGTGTAGAATATTCTTACGGAAATTTTGTAGTTAAAACATTATCATCAAAAGCTATAAAACAATACTTCCCTGATACATTAATAATTAATGTAGACAATATCGGAATGAATGCCGTACAAGTGACAAAAACAACAGCAAAACAAACATATATGCTAATCTCACATGCCGGCAGCAACTTTGACGGATATACGCTGAACTCTGATATTCCGATTCAAAAAGGTGAACTAAGTAATATGTTTACGATTGATACAACTAACACAGTAAATGTTCAATGGAATCCGCCAACCGCTGACGGAAAACAATACACAATCGTATTCGTAACCGATATGACTTCTAACACGGAAGATAATCCGACAGATACAAAAGACGAAGAATAATTTGATTAAATTAAATTAGAATTAAAATAGGCAGAAGTAATTTGTTACTTCTGCCTATTTAATTTTAAAATATATCTTTTCTCTAGTTTTTAGCTTCTTCTGTAGAAGTTTCTTTATTAACAGGGGTTTTAGTAATAACAAGTCTTGTAACTCTTGCACCGTCGACTTTTTGTACTGAGAATTTAAGTCCTTGTTCCGGTATCTCAACCGTATCGCCAACCTGTGCAATACGACCTAATATTTTAACAACAAGACCGCCGATTGTTTCAATATCTTCAAAATCAAAATCATCTGCTTTTATATCAAAAAATTCTGCAACTTCATCAATTCTCATCATCGCATTAGCAACATAAGTATTTTCTGCAACTTCTTTGATATCAACTTCTTCTTCGTTATCAAATTCATCTTGAACTTCACCAATAATTTCTTCCAGAACATCTTCCAATGTAATTAAACCTGATGTTCCGCCAAATTCATCAACAACAATACCCATTTGGCTGTGACGTTTCTTGAATTCTCGCATAAGGTTATCAAGTGTCATCGTTTCAGGAACAAGTATCAAAGGACGAATAAATTTATCTATATTGAATTCTTCATTTCTTAAGGATGCAGCATACAAATCCTTAACGTGAATAAAACCTAATATTTTATCAATATTTTCTTCATAGATAGGATATCTTGTATACTGATTTTCAAGAGTAATATTTTTTAAGTCTTCATATGTCAAACCATCTTTATCAATACACATCATATCTGTGCGGGGTATCATAATTTGTTTTGCAGTCAAATCAGAGAATTTAAACATATTATGAAGCATTTCTGCCTCTGTTTCATTTAATACCCCTTCGTTGTAGCTTGCATCCACAATCATATCCAATTCTTCTGTTGAATGAACAAGAGGAGATTGAGGAGCATCAATACAACATATTTTTAATAACTTGCTGTTACAAGTTGCTAAAATCCATACAAACGGCTTAAAAACAACTTCAAAAAATTTGATAGGCCTTGCACAAAATAGTGCAAACTTTTCAGGATATTGTATTGCCATACATTTTGGCAGCTGCTCACCTAAAAGTACATGCAAAAACGTAACTAATGCAAACGATATCGGAACCGCAATTGCGTGTGATGTTACGGATACATTTACATTCGGGAATAGGACAATGATTTTTTCTATAATTCTAACAACTGTAGCTTCGCCGACCCAACCAAGTGCGATACTTGCAATTGTAATACCAAGTTGAATTGCAGCAAGCATATCATTCATATTTTCAACCGTGTCAAGAGCAACCTTAGCTGTAGAACTACCTTCATTCGATAGTTGTTCTAATTTCGTTTTTCTAACTTTTACTAAGGCAAACTCTGAGGCAACAAAAAAAGCATTTGCAAATATTAATACTGCAACTACTAATATATTAAATAAAATACTCTGGTCCATTTACCTTTTATAATCCTCTATCTTTATTTTTAAATTTTATAATATAATTTCAAAATTCGCAAGTTATTTAATCAGAATGTTGTAGTCCGAAGATATTATTTCCTCAAGCTGACTCAACAACTCTGATTCCGGAACCCGTTTAATAATCTCACCTTTTTTGAAAATATATCCTTCCCCGATTGCCCCGGCAATTCCGTAATCTGCGTGAGAAGCTTCTCCCGGTCCGTTTACGGGACAGCCCATTGTGGCAATTGTAATAGGTAAATCAAGATTTTTAAATTTTTCTTCTACTTTCTTTGCTAATCCGATTAAATCAATTTGAGTTCTGCCGCAAGTAGGACAAGATACAAAATTCACGCCTCTTTCTCTTAGTCCTAATGATTTTAGAATCCCCCACCCTGCATAAACTTCTTCCACCGGATTTTCTGTCAACGAAACCCTTATAGTATCTCCTATTCCTTCTGCTAATAGCGTTCCAATCCCAACAGAAGACTTTATCAACCCGCCTTTGAGAGTACCTGCTTCCGTTACTCCGACATGCAGAGGATAATCAACTTTTTGCGCCATAAGACGGTATGCCTCAATTGTTGTCATAACATCTGATGATTTTAGTGAAATTTTCATACAATCGTAATCTAAATCTTCAAGAATACGAATATGATTCATTGCACTTTCAACCATTTTTTCCGCAAGGGTCATATCCTCTCTTGATTTTAAATCCTTTTCCAAAGAACCTGCGTTAATCCCGATACGAATCGGAACGTGATTGATTTTTGCAAGATTAACAACTTTTTCTGTATGTTCTCTTTTCCCGATGTTTCCCGGGTTTATTCTCAGAGCATGAATACCGTTTTCAATACATTGAATAGCAAGCCTGTAATCAAAATGAATATCCGCAACAAGAGGAATATCCGTTTTTTTCACAATATCTTTTATTGCTTCGGCTGCATCCTTATTTAACACTGCAAGCCTTGCAATCTCACATCCGGCATCAGTAAATTCTTTTATTTGGCTGACGGTTGCTTCTACATCCCTGGTATCAGTATTACACATAGACTGTACCGATATTGGAGCTCCTCCGCCTATTTTTACATCGCCTATCGAAATTTGTTTTGAGTTTCGTCTTTTTATCATATAATAATTGTACAACGAAGAGGTGAAAAATGAAAATAGCAATTTTATCAGATATCCACGGAAATTTAACAGCACTAAATTCTGTTATGGACGATATCCAAAAGAATAAATGCGACAAAACATTTTTTCTTGGAGATTATGTTCTTGCAGGGCCTGAACCGGCTGCGACTATTGATTACTGTATGCATATAAGTTCATACGATAATACAGAAATGATTCAAGGAAATACTGATAAAATGATTGCGGAATATTCGGATGAAATTTTCAACTCTTTACAAGAAAACGGCGCCCCGATTATGGCAAACGCTCTGAAAGACGATGTATCAATACTAAATGATACTCAAAAAGAATTTTTGAAAAACCTTCCGGCTCAAAAGGAAATTGAAATAGAAGGTGTAAAACTTTTACTGGTACACGGCTCGCCAAGACGAAACAATGAAGATATTTTGCCTGATACACCACCAAAAGAAGTTGAAGAAATGGTAGAAAATACTGATGCCAACATTATTCTTTGTGGTCATACACATATTCCTTGCGGATTTCAAACTTTAAGTAAAAAAACAGTTATAAATGTTGGTAGTGTAGGAAGACCATTTACAGAACAGCCAAAATCATGTTATTTAATTTTGGATATAAATGATGGCAAATTTACAATTGAGCATAAATTTGTAAGATATGACAATAAAAAATCTGCAGAAGTCTTAGCAAAACGAAATTTTGAAGGGGCTGATAAGCTTGCTCAAGTTCTAATTAACCCAACAGAAAGACACATGTAAATTAATCCACTATCCTATAAGGAGAGGAAAAGTTTTAAAATTCATTTACCATTTCTTGGGTTAACATCAAATTAAATTCAATGCAATTGAAGGAGCTTGGTTGGCCGTTGCTAATAATGATGCGGATGCTTGCTGTAATATTTGAGCTCGGATATAATCTGCTGATACTTTTGCTATATCTGCATCTCGTATTGTTGATAATGATGAGGTTGTGTTTTGAATACTTACATTCAAGGAATCTAATACTGAATCTAATCTGTTTTGTACTGCACCAAACTCTGTTTGTTTTGCAGTTATCAAATCCAATACCTCATCGATTTCATCAAGAGCATTTTGAGCATTCGCTGTTGTTGATACATCTATATTCAACGTAAAACCTAATGCGGTATCAAAGGTTATTTTTGAATTCTCTGTTGAATCTATTCCGACTTGGAGGGTAAACTCTCTACCGGTATTATTCGAATTTCCACCACCTGCAGTTCCGCCATTTGAATAATCATATTGAGGTAATGTTCCATTATTGATTAAATTATTCAACTCGGATGTGGTTACACCGTTAACTACCCCATTGTATGAACCATCTCCGACACCAACAGATTGCCCAGATTTATTTTTATCAAAATAACCATTTATACTTGAAATAGTTCCTACACTTCCAACAAAGCCACCAACTTTTGTATTTCCTTGCACTCTTGCTATTGAATAAGAATCAGTAATATTTCCATTATCAATTCCTCCAACCAAACCACCAACAGAAATATTAGCTTTTACTTCACCCAAAGAATACGAACTACTAATAATACACCCATCACCATATCCAACTAGCCCTCCTACAGTAGCATCGCCATTAACATTTCCATCAAAATAAGATTTACTAATATTACAGTTTTGACCACCACCAACAAGCCCCCCCACATAAGCATAACCCTTAACAGTTGCTGTAGAATAACAATTAGAAATATTTCCAGCTAAGCTTGCACCAACAATACTACCAACATAATAATATTCTGTACCTGTAATATCTCCTGAAACAAAGCAACTTGATATGTTTCCCATGTTAACACCTACAACTGCACCTACATTATTGAGTCCAATAATATTACAATTTATCACTCCCAATGATTGTATATCTCCAAGAGAAAAAATAAATAAACCTGCAGCTCCCAAAGATGAATTAATAGTTAGATTAGATACTACATGCTGATTTCCATTGAATATTCCTTTAAACACCTTTGACATATCAGAACCATCGCCACCTGCAGTACCAATACCATCAAAAGAAATTCCTTGCATATTAATATCTGACATCAATTCAAAGGTTACATTCGTTGTATCAACCCCTGAATTTACCAAGTCTTGAAGTTTCACTAAATCGTCACTTGTTGTTATATAATATGTTTGACCTGATTGGAATGTTGTCTGATTTATTACTCGTTTACTCTCATCTACTGTAGTTGTTCCGCCACCTGTTCCACCACCTGTTCCGACATCTCCTTCAAATAGTTTTATACCGTTATACTCGGTAGATGACATTACTCGATTTATCTCTTGTGTTCGCTGATCAATTTCTGCTTGAATCGCTGTAATGGAATCTGTGCCATAAGTCCCATTTGCGGCTTGTTCTGCCAAGTCCCTTATTCGCTGCAAATGTGTTGTTACCAAATCCAAACTACTTGTGGCGGTACTCAATAATGACGTTCCTAACATTGTATTATTTTGAACAACATTATATGAGGACAAGTCTATTGCCATCTTGGTTGCTACAGCATAGCCTGCAGCATCATCCTTTGCCGAATTTATTCGATAACCTGTTGTCATTTGCTGCAAAGCTCTATCCAACTCTAAGGAAGATTGTTTTAATGACAACTGTACCATCAAGCTTGATATATTTGTATTGATTGTCAGCGCCATAATATTACCTCACTTTCTTGTGAAGTAATAACAAAATCATATAAAACGCTCAAAAACCCTTTTATTAGGCTATTATACCCCCCCCCCCGAAAGGTAAAACACACTTACTGCAAGGGTTTTCAGGTTTAAGTATCTTAAACTCCAAATTCAATCCATTTGAATACATTCTTAGTTAATATCCCTAGGTGTAATTAATGTGATAGTTACTTATATTTTAAGTATAATTTATATATACATATTATGCAACCTTTATTAAGAAAAATTAACCCAGCTATTTGTACGAACATCCTATTAAATTTTTAACAGCCGAGTAGAAAAGATTAATTAATGTAAAACATTTGACCTCAATATGAAATATTATTGAGAAAAAAACATGTTTATAATACACTATGATTGGTTACACTGGTTCGATAGGTAATAATCCTAGTCTTTATCAAAAGATGGAACAGGTAGCCCGTAGTAAAACACATTAATTATAAGGAGAAAATGCTATGGCAGTAGCATCAATGATTGAATTATTAGAAGCAGGCGTTCACTTCGGACACCAAACACAACACTGGAACCCAAAAATGAAACAATACATTTACGGGGCAAGAAACGGTATTTATGTATTAGATTTAAGAAAAACAACTGATTTATTAGATAAAGCTTACGAAGTTGTTAGAGACTACGCAGCAAGAAATAAAAATATCTTGTTTGTTGGTACTAAAAAACAAGCTTCAGAAGTTGTTACAGAAGAAGCAAAAAGAGCAGGTGCTTATTACATCAACAGAAGATGGTTAGGCGGTATGCTTACCAACTTTGAAACAATCAGAACAAGAGTTAACAAATTAAGAGAATTAGAAGACTTTGTTTCAAGCGGTCACGTTGAAAAATTACCTAAAAAAGAACAAGCTCAAATCGCAAGACAAGTTGCAAAATTAAGCAGAACTTTAGGCGGTATCAAAGAAATGAGAGGTCTTCCTGATTTAATTTTCGTTGTTGACCAAAAGAAAGAAGCTATCGCTATTGCAGAAGCTAATAAATTAAATATTCCTATTATCTGTTTAGCTGATACAAATGCTGATCCGGAAGGTATCAACTATATCATCCCTGGTAACGATGATGCTATCCGCTCAGTTAAATTAATCACTTCTAAATTGGCTGATGCAGTTATCGAAGGCAGACAATTAAAAGAAGCTAAAGCTAACACAGGTAAAATTGAATCTATCAAAGCAGAAGATGCAGGTGTTGTTGAAGAAGCAAAATCTGAAGAACCTGCTAACGTATAATGTTTTATACAAAAAAGAGCGAGGTTCGCCTCGTTCTTTTTTCATAAATTTATAAGGAGAAAGAATAAATGAACGTTACAGCTACAATGGTTAAAGAACTTCGTGATAAAACCGGTGCAGGTATGATGGATGCTAAAAAAGCATTGGTAGAAGTTGACGGTGATATGGAAAAAGCAATGGAAGTACTTCGCCAAAAAGGTATCGCTTCTGCTGAAAAGAAAATGGGCAGAATCGCTGCAGAAGGCAGAGTTGAATCTTACGTAGACGATAGCTGCGGTGCTGTTATTGAAGTTAACTGCGAAACAGACTTCGTTGCTAAAAACCAAGAATTCATCGACTTAGCAAAAGGTTTAGCAGAACTTGTTGCTAAAATGAACCCTGCAGACGTTGCTGCATTAGAAGCTCTTACTTGCCCTAAATGCGGTAAAGTAATTTCTGACGTATTAAAAGAAAAAATCGCTTCTATCGGTGAAAAAATTACTATCAGAAGATTCGCTCGTTACGAAGGTAATGTTGCTTCTTATATCCACAACGGTAAAATCGGTGTTCTTCTTGGCACAACAGCAAAAGATGCTGAACTAACTAAAGATATTTGTTTACACATCGCATCTTCTGCTCCTGAATTCGTTTCAAGAAAAGATATTCCGCAAGAAGTTATCCAACACGAAACTGACGTTGAAATGGGTAAAGAAGACTTAGCTAAAAAACCTGAAGCTATCAGAGCAAAAATCGTTGAAGGACGTGTTAATAAATTAATGGCTCAAAAATGTTTATTAGAACAACCGTTCGTTAAAAATCCTGATGTTACAATTGAACAACTTATCTCAGGTAAACTTGATATCGTTAAATTTGAAAGATTCGTTCTTGGTGAAGGTCTTGAAAAACGCAACGATAACTTCGCTGATGAAGTAATGAGCCAAATCAAAAAATAATAATATCAAAACAATTTTAAAATAAAGCCATGTGACAAATATCATATGGCTTTATTTTTATATGAATAAACCTACTTAAAAATTCATCACAATTTGTTGACTTGATACCATGGTTTACATAAAATTTTCATGAGGAAATGAAGTGGATATCTTCAGCTGTGCCGCAGCCGTAATAGCCGGAATACTCAGGGTTTCGTAATGTTTCGTCGCAAAATATTACAGGCAAGGTAAAGGGGTAAATGTAATGGGTAAATCCAATCCCATCACATTTAAGCCTACAAGTTAGGAAGTAGAAGGGGTAAATGGGGGTAAATGAATTGGATAAATTCAGCCTCATCACATTTAAACCTACAAGTTAAGAAGTAGAAGAAGGGGTATTGTGAGTTTAGCAGTATCGGCAGTACAAACAACAGGAGTACGCTCAGGATTATGTCCGCACGGACTGCCGCCGGGGGCTTGTCCGATATGCTCAGGCATGGGCTCTTCTTCAAGCAGTAAAGTCGTTACTGCGGATTTTTCGGCAAAACCCGGAGAGATGAGTTGGAATGAATGTGCTGCAATCGGTGCGTTTCTCAAATCTATTCAGAATGCCAGAATGGCAAGAGAAGCGGATTATCAGCATCAAATTGTTGCTATGGCACAGTTTCAAAGTAATATGGCAAAAATGGCGGCTAATCTCCAAACTTTTATCAACAATATGAGCCAATCTTCTCTAACAAGACCGGTTGCCTATATTGCTCAAAATGTGCTTCTGCCTGTTGTAAATTTCCTAAAAGATTTGCCGGTAAACTTTTTACAAGCAACGGCAAACCTTAGCCAAAAACTTGCAGATATTACGGATAAACTTACTGCAATATACGGGGAATTAAAAGCTGCACTGGATAAAAAATTCTCAGATTTTGCTAAAAATGTTAAGAAGAAAATCATCTCTATTTTTGAAATCTTTAAATCCACAAATGAAGGCTCAGACGATGAACGGATTGAAGATTATCAAAAACAATTAAATAAATTGAAGTCTTTACTTGAAAAGATTTCTAACAAACCAACCAAATATAAGGAACTAAATAGTGAATATTAATCAAGATCTCGAATCACAACGACTACACAGAAACCAAACAAGAACACAAATCAAAACAGCAAATATGGTAAAAGAAGGGGTTATTGTTAACTCCAATATTTCATTGAATGATTCTTATAATTCAATGATAATAGGTGATTCAGTAACTCTGCCAAATAAACTTTATGAACGTTCAACTAAACGGGAAAAAGGGCTTCTTCCTATTTGTGCCGCAACAACAGGGTTTATGGGGGTTGTTGCAGGTGCGACCGCTCTGCTTGCAAAATCTGCGAAAGATACTATTAATGTTGATTTGGCAAAAAAACTCCCTTCTATGACAAGGAACGTTTGTATTAACGAAGAAATCAATCAGGCAATTTACAGAATGATTGCTTCACCAAGTAAAAAAGCGACTAAAGCGATGCTTGGCGTTGCGGCTTTGTCCTCTATGGCTTTTATGGGTAAAACCTTCTGTGACGGATTTAAAGACGTTTGGGTAAAGAAAAAAGAAGCTGATATCCATAAAAACTTACAAGAAAATCTCATTGCGGTTGAAACACAGTCTTTTGCAGGGAAATTACAAATAAACCGCAGTCTTTTATCCGAAAAAGCAAAAGAATTCTCAGAAGCTCTTGCAGATAATCCTGAACCGGTTGAAACATTTAAACGCCGCCGTCTGCATTTTAAAGCTAAGAATCAAGACAGCAGCAAACAAAAAACAAAATCATCTTTAGCAAAAAATCTCGGATATTTTGCGATGGGTGCTGCTTCGCTTGCTGCAATTGCCGGATTTGGATATCTTTCAATGAAAAATATTCGGAAAAGTGTTTCTTCTATGAAAGAAGGGCGGGAAAAAGTTAAAGAATCAATTAATTATATTATTGAAACAATGAAGGAGCATTCTCCGGAAAAACTTGGTGAAGAAGGGCATAAAGCGGCAAAAGAACTCAACAGCAACAATATCAAAAACCTTCTTGTCTCAATGGATGCGACCCCTCAAGAAGTTGCAGAAGCTGCATCAAAAATGCACTGGCACAGTGATGCAGAAAAAAAAGATTTTATTGAAGATACCCTGTTTACGATTAAAAAGTCCACAGAAAAAGCAAACAGCGCAATGGGCGGCTCAGGAGAAGATAGAAACACATTCTATTCGCACGTAAGCGACTATACAGCCTTCTTCTACAACTGGATGCTTGATTCCTCGAATAAACAATTCAAGACTCTTTTTATGGGAATAACCGGCGCAACGGCTGCAGCTTATCTGGGAAAAACAGCAGGTGAAGCAGTGAAAGATGTTCAGGTAAAAAAATATAATGCAGATACCGAGCTTTCTCTCCAAAAACGTCTTGTTGCTACTGAGCTCAGAAACTATAAATCGAAAAAAGAAGCTTCAATAGAGCCTTTATGTGATGAATTTTACAAACAAAAAGAAAACGGAAAACCAAAAGAAGAACTAAAAGTTATGGCTGACAGTATTCTGAACGAAATTAAAAACGGACCGCCATATATATATTCTTAACAAGTAATTAAGGTAAAAAGATGACAATATCAACAACTTTTCAACAAATGAAACAACCTTCATACAAACCGATAGAACTTCCTAACGAAAAAAGGAATTATTCTGTTGTTGACCCAAATAAGGTAGATTTCTACTTAAAACAAAAAGAAAAAGCTCTGCCGCAGCTTGAAAATATTTTGAAAAATTCAAATGACGAAAAAACAGTAACGGAAACTCTCTATATTGTGGACAGAATGATTGATAACGGTGTTGAAGGTGTTGACAAAATGTATCCTGCGCTTTCAAAATTCAATGATACAAAATCTCCTAATATCCAAACATTTTTAGCCGGGATTTATCGTAAAACTCAGGTTCCTGACGCATTTGGGCCGTTATGTAAAATGCTTATTCAAAACTCCATAAATCCGCCAAAAACTCCGCAATATTTTGATCCGAATGAAGAAATCGGCGGCGCAATATTGAGTTACCTTGCGTAAATTAATATTTTCTTTTATTTGATTTCCCCCTGTGCTAAAATATTTTCTATGGAAAAGGTTAAGAATTTTCTTAAAAAGTTGGATAGAAGATATTTCTCAAGAATGCAGAAAAAACAAAAGGTTTTGTTATGGATTTTTGTCGGAATAACTGCTGTTTTGTTATGGGCATTTATAAGCGCAGGCGTTATTACTCATAATTTCAACCGTAATATCTTAAAAGGGAATACAGACAAGCAAGAGCTTGAAGTAAAGAGTATGATTCTGACCGAATCCAAAGAGGGGCAAAAGTCCTGGGAAATATTCGGGGAAACCGGAGAGTATTCAAGCGACCATAAAATTGCAATATTAAATAACGTTATCGGGAATTTCTATAAGGATAATAAAGTCAGCATGAGCTTTCAATCCTCTAAAGGAACTTATAACGAAGATACACGTAACATCGACTTGTATGACAATACATACGTTGTTTTAGAAAATGATATAACTGTTACTGCAGATCATGTTACGTATTTTAGTGATAATAAAACAATTATTGCAAACGGGCATGTTAAGATAAACAGACAGGGCTCTTTTATTGCAACGGCAAACGAATTGACTGTCAATTCAGATTTTACCGTATTTAAGATTAAAGGAAACACTATATCCAGAATATATGAATCAAAAGATTCAAAACAATCGAAAGGGTTATGATGAATAAGAGAAAGTTTTTAATAATAATATCGTTACTGTTTTTGTTCCTAAGTGCTGTGACTATAGGTTCTGATTTAATTATCGAATCAAGAACACAAACTTATTCCGAAAAAGACAGTTTGATAAAGTTCTTAGGTGATGTTAAAGTTCGCTATGACGATATAACAATTGTGGGAGATAAAGCAGATGTATCCGTTACAAAGGATAATAAACTTGATACTGCAACCTTCCATGACCAGCCGTATGCTTTCCAGATACAAAACAATAAAAAACGGGAAGTAAAAGCAAATATTATGAAATTTTCTCTTTTAAATAAAATATTAAGAGCCGAAGGCAACACTCAGACAATTGTGACCGAAGGTAAAACACCTATTGCAATAATCAATGCTAACGAACAAGAGTATGATACAAATACAAATATAATGACGGCACGCGGTACAGTTTCTATTAAATACCGGGATATGACCGCTTATTCTGATACTGCAAAAGTTAAAACCGATAAAAACGGTAACGTTCAAAGGCTTGATTTAATCGGAAACGCAAAAATTAATCAAACCAAAAACCATGCAACCGCTGATCATTTTATTTATACTGCAGCAACGGAAGAAATGGTTGCAATAGGGAACACAATGTCATCAACGGTTACGGATAACGGTTCCGAATTCAAAGTCACTGCAAAATATCAACAGTATGACAAAAAGAATAATGTATTTATGGGCTCCGGTAACGTTCAGGTATATTACCAGGATTACTACGCGAAATCACCTAAAATGACTTGTTATCCGGATAAGGTTACTAAAAAAATCAATGAAGTATTCATGACCGGACGTTCGATGATACGTCAAAACGAAAAAGAAATTCACGCTGATAAAATCAAAATAATAGTTGATCCTAAGAATTTTGAAGCTGTCGGAAATGTTAAAACAATTATCAAAGATGTAGGTAATTCATCAGATGATAAGGATGGAGGGTTCTTATAATGTCAGTCAAAACCGATTCTGCATTAGAGTTTTATAAACAGGGAAAGTACAAAGAAGCTATTGATGTTTTCAGTACGATTCTTGAACATGATGAAGGAAATGCCGAAGTTTATAATAATATGGGGCTTTGTTATGCAAAATTGAATGATTTTGAACAGGCAGAAAAAGCCTATAAAAAATCTATTGAATTAAACAGAGCCATTCCTCAGGCTTATATTAATCTGTCTGATTTGTATTACAAGCACCATGATTTGGGCAGCGCAATCGGGACATTAGAACTCGGGACCTATGAAATGGAAGACAATCTGGTTCTTGCTCATATGCTGGCTCGTGTTTATCTTGAAGATTCCAGATACGATATGGCAATAGTAGAGCTTGAAAAAGTTTTGGATAAAGAGCCGGAAAATTACGATGCGTATTATGATTTAGGCAGAGTATATTTTGAACTTGGCGATTATGAAGATGCTATTAGTAATTTTGAAAATGTAATAGAATACAAAGAAGATAATGAGTTTTTATACTACTATCTTGCCCAATCTTATGAAGGTAATAACGAGATTGATAAAGCAATATCAAATTACTTAAAAGCAATCACTGTCAATACAAAATTTGCCGTTGCATATAAAAAGCTTGGAATACTGTTTATGGCAAGAAATGATTTTGAAGATGCTATTGAGTATTTTGAAGATTATATGAATCTTGATATCCCTGATGACGAAAAAGAAAATATTAAAAAACTTATTGAGAGAATCAAATCAAAATTATGAATACAAAATACTGGATTGGTTTATCATCTTTAGAACAGTTAGATTCCCGTTTTATAATTCAATTATACGATTATTTCGGGGATATTGAACGTGCTTTTAATGCTTCAAAAGCAGAGCTTTCTAACATAGAAGGCTTAAATATAAAAAAATCCGAATATTTTCTGGATAGCAGAAATAAATTAAATCTTGATGAATTATTTGAATCGGTTGAAAAACGAGGAATCAGAGTTCTGGCTTATGACGATGAAAGGTATCCGAGACTTTTGAAAGAAATTTCAAACCCTCCTGCCGTTCTTTATTATAAAGGGGATTTATTCTCCTGTAATCTTGATAAAACCCTTGCGGTTGTAGGCTCTCGTCGTGCAAGTTATAACGGAAAAGAAAGCTTAAAAAAAATTATAAACGGATTTAGGGGGACTGATATATGTATCGTTTCAGGGCTTGCAACCGGTATTGATACGGTATCTCACCAGCTTGCACTGGAAAATAATCTTAAAACCATAGGTGTTATAGCAAGCGGATTTGATTTTACGTATCCGACCTCTAATAAGAGTTTGTATGAGGAAATAATAAACGGGAACGGTGCAATCGTTACCGAATATTATCCGACATTTGAGCCTTTAAAATTCCGTTTCCCGCAGAGAAACAGAATTGTTTCGGGGCTTTCATTCGGGACACTTGTTGTTGAAGCAGCGATAAAAAGCGGCGCATTAATCACCGCAAATATTGCACTTGAGCAAGGGAGAGAATTAATGTGTATCCCGGGGCTTATAACAAATCCTAATACGGAAGGTATTTATAAGCTTTTAAAAACAGGTGCAACTCTTGTAACGGAATCAGATGATGTACTAAACGCTTTGGGCTGGGAAATTATAAAAGATAATCAAAATTTTGAAGAATCTGACGATTTAACCATTGACGAGAAAAAAATTCTTTATACAATAAATATAGAGCCAAAGAATTTTGATGAAATCCAAAATGAAACCAAGCTCTCCACAGATGATTTATTGGTTCTGTTAACAACGTTAGAGCTTAAGGGCAAACTAAAACAAATAGTTGGTGACAGATACTCCATAATATAATACGAGGAATTCAATGAGTCCTATAGCGGCTAAAAAAACAAAACAAGAAGATAATAACGAAGTCAAAATGAAAACAACTAAAACCACCAAAAAGACAAATGATGGCGGTAAAATTCTTGTTATCGTTGAGTCGCCTGCAAAATCTAAGACAATTAAAAAGATTCTGGGTGCTAATTATCAGATTGAAGCAAGTTTCGGACATGTAAGAGATTTTCCTAAAAATGTCCTCGGATTTGATGTAAATGATGATTTTAAACCTACGTTCATTGTTATTCCGGAAAAGAAAAAAGTTGTTACCAAATTAAACGAGCTTGCGAAAAAGTCTGATAAAGTTTTCCTTGCATCCGACCCTGACCGTGAGGGGGAAGCAATCGCATGGCACGTTAGAGAGATTTTGAACGTACCTGATGACAAGATTTTCAGAATTGAGTTTAACGAAATTACTCCAAAGGCTGTAAAATATGCAGTTGAACATTCCCGCCAGATTGATATGGACAGGGTAAAGGCTCAACAGACAAGACAAATTTTGGACAAACTTGTAGGTTATAAATTATCTCCGGTTCTATGGAAACAGTTAGGTAATTATCATCTCTCAGCAGGTCGTGTGCAATCCGTTGCATTACGTATGATTTGTGAAAGAGAAGATGAAATAGAAGCCTTCACTCCTGTTGAATACTGGTCTGTAACAGTACAACTTGAGAAAGACGGTAAAATTTTTGATGCTGAACTTGTTAAGTTCGAAGACGAAAAAATAGAAATAGAAAACGAAGAACAGGCTCAAAAAATAAAAGAGTATCTGGAAGATTCCACTCGTGAATATATCGTTTCCAAAATAACAAACCGTGAAACAAAGCGTAAACCGACAGCACCTTTTATAACTTCAACTCTTCAAAGAGAAGCAAGTTCCAAATTGGGTTACGGGGTATCAAAAACAATGCAGATTGCCCAAAAACTCTATGAAGGTATTGAACTTGAAGAAGGCTCTGTTGGTTTGATTACCTATATGAGAACGGATAGTGTAAGAATTTCTGATGATGCTCAACAGATGGCAAAAGATTTTATTCTTAATAATTACGGAGAAAAATACTATCCGGAAACACCTAATAACTATGTCAAAGCAAAGAAAAATGTTCAGGACGCACACGAAGCAATCAGACCTTCTTATCCTGAAAGGACACCTGAAAGTATTAAGAAGTATCTTACTCCTGAACAATACAAACTCTATAAACTTATCTGGAATAAGTTTATGGCATCACAAATGTCAAATGCGGTTGTTGCAAACAAATCCGTTGAAATAACTGCCGGAGATTGCACTTTAAAAACCGGAACAAGTAAAATTCTGTTTGACGGTTTCTTGAAGCTTTACAATGATGCGGATGACGAAGAAGAACTCTCTAAAATTCCTGATTTGAACCAGGATGATAAACTGGCTTGTAAAGAGGTTCTTCCGAAACAACATTTTACTCAGCCGCCGCCGAGATACAGCGAAGCTTCTCTGGTTAAAGCACTTGAAGAATACGGTATAGGGCGTCCGTCAACGTATGCTTCTATTATTACAAAAATTCAAACCCGTAAGTATGTGGAAAAACAAGACAAAGTTCTTGTTCCTACGTTCCTTGGTCGAACAGTATCCAAACAGCTGGTAAACCAGTTTACCGATATTATGGATTATGCTTTTACTGCCGGCATGGAAGAAAAACTTGACAAAATCGCAGACAAAAAAGCTGTTTGGACAAAAGTGCTTCACGATTTCTATGACCCGTTTATGGAAAATGTAAACGAAGTTATGGCTAACGCCGGACGTATTAAAATAGAAAGCGATGTAACTTGTCCGAATTGCGGCAGAAAAATGTTAATCAGAACAAGCCGTTTCGGCTCCCAATTTTTGGGCTGCTCCGGATATCCGGAATGTAAAACTATCCTGCCGATGAGTGTAAACGGTGAAACTCCTCAAGTTCAGGAACCTGAAAAAGCTGAAGAAAAATGTGAAAAATGCGGCGGTGATATGATTATCAAGACAGGACCTTACGGAAAGTATTTAGAATGTCTGTCCTGCCAGAACAGAAAAAGTTTTGTACGCTCAACAGGTGTTACCTGTCCAAAATGCGGTCAAGGACAAATAGTTGAGCGAAAATCAAAATACGGAAAGATTTTCTTTGGATGTAATAAATATCCGGATTGTGATTTTGTACTCTGGAATGAGCCGACAGGAGATGTTTGCCCTGAATGCGGTTCTTTGATTATTAAAAAACCGACTAAAAACGGGGAAAAACTTGAATGTTCAAATCGTTCCTGCGGTTACAAAGTTCCAAATACAGAGGAGAGTAAAGATGCATAAACTCGGTATTATCGGTTACCCTTTAGGGCATTCTATTTCTGCAGTTATTCAACAGGCAGGATTTGAGTCAATGAACCTTGATGCAACATACGAGGTTCTGGAAACTCCGCCTGAAAGTTTGATTGACAGAATAAAATTTCTTAAACGCAACGATTTTGACGGGTTTAATGTTACAATACCATTGAAAGTTCCGATTTCTCTGTTCGTAAACGATATTGATGATGATGCAAATATTGCAGGATGTGTTAATACGGTCAAAATAGACAAAGATAAAAACCTTCTGGGATTTAATACCGATATCTACGGTTTTATGACAGCAATTCCTAAAGATGCGGATTTGAAAGGGAAATCTGCTGCAATTTTAGGTACCGGCGGTGCCTCTCGCGCTGCGGCTGTCGGGCTTATAAGAAAAGGGATTGAAGAGATTGATTTTTATACAAGAAATGTTATAAACTCTCAGCAGGCAATAAATTATCTGAGAGCAAAATTTCCTGCAATAAAGTTTGAAGCACATCAAATACAAACAGCCAGAGATTTTTCTAAATATAAGATTTTAGTTAATGCAACTCCAATCGGTATGCGAGGTTTTGCAATGGACGAGTCACCTGTTGAATTCGGAGCATTGAAAACAATGAACGCGGATTCTATTGTGTACGATATAGTCTACAACCCGATGGATACGCTGATGCTGCAGTATGCAAAGAAACTCAACCTTAAAACTGTTGAAGGTCTTGATATGTTGATATTCCAAGCAGAAAAAGCCATAACTATATGGACAGGTAAAAAACCTGATACTCAAACTATGAAAATTGCCGCTCTTAAAGCTTTGTAATTATCTGGTTTCGATATATTCAACAGCTTCTTTGTGAATAGATTTGTTTGCAATTTTTAAATATTTTTGCTGATTTTGGCTCAATTCCGGATTCTTAGCATTTTCTCTGGTTAATCGTGCCAAAAATGTCATAACAGGTAGTTTTCTGTCATCATCTAAGATTAAATCTTTTCCGTTTAGTGTAAACGAAGATTGATTTACTTTTTCTTTCGGAACATCAAATCTTTTTACATGCAGTTCAATACTATCAGGAGAATTAGTATTAATGAATCTATTTGGAGTACGTTTAATATAATCGCTTAAATCTTTACCTTTTTTATCATCCGTTAATTGTGCTGAAATTTTGATTTCAGTAAAGTTTTTCTCTCCTTGCCCTATTTGCTTGTTTAACTTCTGATACAATCCGTATGCAGAATATTCTTTTTTCGAAATTTTAATGTTGTTGATACCTGTAAAACTTATACTCATATTTAATCCTTTATAAAACTGCTATGTTTATATAAAGAGTGTAAAAAATAAATTTGCTAGTATATTTTCGTGATGTTATAATAAGTTTACAAGCCGGAATGGCACAGTCGGTAGCGCAACTGATTCGTAATCAGTAGGTCGGGGGTTCGATTCCCCCTTCCGGCAGGGTTCATAGATTTGGTTTTGTATGGAATCGTACCCCGGTTGTTTACTTTGTAAACAACGGCGGTTCTCCCCTCTCGCAAACGATAATTAATCGTTTGCTCGGCAGAGTCCCTTCCGGCAAAGGAATGAAGAAAAAAATTGCAAAATTTGTTTTTTGCATTTTTTTCGAATGACCTATCGGATGTGAGTCCGTGACGCCTCCACGAAGGTGGAGCTGACAGGACGACACTGGACGACAGCGACGTAAGAGATTTGTATATATACAAATCTCCACAGGAGCAGGGTTCATAGATTTGGTTTTGTATGGAATCGTACCCCGGTTGTTTACTTTGTAAACAACGGCGGTTCTGGGGTATATGAATTAGGCTTGAATTCTATTTCCCCATTTAGCATAAAATAATAAAAACTTATTTACCCCTGCAATTTTTTCTATTTATTCAAAGAAACATTTTACAGGAATTTTAAAATAATCTGCAATAGCAATCAACTTTTTTAAACTAATATATCTTTCAAATCTCTCTACGTGACCAATAAATTTTGTGTTTGCATTTATGATTTCTGATAATTTTTCTTGAGAAAGATTATGTTTAGTTCTATATTTTCGTATATTTCTACCAATTGTTAAATATGTTTCATCTTCAAGAGTTGACATAATAAAATATTTTAAGTATTATACCTTACAAGCACCACTGCTATATAAGCACTATTACATGTATATAAAATTAGAAAGTAGTATTATGAAAAAAATTATGTGTTTGCTCTTAGTTTGCCTTTGGGGAAATTTAAATTGTTTTGGATTTACTAATTCAAATTTAGATATAGTTGTTACACAAGTACCATTAACATCTCATTTAAAAAAATATTATAACGGCTATCAATATAAAATAACTAATGTATCAAAAAATAAGTACAATATTTTAAGCGCTCAAATAATTAATGGTAATGATGGAAATATTGCTTTTGCGACAACAAAGAATAATGAACCATCTGCAATTGCTAGAACTTGGATGATTGCAGGTCCGGCTGGATTATTTTCTTTGGGTATTGGCTGGGTTCTAGGATTAATTGCAACTCCTATTGTAGCAATAACCTCAAATAATAATGAAAAAAAGGTTCAAATAGAATGTTTATCTTATACTAATTTAATACCATTAGGAATTATAAATACAGGAGAAGACGTAAACATAAATACTCTTGTACCAATAGGCAGTAAACCTCAATTGAAAATTACTATACAAGATTGTCAAACTAATGTTTTATATACCATAGCCCATTAATATTTACCATTATATTAATAATTAATATTTTAACAGGGTAAATGCGGGGTAAATTGTTCATGTTCCATGTAATTATTTTGAAATCTTGAATAAAAAACTATATCCCAGTATTACAAATCTCTTAAATATAATACCCACAGCAGCTTCAGTTGATACACTGAATAAAGATTGGAAAAAATTTCTCTTCTGGTTTTGTATTATTTTTTCAAGCTTTATGTATTCGGATTCTTTTAATAAACCCCTATACTCTTGACGTATTTTTCTTGAAAAGCCGATATACTGCAAATACAAATTCTTTATAACCCATCTGTTATACGGTTTTTCTAATTCAGTCATAAGATTATGTTTCTGAATAATTTTCTCCATTCGTCTCAATCCATTCCCTAAGGATTCGCTGTCAATAGATATTGTTTTACTGCCATGGACACCCGATGAGAGAGAATTAGGGTTTTTCATATAGTGATAAAGAGGTTTTGGGATATAAACAATTTTATTAGCACACAAAAACGCCTCAAGACAAAAATAATAATCTTCACCTGCTCTGCCTTCAAAAAATATTTTATTTTTAATCAAATCGCTTTTATAAAGCTTATTCCAGCAATAAGCTCTTATATTAAAAATATCTTCTTTTATATCCCTCCAATTATACGGCTTCCCCTGCATTATATTTCTTTTGCATAAAGGATTACATTTTACCTTAAGTTTTCTTATTTTCTTTGAATCAATAACTAAATCTCTATGTTCAAACAGGTCGCATTCCACAATATCTGCATTTTCTTTTACTGCCTTTTTGTATAAAGCTTCAAGCATATTATTTTCAATCCAATCATCAGGATCAACCATTGACAAAAATTCCCCTTGAGCAATATTTATCCCTGAATTTCTTGCCTCTGATACTCCCCTGTTTTCCTGATTTATTATTTTTATTCGGCTGTCTTTTTGTGAATATTGAACAAGTATCTCAAGAGAATTATCTGATGAACCGTCGTTTATACAGATTATTTCAATGTCTTTTAGTGTCTGTCTAATAAGGGAATCTAAGCATCGTTTTAGATAATTACTGACATTGTAAACCGGTACTATTACAGAAATTTTTACCATAAAATGTAGAAAATACCCTTATAACTCAATAAATCATGTGTATTATATATCATTAAATGTTGAAAATCAATATAATATTAGCTCTATTTTGTCCTGTAAAAATCAATCTTTATTTTGTAATCTGAATAAGAGGCTTTTATGAGTGATATAAAAAAGTTATTCGGGATGAGGATTAAAGAATTAAGGGAACAGAAAGGTCTTAATCAAGAACAGCTTGCTGAACTTATTGATTTTGAGTCCCGTCATCTAAGCCGAATTGAAACAGGCAAAAGTTTTACAACAATTGAAAATCTGGGGAAAATCGCATCAGCATTAAATGTTGATATTGATTCGCTTTTTATGTTCAAACACGAGAAAGAGAGTTCTGTTCTTAAAAAAGAAATTTTTGATATGGTAAATAATGCGGATAAAGATAGGATACGATTGATATATAAGCTGCTTATTGCCATATCCAACTAAAGTATAAACTTCCACCATCCAAAGTATAAAAAATGGTTTTTCTCCCTTGAATGGTCTATAAAATGCATGTAAAATGATAGTGAGTAAAAGAAAGGAAGAGAAGCCTATGGGAATGGCTGCATCACAAGCCAGATACTTAGCCCTGACAGCCAGAAAGACTAACGTTGAATATGAAGGTCAGCAAATTAACCAATCCCGATTGATATTATCAAATCAAACGGCTGATTTGTTCAACCAAATGTTAGGAATTCAGGTTCCTACGGCTCCTTCAAGTACTGATTTTACGAAGCTGCAATATTCGTTCAGCGATGGTGTAAACGATTCTATATTATCAAATTACTATCAGCTTGGCCAGCCTGACAGTGATTACAACTATGTAGTTACAATCACTCATAATGAACGTGTATATAAAGGTGCAAGGCGATTATTAAATGACCCTCAAATCCAGGCAGTAAAAACAGACAAGTATTCCTATGATCCAACAGAGAACCAAAGAAATATTACAGTTAGAGCATTAATGACTCCGACACAAACGGGTAACGGTTCTTATATTATCACAGACAGCAACGGGCTAAGACATACATTCCTACCGGTGGATAACAACAATTCGGAAGACAGAGCAAAAATAAATGCAATAACCGGTACAAATCTGCAAGCGGATTATTTCTCTTATGATGAAAACGCTGATACATATACTTATACTACAATAGATAAGACTCTTACAGCGCAAAGTGTTGCACTGACATCATTCACTCCTGCAGGAACAAACTATACATATAACGGTATAACTTATGCAGAAGTAGATTTAGATGCACTTGATACAGAAAGTCAACAGTATAAGAACATGGTATCAGTATTCGGCTCGGATTTTGAAGCCGATGTTGCAAAGGTAAAATCAGGAGATGCTGCAGAGAATAAATACTATAAATCAACTACATCAGAATCATACGCTAAGAACTTAGACGGCACAAACGGGGCAACAACAACAGATATTTACGATGTTACCAATACTCCAACAACATATACCCGTGTAGATACTTCTGATAGCACACAATTGGAAGCTTTGATGAGTGTTTATGGTACGACTTACAATCAAAATGACAGCTATTATGTAACCCAAATCGGCGGTGTAAATAATTATGTCAGTGCAAACGAAATTAATCTCGGTAAATCCTCATTGGAGCACGAATCCGCAACCGTTCTTCAAAGCAATTCTTCAGAGGTATTTTATAAGGATACTGATGGAAATTATGTTCGAGAGGCGGATTTACAAAATCTTGCTGTAGGGTCAAGAATAACATTCCATACAGCATCTTATACTCCGACTTTTTCAGATTTTACATCAATCGGGAATATGCGTTTAACTCAAGTAACCGCAGATGATTACAAAAAAGACAGTACGATATCGACAGAGATTGAGCAAATTATAGAAGATATGCGCGGGATTAACGGAAGTACTGATGCAGCAGAAAAATTTGCAAAATGTTTTGACGAAAACGGAGATTATGTAGGCGGGATTTACTCGTTTGAAATGAACGGAACCACCTACTATACAACCGAATTTGATTTACAAGAATCCGCTGCAAGCGCATACGATGAAGATTCTATTGCCGACAACGGTATTGACGGGCAGCAGTCTAAACTTGCATATTACAATGCATCCTATGTAGAAACAGAAATCTCCGAAACCAAAAAAGCCTTATTAGAAACAGACGGTGCCGGAAGATTTTCAACAGTTAAGTTTGAGGATGATTCAACCGTTTACACTCTTAATGTTGAAACAATAACGGATGAAGCGGCATATAATGATGCGATGAATAAGTATAATTATCAACAGACTGAGTATGATAAAGCAATAACTGATATCAATGCAAAAACAGAAATTATTCAGGCTCAGGATAGAAATTTGGAATTGAGGCTGGAGCAACTGAATACAGAACAAAGTGCGCTTCAAAACGAGATGGAAGCTGTTAAAAAGGTTGTGGACAAAAATATTGAACTCAGTTTCAAAACATTTGGCGGCTAATAATTCAACTATTACAATTTATATAGGAATAGGGATATAAAAAAGCACCGACATAGTCAATCGGTGCTCTTTTTTATATTTTATGTGCACTAATTCAAGAATGCAGAATAAGCATTTTGTAATCCGGAGATAGTCAGTTCCATATTGTGGAATTGACGTTCCAATCTATCACGGTATTTATTAATTTCATCGTTAGTTTTATTAATTTTTTCTTCTATTCTATCAATATTTCTTGTTAAAGAATCAATCATATTAGAGAAGTATCCGGAGGATTTAATTGAGCTTTCAACAATATTATTAGCCTGCAAGAAAATACCCGGATTAGTTTGAGTTCCGACTAACAGAGCCTTAACCGCATCCGAATCAGTATCCAGAGCATTCATAAATGTATCTTTATCAATCATCAGACTTGTTACATCAAGAGTAATACTATCTTGGGCTTCACCCGTTGAAATACCGATTGCAGCCAAATTCTTAAATACGTAAGCACCGCTGAGAGAGGACGTCATCAATCGTTTCAGATTATTCCTCATAAGTTTAAGAAGAGCTTCATTACCTAATGTACTCTTATCAGACAATTCTTTATTTAACGCTTCCATCATTGCGTTATAGGCATCAATTGTGTCAGATACCGCATTGAATATTGCTTCGTCATCTTGTTCAACCGTTATTGTAACTGTTTCGCCTTCTGATACATCTTTGAGGTTAATAGTTAAACCTTTGATTCTTGAAACATCACTTGTAATGACGTTGGAAGTAGCTGTAACAGTTGTACCGTTAATTCTGATAACGGCATTCTTACCTAGTGTTTGAGAGCTTGTAACAAGAGCCGATGCGCCAGTATCTGTTACGGTTGTGAATCCCATAATATCGGTAAAGTTACTTGTACCGGCTTCGATATTGATTAATGATGCACCTGTTAATGTAGATTGAATAACCATAGTACCTGACAAAGTATCCCAGTAAGCCGTAGCATAAGCTGTTTGAGATCTGTTTATCTGATCAATAAGACTTGCAAGGGTCGTTGTAGAATCAATTGTAAATTCTGCATCACCTATTTTGAAGGTGCCTTCCGTAATATCACCGTCACGATATAGTCCTGATTCAGTTAAGAGAGAGTTAACATTAACTCTGTATAACGAACGTGAACCTGTTATTTGGTTAAAGTCTGTTTTGTTGAGGTTTGCAATTGTAGCAAAGTTAGTTGTATCATTAGATGCACCTATAACAAGCTCGTGTCCTTCTTCTATTTCAAAAGCGACAATACCTGTATTTTTGTCATCGGTTGGATTAACAACGATATTTCCTTCTTTATCAAGGAACCCTGCCTTAATATTCAAACCTGTTCTTGCTGCAACCGTAGATGAGATTTGAGCGAACAAATCTGCGAAGGTTTGGTTAGGGTCAACGTGGATAGTACATTTAACCCCGTCAACAAATACACTCATATCGCCCTCGGTTGCATTAACTATGCTTAGCAAAGTATCACCAGTTGCATAGTTTGCAGCCGAATAGTGAACATTTCCTTCGTAAGTAAGAGCGGAAGAGCTTGAAGCGTAAACGTCGACATCTTCAATATCCAATCCGATAGTATTAACAAGTCCTGACGTACCTCCGGTGAAGGTTATACCGTCAAGTCCTGAAGATATCTTGATAACACCATTGGATAATGATGCGTTAATACCTGCATCCTGGAATTTTTTAATTAATGAACCGACGGTTTCATCAGCTGTGATGTTAATAATATGTTGAACAGCTTCGTCACCGGTTCCGGTTTCGAATATCAATGAGCCTTGAGCGATGTAACCGTTTTTATCCAGAGTGGATAAAAGCATATCTTCTGTTATCAGTCCGGAATCGGTATCATCTTCCCAGTAGATAACATTTCCTTCAAAATCGCCCTGTCTGATTTCAACAAGACCCAAGCCTGATACGATGTTGGCAGTACCGTCAGCAAGATATGTATTAGAATCGGCAGAAATTCTTATATAAGTATCGCCGTTTGTATCGGTCATTATCTTGCCTTCCATACCGTAAACTTTGATTGCGTTGAAGAGCTGACCGACAGTTGTATCATCTGTAATATTAATAGTAGAACCGGTTACTTTGCCGTCCTTCATAATATTCAAGTCGCCGTGCGAAACACCTAAATCGGAAAGTTTTGTATCAAGTGTAACTTTTTCTGTTGTTTCAAAAGTAATCGGGTCGGTTTCATATCCGGTAACTTCGTTTTGATAAGCGCCGCCTGAAGTGAGGAAGTTTCCGACATTTCCGGTGAGGGTGAAAGAATGGTCAGTCGATACGGCATTAAACTTACCGTCAGCACCTACTTCGGCTGTGATACCGTAAGGAGAAAGTGCATATATTACATCTTGAACTGTATCAGTACCAAGGAATGATAATGTATAATAAGTTCCGCCGTCAAGGTTTACAATAACACTTCCGCCGTTTTCATACCCTAAAGAAGCAAGAGTAGAATCAGCACTCATAAGTTTTTCATAACCGAGTTTTTCCGAGCTGTTAACTGTGTAAGGTTTTTCTTCCTCAAGCGCTTCAACCGTTTGATAACCGGTATCATCGTTTACATATCCTGATGTACCTTTTGTCAGGAAGCTGCCTAAAGTACTGCTCATAATAAATGTATGGTCTTTACTTACTGCAGAAAATTTTCCGTTTGCATCAACAGATGCATCAATACCGTAAGCAGAGAGTGCAAAAATAACATCCTGCAGAGTTTGATCCGCATCGAAGGAAAGAACGTTCATAACAGCACCGTCTAAGAACAGGTTCAAATCAGCCCCGTCTTTAAATCCCATTTCAGAGATTGTAGTATCAAGTGCGAGTTTTTCAGTCGTTTGATTCCAATTATCCAATCCCATAACAGCTGCGAGATTAGATGTTCCGTCAGATACGGAATACCCTTCGGATGAAGTCATTGAAACTTTACCGTTAGAATCCATTGTGAGATTGAATCCGTATGGAGAAAGCATAGAGCGGATTTGGGATACCGTGAAGGATTCATCGACTTCAAGAGTTGTAACCATTCCGCCTTCGCTGTTCAAAATATGGATTTGACCGCCCAAAATACCGAGTTCTTTCATAGTGGAATTCATATTGGCGGTTTCAACCGTTTCATAGGATAAATCTTTAGATATATAACCTGTTTCGATATTTTCATACAGAGGAGTGTTACCGGAGATAGCTTTTCCGATATCACCTGAGAAAGAGAATGTTCTGTTGAGGTTGACAGCTGTGAGAACCCCGTTTTTAATTTGTGTTTCGATACCGTAAGCCGCCAAGTCAACCATAATATCCTGCATAGTATCATCAGCGTTGTATTGAAGGTCAACAACGTTATTTTCGTCAAGAGTTAAACGTAAAATACCGCCTTCGCCCGTACCTAAGATATCACCGACAAGACTGTCTTCTGTAAGGATAGTAGAGTTGCCCGGAGATTCAACCGGATTTTCGCTCTTGTATCCGTTTGCAAAGTTAACATATCCGTCAACAGAATTTTGAGTCAGGTAAACGCCTAATTCATCTGTTAACATAAAGCCTTTATCTGAAGTAGCCGTAAATTTACCGTCTGCATCAACTGATGCTTCAATACCGAGAGTCTTTAATCTTGTGATTATATCATCAAGAGTGTCATCTGCTCTGAATGAAATAGTAGTAGGTCTTCCGTCAATAATAACACCGAGCGATGCACCTTGAGAGAAACCCATTTCAGCAACTGTAGAAGTATTTGTAAGCTTTGATTTAGTTTCAATCCAGTTATCAAGCTGCATTTGAGAAACCATGTTGGAAGAGCCGTCAACGAGTTTAACCGGTCCGTCAGTAGCAACGGTCACTTTGCCATCATTAATTGACATTGTAATACCGTATGCAGAAAGCAGAGTTGCAACATCGTTAACGGTCATATTGTTATTAATTTGGATTGTTTGAACAATTTTGCCTGATGCATCCTGAATATGAATATTTCCGGAATCAATACCGAGAGCGGAGAGTTGAGTTGTTCCGGTTGCTTTTTCTCCGGTGACAGATGTCAATACATCAGACACATATCCTGACGGAGTTGAAGTAGTTGTACCATCAACACCTTTGAGAGCACTGCCGATGGCACCGAGAAGATCGGTTTGAGAACCATCCTCTTTAACCGCAGTAAATACGCCGTTTGTAATAGAAGCGTTGAAACCATGGGCATTGAGCCAATCAAGAACTTCCTTGAGAGTTTGATCCGGATCAAAAGATTCCATAACAGTGCTGCCGTCTTCATCGATATATCCGATACTTGCAGAGTTATTGGAATTGAGCAGTTGTTTAACAGTAGTATCTTCGGTAATAATCGCATCGCTGCCTGCAGCCATCAGATGAGAGGAATCCGTATTTTGCGTAATCTTGTCGAGAACTTTGTTAGCATAGCCGCCGAACAGAGTATTAGCAAGCCCGCCTGTAACGTTCATTTCTCCATCATCTGTAGAGATTGTCAGTTTTGAAGTTGCTTCATCAAACACGGCGGTAACGCCTGAAATACCGTTCAACCAATCCATAACATCTTGTACGGTGTCGGTATCGTTGAAATGTTTTGTTTGGGTTGTCCCGTTAACTTCGACAGTAATATCTTTGGAGATAGTTGTGCTGCCGAGATTTGCAAGGATAGAATCAAGAGAAGCATCAACTGTATATTGTTTAGAAGTGTCTTTACCTCTCAATTGCGGAGCTTGACCTTCATAGTATACCCATCCTTTATCGGAGGTAAATCCAAGAGCTTCCATCTTAGATTGACTCTTAATATCATCAATAGAAACCCCTGTTCCGCCGCCTGCACCTGCGGAGTTAGCATTGTTGTATACGTTTCCTGAGAACGAATTTGAGCCGGATACGGAGCCTATGAACCCGCTGCCGCCAGAAACAATACCTGCAGCGTAGCTGCCTGTAATTGTAGTTCCTGAAGCAGAACCGACAAAACCACCTGCCGCAGAGGAAGCCGTAACATTGCCTGCAGCAAAGGAATTAGTAATACTACCTCCGGTAGTACGGCCAACAAAACCACCGGCAGTACTGGATAAAGCCTTCACTGTTCCTGTAGCAGAACTATTTTCAATAGTACCTGCGGATAATCCGACTAAACCGCCGACACTTGCAGAACCTGTAACATTTACTTCTGCATAAGAACTCTTGATTGATGACGTACTATTAAGACTTCCGACCAAACCACCGATGTTAGATTTAGACGAAGTGATAGTACCTTTAGCATAAGAGTTTACAATTTCTGTTGTTCCTTCTGCAGAACCTGCTAAAGCACCTGTACTATTTGCTGTCGCATTGATATTAACATTTTCTAATCCGACGTCGCGGATAATAGCATCTTCAACATCTCCAAATAAACCGGTTGTAAGCCCTGATATAGTGTGCCCGTTGCCCATGAACACGCCGTTGAATTTTTCTGCCGACGTACCAATAGATTCAAAAGCAGTACCTGACATGGTGATATCCGCATCAAGAACAAAAGTTACCCCTGTTGTAACAGCGCCGTTATTGACGAGTTGCGCGAGTTTTTGTAAATCTTGAGCAGTGCCGATGTAGAATACTTCACCTGAATCGAAGGATTGAGCATCTCTTACATAGGTTTTGTCCCCGTTAACCATAGTGTTGTTGGTATTAAGGAACGGAGTAGTGTTATCTGTATAATTCCAACCTTTATCAGCAGTGAATCCGAGTCCTTCCATCGTATCTTTTTCCCACATTTGTGAGAGTTCAAGCCCTGTGATACCGGAAGTTGAGCCGGAGCCTGCCGCATTGAGTTTGGTTGATTGGTTGTAAACGTTGCCTGTAAGAGTTGCTCCTAAAATAGATACTTCTCCCACGAATCCGCCAACTTTACCTGAGCCTTCAACAAAACCTGTAGCATAAGAATTATCAATAATACCGTGAGAATGCCCAATAAACCCGCCGGCACTGCCACTAACAGAAATAACTCTACCTGTAGAATAAGAAGATTCTATTTTACTTGTATTACCACCAGATGCCCAGCCGGCAAAACCACCTGTATAAAGTATGCTGCTGCCGGTAGCCAGGTAATTATTTACGGTACCTGTAGAATATGAGTTTGTAATAGTTGTATCATCTTCTACCCTGCCAATAAAGCCACCAACACCAGTTCCGGTAACATTTAAATCAACAGCTGCATAAGAATCAACAATAATAGTCTGATTTGCACCACCAATAAGTCCACCTATGTCTGCAGTCGTATTAGCCGTTGCAGAGGCACTACTTTTAATGCTGCCGCCTATAACATATACATTTTCTACTGATGAATCTTTCATCGCATAACCAACTAAAGCACCAACACAAGTACTGTTAGCTGTATTAGCGGTTATAGACACATCAACCAAGCCAACATCCTGTATATGGGCACCTTCTAACGTACCAAATAAACCAACATGATAATCTGAGCTGTTGATAGTCAGATTGGATATTTCATGCCCGTTACCGTAGAAATCTCCGCGGAAAGCGTTAGAAGTATTTCCTATCGGAGCAAAGTCTACACCTGACATATCAATATCACCGTCCAGGATAAATACTGAACCTGTGGTGTCTTCGCCTGCGTTGACAAGTTCTGATAAACGTATTAAATCTTCTTTTGTTCCGATATAATATGTGTCGCCTGCTTCAAATTCTGTCAAACCTCTGACATAGAGTTTTTCTCCGCTGTAGGTTCTGCCTGTATTATCGACAACAACGGAATTCAGAACAGGAGTCATCTTGTCGGAGATGTATTTCCAGCCTTTGGCAGTAGTAAAGCCCAGCCCTTGCATTCTGGATGCATCTTGCATTTCGACATAGGTCAAACCGGTCAAACCGGAGGCAGAACCGCTGCCGATACCTGCCATTTCGAGATCTGTGTTATATACGGCATTAGTTACAGTAACCTTTGCCCCGTTAGCAAAGTTACCCAGCAGAGCACCGGAATTAAGAAGAATTCCGCCCGTAACGGAGCCATTAACAACACGCCCCGTAGAATAAACCGTATCAAGGGTGTATGTATAAGCGCCGTCAACACCTTCAAACAGACCTACAAGTCCGCCAAGGCTTTGTGTACCGTAGACATCACCTGTTGCGTATGCATTTTTGATAGTGCCGCCGTATCGGACACCACCAACCAAGCCGCCGGCTTGAGAAGCAGATGAACGAACATCTCCTGTTGCATATACATTTTCAAGTACGGAGTAATGAGCTAAATGTCCGATAAGACCGCCGACGTTGGTATTACCTTCTACTTCAGCCGTAGAATAAACATTTTTTACATTTGAAGAATTTACATCACCAATCAAGCCGCCGACCTGATCTCCAGTACCGGTAACTTTACCTGTTGAATATACATTCTCAATTGTAGAATCGACAGCATATCCGGTAAGAGCACCAACCTGAGAGCCGCCTGAGATATCAACATTTTCTAAACCTAAATCACGAATAGTTGCACCGTCAACTTTACCGAACAGACCGACAAAGTTTCCGGTAGAAGAAATTTTGAGATTTGATATAGTGTGTCCGTTACCGTAGAAATTACCTTTGAAAGCATTAGCTTGAGTTCCTATCGGAACGAGTCCGGAGACTCCGGCGAGATTGAGATCGCCGTCGAGTACAAAATCGATATCCGTAGTATCAAGCCCTCTTTCGTTGACGAAAGTAGCGAGAGCTTTGAGGTCATCGACAGATGCTATATGGTATCTGTTGCCTGTAATAAGAGTTTGTCCGGAGTTGAGCATTTGACTTACCGTTTGATGTCCTGTGTAAGTTTCAAGCTCTTCTGACTCGAATGTATACAGAGGTGTAACCGTAAGATTCATGACACCTTCGGTAACTTTATTTCCCAAATCGCCGGATACCGACCATTTGTAATTTGATTTGAAGGTCAATTTGCCTGATGAATCAAGCGTTGCAACGATACCGTTGGCTTGAAGTTTTGTAATCAAATCTTGTACTGTTTGGTTTCCTGAGAGAGAAATAGTAGTTTTTGAGCCATTTTCTTTAGTGATAACAAAATCGTGGCTGTTTGTATCCCAGAATAGTTCTGACATAGTTGTAGATAAAGAGAGAGTTTTTTCTACTGTTTCGTAATCAACAGACACGGAGCCTGAGCCTGTTTTGCCTAATACTTTGTTTGCAAGGTCGCCGGATACAGTGAGCAAGCTGTCGCTGTTTGAACCGATTGTCATCTTTCCGTCATTGATAGTTGCGGTGACACCGTAACCTGCAAGAGCGTTTATAAGGTCTTGGACTGTTTTATCGGCAGAGAGAGTAATATCGTTTCCGTTAACGGTGAAAGTATGGCTGTTGCTGTCACCGAACAGGTCGCCAATTGTTGTTGAGGCATCCATTGTGTAGGTGTTTGTAGTAGTACCTGTACCTGATATAACTTTGTCCATAGTGTACGAACCTGAAACAGATGATATCGGGTTGAGGGTAACGGATGATGTACCGAAGAGTTTTGAGATAAGACCGTTGCTGTCTGAGATGGTAACGGTGGTACCGGATTCAAGAGAAATCTGTCCGTTGTTCCAGGATGCGATTATACCTTGGTCATTAAACTTATCTATAATATCCTGAATAGTAGTAGAACTGTTCACGGATATATTAGTTCCGCCGGAAACTGTGATGGTACCTGAAGAGTATCCGTCAACCAACTGTCCGACAGTTGTATTGAGGTTAGCATCATGCGTTATCTCTGTTGTAGTTGATCCGCCGGAGCCTATTGAGGTCTCCATAGTATAAGAATCGCTGCCGCCGCCGGAACCGGTCAAAGATACGGAGGTGGATCCGAAGAGTTTATTAATAAGTCCGTTATTTTCTGTGATACTAACAGCAGAGCTTGCTTCCAGAGAAATCTTTCCGTTGTTCCAGGTAGCAATTATACCTTGATTGTTGAATGCATCAATAATATCCTGAATAGTAGTAGAACTGTTCACAGATATATTAGAGCCGCCGTTTACGATAATGGTGCCGGTTGTATATCCGTCAATCAACTGTCCTACGGTTGTGGAGAGCGTAGCATCTTTTGTAACTGTAGTGGTAGAACCTGCAGAGCCTGTCATGTTGCCAAAATGCGGAGTAAGCCCTGATGTATAAACCCATCCGTTAGCAGCGGTGAAGCCCATATTCTGCATTATAGTCTGATTAGTCAACTGCTCCATCGTCATAGAATTGACACCGGAGAGGCTTCCCCCTGAAACAGCATTAGCATTTGCAGCACTATTATAGGCTGAATTGAGAATGTTTAGACCTCCGCCGCTTGTCGCATCAGTTCCTATGAACCCACCGACATTGGTACCGGAAAGAGTTGAGCCGGAATAGAATGCGTTTGTGATTGTACCGACTGAACCGGATTGAACTTGCCCAATTAAACCGCCGACATTAGAACCTGTTCTTGTTGATGATACGTTGCCATCTGCATAAGCGTTAGTTATTGTTATACTAACTCCAGCGCCCAAACCAATTAGACCTCCAACATTTTGTGAATTACCGGTTATATCACTTGATGAAAATGAGTTAGTAATAATTATACTAGTAGGAGCACCTTCACTTGCACCTATCAAACCGCCAGTATTATGTCCACTTGGGCTACCTGAACTATTAATATTAATATTAACATCACTATATGAATTAGTAATATTAATTGGAGCACTAGCAGTAGTACCAATATATTCCCCATTAATATACCCAATCAAACCGCCGGTATACATAGTAGAGCTATTAATCGATCCGCCATCAACATAAACATTTTTAACATCAGTGGTAACAGAGAAAGCAATCAAAGCTCCTGTCATTGATGGTGTAAAAGTACAGGTTGATGTAATATTTACATTCTCTAAACCAACATCTTGAATAGTTGCATTTCTTGTATATCCGAATAATCCAACATATTGTGCAGAAGAATTCATCTTGAGATTCTTAATAACATGCCCGTTGCCGTAGAAATTGCCTCTAAATTCATTATATGAGCTACCGATTCCGGCAAAATTTGCAACCGAGGACATGTCGATATCGTTTTCAAGGATGAAGGACACATTTGTTGTATCAGCACCGTTGTTGACCAAACTTGCCAGTTTGTTCAAATCGTCAACGGATTTGATTAGATAGGTTTCGCCGGAAACAAAACTATCGACATCAGATACATACTGCGCACCGGAGGTCGAACCGGAAACTTTTGTAAGAGTGCCGTTATAAACTGTTTCTGTTTCATAGCCTTTAGCCGATTTTAGACTAATCCAAAGCCCCAAATCGCCCTGCATATTACCTGGGAGCAGCCCGGTACTGCCGGTTGGAGTATACTCAAGTGAAAAATGTCCGGCAGACAATGATGCAGTACCGACATTAGCATTCAACCAATCTATAACATCCCCCATATTATCGGTTGATGAGAATGTGCCTGTTTGTCCGTTAACCTTAATTGTATGCGTTGTTGTAGAAGTGTCGCCAAATATCTGTTTAAGAGTCGTTGCTGTTGTTACATTTGTACCAGGTTTCGTTAATCTATATTGATACGTCGTATCATAACTTCCATCTGTTGCCTGGACACGACTTACCATATCCAAAGCACTAAAAAGAGTACCCGCAGGCATATATGCAGCAGAACCGCTGCCGGTAATAGTAAACTCTAAAATACCTGTTGTCGGGTCATAAGAAACATTCTTATACTCTCCGCCATGGAATCCCTCTATATTACCGCCGCCTATACCGCCTACCGTTCCAAAACCAGGGCTTGGAGATGTAGATGTATTTAATCCGTTTAAAGCTGCCAAAAGATTTGAAACAGTTGAATTTGCGAGTACAGTCGTACCGTTTGTACCGATTGTATAAGATCCGCTCAACCCCAGTGTTGAAAGCCTATCTGAAAGAGCAAGATTCTTTTCACCGTATGTTAGTGTAAGACTACTGATTACAGCCGTTTTCTTAGAGCTTGTAAGAGTTATACCCAACTGTCCTAATAAATCACCTGATAATTCTGCGTTACCGGTTATTGAAACAGTACCATCAGTGTTCAAAGTAACAGTGGCACCGCCGGCTTCCAAATAACTAAATACGTCGCCTAATGTATTATCAGATGTAAATGTTCTTTCCGGTACAGAACCTCCAACAAGAGATATACCGTTATTACTTAATGTTCCACTTGTGATACCAAGTTCTCCAAGTGTGGTAGATTCAGTAATGGCATTCGGATCAATTGTCGTTGTGTTTGTTTGTATACTAGGCAAGCTTCCACCGAAGAGCTTGTTGACAAATGTCCTTTGCGGCAGACCATTTGTCGTTATTTCAAAATCTGAATAACTACTGGATACTCTTAGCGCACCGTTAAGAAATGATGCTTCAAGTCCCAGTGAGTTCAATTTATTAACAACAGTCGAGATTGTATCCGTAGAACTGAAGGTCAGATCTGTTGTTGCACCGTTATTGGTAACCGAGAATCCAATACCTGCGGGTAAAAACGATCCCAAATCACTCAATTTTGTTGTAAGAGTTGCAGTAGATGCAGGTGTACCGGCAGATTTTCCAAAAGCAACCTTATAAGTACCGCCCGGAGTTGCTAGTCCTGACCCTTCAGCAGGCAGATGAACATCCGTACCAAATGGCACACCGGAACAATGGAATTGATATCCGTTTTGCGTTGTAACAGACATTTCCCCGGTTAAAGTACTATAAGATGCACTTTGAACTCCCGCAGAGCTGTTAAAAAAGTCTACGACATCTTGAATAGTCGTATTTGCATTTATATCAATATAGCGGAACATCGCACTTTGTCCAACAAATCCGGTAGTAGAGCCGGTATAATTATCTGAAATGACATACCAGCGTGTACCTACTGCACTTGAACGAATATCTGAAATCTTTGTAGATGCAGCATATGCGGTTCCGGAGGTCCCGCCATAAGTAACTTTTGAACCTTGATAATAATATTCTGTTTGAGTAATAGTACCGCCGCTGCTTCCTCCGCTGCCGCCGGAAGGAGGATTGTGTATATCAGGAGCATCAATAAATCCGTCAGGATCAGCTGTTCCCGGTGTAGTTGTAGTTTCATCATAGGTAATTTTATTACCCGTACATGTATAAACTTGATTACCTGAACCGCCGAAGAGTTTTGGCGCCATTTCTCCCGATAGAGTCCAGCGGTTATCTGCTTCTACGCGGAACTTGTGATCTGAAGTTACAGATGCTGTAATACCTTCTGCCGCCAGTTTATTAATAACAGTCTGAACCGTATCCGTTGATGAGAAGGTGATATTCTTAGCTGTTCCACCCTCAACTTTTACAGTCAAAGTGTGAGAATTAGAATCTCCGAACAACTCAGCGATAGTGGTAGAGGTTGTCAAACTTACACCGGTTGTAGTAACATTAGCGTTACCGAAATGAGGTGTCGCACCCGAAGAATAAACCCATCCGTTAGCAGCGGTGAAGCCCATACCTTCCATTGTGGATTGATTTTTCATTTGGTCAAAAGTCAAGTTTATAACTCCATTTGCAGTTCCGTTACCGGCTATTTGTCCACCGGTATATATACCAATACATAATGCATTAGTATATACTGTTGAAGCTTCAGAATCACCGGCAAATGCACCAACTTTATGGTTTCCGCTGACCTGACCATATGTATAAACTGTTGATACTTTTGAATTTTCATCTATTTGACCAACAAAACCACCAACAAAATCATCACCTTTGACTTCTGCTATAGTGTAGCTATTTGATACAATACTACCGCCTTGAATAACTCCGGCAAACCCACCTGCATAATGACTTCCATTAACTGTACCGGCTGCAAATGAATTTGTTATAATATTATTATTACTAAAACAATTATCTATTAGCCCAACTAAACCACCGGTAACTACATTACTGCCAGTAACAATAACATCTGCATAAGATGATTCTATTCTAATATTATCAACATGCCCTGCAAGACCGCCGACATTACCATACCCGGTAACATTACCTGTAACATAACTATTTTTAATAACAACGCTTTCTGTAGCATACCCAACTAAACCGCCGACATCAGCATTACCTGTAACATTTACATTCTCTAAACCTAAATCCTGAATTATAGCACCATCATAAACATTATTAAAAAATCCAACACCAGAACCTGATGAATTATTCATAGTCAAATTCTTGATAACATGCCCGTTACCGTAGAAATTACCTCTAAATTCATTAGATGAACTGCCAATTCCGGCAAAATTCGCAACCGACGACATATCAATATCGTTTTCAAGGATAAAGGATACATTTGTTGTATCAGCGCCGTTATTGACAAGCTCTGCGAGTTTGTTCAAATCGTTGGCATCTTTGATATAATACGTTTCACCTGCGACAAAATTTGACAACGATGATACGTAGGTTTTAGCTGCAGAAGAAGTAACATTCCCGAAGTGGGGAGTCATGCCGGAAGTAAATTTCCATCCGTTAGCAGAAGTAAAGCCCAAACCCTCCATTGTAGCTTGGTTGGTCAATTGATCCATGGTCATGGAACTAGCACTACCTGACAAATTACCAATAGATATTCCATTTGAAGCTGCTGCAGTATTATATACAACATTAGTAGCAAAAATTGTTCCAACACTAATGCTATTATCTGTAGAACCGACTACCCCGCCAACGCTTGTACCGGAAATACTGGAACCGGCATAAAATGTATTTGTAATATAACCGCTACCAAGTCCTACTAAACCGCCTGCTATATCACTTGATGTAATATTACCCATAGCAAAAGAATTTTCAATATTTATTGCTGTAGCCCCGCCGACTAAACCAGCAGCAGCCATAGACCCAGAAACATCTCCCAGTGCAAACGATTTTCTGATATTTGTAACAAGGGTACCTGACATAACCATACTGACAAGCCCCCCGCCAGCGCCGCTTCCTGAAACTGTTACATCAGTATAACTTGATTCTATTGTTGAAGAAACTCCTTCAAGATCATTAACCACTCCTACTAATCCGCCAACATTTGCTCCGGTTATAGTTCCGCCTTTTACATAGCTGTTTTTAATAGTACCCGCATTCTGCATAAAGCCAACTAATCCACCAACTGACGTTGCTGACGTTGCTGAAATATTAACATCCTCTAAACCAACATCTTGGATAGTTGCACCTCGTATATGATTAAAGAAACCAACATAATTTGTAGAAGAACCTGACATAGTCAAATTCCTGATAACATGCCCGTTGCCGTAGAAGCTACCTTTGAACATGCTATCATAAGTCCCAATACCTGCAAAGTTAGATACCGACGACATATCAATATCGTTTTCGAGGATGAAGGATACATTTGTTGTATCTTTGCCGTTATTAACGAGTTCCGCCAACTTGTTCAAATCTGCAGCTGTTTTAATAACATATGTACTACCGGATGTAAAATTTGATACACTTGATACAGTCTGTGCACCGCTTGTTGATTTTACTACCGGACTACTAATGAATCCTCTTGCTGTAACTTCTCCAACACCGGTAACATTGCTAGGGCTCTCAATAAATCCACTATCTGTTATCGTTTCTTCCCATTGAATACTTTCCCCTGTGTAATTGTAATTGCCGCCTGCGCCAGGGGTTACAACCGTTTCCGTATATGTAACTTTGTTACCGGTATATGTATAAACATCGTTTCCGCTGCCGCCAAAGAGTTTTGTTGCGACATCACCCGACAGTGTCCAGCGTGATTCGTCAAATACTTTAAACCTGTGATCTGCAGTTACAGATGCATCAATACCCTCCGCAGCCAGTTTATCAATAACAGACTGAACTGTATCCGTTGATGAGAAGGTAATATTCTTGGAGCTGCCGCCCTCAACTTGAACGGTCAATGTGTGAGAATTTGTATCCCCGAATAACTGCCCGATTGTTGTAGAAGTTGTTAAGCTAACACCGATTGTAGTAACTGTAGCGTTAGCGAGATGCGGAGTTGCCCCAGGAGTATAAACCCATCCGTTATCAGAAGTAAAGCCTAAACCCTCCATTGTCGCTTGGTTGGTCATTGATTCCATGGTCATAGGATTAACACCGGAGAGACTTCCTCCTGAAATAGCATTAGCATTTGCAGCACTATTATAGGCTGAATTGAGAATGTTTAGACCTCCGCCGCTCGCACCTATAAAGCCGCCGACATTCGTGCCGGAAAGAGTTGAACCGGAATAGAATGCGTTAGTGATTGTACCGGTACCACTATAACCAATTAAACCGCCAACATTGACTCCGGAAGATGATGACGACACATCACCATCGGCATAAACGTTAGTTATTGTAGTAGAACTGGACCCTGACAAAGAACCTATCAAGCCACCGGCAGAAGCTCGAGCAGAACCGGTTATATTACTTGAAGAGAATGAATTTTTTATAGTACCACCACTAAATTCACCAACTAATCCTCCAACAGTCAATCCTGCATTTGATCCTACAGGTATAGCGAATGTAGTCGATGTTATACTAATATCAACAGTTGCCCAAGAATTGGTAATTAGATTGCTTGCACCTGACATACGAGCAACCAAACCAGCTGTATAATCAGCAGAACTATCAATTGTTCCGCCATCTACATAAGAATTTATAATAGTTGTATTAAAAGCCTTCCCAATTAAAGCACCGACAAAGCTCGAAGGAGCACAATGACGTGATGTAATATTTACATTTTCTAAACCCACATCCTGAATAGTTGCCCCAGAAGTTTGACCAAAAAATCCAACAAACTGTGATGCACTCTCCAAATTCATTGTCACATTCTTAATAACATGCCCGTTACCGTAGAAGTTGCCTTTAAATGCAGTATCAATAACGCGACCTATCCCTGCAAAATTCGCAACCGACGACATATCGATATCGTTTTCGAGGATAAATGATACATTTGTTGTATCTTTGCCAGCATCAACAAGTTCAGCAAGTTTGTTCAAATCGTTGGCATCTTTGATATAATACGTTTCACCTGAGACAAACCCTGATAATGAAGATACGTAAGTTTTGGTTGTAGTAGTTGATATACTTTCACCGGTGTATTCATATCCATCTTTTGTTCCGGTTTCTGTTTTGTCATAATATACCTTATCCCCGACTATTGAGAAGTTGAATCCGTTTGATGCACCCTCGACAAGCGCAGTGTATTGGATATTCTTGGCTACATAAGTATAGTATTCATCCTCGGTCTTAACCTTGGTCAAGCCGATAACGTCAGCCAGTGTTCCCGATATATCCATATCAGTCTTAATGACAAGCTTGTTACCCGACAAATACGCATCAAACGCCATATCATAAGTCGGGTCATAAGTCTTGAGAGTATCGACATAGTCGATTACGTCCTGCAGGGTCGTTGTATCGGAATCAAATGTCTTGGTCGCATAAGAACCTATCTTCAACGTATAACTGTCCGCAGGCAATCTAGCATCGTTATTCAGAGGATCAGATGCACCAGGAGTCAGCAGCTCTGACAATGTAGCGTTCAACGTTGCATCAGTAATATTCCCGAACAAATCAACAAACTCATCCTCAGGGCCTATCAAGCCGTCTGATGTTACACCGTCCGCAGCCGTTCCGGATTGGTTTGTCGCATTACCGATACTTCCCGTATATGTTATATCTTTACCGGATTCACCCGTACCGTTTTGGATACTTGTAATATATTTCAACGGTTCATACTCGATATAAGAAATCGGAGAACCAACCATTGTTGTTCCGGTTATCACTTCTTCCGTCAGCATTCCTAATGCCGTCGGTAAAGAACCAGTTACATATCCGCCGCCCGTGATAGAAATTACGCCGTTTTCTATCTTGGCATAAGTCTGACCGCTCGTTCCGTTTGCCGTATTCAAGGCATTATTTATCTCATTCAGCCAATCACCTATCGTTGCCGTACCGGATGAACCAGCTTCAGAACTTGCCTTGACTATAGTTCCATCCGGTAAATAAATCGCATAATCTCTAAGATTTGTATTTATGCCCAAATCGTTAAATGTAGTAGATGCCGTTGCCTCTACATCCTCGGTCTTGGCATATACTGGTGTATTACTCGAAATAGTCGTCTTATAATCTGTAACGTCAAAACCTAATGCCGTTGCCAGAGTACCGTCTATACTAACACCGGTAATACTTATCGTATTATCAGAATTCAACGTCATACTGCCGCCTGCAGCAACAATATCATCTCTGATATCCGATAATTTGACATCCGTTGCATACGTATGGGTCGTTCCGTTTATACCCATAAGATAACTCTTGTCATCACCGGTTATACTGCCGACTGTTGAATCCCAGCTCAGGTTGCCTTCTTTTTCTCCCATCAATGTAGAAGAACTTGTCGAAGTCATTGATTCAGTAACTTGTAAATTTCCGCTCGTAATCGTTGTACCGTAAGAGGTTTCGACTAACCCAAGAGCATCAACAAGCGTTCCTTCAAGATGGACGCCGTCAATAACAATATAACCGTCAGAATCAATACTTGCACTGCCGCCTGCAGCAGTGATATCCGCAAATATGTCATCCAACGTGACACCCGCTGCATAACTTATCTCTGTACCGCCGTCTATTGATAAAGTATATCCGCCGCCCGCTCTCGGAGCTGCCGCAGGAGCTGCCATTGCACGGGCAGGAGCTGCAGAGAATGTAGATATGCCGCTTGCCCCGCCAAATAACTCATCAAGTGAAGTACTGCCGTTAGCAACAGTCGTTGCTCCCGGGATATATACAGGGTTGACTGTTGAAAATCTCGTACCGTTTTCCACAGAATCAAATCCCAATGCACCAACCAGCGTCCCGCTCATTGTTACATCTTCAATACTTATTGTATTATCATCATTGATTGTAAAAGTTCCGCCCGCAGCCTCAATCTGGTTCTTCAACGTTTGGAGTGTTGTATCTTTTGTATAAGTAGTTGCTGCTCCTCCATCAACACTCAACGTATAATTTGATGTTGTACCCAGAATATCGCCAATCTTGGATGACAACGTAATATCATGCTCTATTGTTGCATCCATATCACTGCCGGAAGATGACGAATCTGTTACAACCGTCAACGCACCGGAGGTTACACTGGTACCTTGTGTAGTTGCATCAAGACCCAACAGTGCAGGCAATGTGCCGCCCAACGTTACACCCTGTATAGTTACGTTACCGTCTTTGAACGTAACATCACCGCCTGCAGCTTTTATATCGTTCAACACTGTTTCAAGAGTAGTGTCTTTGCCGTAGGTTTTTGCTGCCCCGCCGTCTATCGTTAACGTTTCATTACCTGTCGCACCCAGTTTCTCCAACGTGGTATTCAACGTTGCTGATTCCGTATAACTCGTTGTGTTTTTATTCATGCCGAGAGCATCCGCAAGAGTGCCCTCAATATAACCGTCATTGATAACTATTTGATGAGTCGTGTCATCAAAACTTGCATCCAAACCGGCATTGCGCAAATCCTCTATCAATTCGTTTATCGTTTTGCCGGATACGTTATTTATATTTCCGGTTAACGCCTTGCCCTCTGAATCATAAGCAACATAATTGTGTGAATTGTTTACCCCCAAATCTGATAACAACGTGTTGCCGTCAGCATCATAATGTGACTCGTGCGCCGTACTCGTAATTGTAGAACCGTTCTTCGACGGATCCAAACCAAGTACATCAAGCAAGGTCCCGGATATCTCGTTGCCTTTTGTATCTATTGTAATGACACCTTTGTCGTCTATTTCAAAATCTACATTACCGGCTGCCAAAAGATTTTGTATATCTCCAAGCGTCATGTCCTGTGTAATATTATGTGTATTGCCGCCAACCGTCAATGTTGTAGTTGCATTGATTCCCATATCGCTTAACTTGGTATTCAAATCCGCAACGTGAACATCTATATATGTCAGGCGGTTACTTTCCATTGCTGTTCTGTTAAATGTTTCTGACAGGTTCAATACATCTATTATATTGCTGCCGCCCGTCACCGCATCAAGGGTCGCACCTTTAATAGATATATTCCCCATATCATCTACATCAGCAGATTCTGCACCTACTGCCGATGACATCAAATAGTCAAGGAAATCACCAACAGTGTTCAAATTTGCTGCTGTTCCGCCGGCTTTAGTGATTGTATAATTATTTCCGTTTTGAGTGATTGTGTGCTCCACTCCTTCTATCATTACCTTGCCGTCAGTTAGACCAAGTTTTGAAAACTCGGTGTCACGGTCTGCATATACCAGTGAACCGGAAATCGCTCCGCTTACCGTATTATCCTGAAGTTTCAAGGCCGATTTGATATTGGTTGCGCCCTCGTCTATTTCGGACAAGCTTACACCAACTGTGAATGTGCCCTTTTGTTCATTGAACTCCGCAGACACACCTACGTTCTGGAATTTTTGTATCAATGAACGGATTGTGTCCTCTGTGGTTACACTAAATGACTGCTGGTTAACAGTAATCGTACCGTTCTTTGCACCCAAAAGACCTATCTGCGTATCCAGTGTCGCATATTTGACTTCATACTGATTGTAACCGCTCGTAGCCTTTGTTGCTGTCGCCAGACTGTCAACAACAACATCATAAGATTGACGCGCTGCCTCTGTCGTTGCTGTCGCAGTCGCGATATTCGTATTCGATGATACCGCAAGGTTTTGCATAAACAAATCCATCGTCGGAATACCAAATTGCGAATCAGTTATCTTAGAAAGACAGCTCTGAAAACTCGAGAAATACGACTTAATCTCGTTGACAACGTTTAATAACGCCTCTTGAGCCTCCTGCTGCTCCTGTAATGACGTAATCGTCTGTTGACGAACCGATACCAGAGCATCAACCCAGCCGGAGCTGTCTATTCCGCTTGATAAACCACTGAACGAAATCGTTGGCACTAAATACTCACCTCCTCTCGCAAGAAGATAAGCTGTTGTTGATTAAATTGAACCAATCCGCCCAAAACAAACTGATTCCACACTCTCCCCATAATCTCAATGAAGCGCACACAGCAGAATATTATATAATCACTTACGGGGGTAATTATACCATTAATATCCTTACATTCTGTTGTTCCGTGGCTGCAAATGCGGCCTAAGGCACGTTTATTCAACGATACGCTCCATAAATAAAATGATATCATCCTGATAGTTGCAAACTATATATACCCATTATATCGCATGTGTGTACATTTTACAACTGTTTCCGCATGGAAAATATTACAATTCGTAACATATAAAACAAGTGATTAAGTGACTAGGTGATAAAGTGACTAAGGGGTGAGTAGTGAAGAAGGAATGCGGCTATGAAGTTAGGCAGCTAAGATAATTGGCGCTCCGAATATTACAATAATTTCGCCTAGCTTCCTGACTTCATAGCTGCTTCGCGACTTTATTCAACGAGTAGGCGCAGCTATAGTCAGGCAATGCCTGACCTACGAATCTTTAGAATAGTGGGCTTTCATCCCTCTCAGAGGGAGAGGGATGAATTTCTTAGTGAACGGTAGTGAACTTAGAAATTCGGGTGAGGGTAAGTCACACCAAAAACAAACCTTTCAATCAACCCTCACTCGCATCTGTAGTTTTCACTTTGTTCAAACACATCTGCGGCCTCTCCCCCAAAGAGGCAGAGATTCAGCCCAACATTAATGTTTTGTCGGGGGACACTTCAAGAAACCCCAACCTACAATGCTGCTTGACAAATCATACATCGTAGTAAATAATATAAATATAGGGTGGCAGTTTACCAGACTGCCGGATGCCCTTAGGAGTCTGAACGGTTCTTATTTATTTAGGTAAGAACCGTTTTTTAATATGTACAAAATCAAAATAAGCAATACTAATGTTAAATTGATATTTTCCATATCAACCCCCTTTCTAGCCGGGACTAACCCGAAGTCTGAATGATTATTGGCGATTAGTCCTGTTTTCGAAAAGGCATCTTTTACCCTATAGCCATATTAATATAATTTCCTTTATTTGTCTATCCTTTTATAAAAGCAAAGAATGTAGATTGAGCTTTCAGCCCAACATTAATGTTTTGTCGGGCTAAAGCCCGACCTATTTTCTAGGCAGCTAAGATAATTGGCGCTCCGAATATTACAATAATTTCGCCTAGCTTCCTGACTACTTAGCTACTTAGCCTACTTTCTTCAACGAGTAAGCACAATTCCAACCCAATCCATTTACCCCCATTTACCCCCATTTACCCCATCCCACATTTACCCCCCTCTCATTCATTTGAATGATGACAGAATAAAAAACCTCTGCCATAATATTATGGCGGAGAGGTAAAAGTACCTCCCGAACCTGGGGAGATTAGGGCAATGCTTAACAACATTGATAACAACTCAAATAACTTAGCACTCAACTCACAACTAGTGCAGCAAGAATCCTTAAACAGTATTCTCGGAACTTCTGCTGCAAACAAAAATAACAACACAAATAACGTTGATTCCAATTTCCTAATCGATTCCTCTGATATATCCAACAGAGCGCTTCAAATGTATGAACACGAGCTGGATGTCAAAAAGTTTACTGAACTCGCAACTTCTGATCCCGAAAACACTTCTCACAACGAACTTGTCGAAGAGCTTTTTACTAAAGGAGTTGTAGACGTATTTGAAGACAGTACGATAGCAGCGCTTTCAACTAACAAATCTTTACTTGATGACTTAGGGCTCTAAATATGTTATAATATATATGTATGGTAGAAGTAGTTGGATATCGTGTAGAAGATAATGCTGATATTGAAGAATCCATCATAAATGCAGCAAGGAAGCATTACAAAGATGGGAACTATGATTCCGCAATCCGTCTTTATCTGGGATTGCTCAAAACCAGTGCATCATCCAGATTATACATGGATGTCGGATTGTGCTATTACAAAAAAAATAACTACGACACAGCGATTGAATACCTTACCCAGGCTGCAACTCTTGATATCAGAAACTCTGTCGCGTTCTCTTATCTCGGGAACTGCTACTTTAGGAAACTGGATGCACAAAAAGCAATCGAAAACTGGACTATTGCAAGAAGCCTGAGCCCTAAAGACGAGTTTGTTTGTCTTAATCTTGCGATTGCATATTTCGCTAAAAATATGCATTATGAATCAGTTTACTACTACGACAAATATCTTAAATACGCCCAAAATAAAGATATCAATCAATACAAAGTAGTTTACCAAAATATATCAAAACAAATGAACGAAGCAAACGAATATTTTCTTGAAGCAGAAAAACACCGCTCAAGAAACGAAGGGATATTAGCGGAGCAAAATTACTTATCCGCGTATAAAAAATTTCCTATCATGCCGGAATACTCTCTTGCTCTCGCTGATTTGTATTTTGAAACAAAAAATTACGCAGGCGCAATTCCTTACTACGAAACAGCAATGAGAGAATTCTCCGAAAAAAATAAAGAAATATTCTCCCGAATCGCAAATTGTTATGAACGAATTAACGATTACAGGCTCGCATTCTGTTTTTATTCAAGATATCTGAAATACACGATTTCTTCTCAAACTGAATATCTTGAAGTCACAAAAAGAATCACAAACCTAAAAAAATTAATCGATATCACCGCTCCTAATATGACACTGGAGCTTGCGAAAAAATACTACCAAAACAATGAATACTACAAAGCCTTGATTGAATACGAAAATTACAGCATTCTAAATCCTCAAAATGCTGCGGAATATATTTCCATAATCAACCAACTGAAAAGCTTTGTTAATTCAGAACAAATTATTACAAAACAATATCTCAAAAAGGGCGATGAACTGCTGCAAAAAGGAGAAGCAAAAGGAGCAAACAAATACTTCACAGAAGTTATGCACCTGTCCAATCCAAAATCAAGAGAATACAAACTGGCAAAGTCGAAATTAGTAAATGTTAAATAAGTTTCAAAAATTCTTTTATTCAAAAATCCTCGGGAGAAAATATTACAGAACAGGACACTGTCTGGGCTGCGGAAGATGCTGCAAAAAAATATACGTTAAACACGCAAAAGGAATCATTCAGGACGAAAAAGAGTTTGAAAACCTGAAATACCAGCACAGGTTTTATACGTACTTAAAAGTTATCGACAAAGACGAAACAGGGCTTGTATTTGAATGCACAAATCTGGACCCCGAAACACATAAATGCAAAATCCACAAAACACGCCCGGGAATATGCAGAAGATATCCGCAAGAAGAACTGTTTTCAATGGGCGGCGCACTATCGGAAGACTGCGGTTACAAGATGGAGCCCATAATACCGTTCAGCGAAGTTTTTCTTACGATTCAAAAAAAATCACAGCCTGAGAAAAAATCTTTTTTCCAAAAACTCTTTAAGATTAGTAAATAGTGATTAAGAATTGTAGGTTGGGGTTTCTTGAATTCTACCCCAACAAATTATTAATGCTGCGTGAATCATCTGCCTCTTTGGGGGAGAGGCCGCAGATGTGTTTGAACAAAGTGAAAACTACAGATGCGAGTGAGGGTTGATTGAAAGGTTTGTTTTTGGTGTGACTTACCCTCACCCGAATTTCTAAGTTCACTACCGTTCACTAAGAAATTCATCCCTCTCCCTCTGAGAGGGATGAAAGCCCACTATTCTGAAGCTGTACCTACTCATTGAAGAAAGTAGCTAAGTAGCTATGAAGTCAAGAAGCTAGGCGAAATTATTGTAATATTCGAAGCGCCAATTATCTTAGCTGCCTAACTGCTCGACTACTTAGCAGCATTTCTTCTCACTTAATCACTTATTCATGTTTTAGTGATAAAATAATAATTGTACAGTTAGGGGGGTCCACCCCGGGGGTAAATATTGGAATAAATGTTGTTATTTCAAAGAAAATTTACCAAACACCCAAAGGACAGAAAGATTATTATGGAAAAAAACAACGAAACTTTGTCTATTCTTAGACACTCCGCATCACACATCATGGCGCAAGCTGTTCAGAAGCTGTTTCCGCAAGCAAAGTTGGCTATCGGACCTTCTACGGCTGACGGATTCTACTACGATTTTGATTTAACCGACGGGTACTCATTCACCCACGATGATTTAGAAAAAATCGAAGAAGAAATGAAAAATATCCTTAAACAAAATCTTACATTTGAAAGAGTTAATGTAGAAGATGTTGATGCCCAAATCGCCGAATTTAAAGCTGAAGGCGAAATCTACAAAGCAGAATTACTGGAAGAACACAGAAACGACAATCCGACACTTTATCTTACAAAAGACAAAGACGGAAACATTCTGTTTAACGACCTTTGTGCAGGACCGCACGTTCCTAACACATCTTATATAAAAGGAAACGCAATTAAATTATTAAAGGTTGCAGGTGCCTATTGGAGAGGGGATGAAAAAAACAAAATGCTCCAAAGAATTTATGCAACTGCATACTGGAATAAAGAAGATTTACAAAACTACCTGACTTTCCTCGAAGAAGCAGAAAAACGCGACCACAGAAAACTCGGGAAACAGCTTGACCTCTTCTCTGTCAGAGAAGAAATCGGCGGCGGACTTGTCCTATGGCATCCAAACCTTGCTGTCGTCAGAGAAGAAATCGAAAACTACTGGAGAACCGAGCACAGAAAACGCGGCTACGTTATTGTTAACACTCCACAAATCGCAAAATCTAAGCTCTGGGAAATATCAGGTCACATGGACCACTACAAAGAAAATATGTTCTTTATACAAAAAGACGAAGATTCAGAAGACCAATTTGTAGTAAAACCGATGAACTGTCCGTTCCATATCTTGATTTATCAAGCAAACAGACATTCATACCGTTCACTGCCACTTAGAATGGCAGAACTCGGAACTGTTTACAGAAAAGAAAAATCAGGTGCTCTGGCAGGATTAACACGTGTTCAAGGCTTCACCCAAGATGATGCTCACATCTTCTGTACACCGGAACAACTAGTCGGAGAAATTAACGAAATTATTGATTTCGTATCTGATACGATGAAAATCTTCAACATGAATTTTGAAGTTGAACTCTCAACACGTCCTGAAAGCTACGTCGGGGAACTTGCTAATTGGGAACTCGCAGAAGCAGGGCTTAAAGAAGCAATGGACAAACGAGGAATGAAATACGATATCAACGAAGGCGACGGTGCTTTCTACGGACCGAAAATCGATTTCAAGGTAAAAGATGCCATCGGAAGAACATGGCAATGTGCAACTATTCAGCTTGATTTCAACTTGCCTGAACGTTTCGGTATAAAATATCAGGATAAAGACGGCAGCATGAAAACTCCGGTTATGTTACACAGAGTTGTATTCGGTTCTATGGAAAGATTCCACGGTATCCTGATTGAACACTATGCAGGTGCATTCCCTGCCTGGCTCGCTCCAAATCAGGTTACAATCGTTCCTATCTCTAACGATAAACATACTGATTACGCAGAAGAAGTTTATAAAAAAATGCGTGCACAAGGTATCAGAGTTCAACTCGATGACCGCTCTGAAAGTATGAACTATAAAATCAGAGAAGCATTGCAAGACCACAAAGTACCTTACGTTTGTGTTGTAGGTGATAAAGAAAAAGAATCTAACTCACTTGCCGTCAGAAAACGCGGCGTAGGACAAATCGGCGTATTTAACGTAGATGATTTTATCAACAAACTCTTGGATGAAATTAAAACTAAAGGAGTTAATGAAATCTCATAAATAAAAGGCGGAACTATAAGTTCCGCCTTTTTATTATTGAACCATATTATTTGGGTCAGATTTAAACTCATTCATTGCTTTATCCAGCTGGAACGTTTTATGGATTTCACCAAATAAAGCTTTGGCATTCTGAACATTTTGCTTCATATACAATGCCATTGAGGCATCTTCACCCTTATTTGTTATCACTCCATCAAGATTCTTAACATCACATTTTGTTTGATCACCATCTAACATATCAGCAGCCATTGTTGATGTCGCATATTCTGCAATATCAACCTTTCCGTCACCGTTTAAATCTAATGCTTCTGCCGTAAAATCAGGGTTTACAACTGGAGTATTCGGATTTTTAGCCAGAATTTCCTTATTCATTGATTCAATCTTTTGTTTGTCTGCATCAAATTTTTGGTTTAATTCTGCAACAGAAACTTCTGTCTTTTTGCCCAATTCTTCATAAGCATTGCCCATCAAAGCTTTATATGAATATTGTCCGTTTGGAATATATCTGTACTCAAAATTAATCGGCGGCATTGGTGTTCTTGCAATATCTTTTACATAGGTCATATAGTTATTGGTTGCATTTCTGCCGTACTTAACTTCAGGATTAGCAACCTTTTTGTCATATATCCCATTTTGACCATTAATAAATGCTTTATTATTACTTACAGAATATACCATAGTATACCTCCACACACACTTTTATACTCTATATAAAACAAAGTGTGCGAAAAAATTGCTTACTATGTTAAGAATAATTAAAATGTTTCTGTTTTATACGGATAGGCGCTGTCATCATTGATTACTATCTGGCTGTTAACCTCAAGCTGCGGAATAACCGCTGCGGAAACAACAGAACGGTTCTTAACATAATAAATGCTATCACTCTGAATATAATCACAAATAGTTTTTTCCAAATTAACCCCGAAATGCTGATTAATCTCTTTAATAAAATAGCAAGGGCTTGTTACATTAATCTCTATTATCTGTTCATTTACAACATCTAACCCTGCCATAGGAATACCCATTTTATTAAGCTCTCGGGCAACTCGTTTGAAATTCTCCTCCTCAGAGAAAGTCAGCTTACTCTTTCTGATATAGCTGTCATTATGTGTATTGAATTTAAAATCATCATTCGTCGGAAGTTTAAGTACACATTCGGACAACACCTCGTCACCAAGTGTCAAAACACGTTTGTCGCCAAACTTGATATCAGGGATGTATTTTTGAACCATAACAAGCGAATTCTCATTATTTGTTAACGTATCTATAATAGAACGGGTATTCGGATCCCCGATATGAAGGTACATTACATTTTTCCCGAAACATTGGTTCAACGGCTTCAAAACAATTTCACCGCATTCGTTAAGAAAATCCTCTATTCTTGAACGGCTTGCGGATACAAGATATTTCGGCATCAAATCAGAGAATAAGGCCGTATGAATCTTTTCGTTAAAGTTTCTTATTGCGCGAGGGTCATTTATTATTTTTGTATTCTTAACAAAATCAAGAATATATGTTGCGCTCAAATAATCACTATCTACCGGCGGATCAGGGCGGAACATTACTAAATCAAAATCTTCTATTTTTAAGTTTAAAATCTCGTCACGGTAAAAAATGTTATCGTTTAACACATAAGATTGATAAGCTCTGGCAAAAGCATCTTGTTTTTCCATATACAAACCGTTAATCGTTGTAATGCAAACCTCGTTGCCTCTTTCTAAAAACTCTTTGATTAACCAGAAGTTTGTTACAAGATTATTAAATTCAAAATACTTTAGTTCAATCTTATCTATTACAAAAAGAATATTCATATATGTCCCTTTCTCCCCGATAACAAAATAATGGTAACATTAAAACAAAATTTCAACAACTATCATAAGCTAATATCCCCCTTCCGGCATAGTTAAATAACCCGGTTAGTATATCAACCTGACCGTAGCCGAGAATTATTGTTTAGTAAATAACTGTAAAGAACTATTAATAATTTAGCAATTTATTTTTTTCACAGAATTTAAACTCCATAGAAAAGAAAAGGAATATTTATGACATCAACCACTATCGAAAAGAATTATACTACCAACTCTATTATTAAAGATTGGCTAACACTCAAAGTTAAATTTAATGAAAAGATTAACGACGAATCAATAGAAAAATTAATAGATAAACTCGGTATAACAGTAGAAGAAATGTAACGAACTTGTAACATTTAAGCAATTATTTACCCTCAAAATCCTTTATATACATGGGAATGAAAAATAAGTTGAGCATTCTCAAACGGTTATTAATTATTGGGGAATAAGTTATGGCAGTTGGTGCACAAGATTACATCGACAAATTACTTGTTAAAAAATATGCAGGCAAGCAGGTAGAAAACCATGAAGATATCGTTAACAAAATGGTTGACCCTAACAAAATGATGGAAACAATGAACGACATTGCAGCCGTTCAAAGAAACATGCTTGCTCTTTCTAATAAATTAAGTTGTATCTGTTCGCAAATTAATGCAAAAGCAAGATATAAATCGGGACAACGATTTATGAAAAATTTTAATGGTTAAGTGTATAAGGTATGTTATGAATCAAAGCCCCGAGGGAACCTCAGGGCTTTTTTTTAATCTTTATTAGCTCTGCTCGCAATCCGCTACTTGGTTGCTCGCATTAAACGGCGTTACGCATTTCGCCTTCGCGAAACGCTCCAGCCTCTGCTCGCAATCCGCTACTTGGTTGCTCGCATTAAACGGCGTTACGCATTTCGCCTTCGCGAAACGCTCCAGCCTCTGCTCGCAATCCGCTACTTTTTCAAGAAATCAGGAATTTCAATATTAGTAAAGCTTGGAAGCATATCATTTGCTTTTGGAGCAGAATTATCTCTATTGAATCCTGCAAAGAAATCTGCAGGGTTAATAGAAGGTCTGTCTTCTGCTGCTCTTTCAAATACAGGTTTTTGTGCTTTTAGTTCAAAACCTGTGGCAATAACCGTAATTTGGATTTCACCTTGAATATTATCGTCAATTACAGCACCGATAATAACTCTTGCATCATCCAATACAGCATCATTAATGATATTAGTAGCATCAGTAACTTCATGCAATGTCATATCAGGACCGCCTGTAATGTTAACAATAACACCTGATGCACCGTTAATAGATGTTTCAAGTAATTGAGAATTAACAGCAATCTTAGCAGCTTCTATTGCTCTGCCTTCACCGGTTCCGCGACCGATACCCATAAGAGCTGAACCTGATGCTTGCATTACACTCTTAACATCAGCGAAGTCAACGTTAATTAAACCAGGTATTGTGATGATATCAGAAATACCTTGAACACCTCTTAAAAGAACTTCATCAACAACAATGAATGATTCTTGAAGTGATACGCGACGGTCTACAACGTCTAACAACTTATCGTTAGGAATAACGATTAAAGCATCAACTGATTCTCTTAATTTTTCAAGACCTTGTTCTGCTTGATTAGCTCTACGTTTTCCTTCAAAAGAGAATGGTTTTGTAACAACACCGATTGTTAAAATACCTAAATCTTTTGCAATCTTAGCAACAATTGGAGCAGCTCCTGTACCGGTTCCACCGCCCATACCGGCAGTAACGAATACCATATCAGCACCTTCAATTGCTCTTGTAATTTCTTGTTGAGCCTCTTCAGCAGCTTTTTCACCAATTTGAGGTTCACCACCGGCACCAAGACCATTTGTTAATTTTGGACCTAATTGCAATTTGTTATCACAAGATGAATATTGCAATACTTGTAAGTCTGTATTCATTAACCAGAATTCTACACCTGTTAATCCTGATTTTATCATTCGGTTAACAGCGTTTCCGCCGCCGCCGCCGACACCGATAACTTTTATTTTTGCCGGGCCTACGCCTGGAGCTAAAGGCGGCATTCCATTATCTTTTGGTTGTTCTGTTGTATCTTTTCTTCCAAAAATATCTGGTCCTAAATTTTCCACGATTAAACCTCTTTTATTAACTATACATTATATACTTTACTATATAATATCATACTATTTTAAACAGGGAAAATAGTAAAGAAAAAATACGTTTTTATTTCCTCAATGTTAATATAAGTTTAAAATTCTTAACATGTTCTAAAGTTTTTTATATTTTTGTCGTTATCACATACAGATAATTATATCTGAATTAGGAGTAATCATTGGTAAGTGTAGATAAACAGGCATTAATAAGCCAACTGTGTACGGCATCAAAACTTCAAGGCAAAGACCTTGAGGAATATCGTGCGCGACTGAACAAAATGTCAGAAACAGAACTCTCTGCACTTATTTCAGGGGATAATAAAGGAGAAAATGTTGATACAGTTGAACTGAATCATTCGCAAGGTGTGAATAAAACAGAAATCACCAAAAAAGATGCGGAGGATTCCGCTATCCAAACTATTGAATCAAATGCAAATCAAGCTATACAAATGATTGATTCACAGGACGACGGGAATATCAGTGAAGCGTACAACAAACTCAAAGAAAAATTTGATTCTGATCTTGCAAAATCAAACGTTGAAAAAATCGTATACAAACAACTTGAAACAGCATACTTCTTAAAAGAAGCTCAAGCAAATAATCTGACATACAGAGAATACTTTGAACAAAGAAAAGAACTCTTATACAAAACATTCCCGGGAATAGAAAGATTCAACGATAAACAAAAACAATCTCTCAAAAGAATGATTGATTCTCTATCTCCCGAACAGGTTCTTGAACAGCAGGATAAAATTCTTTCTCTGCCGGAAGCAGGTACTGAAGGATATGATGATTCCGTCAGAAGCTTCTTAAACGATTTTAAAACAGAAACAACAGATTCAGTTATTGTTCAGAATAAAGAATTCGGTATGAAGGTCAAGACAAAACCGAAAGATAAATTTGAACTCGCTGACGGTGAAAGATTAATGACGTTTGATGAAGTATATTATCTTGAACAAGATGTTAACTTTAACAAAGACAATATACAAAAATACAATGAAAGTGCAGGACAGTTTGCATTCGTAAACAGTGTTAACCAAAAAAGAGAAGAGGTTCATCAAATCCTTCAAAAACCGCTTTTGAATATTAAAACCAGAAGTACAACCGGAACGGAAAGTGCCGAGATGTTAGAGTCCGAAATGGGAATGTATGTAAACATAGCCCTTGAAAAACTCTACGGTAAAAACCCTGAAAAAGTTAAAGCAGGATTAGAATCAATCACAAAAGGAGAAAGACTTTCTAATACGGATATTGCACAACGTATTATGGATATGGTAGATGCCAACTACGAAAAACTAACGAATGGTAAATCTTTAGAGGATTATGCCAAGCAGATGGCAGAGGATTACAAATCCACATACGGAAGTAAAGATGCAACCAATCTTGCCTCAGCGTATGTTCAGGACCAGGAAGGAATGGTTCAAAATATACGTACGGGAGTAGAGCTTGTCGGAGCCGGAGTAATGGTTGCAGGGATGATATTCTTCCCGCCGGCAGCACTTGCAGGAGGTGCCGTAGCAGGATTCGGAGGTGCAGGAGTTGAACTCTACAACGAATCAACAAGAGATAATGTTAATACCGAACGTACCGGAGAATTAAAAAAAGAACTCGTTATCAATTCTCTATTAATGGTTGTAGGTATGGGTGCCGGGAAAGCAGGTTCTGCGATGAAAGCTGTTTTGACGGCAAAGAATGCACCAAAGCTCGCTGCTATTGCAGGTGATATCGGGACTGATGCGACAATAAGTTTACTCGGCGATTTAGCACTCACCGGACAAGTAAACATTGAAGGTGAAGGCTTTGCACAGTTCTTGTCGCTCGTTGCAGGGCACAAAGGTAAAATCGTTAGCGGAATCAAGCACGTTAAAGATAATATCAAGGCTAAATTCGGCCCTGATGCAAGGCAGATGCCGGACGGTACGGTTTATAAAGTTAACCAAGACGGCTCGACAACGGTACTTGAAGATGCGCCTGTAAAACGTGAAATTTCTGATAATACTACATCACCAAAAGAATCTGAAGAGATTCAAGTAAAAGAAGAAACAGAAACAATTAACGAACAAGAAGTTCCGCCGGAAACTCCTAACTTTAAACATTTCTCCAGAGAAGAAATTGATGCGTTAAAGAAACAGGATAAAAATGTAAAAGAAATGTCAAACGGAGATGTATTCAGAATCGGCGATGACGGTTCGTTTACCAAAATCGGAACAACAAAAGCACCCCTAAAAGATGCCTCCGTTGATTTGTCAAACACAAGTGCAGACAAAGCAAAATCCTTAATAAAGGATTTCATTAAAAAAAATCAACTTGAAGATATTAAAGACCCTGTTATTAAAAATAAAATATTAGAATTACAAAATAATGAGCTAGATGGAAAAACCAAGCAAAAAGCCATGGCTTTACTAAATGTGTTTAAAGCATTTAAAGATAATAATATTGATACTAAATTTTCTCAAAATACAATTGATTTTATAACTGTTGACAACTATACCAGAGTAATAGATTACATAAAAACAAACAAAGGTAATTTTGATGCAGACAAATGCGTTGCCGATATAACTAAAGATATTGTCAAATCTAACAAAACAACCAAACAACTATTCAACAGATCAATGGCCCTGGCAGATAATCCTGAAATGGAAAATAAATTTGCGACCATAATATATAACACAATAAATAGTTCTGCCGGCGATATGTTAGCATCACAGGTTAAACTTATTAATAAAATGAACGATAACGTTCTGAAAACCTATATTAATTCAATGTCAAAAACAATGGCACGGGTTGATGAAGCTACAATCAAAACATTAAATAACATTGAGCCGGAAGTACTCGAAAAATATGTATCTAAATATTTAAGTTTAATGGATCAAGTTCCAACAGATAAATTCGCAAATTTAATTAAAGGCTTTGAAAATATGCCGGGAGGTATGGCTTCACATATCGACTCGAAAATTGAACAAAAAATAATTGATTCAATTCTGCTGGATAATAAGGGCTTAATAGATGTATTTAACAAAACAAAACCTGAAATTTTTGACAAAATCCCTGATGAGGTAAAAGTCGAATTATCAAATAAAATTCACGTGTATACAGATAAAAAACATATTGCAGAAGCAGTTGATTTTGTTGAAACACCTAAATTCAAAGAAATAGAAAATACCATAAAATCAAAATTCCCATACATTTATAACGAGAATTTTGAAGCTAAATTAAAGGCTTACTATATTGCAAATAATACCGGAAACCCTGATGATTTCATAAAATATGTAGAAAATATTAATGTAAAAGAATTAATGGAAATTTCTCCGCGGATTGCAAAATTTAAAGAAGAACAATTAATTGAATTCTTAAACTATCATCACCAAAAAGGTACCGAATTAACCGCAGAAAATCTTACATATCAGGGCAGCCTGACAAAAGATATGCAAAAAGACTTGATGGACTATGATAAACTGAGTCAAGTCCTTTCAAGATTCCCTAATACCGATAGAAGAATCGGACATCTGCCGCAAGAGTGGATAAACGGTATACCGAAAGAAAAACAACGTGATTTCGCAAATAATATTTATGAAAAAATAAACGAATTTGTAACCTCAAATAAAGATGCAACATCTACTGCAAAATTACAATCTGATTTGAGTCAAATGTTCGGAGAAAATGTATTAGTACAAGAGCTTGGCACAGGAAATTACGGAACAGGTTATAAAATTACTGTCGGAAATAGAAAACCGTTTGTACTTAAAGCATTCAATGAAGCCTCAAATGATTTCAAAGGCTACAACGTTCACGGACAAACTATTGAACCTCAAAATGCAATGTATGCAAAAGGGCGTTCAAATGATTTTGCCGGATTCTATTTCGGACGTGCCGCTGATAAATTTGATAATGACGGGTTTATGCTGGTAGAATTTCTTCCTAAAAAAGCCGGTCCGGAAAAACCACGAGATTTATCAATTCAACGACTAACCTCTGCCGACTTTGATGCAGAGCAAAATCATAATTTCCAAAATGGAAAAATAATTGACTATGGGGCAATGATGCCGGTAGACAAAAAATTGCTGGAAGATAAAGGCGTCGCACGATATACAAGAATAATTACCGAAAATATGATTGCATTGAAAGGCTCCGATACATACGGATTTAATGATGTACGTTTGAATATCGTAAAAAATGCTGTTCAAAAAGCTGATAATCCTATGCAGGTTGTTGAAGCAATAAATGTTATAGAACATAACGTTGTTAAAAATATTGACGAAAAATCATTACAAGAATTAAAACAGATTAAAAAAGATGTCTTTATTAAATATATAAAAGCTAAAAAACCGGATGTAGATGCAGAAGCATATTTTGCCGCATACGACTTAAATGACAAAATATCTAATATTGAAAATATGATTAGAAATTCCTTCAAAGGTACCGGACTGAATCAAGGGGTAACTTTCTCAAGCAGGACAAAAAGCGTACAAAGTATGTATGATAAAATACATTCAAATATGGAAGAAAAACACCTGAGTCTTGATGAAGCACTAAAAAAAGTTCAAGACGGTTACGGACTCAGAACAATAATGGAGGATTTTGATTATAAAAAATATCCTGAAATTGTTGAAATGTATAAAAAAGACCCTGAAAAAGCATACAGAATGGCTGCAGAAAAACAATCGGAGCATATTGTTGAAATGCTAAAAGACGTTTTGACCAGACAAATAAATTCCGGAGATTTTGAAATAATGACTCTTTCTAATTATAAAGGCCAAAACGGTATTCCATATTTAAGCGACAAACAAGTTAAAGAATTGATGGAATATGCAAACCAAAGAGGAGTCAAACTGGACGTCAAAACTGATGATAACGGATTTGCAGAAAACGTTAAAGATTCTGGCTATACAGCATTCCAAATGAACCTTAAATACAAAGACGGCACTGTTGTGGAATGGCAGACAAGAGGCAGTGACGTTGACAAATTTGCAGAAGTTGAACATATAATGTATGATTCAAGGCAAGATAAAGACCTTACCGGCGGACGTGATGTTCTTAAACCGCTATATGAACCTTACAAGAAACTTATTAAAGATATGAAGGATGATATGTTTAACGAACACATGGAATATTTAACGGAATATTATAAGCAGCTCAGATTAAAAGAACTCGGATTTGATTATAAACTTCCGGAAATGAACCCTAAATTTGACCCGAGAATCAGTGCAGAAAATTTATTTAAACTGCATGATGAAAAAGAAAGAATTTTACATAACCAAAGGAAATAACAATGAAAGAAATTAATAACAATACGAATATTCAAAAATTATCATTCGAACAAATTCCGCAAGATAAAACCGAAGATTTTAAAGACACTTTATCAACACTTCAGGATAATATGCTGAAAAGATGCGAACTGGAAGTTCCGGAATATGGCGACTTTGCACGTGTAAAAGAAACTCTCGCAAATAATGATGAAAAAATATACGCCGGTGATGTATCTTTAATATGCGAACCTGCAGAAGACAATCCTAAGAAAAGATATCTTATGTATAATCAACAAAACCCGCAAAACAGAAAAGGACTGTCCTGCCTTGTTGCATCGGGAGAGAAGCAAGATATTATCGATGCTTTGAAGGATAAAGACTTTGTAAACAGCCTAAAGCTGGACAGTGACAGAATGTCTGAGAAAATGCATGATATGAAATGGTAATTTCTTAACAAAATAGACCTCTGCCTCATACAGTGGTAATATATTGTATGAGGAGATTTTATGAGAAATTTTGTTATTTTATTACTTATTATTGGCGTAGGATTATCAGTCGCGGAAAATACGCTTGCAAATACTTTATACGGCTTATACAGCGATAATTCCATACAAAAAGCCGCACCTGCAACATCCGCAGTAAGGAATTCAAGAGCGAAAAAGAAGCGTACATCGACAAATAACACGACTAAGACTACAGAATATAATCAAACATACATGCCGGATTATTCCGCAAAATACCAGCAAAGAAATATAACAAATACAAATGAATTAGTAGAAAAAGGAAGTAAAAACTACAGCCAATACGGGAAAACAATGAATAAGACGAATCCTGTAAGGATTGACAATCCATATAACCGATTTAATAACAGCTACAGATTAAAAAATCAACAAACGGCTGCAGCTTCAACAGTTAATTATGACGGCGATGCAGTAAAATTTAAACGAGGGAAAGACGGTAATATTTATGGATATAACAAAAAAGGGAAAAAAATAGGTATATATCGTGTAAACAGTAATGGAACTACAACACAATTTGATACTCAAGGAAACAAAATGGGAACATTTAAATAATGAAAAAAAGAGTTATGAATTTTCATAACTCTTTTTTATTTATTATTCATTTCTATTTTACAAGTTTAGCAACTTCATTAGTAATATCAGTTCCGCCGTATATTACAACACTTTTAGCTAAAACAATAGGATATCCTTTAGATTTAGCATATTGAGAAATTGTTTTGGTAACACTTGCATCAATAGCAGCTAACTTACTTGAGAATGCTTTATTATTGGCAGCTCTTTTATTCATTAATTCTTTTTCGTATTTTGCTCTCATTGCTTGTTTTGATTGAGGAGTTTTTTGTTTATCTACATCATCTTGAGCATTCTTTAACCAAGTTTTTAATTCAGAAGCCTTAGCTTTTTGTTCTCTCTTAAGAGCCGCAACTTGAGATGAAGAATTTAAAACTTTATCAATGTTTACAACTGCAATAGTTGGAGCAGTAGCATTAGATATTGCAAGATTTGCCGTTCCGAAACCAATACCGAATGCAAATGCAACAGCCATTAATAACTTTACTTGTTTTTTCATTTACATAACCTTTCTTATTTAATCTAGACATTCCAATTATATCAACAATTAGAAAAATTTCAATAATTTTGAAATTAATTTGGTTTTTTTAGATAATAAAGCAGCAGCTTTTTCAAACATATTCTTTTTAGGCGGCGTAACAATGCCATCAGGGCTGACTCTCATCGTTTTTATACGGTAGTGTTTTGTAATTGCCTGGTATTCTTTTGCCCCATCTGCTGTTTCTGTTTTATACAAGACATCTTTTAAAACATTATTACCAATTTTTATTGTACGCGGCTCAATATACTGTTCACGTAAAAAAGCGAATTTCCCGTCAAATGTATATGCAGATATATCACTTGAAGGAGTCGTAATCGCATACAACTTGCCTTTATCAGTTGCAGCATCAACAAAATTTGAAACAACGTAATCCATTACGTTATTAATCCTGCGCCCGCCGATATTTAATGTTTGCGGTCTATCCATAGTTGCGCACAAACGTCCCGCATGATCTTTCATATATGATATAAACTGTGGTTTATAAGGCCCTTTTTGATGAGGTACAATCGGTATTCTCATCTTTGCTTTATTCGGTAACACATAAGATAAATCTACACCATAACCACTCATGAGAAACTCCTTTTATAGGTGATACTTTTATTAGAAAAACCGTCATATTTTTTTTTTGCTAGCACAATAAAAAATTGTAACAAAAATGTAATAAAATAAACATCAGCTGTCCTTGTAACTAAAACATGTTTGTGAGAAACTAAATAGTAAGACTAGTTTATAGTTAAATGTAGATATATATAGATAAAAGGAAAAAACAACTATGGCAAGAAAAACACCATTGGAAAAGATTAGAAACATTGGTATTGCTGCACACATTGATGCCGGCAAAACCACTACAACTGAGCGTATCCTGTTCTATACAGGTAAAACTCATAAAATTGGTGAAGTACACGACGGCGCAGCTGTTACTGACTTTATGGAACAAGAGCGTGAACGTGGTATCACAATCCAATCAGCAGCAGTTACTGCATCTTGGAAAGGTCACCAAATCAACATTATTGACACACCGGGCCACGTTGACTTTACAATCGAAGTTGAACGTTCATTACGTGTATTAGACGGTGTTGTTGCTGTATTCTGTGCAGTTGGCGGTGTTCAATCTCAATCAGAAACAGTTTGGCGACAAGCAAACAGATACGAAGTTCCTCGTATGGTATTCGTTAACAAAATGGATAGAACAGGGGCTAACTTCTATCGTGTAGTTGACCAAATCAGAAACAGATTAGGTGCTAACGCTCATCCTATCAGATTACCTATCGGTGCAGAAGATCAATTTAAAGGTCTTATTGATTTATTCACTATGAAGGCTGAAATTTACACTAACGATTTAGGTACTGATATTAAGGAAGAAGACATTCCTGCAGATATGCTTGAAAAAGCTCAAGAATACAGAGATGCATTAGTTGAAGCAATTGCAGAAACTGATGATGATTTAATGATGAAATATTTAGAAGGTGAAGAAATCTCTGTTGAAGAATTGAAAAAAGGTTTAAGAAAAGCTGTTTGCGATAACAAAATCGTTCCTGTTACCTGCGGTACAGCATTCAAAAACAAAGGTGTTCAACCGTTGCTTGATTCTATCGTTGAATTAATGCCTTCACCTGTTGATGTAAAAGCAATTGAAGGAGAATTAGAAGACGGAACAAAAGTTGAAAGACATTCATCAGATGCTGAACCGTTCTCAGCTTTAGCATTCAAAGTTATGACAGACCCTTACGTTGGTCGTTTAACATTCTTAAGAATATATTCAGGTAAACTTACTTCAGGTTCTTACGTTCTTAACGCTACAAACGGTAAAAAAGAACGTATTTCAAGACTTGTTCAAATGTATGCTGATCAAAGAATTGAAGAAGAAGAAGTTTACGCAGGTGATATCTGTGCGGCAGTAGGTTTGAAAGACACTACTACAGGTGATACATTATGTGATGAAAAAGCACCTATCATCTTAGAAAAAATGACTTTCCCTGAACCGGTTATCTCTGTTGCTATTGAACCAAAAACAAAAGCAGACCAGGATAAAATGGGTATTGCTCTTCAAAAATTGGCTGAAGAAGATCCGTCATTCAGAGTTAAATCTGATACCGAAACCGGTCAAACAATCATTTCAGGGATGGGCGAACTTCACCTTGATATCATCGTTGACCGTCTGTTAAGAGAATTCAAAGTAGATGCAAACGTTGGTAAACCGCAAGTTGCTTATCGTGAAACAATTAGAGGTAACGCTGATCAAGATTCTAAATTCATCAGACAATCAGGTGGTAAAGGTCAATACGGTCACGTTAAAATTCAAATTGAACCGGCTGAAGAAAATGCAGGTTTCGTATTTGAAAACAAAATCGTTGGTGGTGCTATTCCTAAAGAATACATTGAACCTGCAAGAAAAGGTATGGAAGAAGCTCTTGAAGGCGGTATTTTAGCAGGATTCCCAATGATTGACGTTAAGGTTACTTTATACGATGGTTCATACCACGAAGTCGACTCATCTGAAATGGCTTTCAAAATTGCCGGTTCTATGGCAATCAAAGAAGGTACAAGAAAAGCTAAACCTTGTATCTTAGAACCTATGATGAAGGTTGAAATTGAAGTTCCGGAAGAAAATACCGGTGATATTATCGGTGATATATCTTCTCGCCGTGGACGTGTTGAAGGTATGGAAATCATTGAAGGAACAGGAATCCAAAAAATCAGAGCGATTGTTCCGTTGGCTGAAATGTTCGGATATGCAACAGATATTCGTTCTAAAACTCAAGGTCGTGGTACATTCTCTATGGAATTCCAATGCTATGAACAAGTTCCTGCAAATATCGAAAAAGAAATTATCGAAAAATCAGGAGCTGCAAAAGCATAGAAACACAAAAACCATAAAAATGGCGGCTTAATAAAGCCGCCATTTTTTATTATTTAATTAATTTTCATTTTATCTACCGCCCAATGAATATCCGAAGATACCGCTTTGGATATTACCGACAAGCATTTGTTGACAAGATTGAATTTCTTGGTTAACAGCTTCCAATTGAGTTTGGAATTGTTTTTGTTGCATTTCTAATTTCTTTTCTATTGAATTTAAACGTTCTTTTTTTACTTTTAATTCTTTTAAAGCTTCACTATCCGGATCTAAATCAGCACCTATTGAAACTAATTCATCAATTTGTGATTGCAATCCGATAAGACTTTCCGTCACAGATTGAATTCGTATTTCTAACTGATTCTTATACGCAGTAAGAGTCAGTAGTCGCATTGATGATGCTATTAAACCCATAGTACACCTTACCTTGTTTCGTTGAGGTTTTTACCTTTCAAGAATGTGTGTTCGTTATTTTCTGCTATTAATGACTCCATTTTCATCAACTGATGCTTGTGATAGTTAACTCTGTATTGAGCCATTTTAAGTTTTTGACGTACACTGAACATATCTTTCAGGTTTCCAACAATTTCTTCAAAAAGCATTTTAAAAGGATTTTTCCTGATGAAAAATGATTTTGTGAAATTGATGAAATTTCTTATTCGTCGTAGGGAAGTCATTATTGATTCGTTCATATTCTTACACCCAATTCAAGACTTCCATATATTATAAAACATGTTTTATTAAATAATTGCCTTATGTTTCGCATATTCTTAACATGTCTTAATAATTATTGGCAGTCTATCTTGTCACCTGAAATACTCTGAAAAAATATATTTCTCTTCGTATCCAGCATGTTTAACGACACATTTTTATCATACTTTAGAGGTTTCTTAGCGAGAATATTAAATTCGTAACAAAAATTAACAAGAGAAGATATGGTTTTAGATATCACATTCTCGTGGAATATATCATTAAACATTATTCTTAAAAAAGTTCTTATTCTCATCACAAATCCTATCTTATCAAATAAAGGAATAAATTATAGCTATAAAATTATATTTACCCCTATAAATTCTGAATAGCTTTGCTGTCGCTTTCCATTTGTTCTTTTAACATCTTTCTTACAACTTCACCTTGAGTATCCAGCATCTTACAAACTGTTTCGATATTTGCAACTTTTTGTGAAAGAATTGTATCAGCGTTGGATAAAATATTACTTGATACGTTTTGGTAAGCAGACAATGCTGCAGAAGTTGTACCTTGCATTAAGTTCCCCATAACAATGGCAGGTAAACCGAATTCGCCCAAATAAGGTGCAGCAGCGGTCATAATACCGCCCCAACCTGAAACTAAACCTGCCAGAGGCATCAATATACCTGATGCACCTATCCCATAACCATTTGCGGTACCTATCCCGTAAGCTGCCGCAGATGCAACATCTGCTACACTTCCGATACTTGAAGCTCCGCCGGTTACTGTACCGCTTGCAGAACCTAAGCCGGAAATAAGTCCGTCTATACTTGATGCACCCCCTGTTGTAGAGCCGCTTCCTAAGCCCCAGTTAACGTTAGCGGCGCCGCTAGGGAACCCTGAATAGTTCCCTAGTCCGCTAAGCCCGAAAGATGCATAACCCCCGTTTACTGTTCCGGTACCACCTGAGTACGGTGACCAATATGAAGTACCAGGGATATTAAATGATTGAGTTCCGCCCAATGTTCCCATAAAAGCTGATGGAGCGAAAAGGCTGGCAAGTTGGTATAGGAAGCCACCACAAGCCTCAAAGCCTGTTCCTGAGCTGGCAGATCCTGAAACTGTGAGGTCTCTTAATCTGTCATAAGTTTCGTACAACATGCATTTCGCGTCTGCAGAAGCTGCTCCGAACTTATTCGCTATAACCAGTAAACCATCATTCTTGTATGCCATTGTGCCCTCAATATTGTTATTGTTAAAGTACCAACTTTAATACTAACTAGTATTAGCCGCCGAATGTCTTGAATCCAAGTTCTACGTGTTTGTCGACTACTTTCTTAACTGCTTCCATTTCGTTTTGGAGTGCGTTTTGTTCAGTATTCAACTGTTCCAAACGTAGTTCAAGAGTTCTGTCTTGTGCTTGAATTATTTCGGTTCTTGCGTTGATATCCGATATATTCTTTTCATATACGGCATTTTCATAGTAATATCGGTTCATTGCATCATTGTAAGCATCTTCGTCAGTTACCGTTTCGGTGTTCAACGTATATGTTGTGGAATCATTTTCAAGTTTAAGAGTTTTGAAACGTCCTTGACCATCAGTTTCCAATAATGCTTTTTGAGTTTCTTCAACCCTTGTATCAAGGTAATCTGCACTATAGTAATTTAATTTTTCTTGTTGAACATCAATATCATTATCTACAATAGATGTACCTGCTGATGCATCAAGGTCATTTTTGGTAGTATAGTAGGTCTTGCCATTCATTGTGAATTTATACAATCCGCCTTTATATACCAAATTGCCGTTTGCATCTGTATCAAAACATGCTGCCAGGTTTGCTGCGGCTGTTGTATCACCGTTTTCACCCTGCATATCCTTGATAATTTGGTCTATTTCCGCTTTAGTATCTTCTTCTTCTAAATCTGCTGCATCAAGTTCTGTTAAAATACAGTTACCTATTGCATAGTAGTTAGAGAAGGTTGGATCATCTGTAACCGTGATAACATTAATTTCGTTAGGACCTCTCTTATCAAGAGCTTCATATTCATTATATGTTTGAACAGCTTTATCAAGATCTGCTTGAGTAACAAACGTTTTACCGTCGGTATAGTAATTACCTGTTTCAATACCTGCACCTTGTGGATTATAAATGTTGAATGTTACATCAGGATCTGCAGCTACCGCACCTTCTGCAACAGTTATTTCAGCAACCTTGATAGCATTTCCGTCTTCATCAATAAAAAATTCATCAGCAGCTCCTGTTCCGGCGAACATACTATCAATAGCAGCTTTCTGCTTTTCATCTAAGGCATCATATCGATATTTAGTAAATGTTGTGCCATTTGCAGTTAAACTATTTGAACCAGCAATATTAGCACCTGCCAATTTAACATCTGAAAATTTAGAAGTTGTTGTTGTAACTCCAGCTGTAGTATCGGCATATTCCCCGTTACCTTTATTGATTGCTTGAACTTGTTCTAACTCTTTTTCAGTTGCCGGACGGTAAATTGATGTTGATCCGTCTGTTGCCTGCATTGCATAGGTTCCGTCCGCATTTTTCCAGGCTTTTGTAATGTTCCTTGTATCATTATTGTTAGTAGAATTTGGATCATAACTATAATGATGCGTAAACGTAGTCTGGATTTGCGGGTCGCTCATTTTCTTCTTAGAACCCGTAAATACTTTTTCATTGTGGTAAGTAGTTACAACATAGTTGTATTCCGAATCTGCTGTACCCAATTGATAATAATTTGATAATACCTCATTATTAACCCCGTCACTAAACGAGTATTGTATTGTGGTATAATCGGTTGTTGATGGCGGTGTCGGAACACTCATGCCCATCATCTGGTTGAATAGGTTAGCCGTCTGGTTTGCCAGAGCCGTTCTTGCCTGGTTAATCTGTTGGCCTTCGTATTCAACATTACTCTTTCGAGCGGTCAAGGCTATATACCTAGCCTGTGATGCTGCCATACCCATAAGCATGCCCTCCTATTTTGTTTTGGTAATGTTTATACTGATTTTTTGTCATATTTTCCTCATATTCAATCTACACATGTTGTCTTTAATGTTGTTTACAAAAAAGTCAACGTTCTGAAAGCCAATATTTACATGACTTCTCATGACGTCTAACGACAAACTTTATACAAAAAACAGTTAACAGAAAAAAATCTCATCTATATGTATGAGAATAAACTACTGCGGAGAATAATTCTCCGCAGTAGTTTATAATAAAAAGGTTCTTATTGTCCTCCGGACGGGTTAACCAAATTAATGCGGGGTTTATGCACCCCTATATTATTCAATAATAATTTAATAGTGGGGCTAGTGCCGCCCCACACCCTGCACCTGTATTCTTTTCTTTTTTCTTCTAATCTCCTACGATAATCTCTTTTTCATTTTTATAAATAACGTAGCCTAAATTTGCTCCGGGAGGTTTCTTCAAAAATTTACGTTTTGTATAAATCACACCTGCCTTGGTTGATTCTGATGCCGAAGAATATTTTTTAGCAAGTTTACAACATTCAAAAATTGTACTGTCATCAGGCTCATTTGAATCCGGGACTTTTAACAAAATATGCGACCCGGGAGCATTTTGGATATGGAACCAGTAATCCTCACCTTTTGATAGCTTTGATACAATCTCATCATTCTGGCGGTTATTCTTTCCGATATAGACCTTGAATCCGTTTATATCTGTAATTTCTATCTCGGTATTTTTTATTTTTTTATCTTTTGTTTCCGGTACAATTTCAGATTCTATTTCTTGCAAAACCTGCAAAGAGTCCGCATTATCAATGGTATATTTTATTTGTTCAAGATAAGACTTCTCAGCTTCTAATTCCTGATGCAACTCTTCTAATTTACCTCTGGAATCTTTTGATTTTGCAAAAAGTTTATAATACCTTTGAGAATTTTCTTTAAGAGTTTTTGTTTCATCCAGTTGTATCTCAATGTTTTCACCGGAGTCCCAATCCGTTACCGTTATTGATTTTGTATAATCTTTACCTGCATATAAATTGGCAAGTATTAAATCCCCGTATTTTTTGTATTCTTCACCTTTGTCCTTCTTTGATATTTGATAATTAATTTTTTTCAAAGTTCCGGTAACTTTTTTAAGTTGGCTGCCGGTAATATTTTTCAGTTTTAAAGATAGTTGATTAAACAAAACTTTTTCCTGCATTCTTGAATAATAATTATCAATCATTGAACTTACGCTATCCTGTGTAACAGGGGTTTCCAAAAGCTCCGAATAAATACAATATTTATCACCGTCGATTGCGGGAGTGTAGTTTTCACCCTCCACATAATCCTTTATTTTTTCAAGCGGAACACCTTGAACCATATCTTCAAAACTTTTTGATATCCCTAAAAAATCCTGATTCAATCTGCTATAATCCAATTCGCCTGTATATCTTAAAATATCTTTTTTATACTCCTGGCTTGGAGGGTAAACATAAGGCAGAGTTCCCATAACTTCACGTTCCCGACTCTTTTCAGCACCGACATTATGCGCACAGCCGAGTATAATTTTGGTATCAGAATTATACAGAATTACGTTTGAATATTTTCCCATCATCTCTATTGCAAGAGTCAGGTTTACATTTTCATCAAACTCATTTGAAGACTTAAAATCAATTTCAAGAATCCTTTCATAATAAGGGACTCTGACATCCATAACACGGGCGCTTTCAAGATATTTTCGAAGCAGCATACAAAACATTGGCGGCTGCTTAGGCAAATGGATATCACGACGGGTAAGGTTTTCCTCCGCTGCAAAACAAATATGAAAATATGAAGGATTAATATTTACATACATTTTTTTTGATTCGGAAAGATTTCTGAATGCAAATATAAAATCTTTTCTTGTCGGCTGTTGAATTTTTTGAAGCCGGGAACCTATCAAAAAATCCAAGTTTTCATGCCAGAAAGCTAATAATGTGAGGTAATCAAAATTAATCATGCAATAATCCCTCTTTTAATTTATCAATATATGAGGGATTAAAATTCAAAGGTTCATAAAAATCTATCTGAGTTTTTAACCCGTGAACACTTATACTGCCCTTATGTGTCGCAAGCAACTTATCTTTCAGATAACTAAGTGTCTTGCCTGATATAAGTATAGGAGTAGTATGAAATATACAAGCATTTTCCAGTCTTGAAGCAATATCCGTTATATTACCTATAACAGTATAATTTGCAAAGTTTTTAGACCCTAAAATTCCAAAAATTGCTTCATCAGTTGCAATACCGCAAGAGAGTTTTATATATTCAGAATCGAGTTTTTTTACTTTATCATTTATCTCAATCCCTGCTTTAACAGCATTCAATGCCTGATTCTTACCTAACCAATAGCATAAAATAGTTGAATTACTTGTTTTATCAATAATTCCTCCGTATTTTAGCACCGAATCAACAATAATTTGGAAAAATTCATTTGTTTTATATACAAGTTTATCAACAGAAACTTCATCCATATACATTTGAGGAATCCTAATTTTAAAACAAGCCATTGTAAGAATTGTATCTTTTGGCTGCTGAACTATGTTTTTAAAATAAGGAATAGAATTCGGAAAAAGATTAATATCGTAACCGAAAATCTTTACGGTATTCAACTGTTTCGTCTGGATTAAAAGTGATTTGGTAAACATAAGAGTCAAAAACATAAAACCTTGCACCAGAACAGGCCACACAACAGGAATCCAAATATTATGAACCCTGCTCATATATAAAGCCGCCAGACAAAAACCAATGATTACAGATAACCCGAGAGAAAAACATATAAAAATATTAGGGATTAAATATATTATTAAAGTTATTAATAATACAGTCATAGCGCATAAAAATACATCGAAAAACAAAGGGTAATTAAAAAATTCGACATTCGGAATCATAGGAACAACAGACGACAGCATAAAACCATCTCCGCCAAAATCATAAACAGGTTTTAAGCTCTCCGGAGATACTCTTGCAAAAAGAGTATACAACTCTGCCATTCGAATAACCGGCTTGAATACAAAAAGAGATAGAGCAAATAATACAAATACCAGACCAAAACAAAAATAAAGGCCGTATTTTTTATTATTTAACATTCAGAACTTCCTCTTTTCTCGGCATTCTGCCGCAGCATTTATCCTCGTCACAAAATCCTAAACGCTCACACTTCGGAACAAGATAATCTTTTAACCAAGGCTCTTCTTTTATAAGCTCATCACACATAGCTTTTACAAGAAGTCTTATCTCGTATTGCGCACGGGTGCATAATCTTAAATTTGCAAGGTGTATCAACTCCCTAAGATTTAAAGAAGCAACCATAGAGCTTGCCGTAGCATTAGGCAGAACAAAACGTGCATCTTCTGCCGGAATACCTGCTTCCGTAAATTCAAGATACTTCTTGGAAATCTCACCCATAAATTCTTCAAATTTTGCTTTTAATTCCGGATTTCTTTCAATCGTCGGCGGAATTATATAATCAAATTGACCTTTTTCTTTTACATATCTCTGTGATTTTTGGGAAAAAGACATGTGACGGTGTCTTACAAGCTGGTGTGTACATGCTCTGGAAACATTTGAAATCGCAAAACTAACCTGTATATGTTCAATTGTTGAATAATGACCGGAGGATACAACCCTGCTTATCAATTTAAGCATTTTTTCATCATCCGCATCGCAGTCAAAAATATTCAAAGGAGAATCCGCACTATAACATGTTCTGCATGCAGTATAGATAGTTCTTAAAAGATTATCCGGTTTTGCTATAAGTTTTACCTGCGGTTTATTACTATTTTCCATAACGACTCCCCCTTTTCCCTTTAAATAATATTAACATAGAAAAATATGACATGTAAAATTATTAAGCCTACTTAAAAGAGCGAAAGAAATAATTCCTTCGCTCTTTTCGTAAAATCTTAACACCAATCTGTTATTACTTTTGGCCGTAACGTTTTTTGAATCTTTCAACTCTACCTTCAGAGTCAAGGATTTTTTGTTGACCAGTATAGAACGGATGGCAGTTGTTACAAATTTCAACTGTGATATCGTCTACTACTGAAGCTGTTTCTATTTCGTTACCGCATACACATTTGATAACAGTTTTTTTATAATCAGGATGGATTCCCTTTTTCATGGTTACCTCTTTTCTATAAATCCAAGATTCCAAACTTGGACAATTTATTTTCGACTTCTTATATTTTATCGCTAAAATTTTTCCATGCAAGTAATTGTATAATCTAACCGACAGATATGTAACAAATTTTTAAAATTTATCTTATGTTACTATTGACAGAAACATATTAACATGTTACTATTCATAGAAACAAAGGTCAAATATGGATAGCATTAAAGAAATATCAAATTTAATATCTAAAATCGGTTCAGAAAATGAAGTATATGAATTCATATCTGAACTATTGACAGAATCAGAGATTTCAACTTTATCAAAACGATGGCGTATCCTGAAAATGTTATCGGAAGGAAGAACCCAAAGAGATATTGCAAAAGAACTGAATGTCAGCCTTTGCAAAGTAACAAGAGGGTCTCGCATATTAAAAGACGAAAACGCTATTGTTTATAAATTGATAAAGGAGAACTAAATTATGGAAACAAAAAATTTAACAAATATATTACCAACCCAAGACGGATTTTTTGGAGAATACGGCGGACAATTTTTGCCTGACGGATTAAAAGCAGAGTTTGAAAAAATAACCGAAGCATTTCTAAAATACAAAGACGATCCTATATTTAATAAAGAGTTAAACGACCTTTTGAAGTACTATGCCGGTCGTCCGAGCCCTGTTTATCACTGCAAAAACTTGTCAAGAAAATACGGAGCGGAAATTTATCTTAAACGTGAAGATTTAAACCACACAGGCGCACATAAAATCAATCACTGCCTTGGCGAAGCTCTTTTAGCAAAGAAAATGGGCAAGAAAAAAATCATTGCGGAAACAGGAGCAGGACAGCATGGTGTTGCAACAGCAACCGCAGCAGCGCTTATGGGGCTTGAATGTGATGTCTATATGGGTGAAGTTGATATCCAAAAAGCTAAACCTAACGTAGACAGAATGAAAATTCTCGGAGCAAATATAATTTCCGTAAAAAAAGGAACAATGACATTAAAAGAAGCCGTAGATGAAGCATTCATTGCATATTCAAACGAATACGAAACAGCAATTTATGCAATAGGTTCGGCTGTCGGGCCGCATCCTTTCCCGATGATGGTTGAACATTTCCAATCGGTCATAGGCAGAGAAGCTCGTGAACAAATGCTTGATTTAACAGGTTCGCTGCCTGACCATATTGTAGCTTGTGTCGGCGGCGGTTCAAATGCAATAGGATTATTCAGCGGATTTCTTGACGACGAATCAGTTAAAATCTATGGAGCGGAGCCATTAGGCAAAGGGGAAAAACTCGGAGATAACGCAGCAAGTATTACTTACGGCAAAAAAGGTATTCTTCACGGATTTAAGTGCCTCTTGCTGCAGGACGAAAACGGAGATATTGCAAATGCATACTCGGTTGCAAGCGGTCTGGACTATCCGGGAGTAGGGCCAAAACATTGTTATTTACACGATATCGGCAGAGTAAACTATGAAACAATAAACGATATTGAAGCAGTCAGTGCATTCTATGAATTATCAAGAACAGAAGGTATAATCCCTGCATTAGAAAGCTCACACGCGGTTGCTCTGGGGTTAAAACTGGCTGAAATATATAAAGGCGAAAAAATACTTATTAACCTCTCAGGCAGAGGGGATAAAGATATTGAATTCGTTATGAAAAATTATCCTTTAAAATAATAGAACACATATTAAACACCAATAAGCGGCTACGTTTTAACATAGCCGCTTTTTCCTACCAAAACATACTGTTTAATGAAGAATAGTAATCTTCATCAGCCGGGATGCTTGTCGGATAGCCTGACGAGAACATCTCTTTAAACGCCTTTACCCGGCTGTTTTTTGCTTTGTAGCTTCTTGTGGCTTCTGCAGAAAATGCGTGTTTCAACCTGTTCAAACGGGTTTTGTAATCCCCTGACTGAATTGCTCCAAACATCTGAGAATCAAGCCTGTCTAAACGGTTTTCTATATCAAGCCCTGCATAAGTCTGTCCGAAACGTTTGTTTTCCATTTTTGAGAGAAGATATTCCATATCTGATTCATCCATATGACCTCTGGAGTATTTATCATCAGGATTTTTGCGTTTAAAGAAACTTGTTATAGGATTCCTTGATTCAACAGCGTACGGATTTTCCCAACTATTGGTTTTGTTCATCATATCAATAGTTTCGTTGATTTCACGATTCATTCCGTTTCTGTATGCCATATCACTGCCCGGATAACCAAACTGTATAAAATCACCGGCAGCATAAGACAGAGTTCCTGATACCAAAAGCGCACAAATAAGTAACGGATATTTTCTCATCATGTTATCCTCCACAGTTAAATTTAACCCGTAATTTCTGTACAAACATTACCGAATATGGCAATTAAGTGGTATGATTGTTTTATGAAAATAAAAATAATCGCACTCGGAAAAATTAAAGAAAAGTTTTTGAAAGAAGGAATAGATGAGTTTATAAAACGTCTGCGTCCTTATACCCCTCTTGAAATATGCGAGCTGCAGCCTATCGAAATAAAAGACGAAAACCTGACCGAGCGGATACTGGAAGAAGAAGCCGAAAAAATTATTGCCAATATAAAACCGTCAAGTTATATCATAACCCTTGAAATCGGCGGTAAACAGTTTGATTCCGTAGAATTTTCAAAAAAAATCGAAGAAATAACAAACTCCGGAGTATCCGAACTCGTATTCATTATTGGCTCTTCCTGCGGTTTATCAAAAAAAGTCTGCGATATGGCAGACTTGAAGCTTAGCCTTTCTAAAATGACATTTCTCCACCAGTTTACAAGATTGATTCTTTTAGAACAAATATATAGAGCGTTTAAAATCTCAAAAAACGAAACCTACCACAAATAGGGGGGTAAATGTATTGGGTTGGAATTGCGCCTACTCGTTGAAGAAAGTCGCTAAGCAGCTATGAAGCCAAGAAGCCAGGCGGAATTATTGTAATATTCGGAGCACCAATTATCTTAGCAGCCTAACTGCCTGGCTACTTAGCCACATCACTATTTACCCATCACTAACCACTATATTTATTTTTTGATATAATAAACGAATGAAGATTTTAGTTGTAGATGATATGATGTCCTGGAGAGAGTTCCACAAAACAGCACTCGAAGAAATATTCATAGAAAACGGGTGCTCTATTGATACTGCGGACTCTGCAAGAGATGGACTCGACAAATTATATGAGAATACTTCCTCGCCATACGATTTAATTATTACTGATTTACAGATGGAAGACGATTTTAGACCGCAATATGCAGGGGAGTGGTTTGTAGAACAGATTAAAAATCTGCCTGCATACAGAAAAACCAAAATAGTTATATCATCAGGGACATATAATATTAAACACATAGCAGAATCGCTGAATGTTGATTATGTCCCAAAACGTGTTGCCTGCACAGACAGAGAAAAATATGAGGAGACAATAATTGGAAGATAAAGAACCTAAAAAAGTTATAGGTCTTATGTCCGGAACATCATGTGACTCAATTGATGCAGGGTTATGTATCGTAAATCCGGATTTGTCATGCGAATTGATTCAGGGGATTAATTATAAATATCCTCCGCACATCCAAGCAAAAATTTTCCAGGCGTTTAATCAGGATATTACACTAAAAGAACTATGCCAGTTAAATTTTGCAGTCGGAGAATGTTTTGCGCAAGCTGCAAATACTCTTATTGCAGAACACGGGAAACCCGATATAATATCCAGCCACGGTCAAACCGTATACCATTTTCCTTATGATGAAAAAATAGATGATATTAACCTGAAAAGCACATTACAAATAGGTGACAGTTCTGTCATTGCAGCAAAGACAGGCTGTCTTACCATATCAAATTTTAGGGAATCAGACATCGCACACGGAGGACAAGGAGCACCTCTGGTTTGTTTTGCAGACAGACAATGGTTTAGAAATGCTGCTGTTCAAAACATCGGCGGGATTTCAAACGTAACAGTCTTATCAGATGACTGCCTGCCATTCGGATTTGATACCGGCTGCGGAAATATTATGATTGATTATTGTGTTAAAAAATTCTTTAATCAACCGTATGACAAAGACGGAGAAATTGCACAAAGCGGCATGATTTCAGATAGCTGGATCAACTGTCTTTTAGAAGATGAATACTATTTTATATCACCGCCAAAAACGACAGGACGTGAATATTTTTCACCTAAATATATCGAGAATATTCTTAAATTTGCGCCGCCTGAACCTAAAGATGTTATCTCAACACTTACCGCGCTTACCGCAAAAACAATTGCACAGGCGTATGAAAGATTTGTTTATCCGAATGCACACATAAACGAAGCAATAATAGGCGGCGGCGGAGCATATAACAAATATATGATGAAGCTTTTGAGGAACTATCTTCCAAAACATATTGAGCTTAAGACTCATGAAGATTATGGAATCTCAAACAATTTTAAAGAAGTAATGGCATTTGCACTTCTGGGCTACTGCAACTACTACGGAATCCCTAATAATGTTCCTTCCTGCACAGGAGCAGACAAAGCTGTTGTCCTGGGAAAAGTATCATACCCAAACTAAACCTTTCCATTTCATCCTATTTGGTATAGAATAATTATAAAGTTAACGGGAAGTAAATTATAAGGAGAGATTTGAATATGGAACGTCAAAGACCTAAAGAACAGGATAAAATTCTTCGCAGAAGTAATTTTGAAGCAGTAGAAGAAAACCTTACACCGGAGCAGGCTAAACTAGAAGCATCCAGATGCCTGAATTGTAAAAATCCAAGATGCGTAAAAGGATGTCCTGTTAATATTCAAATTCCTCAGTTCATACAAGCTGTAAAAGAAGATAATCTTGAAAAAGCAGGTGAAATCATCAGACAAACAAGTATGCTGCCGTCTGTTTGCGGACGTGTTTGTCCTCAAGAAAGACAATGTGAAGGTCAATGTGTTCTCGGTATCAAAGGCGAAGCTGTTGCAATCGGCGCTCTTGAAAGATACGTTGGTGACAACACAAGACCAAAAGAAACAACAATTACACCTTCCGGTAAAAAAGTAGCCGTTATCGGTTCAGGTTGTGCAGGAATTACAGCAGCATCTGACCTTAGAAAAGCAGGACACGAGGTTGTTGTTTTTGAAGCACTACACAAATTTGGCGGTGTATTAAGATACGGGATTCCGCCTTTCAGATTACCTAGAGTTGTTCTCGACCGCGAAATTGATGCTCTCAAAGCAATGGGTGTTGAGTTTAAGAAAAATGTTATTGTAGGAAAATCTATCACCATCAAACAACTTGAAGAAGACGGTTTTGATGCGATATTTATATGCTCCGGTGCAGGTCTTCCTAAAATGATGGGTATTCCAGGAGAAAACCTGAACGGTGTATTCTCTGCAAACGAATTCCTGACCCGTGTTAACCTGATGCAGGCAAATGACGAAAATACACCTACACCGCTTAAAGTCGGTGAAAAAGTTGCTGTCATAGGCGGCGGAAATGTTGCAATGGACGCAGCAAGAACTGCTGTAAGAGTAGGGTTTAAAGAAGTTTATATCGTATACAGACGTACAGAAAAAGAACTTCCTGCACGTTTAGAAGAAATCAGACACGCAAAAGAAGAAGGTGTTGTATTCAAATTCTTACACGCGCCTTATGAAATCATTGATAAAGACGGATACGTAGGCGGTATGAAATTTGAAATTATGGAACTCGGTGAACCTGATGAATCAGGAAGATGTAAACCAATAGGAACAGGCAAATACGAAACCTTCGATGTTGATACTGTTATCGTAGCACTCGGAACAGGACCTAATCCTATTATCCAAAAATCCTCAGAAGCGGATGGAATAGAATTCGCAACAGATAAACGCGGATATTTCACCGTTGACGAAGACACAAGAGAAACATCAATCCCTAGAATCTATGCAGGCGGCGACGTTGCTCCTGTCGGAACATCTAATGCTATCAATGCTATGGGTGCAGGGAAAAAGGCAGCAAAAGCAATTAATGAATATCTTGCAACAAAATAAAATTAAAAAACTTTTTATATTGTTTTTAATACAGGCATTATTTATAGTGCCTGTATTTGGTATTGATTTAGACTATACGGTTGATGATACTATAAGAAAAAATTACGGGGTCGGCACAAACGGAATTAATAACGCAAAACCGCAGGTCAAACCGACTCAAAAAACAACATCTGCCGCAACAAAACCCAAAACAACAGAAGCGATGCCAAAACTTCCGGCAATCCCACAAAACAAACAACCTGTAACTAAACAAACCGGTACAAAGAAAACGACTCCGGTAAAATCCGCAGCAGTCAAAAAAACAACGACTTTAAAATCATTCCCGATGAGAAAAGGAATGTCGTTTGAAATAGTTAACGCAAACGCAATATCAGATAAACAACGAGTCGGTACAAGAATAGTATTTACGACTAAAAAGCCAATCAAAACAGCATACTACACAATACCTCAGGGAACAAAACTCACAGGGGAAATAAAAGAAGCACACACTCCGCAAATTTCAGGAAACGGAGGACTGGTATCACTCTCTATTGATACAATTATACTCGGCGGCAAATACCAGCATATTGAAACCAGAGTATTAAAAGTCGGAGGCAAAAAAGTTTTCTTAGAAGATATAAAAGGGAAACGCTCTTATTGGAAGAACACCGTAAACAAAGGGAAATGGGGCAGAAGAACGTTCCATAAAATGAACAAACTCTCTGCAGATTTGATTCAGGATAAAACAACAATAATACTTTCTCCGTTTACATTTGTTTATGGAGTTGTATTAGGAACGGTCAGTACTGCAACTTCGCCTATTGTATCCCTGTTCTGTAAAGGCGGATCTGTTTATATACCTACAAATACGCCGTTCAAAATTAAACTCACACAAGACGTAAAACTTTATTATTAACAAACTTGAAAACGTTGCAAAATCATCTTGATTATGTTACAATATTAATATGACACACTTTGAAAAAGTATTTATTGCAGAATATACACCGGAAGCAAAGCAACAGTTATTTGAGCTATCCAAAGAAAACAGAATAAAAATAATCGCTGCAATAGGTGCATTTGAACAGTTGGGAACTGCATACAAAAATATTAATCAACTTGAATACAATTTGTATGAAATTAAGCCCAAAGGTGTTCGAGCTTACTTTAAATATGATACCGAGCGCAAAAGAATAATCATAATTGGTTTTATTACACTGAAAAAAACTCAAGAAGCACCTAAAAGATATATGAAACAAGCCGTAAGAAACATAGATAATTATAAAAGGAGTATCAACAATGACAAATAATAAAGTAATCACAAATGATGATATAATTAATTTACTCCCTGCAGATGAGCAAGCAGAGATTAAGGAACTTATTGAACAGGACATAAAAAAATGGGGTGGAGCCCGTAAAAATAGTGGACGAAAGCCCACTACCGGTAAAGTTTTGAAGTTCACTAAACGTTTAACCGAAGAGGAAGTGCGATTTATTAATTACGCACGAGAACATCATTTGAATTTTAATGACTTAATGCAAATGTAATTCAACCGTTAAATCGAAAACACACGCTTGTACGTTGTTTTGAAGAATTTTCGTAAAATATGTGCAGTTTCAATGAATAAAACTCCAAGATAAGGAATCGTACAGAGTTTTGTCCAATAACAACCGGCATCCTCTGAAATTGCCTTATCTATAAATTCGTTCAAACTCAATGTAAAATCGTGTCCCCAGAAATAAGCCGTTCTTAACTGTTTATAATTAATAAGATTGTACATAAATTTTGAATACAAAGATTCATTCATATACTGTTTAAAGAATCTGTTAAATGCAATAATCTGTTCATAATCAGGCCCTATATCATTTCTTCCGACATAAGTTCTGTAACGCAAAAGTCTTTTGCTTCTGAATATTATGGCCCCGTCATTATCTTTCATTGTATTTGCAACAAAAGGTTTATCACCAATACCACCGAACTGACCATAATATCTCATATCAAATATATGCTCCCGAAGGTTTTGAGTTTTGTATACAGTAGGTGAAAATACATAACGCTGCATACGATAAAGATAATTCGCAAACATTCTCTTATCAGAACAATAATCAAACCTCTTTGATGCTTTTTCCCAATTATCATTAGTCGGATTTGACCAGCCCTGATAATGTGTTGACACAATTGTTGTATTAGGGAATTTATTTATAGCAGATATTGCATACTCAACATAATCAGGATGCATAACGTCTACATCATGAAACATTATTACAAATTCTTTTTGTGTCATTTCTATTGCTTTTTTAAATACCTCGACCTTTTCATCCGTATATTCAAGCCAGAAATAATGCAGGTTCGGATACGATTTACTCATTTCATAAATCATATCACCCGTCCCGTCCGTGCTCCCGACATCCATTACGGTTATACTTATATCTCCGATTGACTGGTTTAAAAGGCTTGTTACCGCATCTTTCAGGTAATCTTTTCTGTTACTTGTAAAAACAAATGCCTCTATATTTTCTTTTGTATACATATAATCCTCACTTGAGATTAATTATACCATTAAAATTTATGATATAATGAAAAAGATTTAGAGGATAGGTATGGATAAACTACTTTATGAGTTAAAAAATAATTATTATGCTACCGGTCTAAAAGCAGAGTTTGAATCAGAAGGAGCTTCATACGACGAAGTTAAGCGTTTGAAACACCTTGCAGAAAACGTTAAACTGCCGCTTACTCTAAAAATAGGCGGATGCGGAGCCCTAAGAGATATAATTGATGCAAAAACAATTGGTGTAAATGCTCTTGTAGCCCCTATGATTGAATCAAAATATGCGCTTAACAAATTTATCCAAACGTATAAATCTGTATATACAGAACACGATATTGATTTATATATTAATATAGAAACTTTAACCGGATATAATGCTCTTGATGAAATAATTTCCGACAATGATTTTAAATACATAAAAGGCGTCGTTTTCGGAAGAGGGGATATGGCAGAATCAATCGGAATAAATAATCCGGAGGATTCTAAGCTGCTGAATATCGGAAAAACTATACGTGAAAAAATCCAAGATAAAGAACTTATTACCGGCGGGAAAATTACTACGGAATCTCTGCCATTTTTGAAAGAAATATCCACCGATAAATTTGAAACCAGAAAAATTATTTTTGATAAAAATGCAACAGAAGAAAGTATCAAAAAAGCAATTGAATTTGAACTTATGTGGGTTAAAAATAATACTCCGAATAACGTAAAAAGAATATTAGAACTGGAAAAAAGAAAAGGAGTACTCCATAATGTATCGTAATTATATTTTTGATCTCGACGGAACAATAATAAATTCATCAAAAGAAGTACTTCTCTGTTTTGAAAAAGCATTTAAAAAAGCTGATTATATAATCGATAAATCAAGGCTGACCCCGAACGTTATCGGGCCGCCTTTGAATGAAATTATAAAACTTATTGCACCGGAGATAACAGAAAAAGATATCAACAGAGTTGTTGAATACTTTAGAGAGCTGTACGACTTTGAAGAAAATGATATAAGTGAGTTTTATCCGGGAATACCGGAAGTGTTAGAGCAGCTGAAAAACGCAAATAAAAAACTGTTTATTGCAACATATAAACCGGAAAAACCGACAATGCGCATTATTAAACAGTTTAAACTTGACAATTTTGATGATATCTATACGATTGATAAATTTGGAGAATATATTACCAAAACAGAAATGATTAACGATATTATCAAAAAATATAATCTTAATAAATCGGAAACAGTGATGATAGGAGATGCACCATCTGATGTTATCTGTGCAAAAGAAGCCGGAGTCCTGGCAATAGGTGCATTATGGGGATACGGAGAACACAAAGAACCTTTAATCCAAAATGCCGACATTGTTATAGACTCCGCAAACGAAATATTAAACTTAAAGGAGAGGATGCTTAATGTCTAAAAAAGTTTTATTAACAGGTGCGACAGGACTTATCGGGAAAGAGATTATACAACCGTTGAAAGAACTCGGGTATGAAATATCTGCCCTTACGATTGATGAAAATAATCCTGATAACGGAATAAATTGGATAAAGTGCAACCTGTTTGATGAAGAAGCAATAAAACAATCAATGGAACAGATTAAACCAACGCATCTTCTAAACTTTGCCTGGGCAACAACCGGAGATTATTTAACATCCGGTATTAACCTTGAATTTGTTAAGGCAGGTTTGAACCTCCTTAAATATTTCAAATTAAACGGTGGGAAACGTGCAGTATATGTCGGAACATGTTTTGAATATAAGTTTAAAGATGAACCATTAAAAGAGTACGATTCACTTAATCCGCAGACACTTTATGCAAAATCAAAAAATGCATTACACGAAATTGCAGAAGAGTTTTGCAAAGTTAATGATATCTCTTTCGGCTACGGCAGAATTTTTTATGTATTCGGACACGGAGAAAATGAAAAACGCCTGACCGCACATCTTATAAAAACTCTATCCGAAAACAAAGAAGTAATTATAAACTGCGGAAGCCTTATAAAAGATTATATGTACACAAAAGATATTGCCGGAGCATTTGCGGCTTTGTTAAACAGCAGTGTTGAAGGTTCTGTTAATATCTGCACCGGAAAAGGTATCTCCCTAAGAGATTATTCAACATATATAGCAGAAAAACTCGGAAAAACAGAATATCTCACAATAAAAGAAGAACAAAACAACCAGCCTAAAATCATTGTCGGAGATAATTCAAGACTTCTAAACGAAGTCGGATATAAAATTCAATACTCATTTGAAAATGCAATCGAAGAGATTCTCAAACAATCATAAAAATAAAAAGGGACACAAAAGTGTCCCCTTAAAATGGAGTTTAACTAACACTAATAACCTTTTGTAAAAATTAGTATTATGAACTTACTAATCTCATCGCTTCTTCTAACAATTCTTTGTTTGACTTAATCAAAGCATTTACAAGCTCCATTTGAACTTTTGCCTGTTGATAGTTAGTCATATTACCTTTGAAGTCGGTATTTGCCTGTTCTAAAAGACCTGAACGGATTGAGCCTCTGCCGATTACAGGTTTTCCTGATTCTTCTGTTTCAACAAAGTAACCTTCTTTTACTTCATATAATCCGCCAGGGTTATGGAAGTTTGCCGTTGCTATTTTGTATAACGGAACAGAACGTTTACCGCCGTCAGCTTTCCCGTAAATTGTACCGTCTTCTTTTATTTCATATTCGTCATATTTCCCCATAAACTTACCGTTATTCGGGTCTATCCACATTTTAATATTCGTTGTCGGAATACTTAATGCTCCGCCTTTCAAAGCTGTTTCTTCATACAAATCCGAACTGATTGACTTTGTTCCGGCCATAATTTCGCCGTTATCGTTCAGAATATATCCCTGTACGGTATCACCGTTTTTTGCACGGTATACACCTTCCGAATCAAATGTAAATTCACCTAAACGGGTATAAGCTGTTTTGCCTTCACTGTTTCTTGTGATAAAGAATCCGCTTCCTTCAAAGAACACGTTTTCATTCGATGTACCCGGTGTAGATTTACCTTGCCCCTGGTTTTTTAAAGGGTTATCAACAATCGCACCGCCAAGAAACGTACTGAATGTGATTTTACTTTCTCTGAACCCCGGAGTATATTGGTTCATCATGTTATCGGTTAATGTTTCCATCCAATGGGTTGTAGCTCTTTGAGTGTTTATCGCCGTTGTAAACGAATCATACATCTGATTCTCTCCTTTATATATTAGTGTGTCGTTTGTTTACTCTTTTCTGCAGCCTGTATGGTTTTTATCACTTCCTGCATATCTATGTGTGTTTCTTCATCCGAAGAAGATGTATATTCTATACTTCCGTATTTGATACCCTGTTCTTCGAATTTTTGTCTTAATATGTATAGATTATTCTTTAACCCTTCCTCCAGCTCTTTGCTTGATGTCAAGAAATTTGCTGAGATTTTTCCTTCCACATCTATTTTTATAATGACGGAAATTTCGTTGTCAAAATCTATACGAAAAACTTTTTTATTTATTAACGAATCTTTAAGCAACGAAAGGAATTTTGCTGATAATAATGACGGATTTTCTTTGTCATCAAAATTAAAATCAGCTGTTCCCTGTTTTAAAAGGTTAATAATATAATCAACATCTTCAGATGCTAAATCAGAAGCATTAATCGTATTTATTTTACTTTTGCTTTCTTCAATCACCTGCGCCATAACCGATTCAGCATTTTTTATACGGTAAGAATCGTTAACCTCAATTTGGGCTTGATTGTGAATACTCTTGATTTCGGCGAGAAGCTCCATATCCTCTTCGCCATTTTTGCTGAAATCAGAATCATCTAATGGTTTATATTCACTGTTTTTTCTTGCCATTGCAAGGTTTTCTTCATCCGTTGACAAAATAGACATATCCTCCAGAAGTTCTTCCTGTGTTTCATGAAGGGTATTATCTTCTCTGCTTTTTTCGGAATCAGACATTTTTTCTTCACTTGTACTTAAATCAATTGTTGTCTTAATAGCTTCATCTTCTTGTTCTTCTTTTTTCGGAACATTAGACATCAACTGTACAAGCCCTGACAATTCGTCAGCGGTCTCTGATACTGCGCCCGTCATGTTTTCCAGCTCTTTTTTACTCTTTGAAACATGTATAGGCGGCATATTTACTTTTGTTGAGATATCCATAAGCTTCAAAAGATTCCTTGCATCCGCATCAGGTTTTTTCTCTGCCGGAATATCTTGTTTTTTGTTATTAACGGCAGCTTCTGCCTCTGCCGTACGCTTCTTTGCAATAGCTTTGTTTTCTTCGTCAGTAGAAAGTATTGATTCGTCTTCCCTAATCTCTGCCTCGGTTTCCCTTAGTTTCCCCGTCAATGTTTCATCCTGTTCAAGCATAGAAGAGAACCCTTCTCCCTCAAAATCAAAATTCTGGTTTGATTGGGATTTGAGTTTATCATCCTTTACCGGGGTATATGTATTTATTCTGTCTGCAAACATAAAGGAATCCTCATTCTACAAGTAGAATATCGGTATAAAAAGGAGTTTCTTTATTCTTTCTGAAATTTTTCCTCTTTATAGAGTAGTTTCTCTATAATATTTAAGGTTTTTTTTAAGAAAATCCAAAATAGATATTATTTATACTGAATCGCTTGAGAAATATGTGATTCAAGAATTTTATCAGAGCCGTCCAAATCAGCAATTGTACGTGCAAGTTTGAGTATACGGTTATATTTTCTGCCGGAAAGCTGATACATTTTTGCGGCTGTTTGCATCATTTCAAGAGATTTTGAAGAGAGCGCACAATATTTTTTGATTAATTTATTCGGAAGCTCCGAATTAGTTAAAAAACCTTCGTTTTTATATCTTTCTGCCTGCATTTTACGTGCTTTTATAACTCTTTTTCTTATTTTTTCGGATGATTCACTTTCTTTGTTATTAATTAATTCCTCGGTTTTTAAACGCGGAACATTTATTATCAAATCAATTCTGTCCATAAGCGGTCCGGAAAGTCTTGATTGATAACGTTGAATTTGAGTATCCGAGCAGGTGCAATGTTTTTCTTTATCTCCTAGAAAACCGCACGGACAAGGATTCATTGCCCCTATCAACATAAATTTTGCCGGATATTTTATTGAATATTTACTTCTTGATATAACGATTTCGCCGTCTTCTAAAGGCTGTCTTAGGGTTTCAAGAACGCTTCTCGGAAATTCAACCATTTCATCAAGAAAAAGAACTCCTCTATGCGCAAGAGTTATTTCGCCGGGTTTTGGATTTGAGCCACCGCCGATTATCCCTGTTGCAGATGCGGTGTGATGAATCGGTCGAAACGGTCTTTGTGTAATTAGAGGTTTATCAGAAGGAAGCAGTCCGGAGATACTGTAAATCTTCGTCAATTCAAATGCTTCTGATAACTCTAACGGCGGCATTATTGACGGAAAACATTTTGCCATAAGAGTTTTACCGGATCCGGGAGAGCCAGTCATCAAAATATTATGTCCGCCGGCTGCCGCAATTTCTAACGCTTTTTTAGCCTTCTCCTGTCCTTTTACATCTTTAAAATCATATAAATATTCTTCTTCCGAACGCGTAAAATATTCATCTATATCTACATAAGTCGGTTTGATAGGAGTTTCATTATAGTGTTGTATAACATCTGTAAGATGCTTGATACCTAAAACATTAATATCCTGAACCAATGCCGCCTCTTTTGCATTCTCCTCAGGCACAAAAACAGTTTGTATATTTTGATTCTTTAATTCACTGACAAGAGGTAAAATCCCGTTTACTGAGCGTAAAGAACCGTCCAGAGAAAGTTCGCCGATAAATGCAGTATTTTTTATTGACTGTTCATCCAAGAGCCCTTCTTCTAAGAGTATTCCAACAGCCATCGGAAGATCAAAATTTGTACCTTCCTTTTTTATATCAGCAGGTGCAAGATTTATTACTACTCTGCCTTTCGGGAATGTATAACCTGAATTTTTAACAGCAGAGCGTATTCTTTCTTTTGCTTCTGATACTGCACTATCAGGTAACCCTACAATACTTATATTCGGGAGAGAATTAATAACATCAATTTCTACCTCGACAAGATAAGCGTTTATCCCGTAAGTTGTTGCCGTAAAACATTTACATACCATGGGTCTATAATATAACAAAATATAATAACGGTAAATATATACTGACAAGTTATTTACTTTTATATTATAATAATTTCCAAGAGGTGTAGAATGCTTAACAGAATACTTGCAGTGAATTTTGGCGGAATAGGTGACGAGATATTATTTTTACCGGCTTTATGGTCTTTAAAAAAAGAATATCCAGATGCACACATTACTCTTGCACTTGAATCCCGTGCAAAAGGTATTCAGGATTTGTCTGATATCATTGATGAAGTTATGCTTGTAGATATTAAGACAAAAAATAAGTATTCAGAGCTTATAAAATTTATATTTAAAGCAATGCTCGGGAATTATGATGTAATAATAACCTCCGGCGGAAACCAAATGATGAGTGTTATATCCGCAGCAACTCTTATAAATAGACGTATCGGCTTTGATACCGGCAGTTTGAGTCGTGCATTATTAACAGATACAGTACCTCTAAATAAAAATCAATATGCCGCAAAAATGTATCACGATTTGGTGACTCCTCTGACAAAGCAAGTTACAGAGCTTCCGATAATAGATATTAATATCAAACAAAAAATTCCAAATTCTGTATTAATCCATCCGGGAGTCAGTAAAATGAGCCGTATAAAAGGAATTATAAAAACAATAAACGGCTATGAATGGGCACAGTTAATTGATTTACTTCAGGAAGCAGGCAAACATGTTATGATTGCAGGCGGCCCGGATGATGCAGATTGTATAAAAGAAATAGAGGAATATACAAAACACAAAGATTATGAAAATTTATACGGCAAGACATCTAACCTTACAGAGCTTGCTGAATTAATTTCTTCTGCCGAAAAATTTGTATGTTCTGATTCGGCGCCTTTACATATTGCAGTAGCTCTGGGTGTAAAAACATACGTATTCTTTGGTCCTACTGATGATAAAAAACTAATTCCACAGAATGAGAACGTAATTGCGCTGAAAAATAATTGTACATGCCCGGACAAACCTTGCCTTTGGGAGAAACGTTCAATTTCATGCATGGAATTATCGTGCTTAAAATACGATTTCCATGACATTGTTAAAATAATATTGAAGAATTAATCCTAAAGTATTAATTTTCTTTAACCAAATTGAACCCCTTGAAACTCTTATGACATCAAATTTTCGGGGAAAGTATCGATTTCAGTGTAACACCGACTTTTGTAAAAGGATTGATTTAGTGATATGTTGTTGGTATATTTAATAAGACTCGAAAAGTTAATTTCGATGTCTTTAGTTTACACACAATAAAAAGGATATAAGTTATGGCATTACCAAATGTAGCGTATTTTTCTATGGAAATTGCACTAGACCAATCATTATCAACGTACTCAGGCGGTTTAGGTTTCTTGGCAGGATCTCATATGTTATCAGCCGGTTACCTTCAAATGCCTATGGTTGGTGTAACAATGTTATGGTCTTACGGTTATTATGATCAACGAATTGATCATTCAGGACAAGTAGAAGTAGCATATATCAGAAAATATTATGATTTCTTAACTGATATTGATGTTACTGTAGAAGTAGATACTTTTGGGGAAAAAGTTAAAGTAAAAGCATACAGAGTTGAACCTGAATTATTCGGAGCTTGCCCTGTATATCTTTTAACAACAGATATTGAAGGAAACAGCGAATGGGCAAAGAGAATTTCTCACAGACTTTATGATGGAGATGAAAGAATCAGAATTGCTCAGGAAACAATTTTAGGTATTGCAGGTGTAAGAGTTCTTCAAAAAGTAGGTTACAACTTTGATGTAATCCACATGAACGAAGGTCACGCTCTTCCTGCAGCATTTGAATTGTTAAGACAATACAACGGTGATTTAGAAGAAGTTAAAAAGAAAACCGTATTTACAACTCACACTCCTGTTGCTGCCGGAAACGAAGTACACTGGGTAGATACATTAATGGAAGGCGGATTCTTTGCAGGATGTTCAAGAGAAAGAGCTGTACAATTAGGCGGCGAAAACTTCTCATTAACAGTTGCAGCATTAAGAATGTCAAGAATTGCTAACGCAGTATCTCAATTACACGGTCTTGTTGCTAACAAGATGTGGGAATGGGTTGACGGAAGATGTCCTATCAGAGCTATCACCAACGCTGTTAACTTGCATTACTGGCAAGATAAGAGAATGTCAGGAGATGCATCTGATGAAGAATTACTAAATGCTAAACTTGAAATGAAGAAAAAATTATTCAAGTACATCGCAAACGTTGCAGGTAAGAGATTTGATCCTAACGTATTAACAATTACCTGGGCAAGAAGATTTGCTGATTACAAACGTGCTTGGTTAATATTAATGAACAAGGAAAGAATTGAAAAATTATTGAACGAAAACAAAATCCAAATTATCTTTGCCGGTAAATTCCATCCGGATGATGTTATGGGTAAAGAAATGTTCAATAAGTTATTGAACCGTTCTCATACATTAAAGAATGTTGTTGTATTGCCTGGTTATGAACTTAAACTTTCAGGTATGTTAAAACGCGGTTCAGATATCTGGTTAAATACACCGTTAAGACCGTTTGAAGCATCAGGAACATCTGGTATGTCAGCAAATGCTAACGGTGCATTACACTTATCAATCTTTGACGGTTGGACTGTTGAAGGTACATTCAACGGTATCAACGGTTACACAGTAGAGTATGAAGGATTAGATGACGATATGCCTTGGGAAGAACGTCATTGGAAAGATCATGAATGCGTTATGAGCATCATTGAAGATCAAATTATTCCTACATACTACAATAATAAACCTGAATGGGCTAGAATGATGCGTCAAGCTATCAGAACGGCTGAAGCTTATTTCAACTCTGATAGAATGGTTATAGAATACTACAACAGATTATATAAACCAATCGCTCACGAAGACTGTGCAGGTGAAAAGAAGAAAGAATTAAACATTTCTGAAGCACCTACATTTGATGCTTGGACTTTCTCAAACATAAAATAAAACATAAATAACAGACTAAACCACCGGGGTTCAATAGAATTCCGGTGGTTTTTCATTAAATATAAATATAATATAACATAATAACACAATAAATATTGTGTTATTAATAATTAATACCCTATGGACCAGGAGAACGGGCGTTCAGTTTCAAACTGAACAGGTTTAGCTTGATTAGCAGCAACTTCAGGTGCTTCTATTACATGATCCGGTTTTTGGAGCAAATTATTCTTTTGCATCGTCATATCAACATTACTGAATGATTTTAAACGGTCTAACTGGTTTTGCAGCTCCGCATTCTCATCATTCAACATTATTGTCTGACGGCTGTACTCGTTTAATTTAATTTCACTGGACACGACAAAATAATAGCTTATAATCGAAACGAAAATAAGACACAATAAAAGTCCGCATAATGTTTTATTAACTTTTTTTATTGCCATTGCCCTAACTAAGTTTTCTTTAGGGAAATATCCGTCAATAACTTCAGAATTATTACCCTTAGTATTAATATAACCCAAATCACTGTTATGTTGAATACGTTCATTGGTTGATTGCTGAATTGGATTAGTTAAAACATTATAATAGCGAACTGTATTATATTCTTCTGCAATTGATTTGTTCGTATAGTTTCTAGTCAAAGTTAATACCTACTTTTTAATACACCTAACGACTCTGAGCTTCGCACTCCTTGACGGTGGATTTTCTCTAATCTCCTCTTCCGACGCCATAATAGGCTTTTTGTTTACAAGCCTTATTCTTGGTGGTGCACAGGTACATATCAGATTGTTACATCTACAGTTCTGTGCCTCATATTTGAACAGTCTCTTGACTATCCTATCCTCCAAGGAATGAAAACTGATTACAGATATTATAGCACCATATCCTAATAAATCCAAGACATCTGTTAAGATTTTAGTTACATTTTTAAGTTCATCATTCACTTCAATTCTTATCGCCTGAAATACACGCGTAGCAGGGTGTATAGAAGATTTTATTCTCGGAGTCGATTCTATTATCAAATTCGCTAATTCAAGCGTAGTCTTGATTGGATGTTTTTGCCGAATTGTTACAATTGCTTTTGCAATTCGTTTAGAAAATCTTTCTTCTCCATATTCTGAAAATATCTCTACAAGCCTGTCTTCGCTATATCCGTTTACAACGTCATAGGCCGTAAAATCACTCCCCATATCAAATCTCATATCAAGAGGAGCATCATGCATAAACGAAAACCCTCTTTCCGCTTTGGTCAACTGGTGGTATGAAGCTCCCAAATCAAGAATAACACCGCCGGTTATCTTATCTACACCGTGTGCCGCCATCTGAGATTTTATATTTGTATAAGAATCTTTTATTATGGTTAAATTATCATATTTTTTTAGGCGTTCTGATGCATAGTTAATGGCATCGTCATCTATATCAAAAGCATACAGCTGCCCGGTCGGAGAAATCCTATCAAGTATAAGTTCACTGTGTCCGCCGCCGCCTAAAGTGCAATCAACATAAATCTTGCCCGGTTCACACTCCAGAGCATCAACAGCTTCTTTTTTCATTACCGTATAATGTTTAAATTCAACCATAAAGCAATATTAACACAACACAAAAGGCGAAACAAATGTTTCGCCTTTAATGAATCCTTGTTTACATTGTTATTAGTCTAACAATGCTTCCAGTAATTGGGCATTTTTGTTTGCATAACTAGATGATCTTACCCTGTTTCTGTGGATGTAAGTTCTTAATGCTTCTCTGATTAGTTCTGAACGTGAACGGTTTTCATTGTCTGCGACGTTGTCAATTTCATCCAGAAATTTTTCAGGCATTGAAATTAATACTCTTGCCATAAATTTTTCTCCTTTATCTAGTCGACGATTATTTTAATTGTATACCCTGTATATACTTTATAAGTATAATGATATATAAAAATTGCTATTTTGGCAATAGTTTTTTACGATTTTGTTACAAAAGTATATATTAACGTATACCTACACTTTTTATATATTTGTGTAATACGCTTATTATACTATTGATTTCAGCATTTGTATACCCCCTGTCAGCTAGTAATTTTGGGTTAAGAATTTTTGACGGAACAAATTTCTGGACAAAATACTTATCTGCGCCGGATATTAGTTTACCTATTTCTTCAAAATCTTTTATGTCTAATTGTAAAGCAAGTGCTGTCGTTCTAAATTCATAAGGAATGTTGTTTTTAAGAAGGATATTAATACTTTCTTCAACCCCGGCAGGCTCAATACCTGTTATCATCTTGTATTTATATAGAGGTCCTTTTATATCCATAGCAACATAATCAACCATCTTTAAATCGATAAGAGATTTTAACATGAGGGAATTAGTTCCGTTTGTATCAAGTTTTACAAGAAAACCTAACGATTTTATTTTTCGAATAAATTCAGGTAAATCCTTGTGTATGGTAGGTTCACCGCCCGTCACAACAACCCCGTCAAGCTTCCCTTCACGGGATTTTAAAAATTCAAGTACTTTCTTTTCATCCCATTCCGATTGAGAAGAAAACAGTTCGGGGTTATGGCAGTAACCGCAGTGGAAATTACATCCTGCGGTAAATATTATCGCACTTATTTTATCGGGAAAGTCCAGAAGCGAAAACTTCTGGACTCCGCCTATCTTTACACACATAGTTTATATGTCTTTCTATCTTTAAATTCTTGACGTTTACCTCTGTTCCACTGGTTAACAGGTCTGATATAACCGACAATACGGGAGTAAACCTCACAATCAAAACCGCAGGTAGGACATTTGAAATGTTCGCCGGCAATATAACCATGGTTCGGACAGGTACTAAATGTCGGTGAGAACGTGAAGTATGGCAGACGATAATTTTCACATACCTTTTTCACAAGATTTTTTACCGCATCAGATGAGGTAATTCTCTCGCCCGCAAAAATATGAACCACTGTCCCACCGGTATATTTTGTCTGCAAATCATCTTGATGATCAAGCATTTCAAATACATCATCCGTATAATTTACCGGAAGCTGGGTAGAATTTGTAAAATAATCATACCTTTTTGTATTATCCAGCTGCGCAAGGCGATAAGATGTTCCCTCTCCCGGTGTTGCTTCAAGGTTATAATTGTTGCCGGTTTCTTTTTGATATCCTATAATTCTTTCACGCATGAAATCCATTACTTCCAGTGCAAAGTTTTTACCGCGACCTGTTCCGATATCCTCTTGTAAGAAATTAAGACAAGCTTCGTTCATACCTATCAACCCGATTGTTGAAAAATGGTTTTTCCAATAAACACCGAATCGGGATTTAATATCTCTAAGATAAAATTTTGTATACGGATATAGGTTTTTATCAGTATAGTCTTCCAAAACTTTACGTTTGATTTCAAGACTGTCCTTTGCAATATCCATTTTAGATGCAAGGATTTCAAAAAACTCAGCTTTATTTTTAGCCGCAGCAGCAATTTTCGGAAGGTTTATTGTTACAACCCCGACAGAGCCGGTTAAAGGATTTGAGCCAAACAAGCCGCCGCCCCTGTATTCAAGCTCCCGATTATCTATTCTTAATCGACAGCACATAGAGCGTGCATCTTCAGGATTCATATCGGAATTAATAAAGTTAGAAAAATACGGTATCCCGTATTTAGCAGTCATTTCCCAAAGTCCTGCTAATTCAGGATTATCCCAATCAAAATCCTTAGTAATATTGTATGTCGGAATCGGGAATGTAAATACTCTGCCTGAATTATCACCCTCCATCATTACTTCAAAGAAGGCTTTATTCAACATATTCATCTCTGTTTGGAATTCTTTGTAGGTTTTTTCCTGCATTTCTCCGCCGATAATAACGGCAGAATCGGCATAATATGAAGGAACGGTCAAATCCATTGTTATATTTGTAAAAGGAGTTTGGAATCCGACACGGGTCGGCACATTCATATTAAAAATAAATTCCTGCAATGCTTGTTTAACCTGCGGATAATCTAATTTGTCATAATAAATAAACGGAGCTAACAGAGTATCAAAATTAGAAAACGCTTGTGCTCCTGCTGCTTCTCCCTGCATTGTATACATAAAATTCACTATTTGTCCGAGTGCTGAGCGAAAATGCTTTGCAGGAGCAGCTTCAACTTTACCTTTTACTCCGGTAAAACCCTCAGTTAATAAATCTTTTAAATCCCATCCTACGCAGTATACGGATATAATATTAAGGTCATGAATATGAATATCCCCCATAGTATGTGCGTTTTTTATTTCAGGAGTGTAAATTTTATTCAGCCAGTATTTTTTACTGATTTCGGATGCAATATAGTTGTTTAATCCTTGAATAGAATAATCCATATTGGAATTTTCATTTACTTTCCAATCAAGCTTGTTCAAGTATTTATCAACAAGCAAAATACTTTCATCCATGTGTTGTTTTGGGTTTGATACAAAAGATTGCAGCCCAATAACATTGCTTTCTCTTCTCATAACATTTTTCATACAAAAATCTCCTTTGTCGCGTCAGTACAACTTAAGCAAGTATTCCGACTGTAACGGCTGCGGACCAGTGAGGGACTTTCACCCATACTTTCCTTGAATAAGTGAATTAATTATACAACTTTTTATTATTATTGTAAATAGATTTTATAAAGGAGAAACAAAAGAGGAGCTTATGCCGCCCCAAACCCCGCATATTTTATGTATTAATTTGTATTGGGGGCTGTGCATCCCCAAACCCCTGCAACGGTATTCTAAATAAAATATTTTCTTTTTGCCTCCGGCGGGTTAACCAAATTGTTGCGGGGTTTATGCACCCCTGCACCATGCTATCACATTTTTAGGGAAATAATTGATATTGAGGCTTATGCAGCCTCAAACTCCGCACCGGTATTTCTTTGGCAGTCAAAGAAATACCGGCTAAAGAAACCTGCAACCTGAACTCCATTCGCTAAATAATATAACTGCTCAATACCCAGCAAGCAAACTCGCTTCGCTCAAACAATGCTTGCTCTGTCATTATTTCGCAGATATTATTTGCTCATTCCGTAAAGGTTGTAACATCAAAAGATTAAATTTGAGCTTTGATTAAGTATTTTATATTTATATTTTTAATTAATTAATTATTTATTTAACATTTACCACTCCACCTCCCGACTTTTACGGAGTGAGCAGGGGTAAGTTTGTAGGTTAGGGTTTCTACCCCAACAAATCATAACTCCTCTTTTTCTGCTTTTTTAATCATAATTTTATTCTTATCAATTGTTATATCAATATAATCTTTATCAGGATTTAACTCCAAATATTCAATAAGAGGATTCGGAAAATATAAACCATATCCAGAACTGCCACTTTTTTGAAATCCTCTAACCATAGAATTTTCAAGTATATCTTTATCTTCTGATACAAACGGTTCAATTACAAGTGAATCTGTTCTTGCCGTAATTAATAATTTCGTTTCTATAGGATTATAACCTAATAATTTTAATAACGGCTTTGAGAAATATAACTCCCATCCATTACCGCTTGCTTTAAGTTTTTTCTTCATAATATCAATTTAGAATAAGTTCAATATACATACATTAGGATTACATCTAATTGACACTAGTATAAAAAAGTATTAAATTAATTAATACAGTATATTAACATTCTATTGGACGTAAGAAAGAGAGTAATAATATGGATAAAAATGAAACAATAAACGATTTAGAAATGTATTTTAAACAAATTATTGCATTATGTGATTTAATGCTTGAGCTTGATAAATATACAATGACAAACACATTAACTATAAGAGATTTGGCCGAGATAGCTCTCAAAAAAGCCCAAATAAAACCCGACATTATAGAGCTGACCGCTTCTTTGTAAACAGTTATTAAAAATAACTGTATTTACACGTTTGTTCTTTATATAATTCTATTGAGCGAGGTAGTGATATGGTAAACATCGAACAAATAAAACACAGGGCAAACATATATAACAAAATACTAAACAAACCTCAGCGCCCTGATGAAAAAGATATTAAAATAGCAGCCGAACACTTAAGAGATTGCTTGAAATATCCTACCGCAGGCTTATTAGCAAGAGAAACATATAACACAACAACAAACCCTTTTAAACAGACAAAAAATAAAAAATTTTTAAACAGTCTGCCTGCTATAAAACAATTGAACAAGTTTGTTGATGCACATTTTAACAGACTTTACCCTAAAACCGCAAAAATCAGAAAATTGTTTATTGCAAATGATAATATATCTTTTGATAAAGTAAAACCAAAAAATTCAGGAGAAATCAAACATTCAATCTTAAAATTAATGCTGTGGTTTTAATAAACATACGCTATTTATATTTCGTCTTTTCCTGATAAAATAATGTTAAATAGGAGGGAAGTAATATGATTAAGTCGGTTATTTTGGCAGCTGGAAAAGGTACAAGAATGAAATCTAAAACACCTAAAGTCCTGCACCAAATTTTTGATAAAACTCTTGTAGGATATGTTATAGATGCAGTTAATAATACAGGACTTATTGATGAGTCATTCGTTATTGTCGGGCATCAGGCTGAAAGAGTTGAAGAATATATAAAATCAAATTATACAAATGCCAAAACAGTACTACAATCGCCTCAATTAGGAACAGGACACGCAGTAAGTATGGTTTGCCCGTATCTTGAAGATTTCAAAGGAGAAGTTGTAATTCTTTGCGGAGATACTCCTCTTATCACGTCTGAAACTTTGAAAAAATTTATTGAATACCACAAATCGGTAAATTCGGATATTACAGTCATGAGCGCCGTATTTGAAAATCCGACAAACTACGGAAGAATTATAAGAAACTCCGATAATTCCCTCAATTCTATTGTTGAAGAAAAAGATGCAACAGAAGAACAAAAGAAAATTAAAGAAGTAAATGCAGGTATATATTGTCTTAATTGGGAAAAAATTAAACCGGCATTTTCTGAACTAAAAACAAATAACGCACAAGGGGAATACTACCTCACAGATATTATTGAATGGGGGAACAAAAACGGCTTGAGAGTTAATGCAAACCCTCTTGAAAACAACGAAGAAATATTCGGGATAAATTCTAAACTCCACCTTGCACAGGCATCTAAAATAATGAACAAAAGAACTCTTGAAAAATTAATGAATGAAGGAGTTACAATCGTAGATCCGGATACCACCTGGATAAACCCAGAAACAGAAATAGGTGCTGATACAATTGTTTATCCAAGCTGCTATATATCAGGCAAAAATAAAATCGGCTCTGATTGTAAAATAGGACCTTTTGCACATCTGAGAGGCGACGTCATTTTAGAAGACGGTGTAAAAGTAGGAAACTTTGTAGAAGTAAAAAAATCAATAATCAAAAAGAATACAAATGCTTGCCACTTGAGCTATATCGGAGATTCAGAAATCGGAGAAAGAGTAAATATCGGAGCCGGAACAATCACTGCAAATTATAATCCGCTGACTAAAGCAAAAACAAAAACCATCTTAGGCAACGACGTTAAAATCGGTTCAAACTCTGTACTGGTTGCGCCGGTTGAAGTAAAAGACGGTGCAAATGTCGGAGCATTATCAGTAATTACCAAAAATGTTCCGGAGTGGAGTCTTGCACTAACCCGTGCACCGATGAGAATTATTGAAGGCTGGGTAAGGGGTAAATGTATTTAGGTTGAAATTGTGCCTACACATTAAAAGTAGTAGTAAATAGACTTAGCCACCCAATCACTTAGTCACCTAGGAACTAAAGGTACCAAATGAAAGAACTCAAAGACTACAAAGAAACCATACATAAATGTTCAAAATGCGGACTATGCCAATCGGTATGTCCGATTTATCTTGAAACGGGAAACGAATGCACAGTATCCCGCGGACAATTTATTATGCTTCAAGGAGTCATTAAAGGAGATTTAAAACTAAACAAAACTGTTAACAAATATCTGGATTACTGTTTAAAATGCGGCAAATGTTCAGATTTTTGCCCCTCAGATATAGATATTGTTGAAGTAATACTTTCTGCCAAAGCAGAATATTTCAAAAACTCTTTTGAAGGAAAAGTTTTATCAATCCTGCAATCCAAACCTATTTTTAATACAGCATTAAATACTGCAAGATTCATATTCGGACACCAAAAGAAATTCAAAAAAAGTTTTCCGAAAAAAGCAATTTATTTTGGCGGCTGTATTGAAACAATATTTCCTAAAACATCGGAATATATAAAATCACTGCTTAACAAATTAGAAATAGAGGTCGTTGATACAAAATTTAACTGCTGCGGACTTCCATTTTTAACCAGTGGAAACATGAAACGATTTGTCGAACAGTTGAATGAAAACGTAGAAAAAATTAAAGATATCAAATTTGATTATTTCATAACCGATTGTGCAAGCTGCCAATGGACATGGAAAGAATACATAAAATATGTTGAAGATGAAAATCTAAAATCAAAACTTGAAAAAATACAGTTCAAAACAATTTATGATTTGATAGAAGAATCTGGAGTAGTATTTGAGTCTAAAAAGCCATGTACAATATCTTTCCATAAGCCATGCCACGAAAAAAATGATTCAGTTGAAAATATTATAAAAAAAATCCGGAACAGTTGTTATATGGAATTAGAAAATTACGATAAGTGCTGCGGATTTGCAGGAATTCTAAAGCCTTCAACCTGGAAAATAACCGGCAAAATAATCAAAGCAAAAAAAGATTCCATTAATAAAACAAAACCGGATTACCTTCTGACAACATGTGTAGGCTGTCTTATCAGCCTGAAAATGCTTACAAAATACAAAACTAAACGTCTGATTAGTTTTTTGGACAAAAAATGCAGAATAAAAAATAGTTAACTATTGTAAATAGTCTTTGATTTTAGGGTTTAAATTATTATACACAACTTGTATAATGGTTATGTAATATGAAGATCGTCAAAACACTTAAGGATTGTAAACTGACGCACAAACAACAGGTATTTGCAGGATATATCAAGGACAAAGTCGATTCCTACGTATGCTATGATGAAATCACAAATCGTGCGTTTATGCGGCAGTATTTTGCACCGGATAATGATTTTTTAATGTATACAACGGCAGTTGCAGCACCGCCGCAAATACTTTTACGCAGTTACGGATATAAGCAGGCATAATTTTATGCAAAAAAAAAAGGACAGAATTGCCCTTAATAAATGGTAAGTATTATTTATTATCTCTTTTTTTAATGCCTACATGTAGTTCAATAACGACATTGACATAATTGATGATGAAGCCTGCATACTGGCCTGATAAGCCATTTGGCTTGTATACCAATCACTTATGGCCTCTGTCAAATCTAAATCCTGGATTCCCGAAATATAATCTTTAAGGTTTAGTTTGCTGTCAGCAAGTGACTCCGAGGACATTTCAAGTTTATTTGTTTCAGCACCGAAGCTTTCATTCACTTGAACCATTTTATCCATTGCCGTAGAAAATCCGTCCAACAAACCGTTAATCGAATCATAGCATCCTTTAATTTCAGCCCCCAAAGCTTCTCTATCAGCTTGCGGGGTATTCTCAGGCAAGTTTTCCTGTTCCTCAAGCTTATCTACAGTATCACTTATTGCATTTCTTAGATTTATCAACTCACCCATAATCCCGCTTGATTCATTTGTTTGGTATGTCGGGTTTCCATCCGCATCAAGAATCGGAGTTGTTCCATCAACATCATACACAGGTTCTACATCACATGTACCAAATGCTTCTATTCCTGTTACGTTAACTGTTTCAAACACGCCGTCTGCAATTTCAAGCTGGCGTTCCCAATCACCATCCATTGGTGTTCCGGTATATTTAATACCGATAATTTCATCCGTCGGATTCCCGTCAGCATCAATTCCGTATTGAATTTCGTAAGGCGGAGTTTTGGTATTTGTACCGCCGTATATGTAGTTACCGTTATAATTAGTATTCGCCAAATCAACTATTGATTCTATAATCTGGTCTAATTCCGTTAAAGTTGCCTGCAGGGTATCTTTTGTAGAGGTACCGTTTGCAGCGGTTGTTGCCAAATCCTTTGCTCTTTGAGCTCTTTCATGTACTAAATCGATAGTTTCTGACGATTGAGTAATCTCGTTTGTTAAAGATCCTATATTTGCACTCCAAATATCAATTCTATTCATTAAACGATTAGAATTAAATATGTTTATTGATTGAATTGTATCATCAAGCATTGAATTAATTTTTTTACCGGTTGATAATTGCTCGGTTAATTTTGCATAATCAGCATAATTTTGTTGAATATATCCAACCAATGAATTGTTTACTGTTGTTGATGTTACTCTACTAATCATTTAATTTATCCTTATAATCCTAAATTTACAAGTGTGTCTAAAAGAGTATTACAAGTCGTAAATACCCTTGCAGATGCAGAATATGCTGTCTGAAATTTTACTAAATCAGTCAGTTCTTCATTTAAATCAACACTTGTTTGCTCTGCTGTTTTGTTATCCAAAGATTGCACGACTGCATCTTGCGCATCTGCAGCATTTGTCGCAGATGTAACTGCCGCATTAACTTTGCTGATAATTCCGCTGTAATAATCTGATAACGGAATATTCCCTATCGCATCAAATGCAGCTGAGGTGTTATCTGTTTTGGTATTAATCATTGCAATAATGTTATTCGCATTCCCGACCGCATTCAAATCAATATTTGCAAGAGGATCAGGAGCCGTCGGATCATAATCCTCAAAATATGCAGCCGCAATTTTATTATATCCGTCCCCCTCGGTTAAAAGACTGTTAATACTAATATTACCGGCTGTAATTTCTGCAGAGCCGTCACTGGTTGTGAATATTACATATTGATCCAAATCCTCATTTGATAACTGAACATTCCCGTCAACATTATCAATATAAAAAGCACCATCTCTTGTTTGAAGTTCATTAAATACATCTGCAATTGTTTGAGCAAGCGTATCCAAATTATCCAATACAGAATTGACATTTACACCGTCACCCGGAGTTGCAGAACTAATAATTCCGCCAATTTTGCCTGTATCAAATCTGTTATTAACATTTTCAATTACGCTGCCGCTTTCTTTTACAAGCCTGATTACCGCATTGCATTCATTGTTATTATCAATACCGTTTTGCTGACAATATTCATCATATTTTGTAGCAGTTTGTACATCAAATGTAGCCAGAACTTTATTCCCGCTGACAATTTTTGTTCCGCCTAATGTAAGCGTTACTGACCCGTCATCATGTATTGTTGTTTTAAATTCTGCAAGCTTGGAAATTTCATTTAAGATTAAATCACGTCTGTCCAAAAGGTTATTATTTTCAAGAGTTCCTGTTTGAGAATTACTCAACTGCTTGTTTATATTTGCCAATTGCTGCAAATAATCATTAAGACTTTGAACCGATGTATAAAGCTCAGACTGTTGCAATGATTCCGGGGATGAACCGTCGCCAACACTCAGATTTTTAATATTGTTAAGATTATTGGATATACTGTTCATTGAACTTGTAAGAGTTTCTGCCGCTTCAAGAAAGTTTATTCTCGCGCTCATATCCGAAGGATACTGGTTAAGGTTATCAAGCGCTTCATAAAATCCTTCTAATGCGGAATCCAAACCGCGGCCGCCAAGTTCATCAAACATTTCCGCTAAATCAGTAACTGCCTTTTTTTGCTGCTCTAAATATGCCTGATCTGTTAATTGATCACGATAATACGAACCGATAAATGTCGTCGTATATCTGGTAACACTAATTGCCTCAACTCCGGCACTTGTCTTTACCTGATTCATAACATTATTACCTATCGGTAAATCAAGTGTTAAAGTTCCGAGGTTAAGTTTTTGTTTATGGTATCCTTCGGTGTTCATGTTGGAGATATTGTTAGATACAATACTAATTCCGGCTTGATGAACTTTCAGCGCCGAGGATGACATATTTAGTGATGAAAATAAGCCTGCCATTTAAACTCTCCGTTATACATCAGTCACTATTGTACTCATTTCCATGTTTGAGCTTTCTTCTTTGCCATTTTGAGAATAACTTGTTCCTTTTGGCGCACAAGCATCAATAATAATACCCAAAGATTTATCTGTAATCGTCATTCCATGTTTAATCAGTTTAATATTAGTAAGATTAAGCACTGATATTGCACTGGACAAGCTATTCAATTTTGCCTGTTGTTCTTTTAACTTACTCGTATATTTGCAACAAGTTTTTTCTGCTAATTCTATGAGTTTTGTCATGCTCGGAACATCTTCACCCAGCATTTTGATTGCATCTAATCGCAATAAATCAACTTTTTTAATATTTTCATAGTTTTCAATAATTTTTGTATCGACTTTGGAAAGAGCCATAATATCATTTTTCACAAGAACTTCTCTTTTTTCTGTATACAAATTTCTCATTTCTGTATACAGTTTTATTTCCTTGTCCAAAATTTCTACTAAATTTTTAAAAATTTCTTCGTACATATTCTCCGCCCCTTATGCTGTATAATCAGCGATTACGCTTCTGCCGTAAGTTAAACCGTATTTAATATCATCATCCGTAAGATTCGTTTCTCCGACTTTACTTGCACAATCTCTGATTTCTGTCATATCGATATCTTGTAATAAGCTGTCATTATCCGATAGATTAATTCCGCTTGATGTATTTAAATCTGTTTGAACAGGCTTGTTGTTTACTGCCGCCTCTGACTTAAATGCATTCAATGCACTTATCATTTGTAATGAACTGTTTCCGCTTATTGATGATACCATTGTATTTTTTCCCTTTATTTTTGTCTAAGTCTATTTAACGTATTTTTCCATTTGACTGTAAATTTGTTTTGCAAATCCAAACGATGTATTCGGGTTGCTTGCAAGGTCATGGCCTAACTGCTGATACATATAAGGTCTGAAAGAATCCAAATATCCGCCTGATTTTTCTTCAAACAAACTGCCTGTCTTATCAACTGTTTCTTCCATTGACGAAAGTATTTTGGTAATGAATATTGATTCAAACTCTTGTGCTGCTTTCATCAACTGTTCTTTACTGTCATCGGAATTTTTAATCTGGTTATAAATTGCCTGTTCACCATTTACGGCGCTTGTATTAAGTGCATTTGATGTTATTCCGCTTATCATTCCTGAAGATGTTATATCCACTTAAATTTTCCTTATATAACTACTAAATCTGCTTGTAAACTACCTGCTTTTTTCAATGCCTGTAGAATTGAAATCAAATCAATAGGTGCAACACCTATAGCATTTAATGCTTTAACTAAATCATTCAAATTGCTGTTTGCCGGCATATTAACCAAACTTGCATTTGATGTTTGCACATCAACCGTCGGGTTAGCAAAACCAACCGTTGCACCTGCCGCAAATGGATTAGGTTGTGAAACTTGATTGTTTGGAGTAACCGTAACCGTAATATTTCCGTGCGCTACCGCTGCAGGAAGAAGTTTTACATCACTCCCAATAACAACTGTTCCGGTTCTTTCATTTACAACAACCCTTGCAGGTTCAACCGTCGGATTGACTTCTATATTTTCAATAATAGATAAAAATCTTACTCTGTCATTTTGGAATTTAGACGGTACATTAATTACTACAGAACTTCCGTCAATAGCCTTTGCAGGAGATACCGTATTGGATATAGTTTGTGCAATTCTTGAAGCCATTGTATAATCGGATTTATCCATTGATATCGTAATTGTTGTTTCATCCCCGATTTGAGTATCAATATCACGCTCCATTATGGCACCGCCCGGAACCCTACCTGTTGAAGTTATTGCAGTTCTTTTAGAAGCCGAACCTGCAATCTTATTTATACCGCCAACAGATACAGGACCTTGAGCAACCGCAACCGCTTCCCCGTTTGGCGCTTTAAGGATTGTTTGAACCAATACACCGCCTTCTAAGCTCTTTGCATCGGCAATTGTTGATACGGTACAATCAATTTTGTCACCGTTTTTTGAAAACGGAGGAACTGTCGCCGTTACAATAACTGCAGCTGAAGAACCTTTTTGGATGTAGTTTTCCTGATCAATAACCGTACCTAAGTTTCTGATTAACATTCTGTTTGTAATCTGAGTTGAACGGGAGTTATCACCTGTACCCGGCAAACCAACTACAACACCGTAACCTACTATTTGGTTTTCACGAACACCTTTAACATGCACCAGATTCCCGATTCTGACAGGCGCCGCCTCTGCAACCGCTGTCAATAAAGGTGTTCCTATCCAGCTCAGAATTATTAATGCTATTGTAACTATCTTTTTAATCATAATATTTTGTTTAACCCTCACCCTGTCCCTCTCCTGAGGAGAGGGAATATATAATTCAATCCTAGAATAAGTATTTGATAAGTCTGTTGAATATACCTTCGTTTTGACCTCTGGAGATTGTTCCTCTGCCGGATAATGCAAATTGAAGATTTGCTACGTTATATGAATATACCTGACCGTTTTGGTCTATCCAACGAGGATCTACAAGTCCGGTTATAATTAAATCCAAACGTTCGTTACCGTTGATAAGTGTTTTCTTTCCTTGTACGGATAAATTTCCGTTAGGCATTTGCTGCACAACCTGTACGGCAATAGTATCACCGTAAGAAAATGTTCTGCCGCCTTGTGCTGCAGAAGTAACTTCGTTGCTGCCGCCATAACCGTCTGTATTCTTAAGGATACCTAAACCAAACCAATCTCTGAGAAAGGATGTAAAAGTATCCGTTGTTGTACTTGTTTTAGATGTTGAATAGTTCAAGTTATCGTTGATAGTGATATCTTCACTCATAATAATGGATATCAAATCCCCGATTTGACGGGCTTGAACACCGCTGAATAAAGATTTAGGGCAGCCGCCATAATTGGCATTTGCACCAAGTACAAATAACGATTCCGCATTTGCAGTGGTATAAATATTTATAAGAACCGTCAATATTAATGCTACTAAAACTACTATTTTCTTAACCATTTTTCCTACCCAATATTTTAAATATTTACAAGTACTCTGTTTTCGCCTACAACTTTGGCATTGTATACCTTGTTGTACATTTTATTTTCGACTGTTACGTATTCACCTATCGTCCCGTCGGTTCTTGCAATCCCATCTATTGCTATTTGAAAACCGCTGTCCGAATTAAGTATAATTCTTACCTCCGAGTTTTTGATTACATCAGGACGAACCCGGACAAACCTTTTATCAATTATTTCACCTTCTTTAAATTCCTTTTTCGCAACCATTTCTTTATTCATAAAAGCTTTTGTGACAACAAATTCACTTTTATTAGTAATATTCATTTTTTTGAATCTGGTTTTATTAAGGCTTATAGGCTGCTCTCTTGAAATATTTTCTGCTGCAACCATAACTTCATCATAAGCATTAATTTCAATCGGAACGCTGAGTGTACGCTCTAATTTGTTATCAACAAGAATATTTACACGTTTTACATCTCTTGATACAAGCTTACATTCGTCAGTATTATTGATAAGTGCGTAACTTATTTTTCCGTCATTCAAATTTAGATTTTGAAACGGCAGCATACTGATTTTGATATTAACTTCCGCAGAAGTTTTAGATTTGTAATCATCAGAAATAACCTTTTGTAAATCATTCTTTAGAGTTTCAGCACTGATTGTTTGTGCAGAAGCATATCCTGCAAAAATAATCATTGTTAAAATTGTGCTAAAAGTCTTTTTCATTTATCTATACCTATCTGGCTAAGTTATTTGTTTCTTGGAGAATGTTATTTGATGTATTAACTATTCTTGAATTTGATTCAAACGCACGTTCTGCTTTAATCAATCCGATTAATTCATCTACAATCTGCACGTTTGAACCTTCAAGCATACCCTGTTGAAGTTTACCTAAACCGTTTTGCCCCGGAGTATCCTGAATAGGAACACCTGATGCCTGTGTTTCAACATAGAGATTGTGACCAATAGACAAAAGCCCTGAAGGGTTTTGGAATTTAACAAGCTGAATTGTACCGACAACAGATTGTTGTGTTTGCCCCGGTAATGTTACAGATACGTTACCGTCTTGAGTAATTGTAATTTCTGTAGCATCACGAGGAATTGAAATTGCCGGCTGAACAATCAAACCGTCATTTGTAACAAGCTGCCCTAATGAATCCAGTTGGAAACAGCCGTCACGGGTGTATGACAATGTACCGTCCTGCTGCATAATTTGGAAAAAGCCGTCGCCTTCAATTTCAACATCTAATTCTCTACCGGTTGACATTGTTACACCTTGTGTAAAAACTCTTGTTGTTGCAACTGTTTTTACACCTAATCCGATTTCTAAACCTACCGGCTGGAATGTACCCTGGTTCATCATCGCACCCGGAGTTTTAATTGCTTGTGACAACAAATCCTGAAACTCTGCTCTTGAATGTTTGAAACCTGTAGTATTAACGTTTGCTACGTTATTTGCAATAACATCCAAGTTATTCTGCTGAGCTATCATGCCTGTTGCTGCTGTTGTTAATGATTTTAACATTTTTTGTTTTTCCTCACCCTGTCTTTTTGTTTAAACGTTTAACCTAACCCCTGATACGACCAACCGATATCGCCGAATCCAATAAATCACTATTTGTGGTTATTACCCTGCTTAGGGATTCATAGTTTCTGTTTGTATTAATTGTGTTTAGCATTTCCCTTACTACACTTGTATTTGATGATTCAAGCATTCCCTGCTGTATTGTAAATTTTGCAGGCGGAGTTACAAGCTCTCGATTTTCCGGACTCTTAGGAGCAAATCTGGTATATCCTATTGAACGCAAATCTTCTTTATCACTGAAATTGAATATACCAAAAGAGCCTAAAGGAATTCTGTTTCTTCCGTCAAATGCCTCTATATTACCTTGCTCAGTGACAAGATATTGATAAGCTTCTGTTTGCTCCTCCATATCATCGTTATATAGACGTATAGGCCGGCTCAAATTGTCTAAAACATAATCGCCCTCTTTAGTTACCAAGAACTGCTGGCTGTTTTTACAGAATGAACCGTTTCTTGTATATCCGATATTGCCGTCTCTGTCCATAACCTTGAAAAAGCCGTCACCTTGAATAGCAAAATCAAAAGGTACACCGGTTTTCATTAAACCGCCCTGAGTAAAATCATAAGTAATTCTCATGGTTTCGCTTCCCATACTTAATTCGCCTAAGTATCTGTTGCCGCCGGCACTTTGTCCTTTGATTAACTCTCCGCTTTTTTGATATACAGATGCATCCATTGTGTTTTTGAATGTAAGTCCGCTCTTTTTATACCCTGCTGTATTAACGTTTGCAAGGTTATTCGCCGTATTATCCAAGTTGTCCATCAGAGCTAACATTCCGTTAGATGCTGATTCAAATCCTCTTAGTATCATTAGCTTGCGTCCTTAAATCTTCCGTAACTTGCCATTACATTTTTGACATAGTTTTGTGTTTCACGGTATGGCGGAATACCGTTATATTTTTTTACCGCATTCGGGCCTGCATTATATGCTGCAAGCGCAAGTTCTTTATTGTTATCGAACCTGTCCATAAGCCCTTTTAAATACTTTGTTCCGCCATAAATATTCTGTTCCGCATCAAATGCGTTTGTTACTCCTAAACCCTGAGCGGTTGAAGGCATTAACTGCATCAAACCCATTGCCCCGCATTTTGATTTTGCATTCGGATTGAAGCCTGATTCCTGTTTAACAACAGCCTTTACGAAATCAGGATCAAGGTTATTTGCAGATGCGTATTTGTCTATTAATTTGTCAATATCCCCATGGCTGACATTAGGCCCGCTTGACGGTGCAGACGATTTTGAACCGTATTCTTTTTCATAAGTAGAATCCAATATTTTTTGGAAATCATTGTTTGTCTCAGGTTCATACCCGAAACTCATAATTTCCTGAAACTGGCTTTCTATTGCACTTATTCGCCTCAATGTCAGCTCTAATCCGGAAAGTTCCACTTTTCCTTCTCTCCCCCGTACAATTTTTGTACTTTTTTATATATTACTTACCAAGTCTACACTATAAATTTAAACTATTTGAAGGAAAGGAACATCAATCATTGGGTTGAAGTTTGAAAAAACTATATAGACCATATGGTCTATTTCTTTTAAATGTTGGTATATAATATAAGAATGGTTTTAATCCCGTTAATACTTAGAATACTTTCTAACCCGACAGCAAACGTTTTTCAGAAAAAGTTGACGAAAAACTTCGGCTCTTTTTTTGTTAATTGTATAACCTACGGAGGATTAAGTTTATTTCTGCTCCCATTTATCACAGCTGTTGATTTTCTGCACCTGCCGTTTGCTATATGGAAATATGCCGTAATCGGCGGATTATTCGGAGCCCTGGGAAATGCTTTTCTCGTAAAAGCTCTATCCCTTGGAGATTTATCGGTTCTCGGACCGATTAATTCGTATAAATCCGTTGTAGCTATGATTTTCGGAATATTTTTACTCGGAGAAATTCCTTCAACCACTGGAATTCTCGCCGTAGGACTTATTATATGGGGAAGTTATTTTATATTTGATACAGTCGAAGAAAAGTTTACTCTCCGTCTGTTTAAAAGAAAAGATATAATTTACAGAATACTTGCCCTTATTTTTACCGCACTTGAAGCATTGATGATAAAACAGGTTATTATACTTTCTGATGTTATGACTTCATTTATTTTCTGGTCTGTTTTCGGGTTTGTTTTTTCTGCTATTTTTCTTCTTTTAAAACAAGAACAAATAAAACTCCCGGACAAGAAATCATCACTTTTCTTCCTGATACTTATCTCAATGTTCGGATTGATGCAGATAACAACCAACTACGTATTCGAAAACATGAATGTTTCTTATGCCCTGGCTCTTTTCCAGCTTTCTTCTCTAATCAATGTAATATTCGGATACAAGTTTTTTAAAGAAAAACATCTGATAAAAAAACTTATCGGCACAACTATTATGATAATAGGCGCCGTTATTATTATTTTAGGGGGGGGGTAAATATATTTGATTTGAATTCCGCTTACTCGTTGATGATAAGGAGGGGGATGAATAGATATTGAAACTCTGTCTGTTTGTTTTTAGATTTAATCACGTTAAATCATAAATATATGAATCACTCCAAACAGTTGACAAATATAAAAACATAATCAATAATATAAACAGAGGGTGGCAGTTTGTCAGACTGCCGGATATCCTTCAGAGGTTTAAGCGGTTCTTATCTTTTATGGTAAGAGCCGTTTTTTAATATGTATAAAATCAAAAAGATTAAAAATAATGCTATATTGAAATTATCCATACGTCCTCCTTCCTAGTCGAGAACTAACTCGAGGTTTAAGTTATATTGCAGTTAGCTTCTTCTTGGAAGGATATCTTTTACCCTAATACAATATTACTATATTTTCGTTTATTTGTCTATTCGAATGATATTTAAATGCAATATATGAATATTCATTTTCTTTACCATTGCGAAAATATCAATAATATGCCATAATAAAAGTGTAAGGACACCCCAGAGTATAGAGAAAGATTTGGATTAAGATGTTTGATTTTCCGTTTGAACTTGATGATTTTCAAAAAGAGGCTTGTGAATATATCTCAAATGGTGAAAGCGTTGTTGTATGCGCTCCAACCGGAGCCGGAAAAACCGTTATTGCAGAACACGCAATCCACTGCGCCCTAAAATCAGGGAACAGAGTTTTCTACACAACACCCCTGAAAGCGCTCTCAAACCAAAAATTTAATGACTTCTCGCAAAAATACGGGGCAGACAAAGTCGGACTCCTTACCGGCGACTCATCATTTAACCGTGATGCGCAAATCGTTGTTATGACAACAGAAGTATTCAGAAATATGCTATATTGCACCAATTTTGGTTCAATTACCGACAATATGCAAAACGTTAAATATGTCGTCCTGGACGAAGTTCATTACATGAATGACGAAGAACGCGGTACCGTCTGGGAAGAAAGTATAATCTACTGTCCGACAAACGTACAGATAATAGCGCTTTCTGCAACTGTCGCAAATGCCGATAAATTAACCGAATGGATTAATACGGTTCATTCAAAAACAAAACTCGTTAATACGGATTTCAGACCCGTACCTTTAAGATTCTATTATTTTGACAGTTCGCAGCCAAATACACTCCTGCCGCTCTTGGCACCGGGCGGAACTCTCAATAAAAAAATCCGGCCTGAAAAGAAAAGTTTTAAACGCGGCAGAGGCGGCAAAATCCTTCAAAAAAGCGTAGTTAAAGACGTTGTAAGAAACCTGCACGACAGAGATATGCTCCCTGCAATTTATTTTACGTTCTCACGCAAAAAATGCGACGAACAAATGGAAAAATGTGCGGACCTATGCCTTGTAACACCTAAAGAACAGCAAGAAATAAAACAAATCATAGATGACTACATCGCAGAAAATCCGTATCTATACAAAAACAAACATATAGAATACCTGCTGCAAGGTGTTGCCTCACATCATGCCGGTCTGCTGCCAAGCTGGAAAATGCTTGTTGAAAAGCTTTTCCAAAAAGGTTTGATAAAAGTAGTTTTTGCAACAGAAACACTTGCCGCAGGTATCAACATGCCGGCACGCTCAACCGTCATAAGCTCTGTCAGCAAACGGACAGACGAAGGACACAGAATGCTCACAGCAAGTGAGTTCCTGCAAATGTCCGGACGTGCAGGACGACGCGGAATGGACGAAGTCGGATACGTTACAATTGTAGGTTCACAATTCCAATCTCCGGAAGAAGTTGCCGAACTTGTTCTGAGTGATGCCAATCCTCTCGAAAGCCGTTTCTCTCCGAGTTATTCCATGGTTGCGAACCTGCTCCAACGATTTACAGTAGAAGAAGCAAAGGAATTAATCCTAAAAAGCTTCGGATATTTTTCATCAAACTCCAGACTGTCAGGACTTAATCTGCAGCTGGAAGACATCAAAGCAAAAATCAATGAGAACAAAGATTTCAAATGCTGGTGCAAATTAACAAACGAAGATGTTTTGGAATACAACAAAATAAAAGATATGTACGTCCAAAACCGCAGAATCTGCAAAACAATACGACGTCAGGAAAAAGGTAAAAAACGACCGTTCCCGCCTGAAGCACTCGAGTTTGAAAAAACAGTAAAAGGGCAGCTTCATAAAATGCAGTCCTACCAGTGTGATACCTGCAAGGTTTATAAAAAACATATTAAAGCCATAGAACTCTTAAAAAGATATCAATTGAGAGAAGCCCAAATTAATAAAGAAATAGAAATACAAAGAGATATTTTCTGGAACAAGTTTATCTCACATAAAAATGTTCTTGAAAAATTCGGATATATAAAAGATGATTACCCGACAGATAAAGGGAAAACCGTATCGCAAATCAGAAGCGAAAACGAGCTTTTCCTTGCGGAAATAATATTCTCAGATGTTCTGAATGAACTAACCCCTGCGGAGCTTGCAAGCGTAATATGTGCGGTCACAACCGAAGATATACGCGCAGAAATGTATACAGGACTGCCGCTCTCGCAAAAAGTAAGAAAAACTCTGAATAAAATAAAAGATATCAGAAGACGGGTAGACAGAGCACAAACAGATAATAATATTGATGACGATATGTATATAAATTCTTACTACTGCGCCCTAATCGAAATGTGGTCAAACGGCGCCGACTGGGATGATATCGTAGATCAGGTCGAAATGGGCGAAGGTGATATAGTAAGATGTTTCAAACGAGTAATTGATGTCCTAAGACAATTAACAACCATCGATAACGTACCGGATTCCGTGGTATATACCGCGCGGGATGCAATAGACAGTATCCAAAGAGAACCTATTGACCTCGACTAGGGGTAAAGGGGTAAATGCGGGTAAATATATTTGATTTGAATTCAGCTTACACGTTGGAGAAAGTAGCTAAGCAGCTATGCAGCTAAGATAATTGGCGGCTCTGAATATTACAATAATTTCGCCCAGCTGCTTGACTTCATAGCTGTCCAGCTGCTTAATTACTCAGCAGCTCTATATATCCTAATCACTCTTCACTATATAGGGTAAATGGATAAAAGGTATCTAATCCTTTCCATAAAAGGAATTTAGATAATTTGATGTTATTTCCTGCTTTTTATTATACGCATCATAGCTTTTCACAATATGCCCTAAATCCAATGCCTGATATCCTAATTTTGCAAGGTCATAAGCAAGCACCGTAGCTGTCGGGCCTAATATTATTGCAACAAGCCTGTCTTTCGGAATTAATTTGGCTTTTTCCAATATTTCATCGTATTTGTTAAATGCATTAACAGTCGGAGCATTGATATATTCTATCGATTTTGCATTATCAAATACATTAAATTCGATGCCTTTGAATACTCTATCACCGGAAATTACTGTTAAATCTCTATTCTCCCAGATTTTACGTATATGCTCATAATCTTCTTTGGTTTTTGGTAAATTTGTAAAACCAGTATTTATATAAATATAATTTTTGTTAAGTAATTTAGCTATCCAGTCACTGTTATCCCCACCAAAAATTCTTGTGCAATTTTTAGAATATTCCGGAGCTCCATTTGTTGTGTGGAATAACCAGTATGCAATCCCTATTTTAATATTATTATCATTTGAACTTAAAACTTCTTTTAATCGCATTGATAATTCAAGGCTTGATTGTTGAAACGGGATACCAACATTTTTTATTAGATTAAATTCCCCATCACCAAACCTTGAAATACTTACTTTGTTTTTAATTATATAATCAACTGATTCCTGCTTACTCATTATATTAGGTATAAACAAATCTTTTAAATCATCATTTATCTCATACTTAACAAAATCCAACCCATTTTTTGCAACAGATACATCATAATGAATTTGTTTAATATTGTATCTCATCAGATATCTTATGTTGTTAAAAAGAGTCAAAATTCCCAATTTACTATATATCCTTTCTTAAAAAGAAGAAAATAACATTTTTATATAGTATAATACAATATAAAGATAGTAAAGTCAACAATTTATCCTATTTTATATCGTTATTCATGCCGGCAAAATATACTATTCTTTATATATGAACAACATTAAAGAATTACTCGGACGAAGAATCAAAGAACTGCGAAAACACAAGGGAATAACGCAGGAAAAACTTGCAGAAATAGTTAATATTGACCAGAGAAATTTAAGCAATATTGAATGCGGAATTACATTTCCGTCAAAATCACTTGGTGCAATAGCTGATGCTCTTGATATTTCTTTAATGGATTTGTTTGATTTCAACCATACAAATATCAACCAGCAAATGATGAAAAAATTTATACAAAACTCTTTGGATAATTTATCCGAACACGATATAAAGATACTGTACAGATTAGTCAAATCAATGATTTAACCGTTTACAACTTTACCCGTTTTATACCGGGTATCCCCCGGAGTAAGTCCTTGTTTTGTAAGCTCCATAATCGGCAGAATAAATTCCGAATCATTATCACCTTTTGAATCAAGTGACTGATAAGCAATATTCAGAATCTCAGCAGCAATATCTTTTGCAAGAATATTTTTTATTCTTGTATCTAAAGCCGTTCTCGGAACATGATATCTGAATTCTTCAATATCTCTCGGAGCAAGTTTTTTCAAAAGATAGTTTACTTCATCCATAGCATCTTTATTATACATTATCCCCTTATAGATTGCAGGAATAGAATATTCCAAACCACCGCCTACGCAATCATGATTTCTGATTTCAACAAATTGTCTTAACCTTACATCAGGGAAATATAAGTTTGCATGTAGTTTATAATCCTCCATATCAGCCTCAAAACCTTGATAACCGTATTTCATAAACTGCTTAAACGTGATTTTTCCGTTGATATATATTATTTTGTTATTCCTCATAATAAATATCATTGGAGATTCCATAAGGTTATTTATATAGTTAGTAAAATCATTTTCCGAGGTCAAATCCGTTGCAAATCCGCAGCGCTCGTTATCGGTATTCAACCATGCCAGTGCTCTAAAGGACTTATACCCAGTATCAACGCCTCCTCTTACTGAAGAATTGGCAAACATTGCAGTCATAAAAGGGGACATAAGACTTGCAAGCTTTAATTTATTCATCGCATCCTCTTCCGAGGAATAATCAATTCCCACCTGAATCCCTGCGGTTTCTCTCATCATAACGTCAGAAAGTATTCCCCACAGATAATCCGCCATATATTTATAACGTCTTTTAGGAATAAGTTTGATTTTTTTATAAGTAGAAATCGGTGAAACACCGTAATTAATAAGATTTATGCCGTATTTATCCAAAATAACGTTGAGGACGGAATCAATTGCTTCTATTTTAGTTTTTAAATCCGCTACTGTTTTTTGAGGTTCTATACTATACTCAATCTGCGCCCCCGGCTCAAGCGTAATTGTATCATGGAGTTTTTTAAGCCCTATAATCTCATCCCCGTCAAGAAGATAATCCCAGTTATCAATCCTTGCAAACTCTTTTAATAATTCACATACCCCAAAAAGCCCGTAATAAGATGCAGCCTCATTGGTTTCTTTGTCTATTGGAAGCCGTTCATATTCCATTCCGATAGTTTCAGTCTGTTTGCAGCCTTTTTGATACTCCTTCAAGATATCTTCATACGATAATTTTTCTTTGCAATAGTACATAAAAACTCCTTTATTAATCATAATATAAAAGTACCAAATTAAAATATAAAAACATTTACCTGTTTGTATTATTATTGTTAGTAATATGGATTACGTAAAAAGAGCAAAATTTTTCAGAACAAAAAAAAGGCTGGGACAAAATTTTCTGGTCAATCCTGACGTGATATCCGATATTTTGGATTTTGCAGATATAAGCCATGACGATATTGTGCTGGAAATCGGACCGGGTGTCGGATTTGTAACCGAACAACTGGTAAAGCATGCTCAAAAAGTCATAGCAGTTGAACTGGATGAAGAAGCAATAAAAGAACTCGAAAAAATTGAATGCGATAACCTTGAGATTATTCATCAGGATATCCTTAAAACAAATATTTGGGAGCTGATACCTCAAGGCAAAAAGGTAAAAGTTGTTGCAAATATTCCGTACTACATTACGGCACCTATCATTGCACATCTTTTGGGTGAAGTTGATGATTTAGAAAATAAAAACCGCCGGAGTATAAAAGATATTATCTTAATGGTGCAGGAGGAGGTTGCAAGACGTGTGGTTGCAGATGAAACCTCGCCTTCAAAAGAATACGGACTTTTAACAATTCTATCCCAATTCTGGGCAGATTGTGAAATCCTCAGACTTGTCGGCAGACGCTCTTTTTATCCGTCACCTAAAGTCAATTCCGCTTTAATCGGATTAAAAATTAATGATAAGCCAAGATTAAAACTATCCGATTATACTCATTTTAGAAGAACAATAAAAGCAGGTTTTGCTCAAAGACGCAAGAACATAAAAAACTGCTTGATAAACGGCGGATTTGATAAAGAAATTGTACCTGTTGTACTGAAAAAACTCGAGATAGACACCAATACAAGAGCCGAAAATATCTCGATAGAAAAATTCGGAGAACTGTCAGAGGAATTAAAAAATGCAAGTCAAAGTTAAAACTCCTGCCAAAATAAACTTAACAATGGAAGTATTAAACAAACGCCCTGACGGGTTTCATAACATACAAAGTGTTATGCAGATGATAGATTTGTATGACTATTTAACGATTGAGGTAGAGGATTCCGATAAAAACGAGATTTTTCTCTCTGGTACAAGTGATGAAATCCCGTATAATGAAAAAAATCTTGTTTATAAAGCCGCAAAACTCTATCTTGATAAAACCGGTATAACAGACAAGAGAATAAAAATATTTATAGAAAAAAATATTCCTGTATCAGCCGGACTTGCAGGCGGAAGCACAAATGCCGCAGGCACCATCTTCGGGTTAAATAAGTTGTTTAATCTTTTATCAAGAGAAGAACTACACGAATTATGTGCATCTTTAGGCTCCGATTTGAATGTTTGTCTTGAAGGCGGCTGCCTTCTTGCAACGAGCAGGGGCGAAAAAATAGAACGCTTGCCGTTCAGAGAACATTCCGTATCCTTAATAAAACCGCCAAATCTGGGTATTAGTGCAAAAGAAGCATACACAAAGTTTTCACAACTTGAAAAAAAACCTAATCTTGATATGACATTCAAAATGATTGATTCCATTAAAGTCGGATGTGATGTAAGGCAGTTTTTACACAACGATTTGGAGGTTGCTGTTTTTGATGATTACGAAGAACTCCAAAAAATTAAATCCATGCTTCCAAAATCAATCATGTCAGGCTCCGGCTCAACTTATTTTGTCATAGACGGCACAATCCCTCAAATTGACGGATACTGGGTTAAAAACGGACTCAAGTTTATCCCGTCGGGGGTTGAAGAATATGAACTTTTATTAAAATAGCCGTTAAGGGTATTAACAAAATATATATGTCAATGATAAAATAACTCTATGGAGAACTTAGAGGATATGTATTCTGAAGTTCCGCCAACCAAATTAAGGGATAAGGAAGAAAAATTCCGACCGGCGCGAACATCTAAATTTTGGCTATGGGTAGCAGACAGATTCTTCTACAACATGTTGGAGAACCGTTTTTATGCTATGCGCTATAAAGGGGTCGAAAACCTTAAATCATTAGGCAAAATCCCTACAATTTTCTTTGCCCCTCACTGCAACTGGTGGGACGGTATTGTCGGATACAATATCTGCAACAGATTGCTAAAAAAAGAAATCAGACTTATGGTTGAAGAATTGAACAGATTTCCGCTATTACGCAGAGGCGGTGCGTTCAATGTGAACAAAAAATCTGCACAAGCATCTATGGATGCGCTTAAGTATTCGGTCAACCTGTTATCAGATTTACGAAACATATTATACATTTATCCGCAAGGAATTATTAAACCGCCTAATTTCAGACCGATTGAGTTTCAAACAGGCATGACATATATTGCACAAAAAGCGGCAAAAAAATACGGTAAAGTTAATCTTGTACCTTTGGCAGTAAGTTATTTGTTTATGCGTGATAACCGACCTGAAATCTGGGTTGAGTTCGGTAAAGAAATTACTCTCGATACTCCAAAAATCGATAGAAAAGAATACACCGAATTCCTTGCAAAATCACTTGAAGAATTGTGTGACAGCCAAGCACAAGACTTATCTCATGCAAAATTTGAAGGCTACCAAACCCTGTTCCAACAAAAATTAGCCTGGTACAGACGTATTGAACAATGGCTGAAACGTATTGATAACAAAGGACACCATTCATAAAATATTTATTGGCCTATTTAATTTTATTTTGAATTTACATATACAGGATATTATATTAAAATAATTACGGGTAAGCTCCTATTCTTCCCCACCGACACAAACTTGTTAAGAGGATTAAAGCGGAAAGGGGGTGATAAAGGTGAAATTCTGTATAACAGAAAAAGCGCTATGGCTTATCTTGTTGATAATCATAGCACTTTATTACACCAAATAGGGAGTTAAGAAGAGCCTTAAGAGAACTCACCTCTTGAGGTTCTTTCCCTATATTTCTATTATACATTATGTTCAGCATTTTACAAGTCAAAAACAGTGATTATACAAATGTAAACAAATGTAACATAATTAGAAAAATATGTTATAAAAAAAGCAAGTTTTGGATAGTTATATACTTTATATATATGTAGATACTAAAACTTCTAAAAGTCCCGAGGAGAGCTAAATATGGCACTGTTATTCGCTAACGTTGCGGAACAATACGCAATGAAAAAACACGAAGAAGAAGATACTGTTAAACTATCAACTAAAGTCAGTGATTTATTTGATGTCATTGATAATCCAGAGGGGGCTGTCGGAAATGATAAATGCACGGATGAGCCGCCGCAAAAAGTATTTATGACTTCTGTCGCAAACGAATACTACAAGAAGTCCATTGAAGATATTAACAATACCAAAATCGGAAACAAAGCTGTAAGGAGAAAAAACTTCCAACAAATTATGAAAGAGTCGTTTTTCTACGGCGCTAACAGATTCGGTAACAACTTCATTGCATAAACCCGGTCATTGCGAGACGCTTTAGCGGCGCGGCAATCTGGATAAAAAGATACCGAAGGTAACAAAAACGAATCTTAAAAAAGAATAAAAAACAAGTTAATTAGACCATGATTAGCTTGATTATACGGACAGGGACAAATTAGGAAAATTTTAGCGGTCATTCGACCGCTTTTTTTGTGCTACGCACGTAGACATGTTACGACCTGTGTCCGGTTTGACTTATAACTACAAAGTTAAATTATGATGACAAAATCTCATCGTCAAACCATTCTGTTCATTATGCATTTTTTTATGCCATTTACCCCTGAACCGCCAATAATCCAAGACAGCGGATTTTGGCAAGAGTGAGCGTAGCGAAACTCGTCCTGGCGAGAGCTGCGTTGAGCCGGTCGAGCCGCCAAAATCCAAGACAGTGCTACGCACAAGAACTCTGTTGAAAAGATTAAGTATCTTTTCAATAGAGGCAGGTGAGTCAGAACTTGTTCTGTGAACAGTATTACAATGCATCAAACTTCCGGTTTGACTTATAACTACAAAGTTAAATTATGATGACAAAATCTCATCGTCAAACCATTCTGTTCATTATGCATTTTTTATACCATTTCCCCCTACACCTGAGCTGCCAATAATTAGATAGTGAGGAGTGAATGAAAAGCGGCTAAGTAGTCAGGAAGTTAAGTAAGTGTCTGTTTGGCAAGTATGCCCAACCGACTACCCTCTCCTGATAGGAGAGGGTAGGGTGAGGTGTAGGTTGGGATAAATGTTTAAGCGGTAAAATTTTGATTCCAACATTGGTAAGAACCTGAAATAAATTCAGGTTGACAAGGTATGTTGATTTCGCCCAGCTGCTTGACTTCATAGCTGCTTAGCCGCTTTCTTCAAAGAGTAAGCACTAGCTCAACCCAATATATTTACCCCATTTACCCCCCCTAGCAAAAAAAATTTTTACAAGGTTTATAGATAATATGATACATCTATCATCAATCAATAATCCTGTTTCATTCAGCGGAAACAACGAGAATAAGAGAAGAAATACAAACAGCATAATTCCGGCTGCATTATTAATGTTGTCGTTGAATACAGGAACACCTGTTTATGGTGACACGTTTGTCAAAACCGATAGCGTTGAGATTATAGACAGCTTAAAGACAATCAAAAACCCTACAAGATTATCGGAAGAAGAACTGCTTGCAGCTCCGACACCTAAAGTTAAAATAAGGGACAAAGATACTAATGTCGGGATTGTTGTAGATACCAAAACAAATAAATTGTATCGTTATGATAAATCAGGAGAAGTGATAGACGGATATCATGTTGCAACAGGAAAACTAAACCGATACGGAAAATCACTAACCGATACAGGGATAAGACGAGTACATCATATTGAAACATACCCTTATAAATCTGCTCCGGGCACAAAACGTAACCGTAATCCTAAAGCATACGGCCCAAATATTTTGTACCTTACAACCATTAATCGTAAAACGGGAGAGGAAGAAGGTTCTAACGGCGAATTTATACACGGGAACAACGATATAGACAGTATAGGTACTTATGCATCACACGGCTGTATCAGAATGGATAATGATGTAATTAAAATGTTTGCAAAAGAAGTAAAAAAAGGAACTTTAGTTTTAATTAAATAAGGAAGTATAAAATGGAAAAAATGGATTATTATATAGTAAGACAACACGCATCTGATGTGTATAGATACGGGCGGAACGATGATGACAGAATCGTAAATTCAATGATAAATCTTTATAAAGAAGCAAAAAAATCTCCATCAACTGCTATGTTAATAAATCAAGATACAATAAATAAGTCTTTTAACAGATATCAGGACGAAATGCTTGATGATGTATCAAGAGGAGATTTCAAGGCAATAAAATCTTTTATGAGAAAGTCAAAAGCTGCTACAAATAATATAGATAATACTATGAAGCATAAGTTAGTCGCACCATACGTTCAAGAATATAAAACAAACTTACACAAATTGTATCCCAAAACGGCTACTCTTCGAGAACTTATTATAAAATTAGATTGTATAGATTTTAATAAAGTAATGCCTAAGACTAAAGGATTTAAAAAATTCTTATTGTCTAACTATATAAAAAAATAAAAAAGCGAGGTTTAAAACCTCGCTTTTTACTTATTGATTTTCTATTCTTCTCATAGTCGGGAATGCTATAACATCTCTGATTGTTTGAGAATCGGTCAGAAGCATGACTAATCTGTCGATACCCATGCCCATGCCGCCTGTTGGAGGCATGCCGTATTCAAGAGCATTGATATAATCTTCGTCAATAGACATTGCTTCTTCGTCCCCGTTCGCTTTAGCAAGAGCCTGAGCTTCAAATCTGTATCTCTGGTCAATCGGGTCAGACAATTCAGAGAATGCGTTTGCGATTTCCCAACCGTTGACACGTGTTTCAAAACGTTCAGTCAATCTGTCATTTTCTCTGTGAACCTTTGCCAGAGGAGAAATTTCCCTAGGATAATCAATGATATGGCAAGGTTGAATCAATGATGGCTCAACTTTTGCTTCAAAGACAGCATCAACGACTTGTCCCCAGTTCATATCGTCATCAACATCAACATGGAGTTCTCTTGCTTTTTGGATTGCTTCTTCCGGAGTAAAAATATCCAAGAAATCAATACCTGTGGCTTCTTTGATAGAACCTATCATGGTTTTTCTATCCCATGGCGGTGTTAAATCAATTTCGTGTTCGCCGTATTTAATCTTTAATGTTCCGAGAACTTCTTGTGCAACGTATGCGACCATGTTTTCAGTCAGGGTCATCATATCATTATAGTCAGCGTATGCCTGATACAATTCAATCATTGTAAATTCAGGGTTATGACGAGTATCAATACCTTCATTTCTGAAGCATTTGCCTATTTCATAAACTCTTTCAGAAACACCGCCAACAATTAATCTTTTCAGATACAATTCAAGCGCGATTCTCATCGTTAAATCCATATCAAGTGCGTTATGGTGTGTATAGAATGGTCTTGCATTTGCACCTGATGCAAGAGTTTGAAGTATTGGAGTTTCGACCTCCATGTACCCGTCATTGTTCAAAAATTCTCTTATTTTAGAGATTATTAAACTTCTTTTTCTGAAGGTATCTCTTGTTTTTTCGTTAACAATCAAATCCACATATCTTTGACGGTATCTTGTTTCTACATCAGTCAAACCGTGGAATTTTTCCGGAAGGGTTTGAAGTGATTTAGAAAGAATTTTGTAAGACGTTGCTTTGATTGATAATTCACCTCTAGGAGTTCTTCTGATTGTTCCGTAGAAGCCAAGAATATCACCTACATCTACAAGTTTTAATGTTTTGACCATTTCAGGATCCATGTTTTCTTTGTGAGAGAAAATTTGGATTTTTCCGGTTGCATCCATAAGGTCAATAAACATGCCTGTATTTCTGATTGCCATTACACGTCCTGCAACAGCGTATTTATCTTCAGTTTCTTCGCCGGCAGGAAGGTCTTTGTATTTTTCCTGCAAATCAACTGCGTTAGCGTTTTTATCAAACGTATAAGGGTATGGATTTATACCTTTATCTACTAATTCAGCAAGTTTTTCTAATCGTCTTTGTCTGATTGATTCTTTTGCCGAAATTGGTTCTCGTGTCGCGTTTTCTGACATAAAATTTTCCTCATTTTGTTGTAGAAATTAATACTTTAGTTATATGTTAGCATAAAAATATTTTAAATACCGCAGAAAAACTATACCTATGGTTGTAAATCAAAAATCATACATTTTTATGATTTTATTTCGCTTGACAACTGCTAACATTACCGTATACTCCTTAAAAACGACGATACACATATCCCTAATCAACAGCTATGTAGATTTTTACATAGCTTTTTTTTGGCACTACGTGCGTAGATATGTTACGTTTAATTTTCGGTTTGGTTTAAACCTACAAGTTTTATTTATTATTACAAGACATCAACACCAAACCAGTCTGTTCATTATGTTATATTTCTTCATTTACCCTTGGCAAGGCGACGACCGAACGTAGTGAGAGGCGAGCAAGAATCAACGGAAACGTTGAGTTTTCGTTGTGATTGCGAGCGGTGCCGTTTAATGCGAGGCGCAGTATGGCGTAGACATGTTACGACCTGTGTCCGGTTTGGTTTATAAAAAAGTGATTAAGTGACTGGGTGATTAAGTGATTAAGCCAGTGAATAGTGAGGTGTGATTAGTGAATAGAAAAGCAGCTGAGTAATTAAGCAGTTACGCAGCTAAGATGGTTGATTGCTCCGAATATTAGAATAATTTTGCCTAGCTGCTTGACTTCATAGCCGCTTATCTACTTTCTTCCATGGGTAAGCGCAATTCTAACCAAATTCATTTACCCCTTTAGCCCTTTACCCCTCCATGGCCATCATTAGAATAGCGAGCATGTCATCTTTATACTTCGCTTTCAGGATTGCATTAAGGCTTTCTTTAGTCAGTTTTCCGCCTTCAAAACCATAATGAGAGGTATAATGCTTTGCAATATTTCTTCGTCCGTTGTTTACTTGCTCTGTTATTGCAAGCACCTGTGATATTGTTTCTTTAGTTAATGCTTTGTTCCCTATATTCAATAAAAAATTTAAATTCTCTTTTGCTTGTTTCGGATTCTTTGATTCTTGTATCTTCTTTTTAATCTCGTTTAATGGCATATTAAATATCCTTTATTGATTGTAATAATTTATTAATGATAAATGAAACATTGAAAAGTTAAAATATGTAACAAATATATATATTTTATATAAAAATAGTAAATTTTTTGAGAAAAGAATACTTTTAATAAATATATAGAAAAACTATGGCATGCGCCCAGGGCATGCTGTATAATTAACGAGGAAATACAGGGTACAAATGAATAATTACGGATTTACGAATGCAAGACCCGGCATTGATATGTCAGAGGTTGCATCCGTAAAAGATATGATTTTTAATAAAGCACGCGAGAAATCTGCATCTCTGGCATCGGAACGCGAAGAGAGCATGACTCAATCTGTTCAAAACGATGTTATGCAAGATGCAAGATCCTCCGTTATGAATAACCGAATGAAGCCATTCGGGAATTTAACAAAGAATACAAATTCTTTTGAAACGGAATTGAAACAGCCTGAGCCGGTACAGGAAAATATTCCTGATAAAATTCCTCAATTAAAACATAACGTTCAGAGTGTTGATAATTCGGTATATACCGCATCTATGCGCGATGAAGCAATGAACGAAGCAAGGAAGCAATATTCCCGCAAACCAACCTTGATGGAAACTTTAAACTTTTTGAACACACAAGCAGCAATACGTATGGTCAATAAAACCCATTCCAAAATTGTTTAAAGAGGTGGGTGTATGGGGCTTATGCTGCCCCAGATCTCATAGCATATTTTAAGATAAAAATCCCAACCTAGCAGCTGTCCACCCTCTATATTTATATTTTTAATTTAATTATTTTTTTATTTTCCCATTTTCTCCTCTATATAGTGGAAATTTTTGAGTATTTGTTACAGTAAAAATTTTTTTTACCGACAACATGTTTGACTTATCAAAAAAAATTCTTAAATAAGAAACTGTAGAAGTTAAGTAGAAGTTTACAAACAAATTAAATATAGGAGATTTTGTCATGGGCATGGCAGCATCACAAGCTCGATATCTGGGCTTAACAGCAAGAAAAACTAACTGCGAATGGGAAGGTCAACAAATCAACCAGGCACGTACTGCATTGGCGAACCAAAGTGCTAACTTATTTAACCAGATGTTAGCATTATCTGTTCCAGATTGTCCGGATAAAACAGACTTTACTACACTTCAGTATTCTTACTCCGATGGTAATAATGAATCTGTATTAGAAAACTGGAGACAGTTATCAGATTCTACAAATAACTATAACTATGTTGTAGACCACTGGTACTATGCTGATATTTACACAGGATCCAAAAAACTTATGTCCGATCCTCAAGTAACTATCAAAAACGATAGTAATCAAGTTGCATTTAATACAACTGCAGGCGGAACAACATTTAATGAAGAAGATTCGTCATACACTTATAATGGTGTAGATGCCGAAGGAAATCCTGTAACATACACTTATATGGATTTGACCAATTACAAGTTTGACGCTGAATTACAAAATGCGATATTAGACTTAGCGCATGAAGGTTATATTCAAACAAATGAATTTGGAGAAGTTGATGTCCAAACATTAAACAGTTTAAGAGGGTATCACGATGGTACATCTTGGCATTTTGCAACAGTTGAAGATTTAGAAAACGCTTCAAATAAAGAGCTCGGCTTAGAAAATGGTACTTGGACATTAAATAATGGATATGTAGATTTATCAGGATTTGATTTAACTACACCTCAAGGTTTGGATGATGATCAAGCTTTAGCTATAGGTAAAATATTAAATGATGCTGGTGCAACAGGCTTTGATCATGAAGATGCTACAGAAGTTAGAAATTGGTTAGATACAGCCGCCGCAGGTTTAGGCGATAAGAAAAGCGGTTACTATCGCATCAATGGTACAACTTTAGAAGATGCGACAATGGCTCAAGTATATACAACCCCACCGATTAATGATATGACAACTACATTCTCACCGACATTTGTTGGTAATGCTGAGTTGACAGAACTGGGTGTATTATCCGAAGAAGATGAAGCAGCACTTGCTCAAATCATTAAAGATTGTCCTGACTCTTCAATCGCAAAATACATTACATTGAATCAAGACGGCAGCATAGAATATGCAGGCTCAGGTATCTATTCATTTGAATGGAACGGTGTTCAAAAATTCACTACATATGATGATCTTGTAGATAGTATGCAAACACCTCTATTTGATGAAAAACCAATTGATGCACAAAACAAACTTGCGACCTATGAAGCATCATATATCAAGACAGAAGTCAGAGAAACAGACAAAGCTTTAATTGAAACTGACGGTGACGGAAGATTCAAAACTGTTAAATTTGAAGACGACTCTACAACATATACATTGAACTGTGAACAGGTATCAGATGAAGATGCATACAATGATGCAATGAACTCATATTACCATGATGTAGCAGAATACGAACATAGAATCGCAGAAATAAATGCTCAAACTGAAATCATACAACAACAAGACAGAACTCTTGAATTGAGATTGAAGCAGTTAGATACAGAACAAAACGCTCTACAAACCGAAATGGAAGCAGTTAAGAAAGTAATTTCTAAGAACGTCGAAATGACATTCAAGACATTCAGTGGTTCATAGAGTTAAGATTAAGATTCAATTCTATAATAAAATCCATTTTATTGATACACGTACACACCTTTTAACCTTATTGCATCTTACAAGATGCAGTAAGGCTTTATTTTTATATAGAAGCTGCTATATCTTTTGCAACTTCTTCCGCTGAATATTTATCAGAGAGTTTTGATTTTACTTCGCCTAAATCATGGATTCTTGATGCCCTGATTTCTTCGTTATACAGGTTCTTCTCCGTTTCATCCACTATATTTTTAACCGATAACTTACCCTGAATCAATTCCGGAACTGTAATTTTTCCTAAAATTATATTCGGTAAAGATACCATTTTTATACATCTGACTAAAAGATAAATAAAATAAAATACCCAAGGACCTTTGTATGCAATAATCATTGGAACTTGATATAATGCCGCTTCCAGTGCAACCGTTCCGGAGGCAAGAATCAGACTGTCAGATACGCTCAATAATGCCTGATTTTCCCCTTTTATTACTTTAAAATCCGTATGCTTTAAATATTTATGATAAACTTTTTCTGACAAATTCGGAGCGTGTGATACACAAAACTGAATATCAGGATGTTTTTCACGCAGTTTATCACCTGCCTTAATAAAAGTTTTCATCAAATATTTGAGTTCAAATTCACGTGAGCCCGGGAAAATTGATACAAGTTTTTTATTCTTATCAAGCCCGTGACGTTCAAAAAATTCATCTCTATCAGCTTTTTCCGGTAGTTGTTTTACCAGCGGGTGTCCGCAATAATGGGTTTCTATCCCGTAAGATTTATACATATCAACCTCAAACGGGAATATACACAAAACCTTATCAATATTTTTCTTAATTGTATTTATTCTCCATTTGCGGCTTGCCCATACTTGAGGCGGAATATAATAAAAAGTCTTAATCCCCGCACGTTTTAAAAACTTTGAAACACTGAGATTAAAAGCACCATAATCAATTAACAAAACCATGTCAGGCTTGTATTCTTTTGTGAGGTAATCAACTACATGTTTTCCGAGATTCAAATGATCAACAATCATCTTAGGTGATAAGCCGACAGCACCCATTTTTGACTGGTTCGTATAGAGTTTTACCCCGGCATTTTTAAGATTTTCACCACCTATTCCCTCAATTTCTATATCAGGATTAGTTTGTTTTAAAATCTCAACAACACGTCCTGCATGTATATCACCGGAATAATCGCCGGTTATAATAAAAAGTTTTTTTACCATTATACCGCCATAATTACAATATTATTTTTATCAGCAAATTTCACTACTGCTTCTTGATCAACGATAATCGTTTCGCCTGCCTCAACAGCAATCAAACCGGCTTTATATCTTTTCATTGTCTTTAACGTTTTAAGACCGATTGCAGGGATATCAAAACGTTTATCTTGATTAGGTTTTGCAACTTTTATAATACAAGCGCCTTCTTTAGCAAGCCTGCACCCTCTTCTAATACAGCAATCTGTACCCTCAATTGCCTCCACAGCCATAATCATACGGTCTTTAATAACAACAGATTGTCCAATATCCAATTTCCCGGTTTCTTTAGCAAGCCAGTAACCGTAATTCACGTCATCAACCTGTTCTTTTGTCGGCTGTACCTTGCCTAGTACACCTGACGGTATCATAAGGTTTTTAATAAATGTTGTTTGATCGATTATTGTAACACCAATATTTTCAAGCTGTTCAATTATCATAAGCATTACTTTATCATCGTTTAGCCTTGCAGCCTGTTTCAATAATTCAACAGCTCTTTGATCAAATTTAGGACGTTTAATAAGAATACTCTTACTAACTTTTCCTAAAAATGTTAACTGTTTAATATCCTCTGTCTTTAAGATATTTTCAATCTTATTTATTTCTCCGGGACAGCAAGAGTATACTTTTGAACAATATTTCTTTAAATCCTTATAATTATCTGACGACAAGGATATAGCCACAACTTCAAACCCGTTTTCTTTTGCATATTGCGCCATTTTTACAGGTAACAATCCATCACCTGCTATTAAACCTTGTTTTCTCTCCAGTGTAATTGCCATTTTCCTATCCCTTTTTACATCTCAAACAGTGCTTCGTTAGTTATTTCAACTTCTTTAACATTTCCCTTTTTGTCCGGTAAAATCATTGTAATCCTACCGTTACTAGCTTTTTTATCACTTTTCATAATATTAATTAGTTTATCATGATTATATCTAACCGGTTTAATCGGTTTAAATCCGTATTTTTTAAATAAATCATACGCAAGATTATAATATGTTTGATTTATCATTCTGGTTCTCAGAGCATAATCAAATGCCAGCATCATGCCGTAAACAACTGCCTCACCGTGGGTATATTTTCTGTAATGAGTAATAGTTTCCAGAGCATGCCCATATGTATGACCAAAATTAAGCACCTTTCTCAAGCCGCCTTCTGTTTCATCCTTTTGAACAACAGATATTTTCATATCAAGACAAATTCTTATTAAGCGTTCAATAAGATTCATATTGTTATCCAAAATTCTATCCGCCGCGATTGACAAAAACTCTATCAATAAATGTGCTTTTTCACATTTGCAGCTGCCTTCAATAAATGCATATTTCAAGATTTCGCCATATCCAGAAAGCATTTGTTTTTTATCAAGAGTCAAAATAAAGTTTAAGTTAATAAAAACCATTTTAGGCTGATAAAATGCACCTATATAATTTTTGGCATTTGGCAAATCAATACCCGTTTTCCCTCCGACAGACGAATCGACAAAGGATAGTAATGTTGTAGGCACTTGAATAAAATCAATTCCTCTCATATACGTTGCAGCAGCAAAACCTGCCAAATCACCGACAACACCTCCTCCAATCGCGATAATCAAATCTTTTCTTGAGAGTCCTAAATCAATAGCTTTTTGAATAATTTTTAAATAATTATTCATATTTTTTTGATGCTCGCCATCGTTAAGAATAAACAGTTCTTCTTTGATAAAATTAAATTCTTGTTTATACAGGTTATAAACTTTTTTGCTTATAACAATCAGCCTGCGTCTTGAAGACGATATATCATCTAATCTTTTAGCCAAATCACGTACAGGTTCTTTACTAATATAAATAGGATATGATTTAGTATTCTCCTGTGGAATTTCAACTAATATCGACGGTTTCATTTACTCTCCTTAAAATCTCTTTCGCTGCAAGCTCCGGCGTTAAAGAACTTGTATCAATGATATAGTCAGCTTTTCTGTAATTTTTATCCCTTTTGTCTAATAAATCCGTGAATACCTTTAAAGGATTTTCACAATTAAGCATAGGTCTATTGCCTTCTGTTTTTATTCTATCATATAAAGCTTGAGAATCAGCATATAGATAAAAAACTTTACCAGAATTTAATAAAACGTTGCGATTATTTTCACCTTCAAATGCGCCGCCGCCGGTTGAAATAATTAAATTCGAATTTTTACAAACTTCTTCAATTGTTAAGGATTCTATTCTTCTAAAACCTGTTTCAGTATATCTTTTAAAAATTTCAGGAATTGAAATCCCTTCATCCTCTTCTATTTTTGAATCAATATCAACAAAAGAATAATCTTTTAAAAGATTATTTAAACATTTCCCGACGGTAGATTTACCGGCACCCATCATGCCTATTAGGATTATGTTATTTCCTTTCATAATTATGTTTTATTTCCCTTAAACTATCTCCGCCGAATTTTTTAAGAAACTCATCAGCTAGTACAATTGCCACTCTTGCCTCTGCAACAACAGCACAAGCCGGCACCGCACAAGTATCAGAGCGTTCAAAATGAGCCTGAGTTTGAGAATAATCAAGCAAATCTACCGTTGATAAAGGTGTACGCATTGTAGGTATTGCCTTCATTGTACCTTTTATAACTATACTTTCGCCATTTGTCATACCGCCTTCCAGACCGCCGGCATTATTTGTTTTTCGATAAAGATTTTTACCTTTAACAAATATTTCATCATGCATCTGGCTGCCGGGTTTTGTTGCAGCCTCCACACCTGCACCAATTTCAACTGCTTTTACTGCAGGAATACTCATTACTGCTTGAGCCAAAAGCCCGTCAAGTTTTCTATCCCAATGAACAAAAGAACCAAGCCCGACAGGAAGGTTTCCGAATATTACCTCAAACTTACCGCCTAACGTATCCCCTCGTTGTTTCGCACTATCTATTGCATCCTTCATCTTTTCTGTTGTAAATTCGTCAAAACATCTAAGCTCTGATTTTTCCGCTTTTTCTTTAATCAGAGTATAATTATCCTCTTTTATATCAAGTTCAACATTTGCAATCTGTATAACATGTGAAAAACCGGTAATCCCAAATTCTTTCAAAATTTGTTTTGCAACAGAGCCGACAGCGACTTCTATTGCAGTTTTTCTGGCACTTGAACGTTCAAGAACATCCCTTAAATCTTCAAGGTTATATTTAACACTTCCGGCATAATCGGCATGCCCCGGGCGGACTTTAGTAAAAGATTTTTCTGCTATTTTTTTTAAAATATCAACATCATTAAAATTGACTTCGTCAACACTCATAGGAAGCTGCCAATTTTCATAATCTCTGTTTTTTATCTCAAGACAAACAGGAGCGCCTGTAGTTTTACCAAATCTCACACCGGACTTAATTTCAACAGTGTCATGCTCAATTGACATTCTTAACCCGCGCCCGTACCCGCCCTGGCGGCGCTTTAAATCATTGTTTATTTCTTCTTCTGATATACTAAATCCGGCAGGCAAACCTTCAATAATAGCATTCAAAGATTTTCCGTGGCTTTCTCCGGAGGTTAAAAATCTGAATACACTTCCCATACTTCCCCTTTTCTAATGCTATTTTGCGTTAATAAGCATTTGAACTTTTGTCTGCATCATCTCTTCAGTTATAACCCATTTTCCGTTAGGCTGTTCTTTAACAACCATATAGGCTTTCAACTTGTATGATTCTCCTGACGGACGTCTTAGAGAAGAAATTTTAAAGGTGTTATTTCCTAAAGAAGTAACAGTTATATTAGTATAATAGTTCTTGTACTGTCTAATTTTAGCAACAGCTTGTCCTTTTCTCATTTCACTGATATATCTCTGTGTATTTGTTTCTCTTGTAACAACAGAGCCGTCCGGTTTTACAATTTGTCGTATAATTTTTGCATTCGGCGAATACATTGTGGTAATCACAGGGTTATAGGAATTTGCTGCATTTACATACTTGTTGAAAAAATTAAGTGCTTCTTGTGATGTTGCAGCAAAAACTGTTCCTGCAGTTATACAGAAAACTAATAAAGTAAATAAAATTTTTCTCATATTTATACTCCTTCTTCGTCAGGAAGAGTGCCTTTTACTTCGGCAACCTCATCACAACCCAAGCCGTATGTTTCATGTAAAGCGATAAGAGCACGTTTTGCATCGTTCTCATCGACTAGACAGCTTACCTTAATTTCACTCGTTGAAATCATCTTGATATTAATGCCCAGGTTAGCTAGTGTTTCAAACATAGATGCCGCAATACCGGGTCTGTCAATCATGCCGGCTCCGACAATAGATACTTTTGCAATATGTTCATCAACTTGAAATCTGCTTGCTTTAATTTCGGATTTAAGTTCATCTAATGTTTTTAATGTTTTATCTAAATCAGCTTTATCAATAGTGAATGCAATATCGTTAGTATTTTCAATTTTTCTTGCATAAGATTGAATAATCATATCAACAGATATATTTGCCTCAGACAATTTAGTGAAAATTTTTGCCGCATGACCCGGTGTATCCGGGATATCACAAACAACAATTCTCAATTGTGTCAAATCTGCAGCAACACCTGTAACCGGTTTATGAAGTTCCATATCTTCTACTCCTACAATTAAAGTACCTTTATTTTCAAGTTTAAAGCTGCTTCTGACTCTCAAAGGCACTTTAAACTGTTTAGCCGTTTCAACCGCTCTCGGATGTAAAACATTTGCTCCGACTCTGGCTAGTTCAAGCATTTCTTCGTATGACACTTCTTCAAGCCTTGATGCTGTCGGAACTATTCTCGGGTCTGTCGTATAAACCCCCTCAACATCCGTATAAATATCACATCTCTCTGCACCTAAAGCAGCTGCAAGTGCGACCGCTGAAGTATCAGAACCGCCGCGGCCTAAGGTAGTTATTTCGCCGTCCTCTGTTACACCTTGGAATCCTGCAACAACAACCACTTTTCCTTCTCTAAGATGTTTTTTTAGTTTCTCGGTTTTTATATCAACAATTCTGGCTTTTGTATGAATGTTTTCAGTAATAATACCTACCTGCATTGCATTCATACTTATAGCTTTACATCCTGCAGACTGAAGAGCCATTGCCAAAAGCGCAATAGAAATCCCTTCGCCGGTTGACAACAACATATCAAGTTCCCTGCTTGGAGGGGTATCAGAAATCTCTTTTGCCAATTTAACAAGATGGTCAGTCGTATGCCCCATGGCTGACACAACTACAACAACATCGTTTCCGAAGCTGCGCTCTCTCATTACCACTTCTGCTACATGTTTAATTTTTTCCGTATCTGCAACAGATGTACCGCCAAATTTTTGAACTATTATACTCACTATTCCCTCGAAATATTTACTAGTTCTTATACTGTTTTCCCTATTATATCCGGAACAATATCTATTGGCAATAATATTACGAATAAAAATCGAAATCCCCCAATCGGACTATTTGACTTATGCACTAAAGAATAATATAATAGAAGAATATATATGAAAACATTTTGAGAAAAAACATATTAAAATGGAATTATGAATATGAGAATTATTAATTTATACAACAAACTAATCAAAAGAAGCATAATATTAATACTGGCAATTTTTGCATTCACACCATTTGTTTATGCACAAAATGCAGAAGTCGGAATAAGAACACTAACTTCCGGAAACGATACATATATTGTAAATATTTTGCCTGATTCTCCGGCTGACAGAGCTGGGTTATTACCTGGTTCCAAAATATATAAAATTAATAACAACAAAATAAAAAATTATACAACACAGGAAATCGCCAAATCATTTTTTGGAGATGAAAACTCCGAAATAACTTTGACCATAAACTATTATGGGGATAAAAAAGATATTAAAATGGAACGTAAAAAATTAGACTATAAACAAAATCAAAATTCTCAATGTATGGAGTATTGGAAACAATTTACACCTGAATATTATGTAAGCAATACCGTATTAAAACAGTATGAAAACTATCCGAGAAAAATAAGATTATACATAAGAGCAAACAATTATTGGGCAAATAAACAAAATACTTTTATAAATGCCTGTAAACTATTAAAAACAAATGATTTAACAGTAATTGCCAATTATGTCAACCAATCTAAAATGCTAAAGAAACAACCAAAATTTAGAGATGTATATTTGCCACTGGCAGAACAACTAAACTTTTATAATACTCTTACAAAATAATTATCGGCTTTTAAGTTCATGATATTCTGTTTCAAAATTGAATTTATCAGGATAATTTTCCTTCAATTTTTCTGCAACAGAAATAGCTTTCACTCTATTATACGCGGAAATATCCCCCAGCGCGATATTATAATTAACTTCAAAAGCAAGCGATAAAACTTCAAATCTGTCACCTGCAAGTTTTTCTAACGTTATGAGCTTTTTCAATGCCGTTTCATAATCTTTATTGGAATTCAAATAACTTATATATTCTAAATACGTATCAATATTTTCTCTATCATACTCAAGCGATTTTTCAAAACTACAGCAAGCCTCCGTATAGTTATTTTTTTCTTTATAATATCTTGCAAACTTCAAATATGTCACAGATTTTGCTTCCGCATTTATTAAACAAGCTTCAAGATAAGAATACGCTTCATCAAAATTTCTTTCATTAAATAAAATATCAACAAGAACCTCATTTGCCATATAGTTCTTGTCAGAGATTTCTAATGATTTTTTAGCATAAAACTTACTTTCATCGTAATTTTTTACTTCATAATAACATTTAGCAAGCCTTGCATATAATTCTTCGTTGACCTCAGCGGAACTAACTTCAAGCCCTTGTTTAAATTTTTCAATGGCATTATCGTACTGTTTCATTTTTTGAAAAGCAGTTCCCCAGGAAAGATAAAGAAAAAGCGATTTTAAACCATGACTTTCCGCATTTTGATAAACGTTTAATGCCTCTTTTTCTTTCTTTATTAACATATAAGTATCGCCGAGAAGCAAATACGTTTCTATTTTCCCGGGCATCATATCAATAGCCTTTTGAGCATATTTAATACATTCTTCATACTGTTTTTTCTTAAAATAAATATACGCAATATTATGATACGCACCAAAATTATTTTCAGTATTTTCAACAATAAACATCAATTTATCCAGAGCATCGTCTAATCTGCCGAGTTCTATTTCAACAGATGCAGACAAAAATAGCGGTCTGCCATCATTAGCCTTGTATTTTATAGCTTCATCAAATTTTTCTTTTGCCTCTTTATACTGTTTTTTCTTTAGAAACATTATCCCGAGACAAAGATAAGCTTCCCCGTCAGTTTTATCAATTTCAAGTGCTTTTTCATACTTCTGAATTGCACCCTCAATATTGTGCTGAAGAGAAAGACAATTCCCCCACAAACATAGTGCTTTTGTACTTTTAGGATCTTTTTTAAATGCCTTTTTATAATACTCAATAGCCTTAGAATAATCCCCTGCAGCCTGTTTAATTCCGCCAAGATTTACTAAAGCATCTGATGAGTTGCTGACAAAATTTGCAGCGTTAGTCAATAACTCTTCCGATTGTTCTATACAACCGGTCAAAAACAAATAGTCGGCAAGGTTCACAAATGCCCGATAAGGAATTGCCGGAATTTTACCGATTTTTGTGTATTGTACAACAGCAGAATCCAATTTTTTTACTTGGTTAAGGATTTTTTTTATGTATTTGTCAGACAATCTACAACCTCTCTGAATGCTCCGTCACCGCCGGATTTTGATGTTATTTGTATCCCGTTAATCTCTTTTACTCTATCAACCGCATTCGGCACCGTAATTTTATTTTTTGAATACTCAAGTGCTTCTATGTCATTTATATCGTCCCCGATATAAAGATATTCATCATCTTTAAGATTATATTTTTCAATAATCGCTTTTAACACATCTATTTTTATTCTGATGTTTTGGTGAACCTCGTCAAGCTGAAACTTTTCGTTAATAACCTGTATTGAAGAGTTACCTTCCCCCGATATAATGCCGACTTTATACCCCTTTTTCTTTAAAATAGAAAAAGCCATAACATCTTTAAAATTTAGTTTTCTGGTCATATTACCGGACGCATCTATATAAACACAGTTATCCGTAATAATTCCGTCAAAATCAGTTATAACCATTTTTATTGATTTAGGAAGATTAAGCATATATTTCAAGTCCTTTATTTACTCCAATCACTTTCTGCGGAGTTTTTCTTTGATAGGAATTTCTCTTTCATAGACAACTTTTTTTCCGTCAGAGAGTAAGATTGGAACCTGTCTGATATCTCGTATCATATGAAATAATCCCGAGGTTTCTAAACTTGCAGCCTGATCAGAGCCCCAGTTTGTTCTGTCAACGGTAATATGACGTTCTACAGAACAAGCTCCAAGCGCAACAGCAATAACCGATGGCGCAATTCCGCGTTCATGACCTGAATATCCTACAGGACATTTGAAACGTTCTTTCAAAGTTTTTATACAATTAAGATTAATTTCGTTAGCATTAGACGGATAAGTCGCTGTGCAATGAAAAATTATTGTGTTTTCTTCCCCTAATATCTCCATCGCATGATCTATTTCTTCCATAGTACTCATGCCGGTAGAAAGTAGTATTGGCTTGCCTTTTGATTTTGTATATTTTAACAGTTCATCATCGGTTAACGATGCCGATGCAATTTTATAACAAGGCGGATTAAACTGTTCAATAAAATCAACTGATTGCTCATCCCAGCAGGATGCAAACCACATTATTTTCTTTTGTTTACAGTATTCATCTATCTGTTTATATTCATCAAACCCAAATTCCAAACCGCGCTTCAAATCACCATTAGTTTCACCAAATGGATTTGGTCTGGGTCTTTCAAGTTCTTCTTTTGAATAAACAACATCAACAGTACGTTTTTGGAATTTAACAGCATTACACCCTGTTGCAACAGCAATATCAATAAGTCTTTTTGCTTCCGATACCTTTCCGTTATGGTTTATACCAATTTCTGCAATAACAAAACAAGGGTGATTATCACCTACCATTATGTTACCTATTTTAACTTCTCTTTTCATAAAATCACCTTAAATATTTTTTATAAAGCCCAAAATCATCTATATTTACAGTATGCTCTTCTTTTATCTTGTCTTCAACTTTTTCTTCTTTATTATACATTGCCTCATGGTTATTAATATCTTGTTCTTTAACTGTGTTATATTTTACTCCTAATGTTTTTATTAAATTAACAGAATGTTGAGAAACACCTATTAACAATTTTTCTCCTGCAATCTCAATCACCTGTAAAGTCTTATCATGCCCCACAGGAGTAGTCGAAAGAATGACAGGCTTAATATCAGAAGCTCCCTTGAATTCTTTTTTTACGGTTTTTACACCAACTTTATTAAGTTTGGTATACAAAATTCCGGTTATATAAATCAACAATATTACAAAAAAAAGCGATAATATTATTGAAAAATAATTAGGTTCATAATTAGTAGATTTAAGAGCCGAACTTATACTTTCTGTTTCTGTCAAAGCAAAAGAACTCCCATTTAACAGTATAAAGCTCAAGATTATATAAATAATTTTTCTCATTCCAGATTATTAACCCCAAATTGATTTGTGTTATGTTATGATGATTATATCATAAAAAAATATCAGGGTGCAGTTATGTTTTTACATATTACAAATAGTAACTTATCTATATTATTAATTTTAATAATTATAACCCTGCTTGGAGTAATAAATCATCTTTTAAAAAAAATTAATCAATCACAGAATAAACATAATGATATTTCAGACTATGTTTTAAACCTTATCAATACAATCAATTCCGTACGATACGGGAATCTTATTGCAAGACTCGGAAAGCATCCAAATAAAGATTTAAACGAAGTATCAAAATGTATTAACCGAATGATAGAAACATTAAATGACAGAGAAAAAATGATTGTTGAATACCAAGGCGAACTCAGAAGAAAAAATGATTTTTTACAAGTTATAATTAACTCCCTCACAGATTGTATTCTGGTTCTTGATGAGAATGATAAAATAATACAGTATACCCAAAATATTGTTCAATGGTTCGGAGAAAACAAAAAGTTTATTAATACAAATATTTTAAAGCATATTAGAATAGCCGAAGAAAAACCGATTAAAGAACTTAATGATAACGAAGTATTTATTGAAGGGGCGCCGGATAAACGTTTTACGGCATCAGTAACAATGCTTAATTCTGCAGAGCACAAAAATACCTATCTAATGATAATAAAAGATGTCACTAATCAAAAAGAAATAGAAACCTTAAAAGAAGATTTTGTAGCAACATTAACCCATGATTTAAAAGTTCCGATTATTGCCGAATCAAATATGTTAAATTTCCTTTTGTCGGGCAAATTTGGAGAACTAAGCCCAAAACAACAGGAAGCTATTGAAAATATGCAGAAATCAAATAATGAATTATTAGAGTTGGTACATATCGTTTTAGATACTTACAAAGTTAGAGATTCAGGTATAGAGCTTTTTAAGCAACCGGTAGTATTATCAGAACTTATAGAAGATGTTGCAGCAGAAATGAAACCAATAGCAGATGCCTCAAAAAATCCTATAGTTGTAAAAATTCAAGAAGATAATGAACTTTTGCTTGATAAATTACAAATGAAACGAGTATTAAAAAATCTTATCCAAAATGCAATATCTTACGGGAAAACCAATACAGATATAGAATTAAAACTGTTCAAACGCGATAAGAATGCAGTAATTACCGTAAAAGATTACGGCAAAGGTATCGCCAAAGAAGACATCACAAAGATTTTCAATAAATATTTTTCAGCCAGCAAAAAATTCAGAAAAATAGGAACAGGCTTAGGGCTTTATCTTTCTAAAGAAATCATAGAAGCTCATAAAGGCTCACTTGTTGTACAAAGCGAAGAAAACAAATATACAGAGTTTTGCATAACACTTCCTATATAACCATTTTGTAACAAAATATTAACTTTTTAACAAAATAAATCAATTTCTGCAGACAAATACACTTTATAAATAAGTACGGGGAATTAAAAGGAGATTAATATGGTTGCAGGATTCAATACTTTTGATGCAGATTATTCAATAGGCAGTTCTACAAAATATAATTTAACCGCAAATAGTGTAAAGACAGACATAAACGGAGGTATGTTTTTAGGCGACACTAAAAACGGAATATTAACAGGTGAAGCAAATTTTAATTATGGTTACGGCACAAATAATGACAGAAGAAACAGAAGTGTGGGTGCCGGTATAAAAGCAGATTATACACATAATTTTGGGGAAGTCGCAGATGTATCATTTGGAGCAGGTGTTGAAGCAGGCTACGGCTGGTCATTTAAAGGCGGAAATGAAGTTGGAATTACCTCCTGGCCAACAGTAGGGAGCGTAAATATTGATGGGGAAACATATCCAACATTGAATTATCGTCCTTGGCCTTATGTTGATAAAAGAGTTGCCAAAACAGATCGTAAAGGAGATTTTTATGTAAGTCCTACCGCAACAGCAGAAGTTGGATTTACTGATAATTATGGTGCAAGAACAAGCATTTACGGCACTGTCGGAACTGATTTAGTCAGCAAAGATAAGTTTGCAAAAGTGGGTGCAAAATGGGAAACCCCTCTTGGCGGAGTTATTGAAGATTATGTAGATGCAAGTTTCTCCGTCGGGGCAGATTATACTTTCAACAATCAAAACAGAACTGCAGATGCAATAAACAAAAAAGGCTGGTCTGTAGGAGCCGGATTTAAAGTTTTCTTTTAAAAAAGACCGGTTAAACCGGTCTTTTTATTAGCGAATAAAATTTGTCATAATTTGTTCTTCCGGAATCGGATGAGCAAATCCCGATTGTTTACCTAATTCAATACATTTCAAAAGCCATACCATATTTCGGGCAAGATTTCTCATCACCTGCAATCCTTCTAAATCCTGTTTAACCTCACCAGGCTTATTCTGTCCGCCGTGAACCATCGGCCAATAACTGGAAGATACCACAGGCATATTATTTATTGTGAAATGTTTAGTTATTGCATCCAATGAAGCCGTTGTTCCTGCACGCCTTGCGGATACTATTGCCGCTGCAGGTTTAAATGCGAAAGCAGCACTCCCTGCATAAAATAATCTGTCCATAAAAGATAGAATTCTACCTGATGGATGTGCATAATAAACAGGAGAACCAAATATAAATCCGTCTGCAGTTTTTGCTTTTTCAATAACTTCATTTACAATATCATCAGAAAATACGCATTTACCTTCTGTCATGTTTCTGCAGCCGCCGCAGCCGATACAATCTCTGATTGGTTTATTACCCAATTGAATAATTTCCGTTTCAATTCCTTCATTATTAAGAGTATCCGATATCTCTTTCAATGCGGTAAACGTACATCCGCCTCTGTTGCAGCTTCCGTTAAATAATAAAACGTTCATAAAACACCCTCCTTTTTTCTATATTATAATAGTACAAAAAAGGAGAATATGTCATGAAATTTGCAACTGAATACTTATGGTTTAATACGGAACGTCACAGAGAATATATCAATATTACTGATGAAGTTGAAGAGATTGTAAGAAAAAGCGGAATTAAAGAAGGTATGGTTCTTGTATCTGCAATGCATATTACAGCAGGAATATATGTTAATGATGCAGAAAGCGGACTCATATCAGACATTGACAAATGGCTTGAAGAAATTGCTCCTTTTGATATCAACTATAATCACCACCGAACCGGAGAAACAAACGGTGACAGCCACTTGAAAAGCCTGTTAATAGGGCACGAAGTTATTGTCCCTATAACCGGCGGAAGATTAGATTTCGGACCTTGGCAGCAAATCTATTATGCCGAATTTGACGGACAACGCAGAAAACGTGTTATTGTCAAAGTTATGGGTGAGTAATAAATATATTGTAAATTATCATTTATTATGCTTCGGCTTATGGATTCTTTCAGCCCAGAATGTCGAAATAAGAGGTATTGCAAGATAATAAATACTTCCCATAATAAGAGTTGGTTTTGCGATTCTTATTCCTTCAACGTATTTTGCCAGTTTTGGATTATTTTTATTAACCTCCGAGAATTTATTTACAAATTTCTCGGTAGGTTTGTTCAGCAAACTGTCTACAATATAACTTGCCCCTATACTTAGTCCCGTTGAAATCCCGGCATTATAATTCAAGACAGGTTTTCTGTCTTCCTTTATTTTTTTGCTCTTATTAGACTGATGAATAAATGCAGCCGTTGATAATATATCCCCAAGAACAGGTATATGCATTGCATAATTACTGTCTTTAAATTTTTCAGCCATATTCTGCATTTTAGGATTGTCCATTACACGCCCCATACCTTTTGAAAGCGGATTTAACTTGGCACCGCCTTTGAAAGACAACTTTTTACCGTTCTGAGATGATATAGGACTCCCGGACTCCTCATTATTAAACACTTTTTTCATTATCGGAGGAATTAATGTACAGGTTAATGCAGATTTTGGAACAGCCATTACAAACCCCAAACCAAGTTTAAAAAGTTGTGCAAGAAACTGATATTTTTTGGATGCAGATAAAGGCTTGCCGGCTTCCTGAAGTTTAGCTATTGTACTTTGTTTCAAATACAATGAAGGCTTATCCTCAATACCTTTTATTCCTTTAGTCAAAATATTTGTTAAACCGTACATTATTGTATAATTTATCCCTGCAGATGCAATCGACTTTGCACAGGCAAGTTTTTTATTTTCTCTGTCGGTTTTTGGAGTCGCAAGAATGGATAAAGGACGCAAAGTTGATAACACAAGTGCTGTTCCTGCCATAAATGTCGGGCTTTTATCGGCGGCATACTCCAATCCCTTGTGTAATAGTCGGTTTTTATATAAATTTTGCAATTTTACATTCATCTGTTTTTATTAGATAACATAAATAATGAAAAGTAAAATGAATCAGGAAGATATTAAACAATTTGTAAAATTAGAACTATCAGGCTGGAACCGTTCAGAAAAATACGGAATAATTTTTGTACTTCTGATAATATCATATAACGCATTTATACTCAAAGACAGTCCTATTGCAATTATTTACGCTATATGCGGAATGTTATACACAATTATTGCTGGAAAAGGGAAAATTTCCTGTTATATCTTCGGATTAATCAGTTCCTTATTATATAGCTATTTATCTTTGAAAAATTCTCTTTACGGAAATCTATGCTTGAACCTGTTATATTATATCCCGATGCAAATTCTTGGAATATTCCAATGGAAAAAACACCTAAAAAAAACAACCAACGAAATATACAAAACAAAACTAAACCCTAAAGAACTCATTATACTATTTGCAGCAGCCCTGCCAATAAGTATTGTTGGAATCATTCTTTTATTCTGTCTGCACGACAGCCATCCGATAATTGACGGGCTCATGACGGTTTTATCAATCATAGCAATGTATCTGACTGTTAAACGGGCAATAGAACAGTGGATAGTCTGGATAATCGTCAACGGATTATCCGTAATTATGTGGTTAAATATTGCACTCCAGGGAGAAAAAGTATATTCAACTATTGTCGTCTGGATTATTTATTTTTTACTTGGAATATATTTTTATTTTCAATGGAAAAAAGAATTAACCGTTCAATAAATAATTTATTACCTCATCAACATGGCCTTTTACTTTAACTTTTCGCCACTCTTTTTCTACCTTCCCTTCTTTATCAAGAACAAAAGTAGAACGCTCTATTCCCATATACTTTCTGCCATACATAGATTTTTCAACCCAGACTTTAAACTCATTCGCCAGTTTTTGCTCTGTATCCGACAGCAAATCAAAATTAAGCCCCTGTTTTTCTCTAAATTTCAAATGACTTTTTATATCATTCGGACTTACCCCGACAACTCTGGCAACAGATGTCAGACGATTTATATTATCCCTGAAATCACAAGCCTCCTGAGTACAGCCTGACGTGTTATCCTTAGGGTAAAAATAAAGAATAACTCTCTCTCCTTTATATTCAGATAGAGAATACTCCTTTTCTACTCCGTCCTTATCTATTCCCTGCAATTTTATATTCAAATAACTCATAATTCTCTCCTTTTTATTCATTATAGTATAAGGCTTGACAAAATTACAATATATGCTATTATGAATATATGAATATTAGAATATAGATATAAAGGAGAATTTTATGGCAAATGTTGTGGAACTAAATGATTTGAATTTTGATAGAGAAGTAAAAGAAAGTAATTTACCGGTATTGGTTGACTTCTATGCAAACTGGTGCGGTCCATGCAGAAAACAACTGCCGGTGGTTTCAAAAATAGCAGAACAGTTTGAAGGAAAAGCAAAAATTGCAAAACTTAATGTTGACGAAGGACAGATGAAATCAATGGAATTTGGTATCACCAGTATACCTGCACTTATGATATTTAAAGACGGACAAATTGTAGAATCAATGTCAGGGTTACATTCCGAAAGCCAGCTTACGTCTGCATTAAACCAATATACCGTTTAAGAACATGAATCACATATATTTATGTTTTCAAACAATTTTCTGACAGCAGGGTTGTCGATTTTGTAGCAAATCTGATTACCATTTCGGCACCCTGTTATTATACCGGCATTTTTTAGTATATTTAAATGCTGTGAAATTGTCGGCTGCGCAATATTTAATTTTTCAGACATTGTATTAACATTACAGCTGTCTTTTTTTAACAGTCCGCAAACAATCCTTAATCGAATAGGATGTGATAATGCTTTAAATATTTCTGCATATTCTTCTGTATTCATATTTATTAGAATATACGAATATTTTAATTAAGTCAAACCAAACAAATAAAAAAGAGGGTGTTCTAAAGAACACCCTCAAGAAATCAATTAAAACATAATTGTTAATTCTTCACCCGGATTCAAACTTGAAGAATTTGAATACTGAGGAACAATTAAGTATCTGATTTCGTCTGTAAGTTCGTATACGACACCGAAAGTGCCGGTTACAACTAATTTACAGATATCAAATACACCTTTACCGAATGTTACTGCAGCATTTCCTACATTTCTTGCACTGGATGCAGGCTGTAATGATGCCAAATCAACAAAAACATTTGAAACATTATCTACAAATTGTTCAGTTCCATCTGCAATAACATTTACACCTGAACCTACTGTTCTGCCGGCAACACCGCATATTCTCGCAGTTCCGCTAAATGGGAAACCTAATAATCTTGCAATTACATTAGGATTTTTCATTGTTGTTGCTTGAGCTTGAGTCAGCTTTTCAGGGAATTTCTTGCATACTGAATCACTCTTAATTTCAGTAAATTTAACTTTTATAGAACCAGGTTTTTTGATACCCGGTCTTTCAACACCGACAACTTCACCTCTGACTAAAGACCCGGCAGGGAATGTATATCCGTCAAGAGTTACAGATTGAGTAGTTTTAGCACGGAATTTATCCCCGATATTGGACTGTCTTGCTGAAAGTCTGTCTGTAAGTTTGATATTGAAAGCTGTCGGACAATAATTCTTTAATAATCCGGCTTTTCCGTTTATTTCATTCCAATGCTGCTTCATAGAACCAACTAAGTATGCAACTTGTTCTTTAGACAAGTATTCATCATTGTTAACTCTGTCAGGATTTGGAATATCTTCCATAACATTTGACTTCACAACTTCTTTAGTTGGAGCTATTGCCCATTTCGGAATATATTTGATTTCTTTGTTGTTGAATTCAGGTACGATTAAACTTCTATCTGTCGGAACATTCATTAACTGCGCAAGTGTTGCAAATACTTCTGCCTTGGTAACAGGCTGATCAGGACGGAATTTTTTATCCGGATAACCAATCATAACACCAGCATTTAATGCGCCGGTAATCCAATCTTCTGCCCAGTAATTTTGAGGGATATCATTGTACGTTTTTCTAACCTTTGTATCTTTTAAGTTAAACCCTTCTGATAAGATTACTGCAAGCTCTGAACGTAATACAGGCATTTTTGCATTGAAGCCTTTGCCTTCTTTTGATTTCAATAGTCCCATCATATCTTTTACCCAGGAATCAACATAAGCATTTTCTTTGTTAGCAATTCCAAGTCTATTATGGGTTTTTAAAATTTTACCACCGGTAACATAGGTTGAATCCGCAGTTGTCAACTCTTGCGCCTGAGAGCCGAACATGCCGGGATGCGCATAAGTTTCTACCTTCTTTGGAGCACAGTCATATGCCAATACACTTGAAGATAAAGTGCATAATACAATTGCTGTTGTCAGTAATTGACCAAACTTTTTCATAATTCTCTCCTAACTGTTTAAGTTCCGCTTTCAAATTTTGAAAGTACTTTATTATGCAATTTTATTTCAAATTCGTCAAGGGTTTGTTAAGCGATTTTTTAATTTATCGATTGACATAATCAAACGTTTGTTTTATAATAAAAAAATCCGGTTGTTTTATGAAAAAAGTTAAAGATGAAAATTCAAAAGTAAGAATATTGGAAGCTGCAACAACTCTTTTTGCAAAGAAAGGGTTTGACGGAGCAAGTATCCGGGAGATTTGCAAAGCCGCAAACGTAAATCTGTGTATGATTTCTTACTATTGGGGAGGGAAAAGAGAACTCTACGAAGGAATTATTGAGAATCTCCTTGAAAAACAACTTGAATATTCTAAAGGATTCCTTGACTTAAATAAAAATCCTAAAGAGATGAGTATTAAAGAATGCTCTGAACTTTTATCAAGTACAATGGAAAAATGTGTTGATTTCTTCTATACAAATATTTCCTCCGATTTAATCATTATTTTGTTAAAAGAACAGCAAAAGTCTGATTTTATTGTCAAATCACCTGTTCTTGACTATGTCAGAAAAATGGTTGCAAGATTATTAAACAGAGATGAAGATGACAGGCTTGTTATTTTTAAGACTCTTTTTATGCTTTCACAAATCAATTCCCCGAGAATTCTTCCGGCTTTTTCACTACGCTTGCTTAACCAAAAAGATTTTTCACAGGAAGATATAAAGATTATCAAAGAAAATGTCAAATCTTATGTCAATATGCTTACAAAGGAGAGTATAAATAATGTTTAAAAAATTACTCCTTATATTTACTCTGCTGTTTTTTGCACAAACCTCTTTTGCCGTAGAGCTTCAAGAATTAAACATTGATTTTTTCAACCGGTTTAATGATGAAAACCTAAACTGTTATATCCAAGAAACATTGAAAAATAACCATGAACTAAAAAAAGCCGAACACGTTGTAGAGCAATACAGACAGCAGACAAAATATTCACTGGGAAGAGAGCTGCCGTCTTTTAGCGTAAGTGCAAATTATCTCGGAATAAAAGTTCCGCAGCTTGATAATTTCCAACTGAAAGATAATGCATTTATACTTCCTTTTATTGCAAGGTACGAAGCTGATTTTCTCTTAAAAAACAGGGATAAAACCAGAGCGGTAAAGAAAAGTTATGAAGCCGCAAAATATAATGAAAAAGCTATATATCTGGCTTTGTTATCAGATGTCGCAACCGTTTATACAAATATTCTGCAATATGATGATTTGATACAAAAACAATCCGAAATTTTAAATATACAAGAAGAAATCCTGAACCATAATAAAAAAATGTTTGCACGCGGAGTAATCAGTACAACAGAAATCAATAATGCACAAAAAAATATCGAAAATGCAAAAAACTCTCTTGAAAAACTAAAAAGAGAAAGAGAAATATTAGTTATGCAATTAGCCGTCTTAACCGGAAACTCACCATCAAACATAAACTGCATGAAGTTTGGAAGCTTATCGAATTTTGAATATTCAGCCAAAATCCCAACCGAAATATCTTCTGATGTGATATTTTCAAGACCGGATGTAAAAATGGCAGAAGCAAACCTTGAAAAAGCCAAAATAGATGTCAGAGTTGCCAAAAAAGAATTTTTCCCGACCTTCAACATTGTCGGAGTATGGGCTTTTAATACAATCGCTCCGGGGTCTTTTTTTTCCTGGGAATCCTCTCTTGCTGCAATACTTGCAGGTGCAACACAGGATTTATTTAAAGGCGGTATGAAGGTTGCAAATTTGAGAATCCAAAAAGCAAAATATGAAGAACTCTTTGAAGAATATAACCGGACAAATCTGGAAGCAGTAAAAGAAGTTAATACATCACTCTGTATAATAAAACACGATAAACAAATTGAAGAAAATACGATATCTGAACTCAATTACGAAACAGGAAATTTTAAAAATACCCAAAACAAATTCAATCAAGGTGTAATTTCAGAACCTGAATATTTAATCGGTAAAAATAAATTTATTAATTCAGAAATTAATTACACCCAATCAAAAACACAGAGAATCGTTAACTATTTTACATTGTATAAAGCTGTCGGAGGTGCAGTATGAAGAAAAAAATTATTATCTTAGTCTTTCTGATACTAATAATTTGCGGAGTTTTATTATTTTTATACATTAAAAACCACAAAACAAATAACGAATTAACTCTTTACGGAAATATTGAAATCCGTCAGGTAGATTTAAGCTTCCAGGTAGCAGGTAAGATAGAAAAAATGCTTAAAGAAGAAGGCGATACGGTAAAACCGGGTGAACTTCTGGCAATCATGGACAGCCGCGATTACGTTTCAAATCTGGAAAAAGCAGAAGCCGATGTTGAAAAAACTTTTGCATTAAAATCTGATGCAGAATCAAAATTCAACCGCCAAGCTCCGCTTGTTAACGATGATACAATTTCAAAACAAGATTATGACACTCTTTTACATACAAAGAACAAATCAAAAGCAGATTATGATGCTGCCGTTGCACAAAAGAATTTTGCGAAAAACCAGCTTTATTATACAAAAATCTATGCGCCTGAAGAAGGTATCATAATGATAAGAGTACAAGAGCCCGGAGCAAATGTTGCAAAAGGACAACCTGTATACACAATGGCCAAAACAAAACCGGTTTGGGTCAGAGCCTACGTCAATGAAACCGATTTAGGTAATATAAAATACGGTCAAGAGGTAAAAGTTTATACCGATACAACCGACCCCAAAACAGGACACAAACGGGAATACAAAGGACAAGTCGGATACATCTCGCCGGTTGCGGAATTTACACCAAAAACCGTTCAATCAACAGATATCAGAACAAATCTTGTTTACCGTATAAGAGTATATATCTATGACATAGATGAATACCTGCGTCAGGGCATGCCTGTCACTATTAAAGTTGATTTAGGGGTAAAGGTGTAGGGGTAGGGGTAAAGGGGTAAATGTAGGGGATTGAATTCTGCCTACACGATAAAATTATTCTATCTACCCGACAAATATGAGAAAGATATAGAGGAAATTGCAGGAATAACAACAATGTATACCGTTGAGATAAAAAATTTAACAAAAAATTTCGGCTCAATTATTGCTCTTGATAACCTTTCTCTAAATATTGAAAAAGGTAAGATTACCGGGCTTATCGGTGCTGACGGCGCAGGTAAAACAACTCTTCTGAGAACAATAATAGGACTTTTAATCCCTGATAAAGGAAGAATTTCAACACTTGGATTTAATCCGGTAACAGAAAAAGATAAACTAATGCCGCATATAGGTTACATGCCGCAAAAATTCGGCTTATATGAAGATTTAACCGTTATAGAAAATTTAAGACTATATGCGGACTTAAAAAATGTTCCGCACGACTTTGACAGAATGTTAGAATTTACTGCACTTGCACCATTTCAAAACCGGCTTGCTGGCGCATTATCAGGAGGTATGAAACAAAAACTGGGACTTGCCTGTACTCTTCTCGGGAATCCGGAGTTTTTACTTCTAGATGAACCCTCTGTCGGTGTTGATCCTATATCGCGCAGAGATTTAATGAAAATGGTGAAGGAAATGATAAACCCAAATACAACCGTTTTATGGTCAACGGCATATTTGGATGAAGCACACAGTTTCGATACGGCAGTTGTAATTGATAAAGGAAAAGTTATTTATGAGGGAAAACCTCACGACCTTGCACCAACTCCGCAGGAATTTGAGAATAAAGTTATCGACCTTATGGGCGGATACAAACAAGAACCGTCAAAAATTGCAGAAAATTATACTCTCAGGGAAGATATCAAAGATTGTACGGTTGAAGCAGACAACCTGGAAAAAAAATACGGCAATTTTTATGCAGTAAAAAATAATTCGTTTTGTATTAAAAAAGGAGAAATTTTCGGACTTCTGGGACCGAACGGAGCCGGAAAATCCACTTCTTTTAAAATGATGTGCGGACTGGCAAAACCAACAAACGGAACTGCAAGGATTATGGGAATTGATATCACCAAGGATCCGGAAAAAGCACGTTCCAATTTAGGCTATATGGCACAAAAGTTTTCGCTTTACGGTTCTCTTACCGTAAAAGAAAATCTTGAGTTTTTTGCTTCCGCTTACGGTATAAAGTTTAAAAACAGAGCTTCAAGAGTCCAAGAGATTATTGAAATATTCGGGTTAAAAGATTACGCAAACCAAAAAAGTGAAGAACTTCCTCTCGGCTTAAAGCAAAGGTTATCAATGGCATGTGCATTAATACACAATCCTCCGGTATTATTTTTAGATGAGCCGACATCGGGAGTAGATGTTTTGACCCGCAGAGATTTTTGGAACCACATAACATCACTTGCCAAAAAGGGAGTCACAATTCTTGTCACAACACATTTTATGGACGAAGCCGAGTATTGTGACAGAATAAGCCTTTTTTATAAAGGAGAAACTATTTCACTCGGAACCCCCGAGGAATTAAAAAATAAAGCAAAAGCCGCTACAATGGAAGAAACCTTCATTACCCTTATCAAAGAAAGTGAGGGAAAATGAAAATACTTTTAGCACTCATAAAAAAAGAAATAAAACAAATTATCAGAGATCCGAGCAGTATAATTATTGCTTTTGTTCTGCCGTTTATCTCCATAATGATTTATATGTACGGAATAAATCTTGATTCAGTAAAAGTAACAATGGGTATAAAAAATGATGACTCATCCCCTGAAGTTGCAACCCTCGTAAAATCCTTCGGGCACAGTAAATATGTTAATTCAATTTATTTTGATAACCAGAAGGACATCGAAGTCGCAATTGCACGCTCAAAAATTAAAGGCGCAGTAATAATTCCGAATGACTTTTCGACAAAACTTGCACGCGGGCAGAAAGCTGACTTGCTTGTTATAACTGACGGCTCGGAAGTCAATACTGCTAATTATGTCCAAAACTATGCTATGGCAATTGTAAATAACTGGCTTATGACAAGTAAGTATGCATCATCAGTAAAACCTCCGGCAATAAATGCAGAAATTCGAACCTGGTATAACCCTGATTTGAATAGCCATTATTTTATTGTTCCCGGTTCAATCGCAATCACAATGACACTTATTGGTATATTATTAACCTCTCTTGTAGTTGCACGTGAATGGGAAAGAGGAACTATGGAGGCAATGCTCTCAACATCCGTTAAAACTATTCATATCGTTCTGGGGAAATATATTCCTTATTTTATACTGGGAATGTTATCATTAGCTTTCAACATTTTTCTTTGCGTAGGAATCTTCCAAATACCGTTCAGGGGGAGTTATATTGTCTTATTCCTGGTAAGCAGTTTATTTCTTTTTACATCCCTTGGTATCGGACTAAATATTTCATCTCTTTTAAAGAATCAATTTCTAGCCAGTATGGTTGCGATGGGTGTAGGGTTTTTACCTGCTCTAATGCTTTCGGGGCTAATGTTTCCGATAAACTCCATGCCGGTATTTTTCCAATATTTAACAAGAATTATACCTCCAAGATACTATGTTTCATTTGTAGAGAGCGAATTTATGGCCGGAGGGGTAAACAGTATCAGACTGGAAAACGCTATTTTCTTAGCTATTTTAGGATTATTATTCTTTATGGCAGTTTATAAAAACACTTCTATCAGATTGGAAAAAGTAACACCTCAAAGAGGGACAAAAGAAAGGGCGGTGGAATAATGCTGAGAGATTTTTTCCGCAGGGTACTCGCTCTTATTAAAAAAGAATTTATAACAATATGGAATGACCCTAAAACTAAAGGGATAATAATCGGAATGCCTTTAATGCAGCTTCTGATTTTTTCAAATGCAGCAACAATGGAGGTTCAAAACATTGATACAGCAATCCTTGACCGGTCGCAAAGTGTCGAATCAAGAGAGATTATATCCAGATTTGAAAATTCTCCAAGATTCAGAAATTTTTATTATGCAGATAACGAAGCAGAATTCAAAAATAAATTAGATTCTCAAAAAGTTCAAATAGGATTAATAATTAATAATGATTTTGCAAGGAATATAAAGTCAGGGAATCCTGCGTCCATACAAGTAATAGCAGACGGCAGACAAACAAATTCCGCCTCAATAGCATCGGGATATGCAACACAAATCATTACCGGCTACGGAAATGAAACAGCATCATCAAATAATAGCGGTATAAGCCTTTCTGTCCGTAACTGGTTTAACCCGAATCTGGAATATAAGTGGTATATTTTGACAGTAATTGTCGCAATGCTTTCCCTTGTAACAACTTTAATTCTGACCGCATTATCAATCGCAAGAGAAAGAGAGCTCGGAACATTTGACCAGCTTATAGTTAGCCCTTTATCATCGTTTGAAATCCTGCTCGGGAAATCTATTCCGCCGTTGATTATTGCATTAACTCTCACAATGGTTATGACAGGTATTGTTGTTTTATTTTTCCATTTACCGTTTTCAGGTTCTTTTCTTTTGTTTATGATTTCAATTTTTATTTCACTGCTTGCAATAGTCGGAGTGGGACTGTATATTTCTGCAATTTGTAATACTCAGCAGCAGGCAATTTTATCTGTAATGACTTTTATGATGCCTGCGGTATTATTATCCGGATTCATTTCTCCGATAGAGGACATGCCGGTTTTCTTGCAGTATTTGACCTGGCTTAATCCGGTTAGATTCTTTATGGTGCTCTCAAGAGGGATTATCCTTAAAGGAATGGGCGGAGAAGATATCATTGTGAACCTTATTCCGTTAATCATTATTGCAAGCATAACTTTGACCCTTGCAGGCAGAACATTTAAAAGAAAATTAGGTTAACTATATCTTAATATCCCGCGACAGCAGCTCTATTTTAATATGGTTTAATTTATTATTTCCTTTTTTAATTTCCGTATTATTTAGACATAAAAATTTGGAGGCTCTTTGAAATATCGGGTATACCTTTTCAAAAATATTCGTTCCTTTAGGCAGCTTTAATTCGTATATAATACCGTTTTGTGCAGCATAATTCCGGGCTACCTGTTTACTATCCGACCAAAAAGAATATTCAGGCATATAAAAAACATCACCTTTTTTTAGATTTGAACATTTTTTAAACATTTTTTCCAAATACTTGGGCGTATCTTTATATATATTAGGATTAGCTATACCGCGCCATAAAACGATATCATTTTTTATCGGCTTAGATAATAACCTTTGGGCTAAATCATTATTTTTAATCATAGGGGCTAAGTGACCGTAATATTCATTAGTTAAACCCATCAATTCATAATTTGCATCATGGAAATCAAATCTTCCGACATTGGGAATGTTTTTGTTATTCTTCAAAACCCTTTGCCAGTATTGATGACAAAATAAATTTTTATTATTTAAAGCCTTGTTAAACATATTAAATATAAGGCTTAAAAATAAAAAATTTGCTATATTGATTTATACAAAAAAAACAAACACCTTAAATTTACATATTTAATATCAGATTAGTAAAAGTAAATTTTGAATTTTATCTCTGAATATTATACGGATATTATAAACTTTTCTCCGAATTTTTTAAGTTAACATAAGTCCGACTCGATTGAGATTGAAAATCCGCGAACGGCGAATCACCCGTGAAATTTGCAATAAAAAATAGCAAGGGAGAGATTAGTTTTTCAATATTTTCCCCGTTTGTAGTCATATTTCTTGAAAAAATATTTACCAACTCGACCTCACGGACTCTGCCGAAGCAAAACGATTAAGTATCGTTTTGCGAGAGGGAGCCGTGCGCTACAAGAGAGTCAGGCGAAAACTTGAGCCTGAATCGATGTAAAGAAACACCTTAAATGATTATTTGTAACAGTCAAAATGAGTATTTAATTATACATAATTTACTACTCGTTTTTCTTACTTTCTGTAAAACAGAAAGATTTTAGATTTTATTAGTATTTATGGTTTGTAGTTTGTACTTACTAATTCTAAAATTTATATACAACCAAAATATAAATACAAAAGCAATCTAACTGACAGCTAAGTTAAATAATTTTATTACTTCCTACCGACCAAAGGCGTACCAAAAGCTGCGTATCCAAAATAATCAGCCATCCGAGTTGTAATTTGATATAAAGAAAATATATGATTAACTATAAGATGAATATGCAATTATAAGTTAATAAAACGCAATAAATTACTACAACCATAATTTTTGCGCTTATAATTAGATAATGAACAATTTTTCTCTTAATAATGAAAGACCAGATTCATTCTTGGGCTATTATGTTGAAGCTCCAAGAGCCTTATATCATATCGTCTCAGACGACTCAATTGGAAAAGTAAGAATTGAAAATTTAGATGATATTTCCATATTCGACTATAAGGGAAGAATTCAAAAATTAGAACAAGTAAAATATAAATCACCTTGTAATTTAACCGATTATTCAAAGGATTTGTGGAACACACTTTATAATTGGTTTTGCACAATAGAAAGCTCAAATAAAGATAATATCTGCAGTGATATTAAATTTGCGATATATTCTTGGGGTAAATGTGAAATTGGCAATTTAGCAAATGACTTCATAAATATAAAAAATAAAAATGATTTTGATAGAATATGGAAAAAACAGGAAGAATATTTTAAAGAAAAAGATGATGACAATGAAATAAAACAATATTTTAACAAATTAAACACCAATAAAGAATTATTAAAATTTATTCTAAATTCTTTTTATATTGAACAACCTGTAAAATCATCATCAGAAGATTTTTTACAAATGCTCACAAATAAATACGGAGGAACTTTTAAACCAATAAATAATTTTAATGTTTATATAAAGGGATGTTTTGGTATTGAATTAGAAAACCCAAAACTAAAGACAGAAAAAATTATAGAAATAACTCGTCAGCAATTTAACTTTTATAAAGATAGATATGATAGACTTAACGAATATCAATTAGTTGATAGTCTTAAAATAGAAATAGAAAAAATAGAAAATTTGAAAGATTCTTTAATGGTAAAGCAGTTACAAGAAGTTAATTTGAACGACTCTATTGAAACTGCAATAAGAGATTCTATTGCTTGGGAAATTTTATGTACAGATTGCTCTGTTAGCGGATATATAAATGAACTAGATATTAATCAAATATATTATGATGCAAAAAATGAATGGAAAGAACATAGAAACTATCTTAGTAGGCAAAATAAAGAATATGATGGTGCAGATTTATATGATAGATGTTGCAACGAAGGTGAAAATATAAAACCTAAACGATTAACTATTCGTGGTTCTCAAAAGAGAGTCGCACGGGGGATTTATAATGTATTAGCAAACAAACCTGTAAATCACGATTATTCAGTGGGATGGCACTATCAATATGAAGATAAATTTAAGGACTTTTATGAAAACAATATATAAAAAATACTGTAATGATATACAAAATCCTGTTCTTGGGGCTTATTTAATATATGTATTTTCAAATACTTTTTACCAGGAAAGAGGTATTTGTCCAAATTTGATTGATATATTTATTTTTATACCATTAATAATGGTTAGAGATGTTAGAGAACTTATATTTTGGTTTGACAATGCTGATAAATCTCATCAAATAACAAAAATTAGTAAGCTGTACGAAAAAATAGGATATATAGGAAAATCAAAAGATAACTTCGTTCTAGGAACTATAAATGGAGTAATATTAAAATTTAGAGAATTTGTTATGTCTTCAATTATATTTGCTATAGAAGCAAATTTAATAGTGGTTAATTCCAATGGAACTGTTCAAACAAATGATACAAATTTGCATAACAAAGGATTAAATGAAGAATTGATAGCTCTAATAAAAGCTACAAATATATTAGCAAAAATTTATGCAAAAGATAACGATATTAATAATGTTATTAAAAACTTAGAGGTAATCCTATAATGAAAAATATTCAAATAGAAAACATTGTAATATGGCCCAAAAATCCAAAATTAGAACCAAAAATTCTTTCATTTGCAAAAGGTAAAATTAATATAATTTATGGGTTATCACAAACAGGGAAATCTGCAATTATACCTATAATAGATTATTGCTTAGGAAGTACACAAAATAAAATCCCAGTAGGTTATATTAGAGATTATTCTGCTTGGTATGGAATTGTGTTAAATATTAATGAAACAAAAGTGCTAATAGTAAGAGAGAATCTTGATGAAGCAAGTAATAAAATTATAGTGTTAGAAAATATAAAAAATATACCTATGCTTATTGACAGAAGCAATGAAAAAAATGTTGAAGACTTTAAATTAGAACTAAATAAAATTATGGGCGTTCCTTTTTACGAACCAACTAATTCTTTAGGTATAAGAAATTCAAGACTAAGTTTTAGGGATTTAGTTACTTTTAATTTTCAACCACAATATATTGTTGCTAATCCGAATTGTTTGCTATATAAAATGGATACTTCACAATACAAACGTTTAATGTTGCCAGTCTTTAATCTTGTAATTGGTGCAGAGACATTAGAAAATATAGAAAATAGAATTAAATTAGATGCTTTAAGAGAAAAGTTAAATAAGTTAAACAAAAGAAAAGAAGAAACTAAAAGAGCAAAAAATATACAACTTGAAAAATGTGAGTCTATTATTTCTAATGCAATTAAATATGGCTTGCTTAATGAGACTTATTCTAATAAAGTCAGAAATCAAAAAGAGTATAAAAGTATTTTGAAAATACTTTCTGAAAAAACTATAAGAGATTTATCTCCAAATTTAAAAAATGCAGATTCGATTAGTGATTTATTAAATGATATTAATAAAGAAATAGAACCATTAAATAGTAGATTAATAACTTTGCAATCGCAGAAAGAATATATAGAGGAGCTCATAGAATTATTAAAAGAACGGAATGAAAAAATAAAAATGAAGTCGAATCGTTTGGAAATTGCAAAATTTATTAAATCTTTTTGCGAAGAAAATGCTGAAGAAACAGCTTGTTTAGGGGATTTAGAAGAAATATGTTCGAATTTAGATGTTTTGACAAATAATTTAAACGAAAGACTTGAACCTGAAATTGCATTATATGTCAAAAAACTTTTAGACATTGATAAAGAACTGAATAATATTTCAATAAATATTGAAGCTTTAAAAAATGAAAAATTTGAAATTTCTAAAATTGGTGAAAAGAAAAATATAGTAGAAAAAATATATGAAGATATAATTATAAAATCAAAAATCTTATTAGAATTTGCAAATTCAAAAGATGAAGATATAAATGAAAAAATAAAAGATATTCAAAAACAAATTGACGAAATAAGTATAGATGATGTTGAAGCCGAATACAATAATTGTATTAAAAATATAATAAAATATGGACAAAAATATTTGCCAGATATAAAAGAATTTCATTATATTTCGCAATTTATTAAAGATGATATGACAATTAAAGTTAAGAAAGATGAATATACACATAAGGATTTTTATTTATGGGAAACTGGTAGTGGTTCCAATTGGGTAGCTTTCCATATTGGAGTAATTTTAGGCTTCCATTTTCACTTTATAGAAAAGAAACTTCCTATACTTAATTTTATAATGTACGATCAACCAAGCCAAGTATATTTCCCACAAAAAATACTTACAGAAAAAGATAAGAAATTTGAAGATAAAGATATTGAACAAGTGAAAAAAATGTTTAAAACCTTTGAAAATGCAGTTAAAGATGCTAATGGTAATTTACAAATTATAGTATCCGATCATGCCGATGAATTAGTTTGGGGAGATATCTCTGATGAACACAAACACATTGTTGCTAATTGGAGTAGTGGTGAAGCGTTAATTCCACAAGAATGGATTTCTTAAATATTTTCTACATTTTAATATTTATAATTGTATTGAGTATTATGGCTCAATTAGGATATTTCAAAATATAGATATATTCATATTTTTATAATAAAATAAAATCATGCAACAGCATTATAAAAAGGATGGTATAACCTTATTTCAAGGTGATTGTATTGAGATTTTAAACAAAGCAACACCAGAATCCGTTGATATGATTTTTGCAGATCCACCGTATATGTTATCTAATGGTGGCATTACATGCCAATCTGGAAAGGTTGTTTCAGTCAATAAAGGCAAATGGGATGAGAGTAAAGGGATTGATGAGGATTTTGAATTCCATCAAAAATGGATTAATGCTTGCAAAAGAGTATTGAAACCGAATGGAACAATCAGGATTTCGGGAACTTACCATTCTATTTATGCTTGTGGGTTTGCCTTACAAAAAAACGGATTTAAAATTTTAAATGATATTTGTTGGTTTAAGCCAAATGCTTCGCCGAATATGTCTTGCAGGTATTTTACAGCAAGCCATGAAACACTTTTGTGGGCAAAAATCGATAATAAGGAAAGACATACATTCAATTATGAGCTTATAAAAAATGGTAATTGGAATGAAGATTTTATTAAAAAAACGGAAAAACAAATGCGTTCAGTTTGGGCAATAGGAACTCCTAAAAATTATGAAAAAGAATTTGGTAAACATCCAACACAAAAACCTTTAGAATTGTTAAGGCGTATAATCCTTGCATCAACGAATGTTGGTGATTTGATTCTTGATCCTTTTACAGGAAGCTCAACAACTGGTATAATGGCTTTAGAATTAAATAGAAAATTTATTGGTATAGACTTGGAAAAAGAATATTTAGACAAAGTTGCTTAAGTATGAATTTATTTTTTAATACAAATTTAGCAGAAGAATATCACTCAAATTCTCAGAAAATCAGAGTAATGAGTGAAAATTGGGTAAATGATAATGTTTATTGCGTAAGGTGTGGTAACAAATTATCTCATTTTGAGAATAATAAACCTGTTGGGGATTTCTATTGCGAAAAATGTAAAGAAGAATTTGAATTAAAGAGTAACAAGTCAAAACTAGGCAAAAAAATAGTTGATGGTGCTTATGAAACAATGATAGATAAAATTAGAAATGGTGACGTACCTAATTTTTTCTACTTGAATTATGATTTAAAAACTTATTCTGTTAATAATTTAATAATCATTCCTAAACATTATTTCACTGAAAGTATTATTCTAAAAAGACCTCCACTACCTGAAACAGCACGTAGAGCAGGATGGATTGGTTGTAATATTGATGTTTCATCAATACCATCATCAGGAAAACTATACTTGATTTCTAATCGACAAGTTGTTGATAAAAATATAGTTATTTCGAATTTCAATAAAATGTTATTTTTAAGAAGTCAAAAAAATGAACTAAAAGGATGGATATTAGATATAATGAAATGTATTGATTTATTAAATAAGAAAAATTTCACATTAGATGAAATATATTCTTTTGAAAATTTCTTAAAATTAAAACATCCTAATAACAACAATGTTAGAGCAAAAATAAGACAGCAGTTGCAATTTTTAAGAGATTATGGTTATTTAACTTTTACTAAAAGAGGAGAATATACTTTATTATGAAAACATTTATGTTTTATACACGAGATGGTTTTACGCAAGATATAAATAACAAGGATATTGAGAATATGCAAATTTTAGGGTTTGTTCAGGGTATCGACACAACATCTGCATATAAAAATTTTAGAAAAATTTTTAATCAAAATAATGAATACTATTTTAAGGAAATAATTGCTCAAGAAGTTATTGGAAAACCAACATATTTTTAAATTTAAAATGCATTCCTTTGCTTTTAGCTGTAAGAGCTAATGAAATTTATACAATAGATAAGGATGGGGAATATAATTTTTCATTCAAGAAAATGAATTATTCTATTGAAGAATATAAAATGTTTATGAGAAAAACGAAACTTTTTGATTTGCTACAAAACCATATTGTAAATAATTTAGTAGATTATGCAACAGGTGTTGAAACGGGGTTAGATTCTAATGCTCGTAAAAATCGTGGCGGGCATTTAATGGAAAATCTTGTTGAAAGTTATATTCAAAAAGCAGGCTTCGTTAAGGGGCAAAATTACTTTAAAGAAATGTATATCCATGAAATTGAGCAAAAATGGAATGTAAATTTATCGGCAATTTCTAATCAGGGTAAAATGGAAAAACGTTTTGATTTTGTAATTAAAACAGATAAACAAATTTATGTAATTGAAACTAACTTCTATGCTAGTGGAGGCTCAAAATTAAACGAAACAGCAAGAAGTTATAAAACACTTGCACAAGAAGTCGCAACAATAGATGGAGTAACATTTATCTGGTTTACTGACGGTTGTGGGTGGAACAGTGCTAAAAACAATCTTGAAGAAACATTCGATGTTTTGGATACGATTTATAATATTCAAGATATAGAAAATAAAATAATCCACTGTTTAGATTAACTATGCAATGGATTATTTAAATGTTTAACAAGTAAGAAACATATTACTTTCTTTTTAATAAATACCCATTTATATACACTTCTTTAAAAAGATTACTCCATAGATTACTATTTTTTGCTATAACATCTGGATTTTCTGTTTTTTCATCTAAAATTATACTTGCCAAATTTGTACCAATATTATTCCATACTGTTGAAGGATTTTCTAACCAAGAATAATTACCATTTGTCTTTGTAACTAAAGCTCTAAAAGCACCTACAATAGGAAACATAAGTCCTCTAGGAACAATATATTTTATATCATTCTGATAAAAAACAGTCTTTCCAATTACTTCCCCTGTGTATTTAGCATATTTTCTAGACCCATACCTGTATTTTCCACTACAATTTGCTTTATCAGCAAAAGTTAACTCTACATTATCCCAGAGATCAAAAATATCTTTTATTATTGGTGTCATATTTTCAATTACTTTATTCCTATTATCTAAATTTATAAATTTCTTTAAACTTGCTTCTTTCCCTGAATAACACTGTATTGGTTGAGTATCAGACAAGATGCCTGCTTGTGTAAAATTGGGATATATATCTTGATTAAACATAAGCAATATAGCAATTATTTCCCTTATGTCTATTGGTTTTTCTTCATTCATTCTATATGCAATATTATCTGAAAATTTTAAAGGATTTAATGCTTTTTTAATAGGCTCAAAACTACTTTTTAATTCTTCTATTGATTTTAAGTCTACTTGAACAGATGTATTTCTTGCTTCAGCTAAATCTACAGGGGACTCTAAATCTGTTATAAATTCAAAAAAAACATATCGATCAGATAAAATGCTATCTAATTTTACTTTATTATCAAGAATTGCTCTTAGTGTGTGCCCTCCATCTATATTCCCATGTAGCATAGGATCGGACATTTTTATAGTAGCAATATTAGATTTATTATCAAAATTTATGTCCTCAACAGACATTAGTATTCCCCTATTTAGTTCATGAAAATTAGAATTATCCTCTAAACTCTTGATGATCCTTTTTGCAACATTAGTATTCATTTTTTGTTCTCTTGGATTTGTTCCCATCCAATTAACAAAAGCGGCAGGAATAGAATCTGCTTTAACATAGCAGACATATTTTGCACGTCCTGTTGATAGTGTTGGGTCTTCCATTTTTTTAAATGCTTTAACTTGTAATTCAAATTTTTCAGTCATTTCATTCTCCTTAAATACTAAAAACTACACCCCAATACAATAAAGGTGTAGAGTACAATTAAAATGAAATATAAAATTAACACTTCCACATCAATATTGATACTGGTATTCTAGTAGAACATTTCCCACAGAATGACTAATATATACCATGCTGAAAAATATTAGTCAAGATAAATTATCAAATTAAAAATTTAAAAATTTGAATAAATTGGTCTTGGGCAGAATAAAATTTATGTCATTTTTTAATATTTGCACAACTGGACTATACCAAAATAATCAAACTATCCGTACACCTTAAAAATGGTGCTAAACCCAGCTATATTAAGAAAAAATCAAACTATCCGTACAGTCCCCCAAAAGTCCATTTCGGCAGTTTGATTTTTTTGGTAAACTTAATTTTCCGACCCGAAAACGCCCTCACAGAGCGGACTGTCCAAAATAATCAAAGTATCCGTACAAATAAAACCGGTCGTTAAATTACAGCCTGAATCGATTGGGATTGAAAATCCGCGTACGGCGAATCACCCGTGAAATAACAATAAAAAATAGCAAGGGAGAGATTCGAACTCTCGACCTCACGGGTATGAGCCGTGCGCTCTCACCAGCTGAGCTACCTTGCCATAATTATTGCTATTAAATTTTCATTTTGGCTGGTGCTCGCGCTGCGCTCTCAGAATCTAACTGGTTCCGCAAGCTTCACCTTGTGAGCTACCTTGCCATAATTATCATATTAAATTTTCATTCTGGCTGGTGCTCGCGCAACGCTCTCAGAATCTAACCAGTTCTGCAAGCTCCACCTTGTGAGCCCCTTGCCATGACTGAAAAAATTATCTCATAAGCATATTCAAATTTCAAGTTATTTTTTTCCACAAAAAAACAGGGCCGTAATATTACAACCCTGTTTTAAAACTTTAAAGAATTATCAGAATAGAACTACTTTAATTCAACAGTAGCACCAGCTTCTTCTAATTTTTTCTTTAATTCTTCAGCTTCTTCTTTCTTAACGTTTTCTTTGATTGGTTTTGGAGCGCCGTCAACTAAATCTTTAGCTTCTTTTAAGCCAAGACCTGTGATAGCTCTAACTTCTTTTAATACAGCAATTTTGTTAGCACCAGCAGAAGCTAAAACTAAAGTTACTTCAGCATCGCCAGCTTCTTCAGCAGCACCGCCTGCAGCAGGAGCAGCAGCTGCAGCAACTGCAACAGGAGCAGCAGCAGAAACGCCGAATTTTTCTTCCATTGCTTTTACTAATTCAGAAGCTTCTAATAAAGTTAATTTTTCGATTGATTCTAAAATTGATTCTACACTCATGGTTTTCTCCTTTTTATTAATTTAGTTGTGTAATATACGTTTTAATAGCATCTTATGCAGATTTTTGATCTCTAACAGCAGCCATAGCTCTTGTTAATGAAGACATAACCGCATTGATAGAGTTTGCAATACCTGATGCAGGTGAGTTGATACAGCCAAGCATTTTCGCGTAAATTTCGTGTTTAGACGGTAAGTTAGCCAATGCTTTTGCTTCTGTAGCAGATAACAATTTTCCGTCCATTGCAGCTGCCAAAATTTCACCTTTTTTAGTCTCTTTAATGAACTTAGATAATGCTTTAGCAGGTGCAACTTGATCTTCGTAACCGAAAGCAATTGCAACAGGTCCTGTCAAAACATCAGATAATACTTCGTATTCAGTTCCTTTAATGGCAATTTTTGCTAATGTATTTTTTGTTACCATATAGTCGCCGTCTTCTTTTTGGATAGAACGTCTCAATTTGGTAATTTCTTCTACTGACAAACCTTTGTAATCAGTAACAATAGCAACTTTTGCCTTTTCAATTTTCTCTTTCATTTGAGAAATTTTTTCTTCTTTAAAGGCTTTTGTTGACATTTTTTGCTCCTTTGTTTTATTTTTCGGATTTCTCCGTTTCGACCTTTTTCATTACATAGTAAAAAGATTTTGCGTCTATTTACTTAACCGCAAAATCTTACACATTTCTTTGTTTAATTACTATTTTAATATTTCGACTGTGTAACCTAGGTTAGCCGGTTTATCCTTTTATAATTTGATGAGTTAGAAACTTTCTTTCTTTTACGTCAAGGGTTTTCACCTTGCAACTCCGTCACATAACTAACTGTCTGCGGTTTGTGTCTACTATGTTAGCAAATAAAAAATAAAAATCAAGTGTTTTATTTACAATTTTAAAATTTCTTGAAAAAAATTAACATCTAAGATATACTTTGTTTACAAATTAATATTGTTATTCACTTATATTGACGAGGTGTGGAATTATGAAAAAACAGTTAGCGGCTTTTCTTACCGCATGCATGATGAGTTTAAATTTTGTTCCTGCTTTAGCGGAAACCGTTACAAGTGGGATAAAAGATATTTCAAATGATTTTTGGGCAAAACAGCAAGTTGAATCTGCCGTATCTGAAGGGCTTATGAAGGTCGATGAAGCAGGCAATTTCAACCCTGATAAGGATATGACCAGAGTCGAATTTGTACAAGCACTATTAAAAGTGTTATCTAACGATAATCTTGATGTTAAAGTTGAAAATTCTTTTACCGATATTAAATCAACAGATGAATTTTACAATGATATTCTACGCTCTCAACAATTAGGTCTTGTATACGGATATCCTGACAAAACATTCCAACCTAATAAAACAATGTTAAAATCAGAAACAACATCCGTAATAAGCCACATAACAAAAGATAAATTTATTGATTGCGCGATATTAGATAAATATACAGACCATGAAGATGTTCCTTCCTGGGCAAAAATTCCGTATGCAAAATCTATCAATTACGGTATATTTGTAAACCACCCTGACAAAAACAAACTTGAACCAAACAGAAACATTACAAGAGCAGAAGCTGCTGTTCTATTAACAGAATTAAAAAGCAAGCTTACCGTTGTAAAACCGGAATACAAAGGACCTCAAGAAGCACTTTTATCAGTTGAGCATTTAAATATGGTAAGACGTGCTCCTGCCAATAAAGTTCATATAACAAATATCAGAAGAATCGTTTCACAAAACAATGTTCTTCCGGCTGTATTTGATTCAACATTTGTTTCACAAACCGCATCAGAAGGCGACACGGTTAATTTAGTATTTAATCAACCTGTATGTACAGATGAAGGAACAACAATCTTCCCTGCAGGAACAAAACTTGTTGCAGCGGTTTCAATGATACAATGTCCGCAAAAATATAATAAGGCAGCTAAAGTTTATTTAGAATACAAACAAATAGTTTTACCTAACGGTACTGTTTATAACGTTGATGCAAAAACATATACAAGAGATAATTCCCTGCAAGAAAGTTATTGGCTCACAGGGCTTAAATACTTATCTATAGTCGGCGCATTTACTAAAGGTTTGAATTACAAAGCAAAATGCGGAGAAAAAGTAAAAGTTATTTTAAATGAAGATTTATCGTTAGTAAATCCCGACAGATTAAATGTTCAACAATAAAAAAGAGCCTTCGGGCTCTTTTTTATAATATTGCAAAAAGTCTATAAATAGGCTATACTTTGTTTGGAATTGAAATACAAATTGAGATGTTAATTAATAATCGAAGAGGTATGGAATTATGAAAAAGATTGTATCTGCTTTTCTTGTTCTATGTATGAGTGCAATCAATATTGCCCCGGCGTTAGCAATAACTGAACAAAAAGAAACAATAGAACATTTAAGTATTAACAAAAAAGCGCCAAACAATACCGTAAAAATTACTGATATGAAAAAAATCATTTCGGAAGGTAATGTATTGGCAGTTTCTTTCGATTCTAAATTTGAATCAAAGAAACATAAAGCGGGTGATATAGTTAACTTTGTATTGCCTGAAGCATTGTATACAGACGAAGGAACTTTGCTTCTTCCTGCACAAACAAAACTTGTTGCAGAGATTACAAGAATAGTTCCTCCGAAAAAATTTAACAAGAATGCAAGAGTAAATCTTACTTATAAAAGTATAGTTTTACCGGACGGCAAATCTTATGAAATCAAAGCACGTCCTTTCACCAAAGACAATGCTTTGAAAGAAGGACCTTGGAGTACAACAGGCAAAATCGCTCTGTCAACTATTTCATTAGGTATTGTCGGAGCAGGTGCCGGTGTTGGGTTTGCATTCATTCCGACACATGCAGCAATCGGAACAGGTTTAGCAATCGGTGTTCCTGTCGGCTGCGGTGTAGGTTTGATAGTAGGACTTTTGACACCTGGTGTTAACTACAAAGCAAAAGAAGGCGAACAAGTAATGATTCTATTAATGGATGATGCCACAATTGCAAAATAAAACAAATTGTAATAAAATAAGACCCGGAAGAACTTCGGGTCTTATTTTTTAAGTTCTTTAAAATGATACCGTGTTGTTCTCACAGTACGAGCAGGTTTTCGAGGCGGAGCCGTTTCAGCAAAAATATGATAATTGAATATGCGGGCGTAGTTCAGTGGTAGAATGCTTCCTTCCCAAGGAATAGATCGCGAGTTCGAGTCTCGTCGCCCGCTCCATTAAATATTTGTGTATTTATAAATTAAAATTAAAAGGCGACGATATGACGAGAACTCCAAGTGCGTAAGCACTTTCTTGAGTTCGAGCGCGAGGGAGCAGAGAGCGGAGGTCTTTTGCAAAAAGAATGAAATTCTTTGAAGCAAAAACCAGAGACTCGTTTAATGCGACCGAGCAAGACAGTCTCGTCGCCCGCTCCATTAAATATTTGTGTATTTATAAATTAAAATTAAAAGGCGACGATATGACGAGAACTCCAAGTGCGTAAGCACTTTCTTGAGTTCGAGCGCGAGGGAGCAGAGAGCGGAGGTCTTTTGCAAAAAGAATGAAATTCTTTGAAGCAAAAACCGGAGACTCGTTTAATGCGACCGAGCAAGACAGTCTCCTCTTGAATTTCCTCCACGCTCGAATAGTTTCGCTTTTGAACCTTCGGTTCAAGAACGCTCAATATTCTCGCTATCCGGAGGGGTAAATGAAATGGTAAAATTAATATTCCCTATTTACCCCCCGTACGGAAATTCGCCGTCGCCCGCTCCAGTAAATATTTGTGTATTTATAAATTAAAATTAAAAAGCTACGATATGACGAGAACTCAAAATAAAAAAACTCTTTTCTACATTCTTCTATTTTCATATTCGTCAGTTTCATTTTTATATTCTTCATGTTTTTCAAGCCATAAGTATGCAATAGCAGGTGCAAGTGTAAATTGGATTATTAACAGTTTCCACATAGTCATAAAATTGATTACACAAAAATCAAACTGTTTTGTTGTTATCCCCATCATATTATTTACCATATTATACAGACCGTGCCTAAAAAACATAATTATCAGACATACCAAAATCATTAATATTAAACTAACAACAAAATAGTTTACAAAGAATCTTCTTTTTCTCGTAATTTTTTTTAATTGTCTGCCCATAAAATATCTCCTTATAAATATCAGAACATTATATTATAATAATACGCCATATTTGTCAACTATAAGCCTTAAACATATAATAAATGTATGATAAATCATGTAAAAAAACAGATAAAATTTTTATTATTACAAGAAGATTTGATGTTAAAAGAGCTTGCATCTGAAATGTCTAAAGTATTAGGCAAACCTTATTCGCCAAGTTCTTTATCACATAAAATAGCTAGAAATACTATAACTTACAGTGAAATGGTAGAAATAGCAAATATTCTTGGATATGAAATTAACTTTGTAAAAAAATAAGTTTAGCCGCTAGAAGATACTTCTTTAAATAAATCTTTTTTCATACTTCCATACAGAAACCCGCTCTCTTGGATTTCCTCCACGCTCGAATAGTTTCGCTTTTGAACCTTCGGTTCAAGAACGCTCAATATTCTCGCTATCCGGAGGGGTAAATGAAATGGTAAAATTAATATTCCATATTTACCCCCCGTACGGAAATTCGCCGTCACCCTCTTATAAAAAAGAGTTCTTGTTAGAACTCTTTTTATAATATCAATAATCTGTTTAATAAGATTTATTGTTAAACACAAAAATTTGTTTTACATTCTTCTATTTTCACATTCGCTTGTTTCATTTTGGTATTCTTTATGATTTTCAAGCCATAAGTATGCAATAGCAGGTGCAAGTGTAAATTGAATAATTAACAGCTTCCACATAGTCATAAAATTGATTACACAAAAATCAAACTGTTTTGTTGTTATCCCCATCATATTATTTGCCATATTATACAGACCGTGCCTAAAAAACATAATTATCAGACATACCAAAATCATTAATATTAAACTAACAACAAAATAGTTTACAAAGAATCTTCTTTTTCTCGTAATTTTTTTTAATTGTCTGCCCATAAAATATCTCCTTATAAATATCAGAACATCTAAATGTTAGTATATAGAAGGAGAAAAACAATTAGTATATCAGGCTAAATTACTTACCGGTAGAACCGAATCCGCCGACACCGCGTTCTGTATCGGAAAGCTCCTCTACTATCTCAATTTTTGCCTGTTCTACACGTGCAATAACCATTTGTGCAATTCTTTCGCCCGGTTGAATTGTATAAGTTTCATTTGACAAATTAACAACAGGTACGCAAAGCTCGCCCCTATAATCCTCGTCAACAGTGCCTACACAGTTAATTAAGGTAATCCCGTGCTTGATAGATAATCCAGAACGAGGTCTTACCTGAGCTTCATATCCGTGTTCAAGCTCTATTTTTATTCCGGTCGGAATAAGAGTTCTCTCTAAAGGTTTTAAAACAACAGGCTCTTCTATCGCAGCCGATAAGTCCATGCCGGCAGCACCTTCTGTTTTATATTCCGGCAGAACTTTATTATGCTCCAGCCTTTTTATCTTTAATATTGTCATAATTACCCTCTAACCTTGTTATAAATCTCTTTTAACACGTATTTCACATGAGAATAGTTCAATCCGCCCTGCATATAAACAGCGTACGGAGCTCTCATCGGGCCGTCTGCCGAAAGTTCAATAGTAGAACCTTCAATAAATGTTCCCCCTGCCATAATTAATTTATCTTCATAACCGGGAACATCATCAGGAATCGGAGTAACATGCGAATTTATCGGAGATAACTGCTGAATTGTCCGGCAAAATGCCTCCAGCGGCTCCGGCTTTCCAAATTCGATGGTCTGAATCAAGTCTGTTCTATGTTCGTTATATTTCGGTGTTGAGATATATCCTATATCTTCAAACACTTTTGCCGCAAGCACAGCTCCTTTAACAGCATCAGCAACAACAGACGGAGCCATAAAAAGTCCTTGGAAAATAAGTCTTAACTGGTTAAGCATAGCGCCGCCCTCTGACCCGATACCCGGAGCAGTCAATCTCATAGCTGCCTGTTCAACATACTTTTCTTTTCCTGCAATATATCCGCCCGTTTCGACAATACCGCCGCCCGGATTTTTTATAAGCGAGCCTGCTATTAAATCTGCTCCGACCTCCAACGGTTCTTGTTTTTCCACAAACTCACCGTAGCAGTTATCAACAAAACAGATACAATTAGGGTTCTTTGATTTTACTATTTCACAAATTTTGCCGATTGTTTCAATATCGACAGAAGGTCTTAGAGAATATCCTCTTGAACGTTGAATTTCAACCATTGTAACAGTATCATCTATTTTTTCTCTTATTGCATCAAAATCCACTGTCCCGTCAGATTTAAGTGATACTTCATCATACAAAACTCCGTGCCCCATAAGAGATTCGGGTCTTATATCTTCTCTGCCTTCAACCTTACCTATAACTTCAAGCATTGTATCATACGGAGTTCCGGTTACGGAAACAAGTTTGTCACCATATCTAAGGTTTCCGAAAAGCGCACACGCAATCGAATGCGTTCCCGATACAAAATGGTTTCTGACAATCGCTTTTTCAGTTTTGAATACCTGTGCGAACACATTGTCAAGAACCTCTTTCCCTAAATCATCATGCCCGTATCCTGATACCGTATAAAAATGCTCAGGCGCTACTTTATTATCAATAAATGCTTTTAAAACTTTTTCCTGATTAAAATCCCTGATATCTTCTATATATTCAAACTCAGGTCTTAACAATTGTTCTGTTTCTTTAAATCTTTTTTCTGTTTCTTTGTTCATAGTTTATCCTTAAAAATATCGGCCGGCATGATAATGATATTGCAACCTCAGATATTCGTCAAATAGGGAATTTTTTATTTTATTAATAAGCCTAAAATCTGGTATGAGATTCATTTTAATTTGTTTTATATTTTTATCACTCACATGTATGGCAAGCGAAGGTTATAGAGTGTATGACTATCATAGAAAAATATCCTCGGATAATGTTCCGACAGTGTTTATACTGGATTATTCCAACAGCATGAATGAAAGAATCTCCGGCGAAACCAAGTATAATATCCTAAAACGCTGTTTTGAAAATCTGGTATCGCAAATCCCCGATGAAACACCTGTCGGGGTAAGAGTCTACGGGCACAGATGGGGCTTCACAAATTATGATGCCTGCAAAGCATCTGTTATGGCAGAGGGGATTAATAAATATAACAGAGATGTCATACCGATGAAACTTTCCGAATACCGCCCGAGAGGTATGACACCTATTACATATTCATTGAAAGAAACTGTTGAAAAGGATTTTAACAATGACAGAAATCCCAAACATATAGTTTTAATAACTGACGGAGGCGAAAATTGCGATGAAAGCCCTTGTGATTATGCAATGGAGCTAATCAAACACCGCAGAGATATAAAAATCGATGTTATTGCAATCAGGATAAAAAATCGGGATGATTTAGACCAGCTTGCCTGTACCGCAAATGTGACAAGCGGCAAATTATATAATGTCGACACGGAAGCCAAATTAAGGAATGTCCTTGAAAACACAATGAATTCAAAGAAACAGGTTAATGCAACCATTGTAAAATAATCTTATTCCTCCGGCACAAATATAACACTATCGTTCAGGAGCGAGTAAACATCCTCATACTGTCGATTGTTGTTGACAATCTGCTGGTATTCCCGAACGATAGATATTATATCAGCTGTTGATAGTTTTATAATTCTTCTTCCGCCTGTTGAGTTTTCTATAATCCTTGCCATTATAAACCTCTCTATACGGTTTTATAACGGCCTAATAAATAAAAACTTTAAAAAGCTCAACTCTTCTTATTAGAAAACTCTCTTTTAATTATAATCAATTCTTGAATTAACCCATTTGCGCAAGTATTTTTTGTGCTTCACTATCAGGCAAGAACTGCCCTTTTGCCGGATCATATACACCCTGTTTACCATCAGGCTGAGTTAAAATTTGCATTCCATTCGCTAACATTTTAGTTCCGCCGATAGATTCACCATTTTTACCTGTAACATTAATTGCATCCGGAGTAATACTAAGTCTTTCTCCAGCGGTTGTAATTTCTTTATTACCGTTGCCTAAATCTTTTACTTCTGTTCTATATGAGCCATCCGGTGCAAAATTATCTGTTGTTGTACCATTAACAGTTTGATTAGTTGCACCCTGTACATCCTCAGGCTTACCTGTCGGCTTTGCTTGCTGCGCTTTATCAGCTTTACCGATTCCGAAAAGTCCTGACAACATTTGTTTAAACGTTTTTTGTTCGGTTTTATCAAGAACCCCGTTTTTATCTGCATCAGCTTTATCAAAGATACTTCTTTGGTTTTCTGCAACGTCACTTCTGCGAACCCCGTCTTGTTGCTGAACTTTAGGTTTATTTTCTATCGGCTGATTTCCGCCAACACCGCCAACTGCCATAGTTAATACTCCATTTATTTGCGATACGCATGTGTTTACGGCAGTTTTCAAAAAAACTTTATACTATATGGATTTAATGTTACAAAAGTTTATAAACTTTACTACTTTAATCAATCCCTTTTTCTGTTATCATATAACTATAGACAGTATATGGAGATAATTTATGAGCGGACATTCAAAGTGGTCAACAATCAAACATAAAAAAGCAAAAACAGATTCAGCAAGAGCTGCGGAATTTCAAAAGTTTTCAAGAGAATTAATCGTAGCAGCAAAACTTGGCGGCCCTGATCCTGCAGGGAATTTCCGTTTAAGAACTGCAATTGAAAAAGCAAAAGCAGCAGGTTTGCCAAACGATAATATTAAAAGGGCAATCGATAAAGGTGCCGGCAAAAACAACACTGATAATTATGAAGAAATCGTGTACGAAGGATATGCAGCAGGCGGGGTTGCTGTTGTTGTGGAAGCAATGACAGACAACAAAAATCGTACCGCAGGCGATGTGAGAAGCTTCTTCACAAAATTCAACGGAAACCTTGGAGAAACAGGCTGCGTAGGATGGATGTTCGACAGAAAAGGCTGTATCACGTTCCCGAAAACAGTTGATTATGATGCATTATTTGAAGCAGCAATTAATCTTGATGCAGAAGATATCCTTGATGAAGAAGATGTTTATAAAGTAATTACATCCGTTCCGAACCTTCAAACCGTTACCGAAGGACTTGAAAAAGAAGGTTTCAAGTCAGAAACTGCAGAATTCGTAAGAATTCCTCAAAATACTATTGAGGTGACGGATGAAAAAACTGCCACTAATATATTAAGATTATTGAGCAGACTAGAAGAACACGACGATGTACAAAATGTTTATATGAACTGTGATATATCAGATGAGCTGATGGAAAAATTAGATTATTAGAAAGAAGGTCATTATGATTAATGAAAAATTAGAAAGAGCTTTTAACGAACAAATCAACGCTGAACTTTATTCAGAATATTTATACCTTTCAATGAAGGCATATTTTGAACAAATGAATCTTAAAGGTTTTGTAACCTGGATGGATGTTCAAGTACAAGAAGAACACGCACACGCAATGGGTATGTATGATTATGTACACGAAAGAGGCGGCAAAGTTGAGTTAATGGCAATTGACAAACCGCAAACAAACTGGAGTTCACCTCTTGACGTTTTTGAACACGTTTTAAGACACGAAGAACTCGTTACATCTAAAATCAATGCCTTGATGGATGTTGCTGAAGAAGTAAAAGACAGAGCTGCATTATCCTTCTTAGACTGGTATTTAAAAGAACAAGTTGAAGAAGAATCAAACGTAGGCGGTGTTCTTGCAACATTAAAATTAATCAAAGATGATGCAAAAGCATTATTAATGTTAGACAAAGATTTAGGAACAAGAACTTTTGTTGCTCCCGTAATCGGTTAAAATATATTTTTCATAAAATAAAAAAGCGGATGTATAAATACATACACCCGCTTTTTGTAACAAATTATTTCATTTTTTAAATTTTAGGCTTGCAAAAATATAATACATAATAAATAATGTGTATATACATTTACCAATCGGATCAGTTTTTGGTTAATAACGGATTATATTAAATAAAAATCTGGCCGGTTAAAAACAAGAACAGTTCTCATACGGACTTGAGGATGTCACATACTTAATACAAAGCAGCCAGGGAGGCGGCAAAATGGACTTTCATTCATTAATGGAAATAATGGATAAAGAAATAATATTATATGCAAATATGCGTGAACTTTTGGCTGCAAAAAAGTTATGTATCATTCTGAATGAAGTAGCAAAATTTCCTGAGATTGACGCAAAAATTCTTGAACTGACAGAAAGGATAAAAGTAATCAATGAAGAAAGAATAAATATTACAAACGGTACAAACCTTAATATCACAACTCTTATCAATTATTCAAAGCAAGAAGCACCAAAGTACACATACAAATTAGAAGAATACAAACGCAAACTTAACAAACTTTCAAAAGAAATTCTTGAACTGTATAAAGCCAACACGGAGCTTCTTGAATTCGGTATCACAATAACAGATAAAAGCATTCAGGTAATCATCGGAGCATTTACCCCTAAAAAAACAAATTATTCCAAATACGGAAAGGAATCCGGCTCAAACATAGGCATAAGCACTATTGTAAAAGAGGTATAACAAGGAGTATTTTATATGAGTAATCTGTTTTCTACATTACACATAGCAGGCACAGCACTTAATGTAAATCAATCTGCAATAAATATTGTTTCAAATAATATTGCAAATATGAATACGGAAGGGTATCACAAACAAAAAGTTAACCTTTCTGCTATAAACATAGACACACCTATATTCAACAATGTTAATGCTCAGATAAATACCAATCTCGGCGTTGAGATTACAAGTGTTGGCAGATACACAACAACATTCTTAAACTCTTATTACAACGACCAAATCACAGAACAATCCTATTTAAATGAACAAAAAAACACAGTGACAAATATTGCAAACGTATTTGATGACCTTGAGGGGCAGGGTTTAGACACTGCTCTTCAAGCTTTTTATGAAGCAATCAACAATTTCAGTAAATCACCAAACGATTTGAATACAAGAAGAGCTTTTATAGAAGCAGCATCAGCTCTTGCCAAATCGATGAATAAAATTGCAAAAAATTTAGACGATATAGAAAAAAATAATGTCGGCGACGGTACAAATCAACACTCTTTAAATAACTCTAAAATAAAAACAACTGCCGACTCTCTTAACCGATCACTTGATGAATTAGCAAGTGTAAATAAAATGCTTGCTAATTCTCAGACCGGTACTTTAGAAAATAACACCCTTTTAGACAAACGAGATACGATATTAAAAGAAATCTCACAATATGGAGATTTCAAAAGCGATATACAATCCGACGGAACAGTCAAACTCTCATTTAGCGGAATAAAAGTAGTAAGCGGAAACGGTGTAGAAGGTTATTTCGGGGTACAAACAGCATTACAATATGATGAATACTGCCAAAATAATAATATTGAAAACACGAATAATAATAATGCAGTAATAACTTTTGGCAAAGACGAAGAAATTGACTATCAAAATCTAAACCAAAAATTTGATACAGGTTTAATCGGAGGAATTTTGGATTCCGGAAATTCGTACGAATCAACAAAAGCAGACCTGGATAATCTGGCTCAAAAAATAGCCGATACATTTAACGAAATCCAAACCAGAGAAGGCGCATACTATATAGAAACAACTAACGGAAATACCCGGTTATCAAATGAAAATATTGAAGATTATAAAATTTTCACGACAGATGAGGGATATAACAACATTACGGCAGAAAATATCAGCATCAATCCTATCTTTTTAGAAGAAGACGGATACCAGAAACTTGCAGCAGCATATTTTCCTGACAATAATCCGGATATAAATGCTGTCGGGAATTCCAATAACACAATAGAAATGTTAAACACCCGAAATCAAGCCGATTCTATTGAAACAACCTATAATGGAATCGTGGGTAAAATTACGGCAGCTTACGAATCCAAAACAAATGAAAGTACAATGCAGGATTCTGTTGTTCAAACACTTGATAACAAAATTAACGAACAGACAGGCGTGAATTTGAATGAAGAGCTGACAGACTTAATAAGGTTTCAAAATGCGTTTACCGCATCTGCCAGAGTTTTCAGCGTATGCAACAACGTTCTTGACACACTGGTACACCTTGGAGAATAAAATTATGGTTAACAGAGTAACAACATCATCTATAAATTCCGCTTTGATTCAAAATATGCAGCAAAGCTACAATAAATATGCAGAATTAACCGAGCAAATATCATCAGGAAATAAGATTAATTCAATACTCGATGACCCTTACAAATCACTGGATATTATCAATACAAACAGGGAACTAAATAAAATAGATATTTGGAACGATAATATTTCAGCATTAACAAATGAACTTAAGCAATCAACAGATACTATTGATTTAATCATAGAAAAAGCCCAGCGTATAAAAGACCTTGCAACATCGGCTTCAAATGAAACGTTTTCAAGCGACAGACTTAATTCAATATTAGAGGAAGTTGATATATTAATCGAATCAACCGTACAATCCGCAAATACAAAATATAACGATAATTATATTTTTGGAGGAGCCAATACTAAAATTCCGCCATACGAAATACAATATGATAACAACAATGAGATTATAGGAATAAAATATAACGGCACACGCCAGGATGGAGAATGGGAGCGGCAGCTTGAAATATCCGAAGGAATATTCCAAACAGTTAATGTAACAGGGATAGAAGTTTTTGGAGAAGCAGATGTAAATGGCACATCAAGCGGTATTATGGGAGATTTGATTGAGTTTAAAAATATATTAACAGATATTATAAACAACAACGGACAAAATTATAGTGACATATCAAATAAACTTGATGATTTTACCCAATCAATCAATCAAATGTCCGGAGTTAATTCAAAACTTGGCTCTGTCACAAACAAGCTTGAAATGTCAGCACGTTCTCTCGATTCAACAAAATTGAATTTAAAAAGTTTTCTTTCGGAAACACAGGAAGTCGACCTGACAGAAGCCATTGCGGAGTGGTATTCAAGCCAATATGCTTATCAGGCAAGTATGCAGGTATTTACAAGATTCAATTCAATGTCACTTTTAAATTACATATAAAAATTAACCAAGTCCGCTTTGTAACGAATTATGTCATTTTACATTGCAAAGGATTGCAAAAAATTGATACATAGTAAATAATGATTATATACATTTACAGAGTAGACTTGGCTTAATTTTTAAATTTAATCAACAGTAGTAAATCCGCAAGATTAAGGACTCAAAACGTCCGTCAGCTATTTGTTTGTATTGGATTTGAGGAAGCGTGCCAGTCACAGATGTTACCTATCAGCTGGACAGAAACTCTAACCTTCGTGTTATACCATTTCTACCGGCGAGGACGGGAGCGGAACTCTAAGACCCACAATTATTAAAGTATTCAAACTAAAAAGCTGTCTAACAACGCTGTCATATTGGGATATTTGGAGTACAAATATCAAAGGCTATATGCTTTTAAAACAATATACAGACCTTGATGACAGCTTTTTAGCATGAATGAAATAACAAATAAGTTATATCAGCAATTGTTTTTAATAACACAAAAGTTATAATGTGAATGCAGATTTATAACAAAAAGGTTATTTTAAATGGTTCTTGAGAAAAAACTTTTGCGCAAATCACTTGATAAAAAGCTTAACGGACTAAGAAAACTAACACGGCTTGAACGTCCGCCGCAAGGATGGGTAAGAACAATAAGAGAAGCATTAGGAATGACAACATCGCAGCTTGCCAAAAGAGCAGGAGTTACGCAGCCGAGAATTGTATCTATTGAAAAAAACGAAGAGAACTTAAAATTATCAACACTTTCAACAATAGCGGAAGCCTTGAATTGCCGCCTTGTCTATGCCCTGATACCCGAGGACAGCCTGGAAAATATCATATACAATAGAGCAAAAGAAAAAGCCGGTCTTATCTTGAAAAAAGTTAATATTAATATGGCGCTTGAAGACCAGCTTGTAAATACAAACGAACTTTTTGACGTATGTGTTCAGGAGATTCTGAACGATAATCCGAAATGTATTTGGAACGACGAATGAGTAATCTTTTCAGACACGATAAATATTCAACACCTCTGACAGATGAAGAAAAACAAGGACTAAAACAAAAATGGGTTACAACTCGAGAGGAACTGAACAGTCTTGAAACTCTCGGCATTTTTAATGCAGAGAAAAAATTAGTTAAAACAAGAAATGTCATATTAAGTGAAAATTTCCTTAAAAAACTGCATAAACAAATATTCGGAAACATCTGGGATTGGGCAGGAAAATACAGAACAACCGAGAGGAACATCGGAATTCCGCCTTATCAGATAAGCTCTCAACTCAAAATATTATTTGATGATGTAAATTACTGGATAAAGCACCATACGTATCCGCCTAAAGAAATTGCAATACGACTCCACCACAGGTTAGTACATATTCACCCGTTTGCGAACGGGAACGGCAGAACATCAAGACTGTTGGCAGATTTATTAATGGAAAAAACTTTCAATCAGCCAAAGCTCAACTGGGGGAATAAATGTATAGATAAGCTGCCGGAGCATCGTTCAAAATATATGACTGCACTAAGAAAAGCGGATAGAGGCGACTATTCCGCACTTATACAATTCCTTGATGAGAGTAATTGTGATATGGAATGAATCCAATTTGATATTGGTTTGCAAATTAATCAGTGAATAGTCACCCAGTCACTTAGCCACCTAATCACCTAATAATAATTGGTACAATAAATTGCACCCTACGAACTACTTAGCTACTTTCTCCAACGGGTAAGCGGAAATTCAACAAAACATATTTACCCCTACCCTTTACTCCTCAGGTTCTTTAAGAACTGCTTCCCAGTGTTTCATACTGTCAATAATAGGGTCAGCTTCTGCGTATGCTTCTTCTCTTGGTTTTAGATTTTTTGCGACCTCCATACCGGCCTTCGCACGTACCGCAAGAGAAACAAGCTCCGGCATGTTCATAACAGGTTTTTCTTCCGATATTAAATCTTTATGGTATTTATCTTCATAATCTTCGGTCAAACGAGGTTTCCAGGTATCAGCACTGTTATCTCTCGGATTATAAGTCTTATCAACCGCAAACAAATCAGAGAATGTAAACTGAATATTTTGAGTTCCGCGCATCAATTCGGCATATTTCGCTTTTAATCTTGTTCTAGGGTTTCTTCTGATATTATCGGTAAATCTGTCTTTTTCGTTTGCTTTTTGAGGATCAGGACAGAGATATCCGCCTAAATATTCAGGCATCCAACCGGTACTGCCGCTGTTATTCGGATCATTAATCCAGCTTTGGTTCAGATATTCAGCAGTAGGAGGGTTGTCATGAGAACCTATTAAACTCCAGTCAGGCTTAGGAGCTGTTTTTTCCCAAACTTCATGCCCGTTGTTATCTTTTCTTATTTCTCCGTTTTCTTCTCTGACAGGTGCCCAGTCAAAACAAAGGTCTTGGGTTCTTGCACCTGTTGTAACAATAATACCCGGGAGTTGTTCTTCATTTTCAAATACGTGTTTAAACGTACCTGATTGTTCTCCGAGGTTTTCCCAGACAGCTTCTTTAGGGTTGATTCCGTTTTCTTGAAGCGCAGGGATTACTATATTATGCAAAACTTTTTTATAGTTTCCGTTAGGGTCAGCTTCTCTGATATTTGAGAGGTTACCGCCCCAAAGCTGGCTTCTGTCTGCAATGTTATATGTTCTGCCGTCTTGAACACCAACAACCATGTGAACGGTATCGGCTTTATAAACATAAGGATCAACCAGACCCATTACATTGTCTACTCTTATATTTTCAACATTTTCTGTTGCACGTTTAATTTTTTTATAGAGAAGTTTTCCTGATGCACCCAGTGAGCCATCTTCATTGAACAATTTTTTCGGATCCGGAAGCGGATTATTCCAAATTTGCGGAGAATTACAAGGCCCGCCGTATTCCGCACCTATTTTCCAGCCCGGAGCGAATGCATCTTCGTTTGCCCATTCATCTGCGTAGGAGAATCCGACTAAAAGGTCGCCGATGTATTTTATTCCGTCTTTATCACGTTCTGCTTTATCGGCTTTTTCCTGTTTATCAACAAGAAACTGGGTAAACATATATTCATTAACTTCTTTATCAGAACGTTCCGTAATAGTATTATATCTTTCCAAAGCCTCTTCGCTGCCTTGTTTTTGAAGTTTAATCAAGTGTCTGTCAACAAGATTATCCCATTTATGAAAATTATCTGTTTCGTGAATATCAGACAAAACATGGAAAACAGCATAATCTTCCAGCCAATCATCGTTATCTTTCTTAAATTGGTTGAATTCATTATTAAGCTTTTGAGCTTTTACATCACCTGTTTCTAATTTAGTTTGGAAGTTTTTATAAGCTTTGTCCATTAAAATACGGCTTACTTCTTTTGCTTCATCAAAATCAGACATTTCATAATTTTTGCCTGACGGGTCAGGTTTTATATTAACTTCATTAATATCTTTTTTAGATAAAATATTGGCATATTTATCTGTTGTAAGTTCACCATAGTTTAGGAATATAGGGTTTTTAGCGCAGATAGATGCGCGGTAAGGCGAATTATCACCTTTGCACAATTCACCGTTAGGGCCTAATTGAAGGCAGTTAAAACCATGCATTTTTGCCATTTTGTTAAACTCTCTCTGGTTGTAAGGAGAGCCGACATAATGGTTTCTGATAATAGGATCCTTTGTATAATAATTTTTTGCCCCCGGCTTTGAATCCGGATAAACAGAGCCGTGAATAATTAATGCACGATTTTTTACCCCGAGATAATCGAAAGCCTTGTTCATATCAGCTTCCATTTTCGGTTTTTCTTCTTCTCTAAGCTTGCGCTTAAAATTAAGATTAGAAGAACGCATATTATTATAACTGAACACACCTAACATCATATTTGTATTAAAACAGATAAGCCCTATTTTTTGCCAGTATGTGAAGATTTCTTAACAGAAAAAGCAGATATCAAATTATCTTATATTTACCAACACAGAGAAACAAATAAAAAATTTGTAACAATATTAAAAATAATCTTTGAATTTGTATTAGAATATTATTATGGACAAATTAAAAAACTATATATCGGCATATCTGTTTTCATTTATCGGTTATTGTATGTGTATTGGAGAGCCGATTATATTCAAAACAATATACGAACAAAATATATTTTCTACAATATGGACAACTTGTATCTTTACAATAATGATAGCGGCTTATCCGATTGCAGGGATTATCATTTGTTTTATTATCGAGTGGCTTATAAAAAAGATATTCAAATATAAATCTAATATCAAAAACGATAATAATATTATGTATTTTATTTTTAAACTCGGAATTTTCTTCGGATTATTACCTTTTGTTATTTTAATCGCCTCAGCTATTTGTTGTTTTACTCCATTACTTGTAATCCCTGAAAAAATACTAATGTTTATAGATGAACATATTTGTGACTTTTTTTGTTTTTTAAAAATAATTATTACATTAGGAGTTTTTTATTCTATTTACTTACTTTGGAAATTTATATTTAAGAAGGATAAAAATTAATATTCAACATCTAAAAATATTTCCCTAACGCTCACTTGATTTGAATTTTTGTTTAAGGTTTAATTTAATTACTGAAGGAAATTCCTTCTAGTCTTTATAGAAAGTAGATTCAATTTATTGAATAGTCGAAACATAAAATTAGCTAAATTTGCGGGATTCTGTTACGGAGTAAAACGAGCAGTTGAAACTGTCAAGAAGTTAAAAGCAGACAATCCCGATAAAAATATTTATATATTAGGAGAACTTATCCATAACACTCAGGTGATACAAGAGCTTGATGAAATGGGTATTAAAACAATAGAAGAACTTCCGCAAAAAGGCGATGGAATATGTGTAATAAGAAGCCATGGTGCATCACCGGAAGTATTTGACAATATTAAAAATGCGGGATTTGAAATAGTTGATTTAACCTGTTTGGACGTGAAAAAAGTCCAGCAGCAAGCAATAGAGCTGGCTAAAGAGGGGTATTTTTTAGTTATAGTCGGCAAATCGGAGCATCCTGAGGTAGTTGCAATCAAGGCAAACGCTGAATTATGGAGCGATAATGTTGTAGTTGCAAGTACCCCTGAGAAGCTTGAGGAATATCGGGAAAGTATTAAGAAGCACAAAAAGGTAGGTGTTGTAGTCCAAACAACACAGCGTGTTGACAATTTAAAATCAATCGTTGATTATTTAATCCCGATATCAAAGGAGCTGCATATCGCAAATACCATTTGCTCCAGCACCTCAATGCGCCAAAAAGAAGCAAAAGAGCTTGCTCAGGAGAGTGATTTGATGATAGTTGTAGGCTCCAAAAAGAGCGCAAACACAACCCACCTTGCAGAGATTTTAAAAGATTCCTGCAAGACTATTCATATAGAAAAAGACAGTGAATTAATGAACTATAAAGAACTGATAGAGAATGCCCGAGATATTGGCATAACAGCCGGAGCATCAACTCCGCAGTCAGTTATAGAAAAAGTTGTAAACGAAATAAAAGGAGGAATATAATATGACAGCAACATTAGAAAGACCATTAGACGAGTTTGAAACTCTGTTAGAAGAATCATTCTCAAAATCTTATGCGGTAGCAGATATCGTAGAAGGTACAGTTATTAAAAAAGAATCAGAAGGATATCTTGTAAGCGTTAAGGGCGCTAAAATGGAAGCATTCTTATCAAACAAAGAATTATCATCTGATGAACCTTCATTAGAAGTAGGTGATATAAAAGAATTCTACGTATTAAAAGAAGAAAACGATGAAGATGCAATGTTATTATCATTAAAGAGAATCGCATTTGCACAAGCTTGGGCACAATTAAATGATGCAAAAATCCAAGGCGACACAATCTTAGCAAAAGTTGTTTCAACTGTAAAAGGCGGTGTATTGGTTGACGTTGCAGACCTTAAAGGCTTCATACCATCTTCTCAATTAAGAACCGGTACTCCATTTGACGGTTTAATCGACCAAAAAATCGAAGTTAAGGTATTGGAAGCAGATCCTAAGAAAAATAAACTTATCTTATCTCAACGTCAAGCTGTTGCAGAACAAAGAGATCAAGTTGTTGATAACGTTTTAGCTTCTTTAGAAGAAGATTCTATCGTTAAAGGTACTGTTGTTAGAATCACTGACTTTGGTGCATTTGTTGACATCAACGGTATCGACGGTTTATTACCTATTTCTGAAATTTCTTGGCAAAGAATTAAACACCCTTCAGATGTTATCACTTTAGGCGACGAAATCGAAGTAAAAATTATCAAAATTGATACAGAATTAAAGAGAATTTCTTTAAGCTTAAAGAGAATGGGCGAAAATCCTTGGCAGCAAATCGAAGGTCAATTTGAAGAAGGTCAGGTTGTTAAAGGAACAGTTAACAAAATCACTACTTTCGGTGCATTTATTAACATCTTCCCTGGCGTAGAAGCATTGTTACCTGTATCAGAAATGAGCAACGAAAACGTTAATCCGTTCAATATGTTCAAAGTAGGTGATGAAATCGAAGTTCTTATTAAGAGATTTACTCCGAAAGAACACAGAATCGCATTAAGCGTTAAAGATATTCCTAACGCATAAGCGAAAAGAATATAATAAAAAAAGAACCATTCTTTTATACAAGAGTGGTTCTTTTTTATCTGTTATCGTTATCACTGTTTCTATCTGATTCTGCCATCAGACTGTATGCTTCGTAATCAAGACTGTCCTGCATCATTTGAAGGTCATAACCGGCATCTTTATCATTAAGACCTGCATAGCTGACCTCATCCATATCTCCGCCGGAGCCTCGCGAGGCAGATATTTTAGATGCAGCATTTTGTTGAGAAGAAAAAGCGGACGAATGCTGCTGTCCGATTGAGAATCTCTGTCGTATTGCGGATATTACTGACAACTTAGCTCTCCTCTAACGTTGGTTACAAAATCTCATGAATATAAAGTTTTTTTTAGATTATGAATTTCAAAGTATGAAAAAATTGAAACATTTGTTACAATTGGTTTCAATAAAAAAAGTGTGTTATAATCGGTATTATGAGAAGAGTAGCAAAGGGGATTTTAATACTGGCATTATTTGTATCAAATGCCGTTTATGCTGCGGATTACAGAGTTCTTGTAATCCCTGATAATTTATCCAGCAAACCTTGTTTGGATGCAATGATTTATGAAGATTCCTCAGAGTTTTTTGCAAACCAGGTAATTAACCGTTTAAATTTATCCGGAACAGTTGAATCTCCTACCGTTTCAGAAGTTAGAGATAAATTGCAGCGCAACCAGAGATTATATCTTGCAACAAGAGAATCGTTATTAAGATTCAAAAACGGGTATAATATCAATTACTTAAACGTACAAAAACTGGCTGCAATGTTTAATACAAACAAAGTTTTATTAATCACCTCTTCTGCTGACGCACAAAACTATTTTATAAGAAGAACTTTTTGGGATTTTCTAAATATTCCGGGAGCAACAGTAATTGACCCGGCGATTAAATTATCTGTTTATGCAGTGCTAATAGATACCGACAGAATGGTTAACCTGTGGGAAGATACATTCTACAAAACAATAAGCTCTTGCGAAAACCGTATGGTTGCAAATTCGCTATCTCCTCAGACAGAGCAATTGGAAAAAATCAGAGATTATTCAAGAATGCTTGGACCGCAAATTGCACATTATGTACAGGCAAGTGTAGTACCTAGTGCAACTTTAACCCGTGCAAATGAGATCACATACGGGCCAAAAGATTTTGATAACGTATTTACCAAAAAATTCAGATGGTATAAACATGGTGCCAAAGAAATTACAAAAGAAACAAAATACAAGTATGATGACCACGTAACAAATCAGCGCAATAAAGGTGTAGAACCGTTAGAAGATAAATTCAGACGTTGGAAGCAGGAATGGAAAGCTCGCCGTGCGGCTGCAAAAGCTGAACGCATGCAGCGTAAACAGGAAGCTGCAATCAGACGTCAAATGGAAGAAGAGCAAAACCAACATATACAAGATATAAATAATAAACAGCCGGTAAAAGAAGAAGTAAAAGATAAAACTAAAGACGTAATAGAAATTAAAGATGTTCAGAAGCCTGCAAATCCTGAAAAGCCGGCAGTAAAAAAACATAAAAAAGATGAACCTAAGGTTTTGAATGTGACAAAGGATGAGTATTTGGAGCCGCCAAAGACTGATGATGTACTTTTGGAACCTAAGATTAAGTATTATCAACCAAGACAGCGCAACATGCCGGAAGCTAAAAACACAACAATAAACGATATTTAAAAAATAGTTGACGTAGAAACATGTTCTTGATACACTTGATTTTGCTAGCACTAGCAAGAGGCAAGAAATTGCTGTTTTTATGACAACTGAATAAGAATTTAATTTGCGCTTGTAGCTCAGCCCGCAGTGAGCGGCCAGCGAACGGTAGTTAAAAATACTCTACCTGATGAGCTACAAGATGTGACAACTGAATAGAAATTTAATTTGCGCTTGTAGCTCAGCAGGTAGAGCACTCCCCTTTTAAGGGATAGGTCGCGCGTTCGAATCGCGCCAAGCGCAAATTTTTTGTGCGTTTTTCTGCTCGCAAACGGAGTCCTTCCTTTTAAGGGATAGAGTCGCTGTGATTTACCCCTTCGAATCGCGCCAAGCGCAAATTTTTTGTGCGTTTTTCCAAGTTTTAATACTCCATTACACCTTTCCTTATTTATACGCAAAAAAATTTTTCAGGAGTTTTATTCCTTGTATGGATATCCGCAACCAACAAAATTATACCCCTAATTTTCAAGCAAAAATCCGCTTGAAAGAGCTTCGTGCGTTGTATAACCCGTCAATGAAAGAGAGTACAAGGCTTGATAAGATGTTTAATGAAAACAAACTTGTTAAAGGGTGTGAAAATATTTCTGTTTACACAAAACGAAATATCATAAACACTTATTTTGATAACCCTGTAAATATTTTTAGTAAAACGGCAAGAAAATTATGCGAAAACATTGTTAAATATTCGAGAATAACGGCAGATAAAATATTTTTTATTAACAACCGCCGCTCAATTAACAAACTGGATAAAACATTCAGCAAACTGCAGCCTGAATCAAAAGAATATATAGAAGAGCTTGCAAAAGTCGGGAATTCTATGGATAAACATTTCATAAGAACAAACCTTGAGGATAATCCGCTCAAAAATGTTTCAAAATCTAAGAATGCAACTATTTTTGTACTGAACCATCCTAATTATCATAAAGACAAATTTTCATACGTTATAATAAATTCGATTTTAAACAAAATGTACACAGAACAAGGGCGACAGCTTGACTGCCCAAGACCTAAAATTATTGTAAGCAAAAACATGTTAAAAATGCTTGGCAATAAGGTTGGCAGGATTTATAAACAACTTGGACTGTCAGAAGTTGATGCATCGTTAAAACATCGTGATACTAAAACTAACACGCATACAATGCACTCTTTGATGAAAGAATTCATAGAAAACAAATCAAACATATTTATTTTCCCTGAAGGCAACAACTCCGCATACAATAATATGCCTTTAGAACAACGAATCCAACCGGGTATTGCAGGATTAATCAAAACAGCGGTTCAGACCAAAGACAGTGTAAGAGTAGTACCTGTCGGGCTCCATTATACTAATGAAAAGAACAGCTTCGGGAATTTATATGTTGGCAAACCAATGTATTTTAAAAAATCCGGAAATGATATTGTATACACCCAAGGCACCGATAAAAAGAAGATAGCGCACGTTAACTTGAAAGAATCCATTCCTGTAATTTTTAATGAAATATGCAAGAATATAAAATTTGGAATGGAAAAAGCATCAGAACTCTAATCTAATAGCAAAAACTTTTATTTTTATGTTTTTAAATAAATGTTTGAGTTATAATAGGCCTATAACTTGGGGAAAATATGTCATTAAGCGTACGCAAATTTAACACAAAAGATAACATATTTGAAAACACAACAGGGTTTCATCGCTCTGAAATTGAAGCTGCAGAATACAGAAAACGTACACTAAAAGAATGCCGTTTTAAAAGAGATGAGTTTGTTTCATCAAGAGATAAAGGTAAAGCTTTAGCAGGCTCGGCATTGGGAACATTAATTCCGATGCTTTTATTCTCACAGACCCAGAAAAAAAGTTTGTGGAAGATGAAATACGGATTAAAAGAAATTGCGACAATGTCTATCGGCGCAAATGTAGGCGGAATTTCCGTCAGCTCTATTGGTAAAAGCAAGCGTGAAAAAGAAAAGAAATATAACGAAGGTATATTCCAGATTTTAAACTCTATATTACCGATGTCACTGGTTGACGGAGGAATAAAACTCTGTGAAAAATCAAAAAAATTAAACAATGCTCCGGCAAAAATTGCAGCATCAACAATCGGAGTTGTTGCAGGAACACAGCTTGGTATCAAATTGGCAAACAAAATCACCGACCCTAAAGATTTAAGACCGGACAGAAGATACACGGCAAAAGATGCGATTGCCAATATTGATGATGCAGTAAGTATTCTGGTATTAGGAAAAGTTCCTTTTGCGGATAAAATTCATATAGAAAAAGCTTTACCGTTTATATACGGTTATTCAGGATATCGATCAGGAACAAGTAACTAAAAAAAAGCCGCAAAATTTGCGGCTAAAAATTCGTTTAGTAAGATTAGGTAAGTAAGTTTAAGTTAAATCTTTTTATGAATTAGTTCCGTAGTTGTAATCAACTTTGATATTGTTACTCAACATTTGCTTGAATGAATCAATATAAGAATTTATTTCGGATAATTCTGTATTGATAGTTGTAATTTGGTTATCCAGTTGAGTTTCCCAAGCGGTCAAATCTTCTACTTTTGCTTCATAATATGAATCTACATAACTAATTTCATCCTGATATTCAGGCAATTCAGAATAATCAACATAGGTATAACTTTCGTTATCTTTATATGTTGCAGTGAAAATATTTTTATACTCAGCTCTTAAAGCTGTATATCTGGCGTTTTTCCAAGAAGCCAAATCTGCTGTTTGCGCAGTAGAAAGAGTTTTCTGGTTGCTGTATCTGGTCAAATCCAGATTGATGCTATTGCGTCGCATTATATAGGATTGTATAATTTCGTTTAAACTTGCAACTGCCATCTCTTCTTACCTTAGATTTGTGAATCTTACTTGGTTCTTCTTACTTACTTAATTATTTATACATGTATATAAAACCAAGCCAAAACCCTTAATTTCACATGGGTTCAGATTATTTACAAAAGTTTACATGCCGGATTGGATGTCAACTTTCCTTGTGCTATCCTTGAGTCATGGGAAATTTTATTGTCAAAGAAGTAAAAAATGCCGATATGGTTAAGGAGCTTGATAATATTGGTTTTGACAAATGTTATCAAGAAAAAGGGCAGGAAAAATATTTATATAAAAATCTAAAAATATTCTCGCTCAATATAGCCCAGTCAAATATTTTAAAACAGACGGCTTTGACTGTCGGTGCAGATTGTGCCGTTCACCGCGAGGTTATTACGGGAAAAATTGACAATAGCGATGTAATTCTTGGCGGCAGTTATTCACAACTCCGTAAAATTGCGGAGAAATTAAAGTTTCAGCCTTTTTCTTTAAAAGAACTATCCGGCGAAATTCTAAGACAATTAGAGCCGAAAAAATCTGAAACAAAAATTGTCGGAATACTTAATATTACGGATAATTCCTTTTCCGACGGCGGAAAATATAACAACAGCATATCCGCAATAGAGCATTTGCATGAGCTTCTTCAAGACGGGGCTGATATTATAGATATAGGAGCAGAATCTACAAAACCCGGAGCAGAAGAAATTCCGCCTGAAATCCAACTTAAAAAAATTTTACCGGTATTAAAAGAGAAGGCTTTGTTTAGTATTGATACAAGAAGCTCTATTGTTGCAGAAGAATGTTTAAAAAACGGGGCAAAAATTATTAACGACGTATCGGGGTTAAAATTTGATTCAAATATGGCAGATATCATTGCCAAATACAATGCGACAGTTGTGATTCAACATTCAATTAACCGGCAGAATCAGGGGAGCAGAGTCCAAACAAATCTAAATATTGTAGATGATATTTATTTAGATCTTTATAAACAGATTGAATATGCAAAATCAAAGGGGATTGAGCATATAATTGTTGATGTCGGAATCGGCTTTGACAAAACGCTGGAGGACAATTTCCGATTATTTAACAGACTTGAGGAATTTAAATCATTCGGGTATCCGATTATGCTCGGGATTTCAAGAAAAAGTTTTCTTAATCTTAACAATAATGAAGAACGTGATATTTATACTACAGCCCTCAATACTATTGCAATAGAACACGGTATTGATTATATTCGGGTACATAATGTAAAAATGCACCGAAAACTAATTGACATCTATAAAAAAGACCTTTTATAATAAGAAAGTATCGTTCGTATCACATGTAAACATATCTTTACAAAGTTAAAAATAAAAAGCAATTTTCCGATTCAAAATCACTTTATTAATGTATAGAGAATTTTGAAAAGGAATAGAGATGAAAGAATCAGAATTAAACGCAATGATGTCAGTTGTAGCAGATCCAATTAATAACGTATATAAAATTGAATCACAAAAGGATATTGATGAAATTCAAAGAATTATCCGTATTTTTGAGATTTCAAAAGCACAACGCAACAAACACAAATTGTTGTCTATCAAAAATTTGGCAACATTAAGAATCGTTTTAAGTAATAATTAGGTACAAATAAAATTTCTAAATTTTAAATATAAGCCTGTTTTTATAAACAGGCTTTTTAGTTGAATAAAGCTTCAATAAAATCGGAAGAATTAAACTCTTTTAAATCCTCCATTTTTTCACCAATACCTATTAGTTTGACAGGCAAATTCATTTCTTTAGCAATAGCAAGAACTATTGCACCTTTAGCCGAGCCGTCAAGTTTGGTTAGGGCAACAGATGTCAGAGCCACGGCATCTTTAAATACTTTAGCCTGCTGCAAACCGTTTTGACCGGTATTTGCATCAAGAACCAAAATACATTCTCTCAATGCTTCAGGGGCATTCTTATCAATAACAGATTTTATTTTGGATAATTCTTCCATAAGGTTATATTTATTCTGCAAACGCCCTGCCGTATCGACAAGAATTACATCATAGTTTTCATTACGGGCTTTTTGTATAGCTTCAAATACAACGGAAGCAGGATCAGCCTTATCACGTCTTACAATATCAGCACCTGCACGTTTGGACCATATATCAAGCTGTTCTTCGGCAGCCGCACGAAAAGTATCAGCAGCAGCAACAAGAACTCTTTTACCTTCCTGTTTAAATTTGTATGCAAGTTTTCCGATAAGCGTTGTTTTACCGACACCGTTAACACCGGCAATAAAATAGATATTCAGAGCATTTTCAGAAAAATTAAGTCTATTTGAACCTGCATCATTTAATACTTGAGTAAATTGTTCTCTGAGGTAATTTTTAACCTGCGACGGTTTTATTTTGTCTTGAGAACGGAGTTTATCAACTAATTCTGCGGCATAAGTTACACCCAAATCCGCACTGATGAGTAAATCCTCCATATCATCAAGCACAAATTCCGAAAATTCTTCTTCCTCGGCAACCGTATCAACTACGTTGCCAATTAAGGCTTGAGCGGTTTTTGAAACCGTTTTTTTTAAGTTTTCAATACTGTTAGAAAAAAAACCAAACATTATTTAAGCCCGTGTTCAACTACAACTTTTGCTAAAACTCCGTTTACAAAAGATGAACTGTCTTCCGTTGAGTATTTTTTGGCAAGTTCCACCGCTTCATCAACAACTACCTTCATCGGAGCACCTTTTGTATAGAGAAGTTCTATGATTGCAATACGCAAAATATCTTTGTCCATTTTAACAAGTCTTGAAATATCCCAGCCGGTAGTATGTTGTTGAATTTCATTATCAATTTCTTCGTGGTGGGCTTTGAAGGCTTCTGCTATTTCAATTACGTATTCTTGAACATCAGATTGAGATTCAAGAGTTGTAAATTCAGCAATTTCAAGAGCAAGAAGAGTTTTTTCAACAACATCTAATACTGTTTCAATATTTTGTGACAAATCAGCCGTAGTCGGCAACGGAACAGGTTTATCTTTTGCACCGATAGGTCTTGAAAGATTTGATTCATGTTCTGCCTCATAGGTATCAATACTATTTTTTATATCAATCAAAGAGCCTACGCATAATTTCAACTCTTCTGATGAGTTATTAGAAAGTATTCTAACGGATTTAAGCATAATATCTTCAAAATCTTTTGAAGTATATGAAGTAATATTTTTATCAAATTGTGAGAATAATATAAGTGCCAATTCACGTGCTGCACGTCTTGCTTGCATAAACTGTCTCCTAATTAACTATTGTATGTAGTCAATATAGCATAAACAAGAAATTAATTCACTCTCAGAAACTCACACTACTATCTGAGATAGTTTCATTATTAGCAAATACCTTTTTATTATCATCCGGACAAGGTCCTCCGGACAGGGGAACTGCTTGGTTGGCGGCGATAAACGGGTCTGCGGGATTGACCTACGTCAATCCCTTCGCCCTCTGCCGCCAATCCGCTTTGTCGTCAAAAGTTCCACAAAACCGGTACTCTGCACTTCGTTCGCACATCAATTGTAAGGCTCAACCCAAGCGGGTAAACTCGGGTCTTCGAACCTCAGACAATACCCGCTTTGTCATTGTTTCGCTAACATTGATGGCTCACTACGTGGAGAGTACAAAGATAAAAAATTAAAAATAAAATAAAATAAATAAATATAAATAATTCAAGCAAAACACAATTCTAATCTTTTGATGTTACAACCTATTTTCTAAACTATTTTGTTTTCTTATTTATTCCCGACTTTTACGGAGTGAGCAATACTCACTTATTGAAACAAGGACAGGAAATGCGCTGTCTGAACGGAAATAAATAAATTTAATTTTTTATGCTTTAAATATAACGTAGTGAGTTCGCATTTCTGGGGTTGAAATAAGTGAGTATTAGCAAACGGAGTTCAAGTCGGCAGTTTCTTTGCGTCACGTTTCTTTGATGTCAAAGAAATGTGACTGCGGGGTGCAGGGGTGCATAAACCCCGCAACAATTTGGTTAATCCGTCCGGAGGACAAAAAGAAAATATTGTTATATGAATAATTTTTATAAAATTATCACTAACATTAGTGTAGAAACTCAAGAGAAACGGAAGAATTTATCAGTTTTTGTCTGTTGTATTTTTCGGAAATATCATGTTTTACTTTATTAATATTTTCCGGCTCTGCAATCATAGGAATAATATCTTCTTTAGGATTATCAAAATCTCCGATTAAGTATTTATTTGAAGAGGATTTTATAATGCTTTCCCTATTATCTTTTAAAGCTTCAAACCCGATTTTTTTATAAAAATCATGCGCAAAAGACAGTTCCGGCACCTCTGATCTTACATATACATCTCTAAACCCGTCTTTCTTCAGAGTATTAAAATATTCCCCTGCAAGGATTTTACCGGTTCCTTTTATTTTCTTGTCTGGAAAAGGATTCCAGGTCGCAAGCCAATCCAGCTCTGTTTCTTTTCTGCTATGGTTTTTACGGCTTGAATAGGCAAGCTTATGTCCCTTTGATTCTTTTAAAACGTTCCCGATAAGAATACCGCAAGGGTTTGAGTCCTGAACAGCAAGAAATATTCTTGCCTTACCTTTTATTTTTTTAGGGGATGAAAGTATTTTTTCAGCGGCGCCAAATGATTCCTCCATTACCTCACGTCTTGAATAATCCTCAATTTTTTTGTCAGCAAAATATTGTTTAATATTGTGTATAAATCTAGACACAAAAGGTAAATCACGTTTTTCCAACTGATAAACTTTAACAAAAGTATCTTTTTGTGTTTCGTACCTTGCAAGAGGTATTGCCCCAAAATTACAATTGGATTTTTTATTGGCGTAATAAATATCCTGAGTTTTATCTATTTTCATATACAACCTTCACTAATTAATAAAGCATTATAATGAAAAATTTTTCTATTTTAATAAAAAATTGTTACAAAAAAGGCGCCTTGAATATCAAGACGCCTTTTGCTGATAAAACTTTTATTATTCAACAACGATAGCAGAAACAGGGCAAGCATCAGCTGCTTCTTTAACTGCATCTTCGTTATCAGCAACTGCTGATTCATTAACAACTGCTTTATCTTCAATACTAAATACAGCGTCGCAAATTGATTCGCAAGCGCCGCATGCTATACAAGAATCTTCTACTGTTACTTTCATTTTTTTCTCCTTTTTGTTTAATAATTTTAATTTTTTAATCTTAACTTATTACAAGACTATTATATCAAAAAATAAAAATATTAAAATATCCAATCTGTTATTTCTTTAGAAATATTATCAAACCCCAGCATTAATCCTAAATCCTTAGGTTCAATATTTTTACGGTAATATAACACAGGTACGTATTCTCTTGTATGATCCGTTCCTGGTACAGTCGGGTCGCATCCATGGTCTGCTGTTATAACAAGCAAATCATCGTCAGACATATATTCAATCATTTTGCCGACATACTCATCAACTTCTTCAACAGCTCTGCCGTAACCTTCAGGGTTATTTCTGTGACCGTATAACATATCAGTATCTACAAGATTAGTAAAGATTAAAGATTTGTTTGCCGTCATATCAAGAGGAGTTGATTCATATTTTATGCTGTTCAAATCAAGTTCATTTTTGATAGCTTTTATAGTAAGTTCAAGCCCTTCTTTATTTGAACCTGTATGGATAGCATGAGTTATTCCTGCTTTAGAGAAAATATCTTCAATTTTACCTATTGCAACAACTTCTCCGCCGGAGTTTTTAATCCTGTCAAGTAAAGTTTCTCCAGTAGGTTCAACTGAATAGTCACGTCTGTCTTTTCCAATTCTTGTAGGTTTACCGTCTATAACTTTATAAGGACGTGCAATTACACGTGATACATGATAATTTCCGTCATCTAAAAGTTTTCTTGCAATACGGCACCATTCATATAACGTATCAAGCGGAATCATATCTGTATCAACCGCAATTTGGAATACACTGTCTGCACTTGTATATACAATCGGGTATTTTGTTTTATGGTGCTCATCATTAAGTTTTTCAATAATAGCGGTACCGCTTGCAGGACAATTTGCAAGAACACCGCCGCAATTAGTTGCTGCAATAAAGTCATTAATAAGTTTTTCAGGGAATCCGTCAGGGAATGTTGCAAAAGGTTTTTCAGAAACCAGCCCTGCTATTTCCCAGTGGCCGGTAGTTGTATCTTTACCTTTAGATTTTTCTTGTAATGTACCGTATTGCCCCATAGGGTTAGCTTCTTTTGGAACTCCTTCAAAATCTTGAATATTTCCCAATCCTAACTTTGCCATATTAGGCAGGTTAAGCCCTTTATTAAATTTACAAATATTCGCAAGCGTATTACACTCCGGAATGTCGTTAAACTCACGACAGTCAGGCATTGCGCCTATACCCATAGAATCAATTACAACAACAATTGCTCTTTTCATATCAAATCCTTTCGCTACTCTACAGTGTTAAAAATTCTATCCCCTGCATCTCCCATACCGGGAACAATATATCCTCTTTCATTAAGGCATTCATCAATTGCCGCAACAGTAATTTCAACATCCGGAAATTCACTGTGAATCAGCTCAATCCCTTGCGGAGCTGCAAATATACAAATACATTTAATATTTTTTTGAGGAATACCTTTATTCGCATATAAACGTATTGCTTCCAGAAGAGAATTCCCTGTTGCAAGCATAGGGTCCGTAATATATACATAGAATTTTTTAGGATCAGGTGTTGCCATAGGTACTTTGTTATAATACCAGACAGGTTTAAGAGTTTTTTCATCTCTATACATACCAATATGCCTAATACATGCATCAGGCAGAATATCTATTGCTTCATCAGTAAAAATTAATCCTGCTCTTAAAATCGGAGAAATAATGATTTTAATATCAGGATCAATATCTTTAGCAATACAAGTTTTTAATGGTGTATGAACTTCTTTGTCTACAAGCGGAAGATTTTTTGAAGCCTCATAGAGGAGCGCTCTGGTTATTTTTCTTGCCGCAATTCTCACATTTTGAGAATCATTATCTTTATCACGCATTGTGCAAAGACTCTGGCAGATAACCGGATTCGTAATCAATTTTACATTCTCGTTAGTCATGACTGTCATCCCTATTTCCTTTCTTCATATCATTCATTTTATTTTTGTAATCATTCAAATCTTTTTGTACATTATCAACCCAACCGTTTGAAAATTCAATAAATTTATTAACATCTTTTTGGGTCATAACAGTATCCTCCTGCAAATTAGAAGATTGAAGTTCAGCGCCAAAAGATGAAATTCTTGCAATAATAAGCCCGACTTTGTTAAACATTTCATATAACAAAACCCAGCAATCACGAAGCCTGTTTGTTTTTGTAACAATAATATAATCATCGGCATCAAGCCCGTAACGCTGAACAATTTCAGGATTAGGCGGATAAAGCTCAAGTGACTTGGAGCCGCCGAGCCCTGAAAATTCAATATTTGCAATAGTCCCTTTCGGAAGCTTTACAGACTTGTCTTTAACAATAAATCTTACAAAAACCTCGTCCTCGCTTACAATTTTTAATTTATTAACATACCCTATCGGTACTCCCATAAGATTAACCGGAGAACCTACGATTAGACCGTCAACATCCTGCATAAAAATATTATGCAGTTCATAAGTTTTTTGTTTTGCAGAATACAAATAAAAACCAATGGCAAAAAGTGCTAATACAATTAACAACCAAATAAGCAATTCGACTTCACGAAGATGTCTGGTACGCGTTTGTCTAACACTTTTATCCATAACCTGATTATATCCAAAAATCCAATTTTCCACAACTAATATTAATCCATTGTGAGTATTGAGATTATTATAATGTTATTGTATGTTTAAATCTACATAGGAGAGATAAATGAACGCAATAGAAAAAATCATAGGAATAAATGACGTATTAAAAGACATATTCAAATTTGTACAGGAAGATGAAGAAATAAAACCTGATTTTGAAGAGTATTTGTCAACGATGGGTGCAATGAATGCAACCTCCGCACAAATGGAAAAATTATTTATTCCTTATGTATTTGAACGTTATATCGGAGAACCGGCAAAAAATATAATAGAACTTTATAACGAACGCGGAAATTCTTCAAAAACAGATATCGCAAAAAGTTTTCTTAATGCTCAGTATACTATATTTAAAATCAAACGCATTTTAAAAAACGGATTCAAATTATATAATCTGACAAACGAAAAAGAGTATGAAGTTTTATCACTAACCAAAATGACAAACTTCCGTGGAATCGGAATGGGAGAATTTATTGTTGCCCGTATATTCCGGCTTGAAGACGAATACTATTTAATAGGAATCGATAATATACTCTCCTCCTCCCAAGAAGAAGATGCAACAAGATACGCAGTTGTAAGAATTGTACAGGCACCTTGGCTTGTATATCAGGATAACCCTGAAAAAGAAAACGAAATTAAAAATACAATTGCAGAAACTTATCAGAAATTTATTGATATGTATAAAACAGACGAAATCATAACAACAAATAAATACGCTGATAGTATAATCGGACAATTAAGCGAAGAAGATTTCCAAGAAAATTTTAATATCGAAGAAGCAACACAGCCGATTGAAACATTTAAATTCTTTGAAATAAAAGAATTAAACAATGATTACAACAACTTTATAGAAAACTCTCTTGGCGGATTCTCATCTCACAAAGAAACTTATGATGTCGGAATCATCATGGATAAAGAATTCGGTATCTATACAATACCTTTCTATAAAACATTTTGTATGATTTTTGAAGATGAAGAAAAAGTTGAGAACAAAAAAGAATGTATAAACTATTTCCTCAATAACGACTCCGTATCTGACAGTATCCTTAAACGAGTTGCCGCAAAATATCCAAACTTTATGGAGGTTATTAATAAAGAACTGGAAAGTGATTATACACTGGAAACACTTATAGAACGATTTAAAATGGACTTTTTACGCCGCAAAATATATTCTTCAACATCAGTTCTTTTTCATTCAAAAGTATTTTCAACATCGTTAGGATTACTTGACAGCGTAGAGGAATTTGTTGAAGCGAACAGATAATCAGTTTACATATCTTTACAAACATGTCAATTATATATTCTATATATACTTTATATAGATATGGAGAGTTCATCAGCTAATACTACGAATATGCAATCAACCCCTTACGTTTCAACACCGAACGTAAGTGAACCAGCAGCGCAGCCGCAACAGCAGCCAACAGTAGCTAATGTTGATATGACAGGCGGCAGCACTACTCCTGTAGAAGTAAAAGCATCACCGATGAACAACAAAGGTGACCTTGGCAAAACATACGACTCCGAGAATAAGACGGTTTCACCTAAATATACACAAACGTATATGACATTTCTCGGACAGAGACCTCAATTTATTACCAATCAAAATGGGGATGAGTATAACCTTAGTTCATCTTTAAAAAACCAAGAATTATTGACATTGTCATTCAAAAACAATATCAAACGTAATATGGCAGCCCAAGATGGATTAAGACAGGCACAACAATTATTTGAAAACTTAGATAATACTAATTACAGGTACATGCATCATCCTACTTTAGGAAATATGAGAGTTCAGATAGATGCAGAAGGAAAAGATATTGGATTTCCTGAACCGATAGATGCATCAGGGAACAAACTGTTCATGGATGACCCTAAAAATCTGCCGACATTAGCATAATTCATATAGTTTGATATATAATAACTTATATGAAACTTGCAGTTGTAATTAATCATAATGTCACAAATACAAAAAGCGTTCTTTCGAAGCTGGAACAAGAACTTCAAAAAAACGCTTTAGAGTATGAAGTTATCAATATAGATAACTTGAAAGGAGGTTATGATTTTATTTGTGTCATAGGCGGCGACGGAACAATACTTAAAACCGCCCGTTATTATGCAAACTTTGGAACGCCTATATTGGGAATAAATTTAGGACGTCTGGGATTTCTTTCTCAATCAGGAACATCAGAGATTGAAAAAGTTATAAAGTGTATAAAAAATAAGACATATAAAGTCCAAGAACGTATAATGCTAAAATCCGGAAAACATGTTGCATTAAACGATTTTGTAGTTAAAGGATGTTCTTGCACCAGAACATCAAAATTTTCGTTAAAGATTAATGACAAATTTGTTTGTGACTATATTGCAGACGGTATTATCATCTCCACTCCGACAGGCTCAACCGCTTACGGATTATCAGCAGGCGGCCCGATATTATGTCCGGATATTGATTGTCTTGTAATAGTTCCTATTTGCCCTCACACATTGACCGCAAGACCTCTTGTAATCCCGTCAAACGAAAAAATTACAATAAATTCAATGGATGAATTGTTAACCGTTGCAATAGACGGACAAGAGATTAGTGAAACAACATCAGAATTTAATATAGAAATCGCCGATAAAAAGGCAAGATTAGCCTTTTTATCAGATGACGATTTCTACTCAATACTTAGAAACAAACTCCATTGGGGGATTTCACCAATAGATAAGGGAAATTAATCACAACCTTCATACCCAGGGTTTCCGCCACCACCGGAACCGCTATTAGAAATAGTAGTATCAAGAGTGGCCGCAGCCGGACAGGTCATGTTTTCACCAAGGTTTGAATCCAACGGTCGAACGGTAACAGTACCTTCTTTCCATTCAGGACAATTAAGAGTCAAGTCTATTTTGGTATCATTGACCCTGCTTACAGCATAAACTGTTACATCATCAAATGTTGCAGATACTTCAAACCCATCAGTTGTGAGAGTATCTGCCCAGGTAATCCCCTGCAAAAACATAGTTATTTTCCAGGTATTACTGGCAGGAGTATTTCTGCCGGATAGAGTGCACATTCCTTCTGTTTTAGGAACATCTATATTATTCACAAACAAAAATCTTTTAGAATGTATCATATTTTTTTCCTCCACAATTACTAACTTTAACCTGGCCAGCCACCGGCACCACCACCAGCTTGACTAACCGGAGCATCACCTGTATATATACAACCGACAGATGTTCTGTAAGCTTCTAGGCTGGTATCTGTACCATACTGTTCAATTATGATATCGTAAGAGCCTAATTTTGAAACATCCGGAGCAGTATCATTAAAATATCGGGAAATTGTTGTACCGCTTGAAGTTTTAAAAGTAATTTCAGCATTAGCAACAGAAACATATAATTGTATAAAAGTCGTATAAGGATAACTTATACTTGAATAATCATTCGGTTCATTAATTACAACCGTTATAGAAGTACTATTAACTTCACCGGTATAATTCTTTCCAAGCTCGACAATAAATTGCCCGTTAGAATGAGTTATAGTACTTGGAAGAGTAGAAGCAACCGAACTGCCAGAAGAAATATTTGTTAATTGGCTGCCATCGATTGCCGGGAGTTTGCCTGATGCATCAAGTTTAACAAGCTGATTTGCACTGTTAAAACTATTCCCTTGAGTAGTAATATTATTTGGAACCGTTGGGATTTCTGATTTTAGAGCATAAGAGGTTAAATCTGAATCTGTCAGATAATTTTTACTGTTCAACTCTGATTCTGTTATGTATTCACTCGGAACAGATGTCAAATAATTTCCTGCAGCCTGAATCCCCAAATCCGACAGAGTTTTATTCCCGGATAATTCTATATTATTAATTTTAGGCTTGTTGGAAAGTGCCGAATAATCCATTGTCCCCTCAGATACAGAAGCAGAAATAACTCCATCTGATATAGTAATAGAAGATCCGTCAACTTTTACCCCGCCTAAAGTTGTTTCAGAAGCGGTAGGTAAAGTATATTGAGAAGGAATTGTAGGTTTATCAGATAAATCATTGTAGCTGCCTGAGGTAGCGACTGCCGATAAATCAGAAGTATCAGCTTTTGATTGTAATTCCGTTTTCGTTGCAAGATTAGAAACATCAGGAATTGTCGGTTTATCTGACAAATCATTATAGCTGCCTGAGGTGGCAATTTCTGCCAAATCTTCTGTATCAGCTTTTGCATCCAATGCGGCTTTCAAATCTGCTTGAGAATCCAAAGTACCGCTAATGCTTCCCCAAGTAGTTTCAGCCGTAAGACTATCAAGATTTTCCGCAATATCCTTTATATCATCAATATTATCAGCGATTGTACTCAAATCATCCGCATCGACAATAGAGTTTACGGCCTCTTGAGCAGCTTTTGCTATATCAGAATAATTTTTTGACTGATTAGCATATGTCTGGGCTAAATCAGAATAATATTTAGCTTTGTTATTTGAAATAATCACACGATTATTTTCTTTTTTACTGTTAGACGAAGTATTAACCATAATAAAAACTCCTTTTATAGTTGTGATAACAAAAAAAGAACCCCAAGGTTCTTTAAAAATTCATTTATAATTGTGTTTAATTAAGTAATGGGTTATTTTTTAAAAAAATAAGAATTAATTTTATTTTATATAAATTGTTGTAATACATAAATAATATTATCGGAAGAAAAAGGAAAGAATTAACGAATTCTTTTTTGCCTCCGGCGGGTTAACCAAATTGATGCAGGGTTTATGCACCCCTGCACCCCGCACCTGTATTTCTTTGGCAGTCAGGGGTAAATAAATAGAATAAAGGACAAAGCGGATTGCTGCCAGAGTGCGAAGTGCTTTTGCGTTAGCAAAACACGCAGACACGTTTAACGGCAGCAACCAAGCAGAAACCTGCAACCTGAACTCCATTCGCTAAATAATATAACTGCTCAATACCAAGCAAGCAAACTCGCTTCGCTCAAACAATGCTTGCTCTGTCATTATTTCGCAGATATTATTTGCTCATTCCGTAAAGGTTGTAACATCAAAAGATTAGAATTGTGTTTTGGTTAAATTATTTATATTTATTTTATTTTATTTTTATCTTTTATTTTTGTACTCTCCACGGAGTGAGCCATCAATGTTAGCGAAACAGTGACAAGGCGGGTATTGTCTGAGGTTCGAAGAACCGAGTTTACCCGCTTGGGTTGAGCTTTACTTTTGATGTGCGAACGAAGTGCAGAGTACCGGTTTTGTGGAACTTTTGACGGCAAAGCGGATTGGCGGCAGAGGGCGAAGGGATTGACGTAGGTCAATTCCGCAGACCCGTTTATCGCCGCCAACCAAGCAGCGACCCCGTCTGGAAGACCCTGTCCGGAGGACAATAAACAAATATTGTTGCTCGGAATACAGGTGCAGAGGGTGGGGCAGTACCAGCACTATATAAGGTATCTTATTAAAAATGATATACCGATAATATTATTTATGTAATTTGATGGTTTTACATAAATAAAAAGAACACCGAAATGGTGTTCTATGTTTATATACGGTTCGCCGAACAGGTTCGGACTCGCCTGCCTCCATTTTGAAGATAAATAATCTTCAAAACGGAGTCCTTCCCCAAGCGATAAAACACTTGAGGGTTTTACATAAATAAAAAGAACACCGAAATGGTGTTCTTTTTATTTATGGTACCCCCAAGCGAATTCGAATCGCTGTCTACACCGTGAAAGGGTGTTGTCCTAGGCCTCTAGACGATGGGGGCTTGTGACATAAGTCTATATTAACAAAACAAGATTTAATGTCAAGCAATAAAAAGATTTTATTATATTAGATAAATTCTTGAATCCATTTTTCTAATTCGTCCAACGGCAGGGTATCAAGTTTTGGGATTCTGCCTTTATGCTTATAACAATCCCTTACATAACCGCGGACTTTGGTGCCATCTTCTCGAGTATATCCCCTGACAGGATAAGAACCGGGACAATCCGATTCCGCAGATTTATATTTACCTGCGCCGAAAGATTTTATACCGGAAGATGAACCGGTCTTTTGTATACCCCCGTATAACAAAGTATCATTATCCGGCAAATTATTATCAGAAGGGCTAAATCTTCCATCTAATACGGCATCACTCAAATCGCCCCAGTTTTCTAAATGATGAGAAGATTTATGATTAATATGCGGCACAACATAAACATCACCTATTTGTACTTGTCTATTAATATTAACAAAGAAGTCGCCCTCACAATAATAATTGGTAATATTTGATGTATCAGTATTTTCAAGTCCCTTGTAATCAGGAAACAATCTTTGTAACTCCGCACTGTTATGATATATTTCATCAAGATGCTCAATCGTATTTCCGGCACCAAGAGGAGCAAAACAAACTGTTTCATCCCCTGTTAATACTCCCATCATCTGTGCAGGATTACCGGTCAGAGAATATCCAAGCCAGGTTGTTTTTACATCAGGAACTATCTTTTTTACATTTTGTATTTTTTTATATATATCTACATAATCTTAGAATTGTTTAGATACACGTTTTCTAAAAACTGCAGCATCATTCATTAAATCAATCAAACTATTCAAATCTGTTCCTTCCGTTGCAACAACAATATGATTCCCTTTTATATAAACTTTGCCTACAAAACCGCTTTCGTGATTATCATAGTCAAACAAAAGATCGTACCCTGCAGGTACAGGGGCTTTATCATAAATAGAATCTTGGAATTGTTTATAAATTCTATTTTTAATATGTTTGGAATTTGAATTAACTTTCATAAAATATCCTTTCATTAAATAAAATATAGTAATACAAATTTAAGATATTAATTATAAATATCTTAAAAAAACGGAAAATATATATATTGACATTTGTAAAAATTAATATAATATATTAAATATGAACAAACTTATTTCATTCTACAAATCTCAAAAACAGAAATTTTGGACACATATTCTATTACCGTTTACATATGTATTCTGGAGTACAGTTATCATTATTTATTCTCATTTTGCATTATCTTTTATAAAAAATTATGATATTTCAGGTTCTGGTATGTATCTTTTTGTTTTCATGCTGATTTATGGTCATATATTTCCAATTATTCTTGTAATAGCCATTATTGAATTTTTCCTAAAAACCAAAATCAAAAATAAATTCATTCTTGAAAACAAAGTATATAATGTTATTTGGAATACCGGAAATCTACTCGCATTTATTTTTGTTATGTTATTAGTGTTTGCATATATACAAGCACAACTAATTAAATATCATATAATATAGGTATACATTATGAACAAACTTATTTCATTTTATAAATCGCAAAAACAAAAATTTTGGACACATTTTTTATTGCCATTTACATACATTTTGGGCACAACAATTATATTCACATATTATATTGAAGATCCATTTGTTTTTTACGCAACATTTGCTTATTTATGCGTATTTCCAATTATTATTTATATAGCTATCGTTGAATGTTTGCTAAAAAATAAAATCAATAACAAGTTCTTACTTGAAAACAAAGTATATAATATTATTTGGAATATCGGAAATCTACTAGTATTTATTTTTGTTTTGTCTATGATTTATATGATACTTTATACATAGTAATTTTAACTTATTGTGGGATACATTATGAACAAACTTATTTCATTCTACAAATCTCAAAAACAACATTTTTGGACACATATTCTATTGCCGTTTACGTTCGCTTCTTGGGGATTTTTTGCAAAGATTTATTATGATGCAACATTTGCATCTCCAAAACTAATTTCAGGAGCTGGAATGTATTTTTTTCTTGATACTATGGCTTACAGTTGTATATTTCCAATTATTCTGGTCATTGCCATTATTGAATTTTTCTTAAAAACCAAAATTAAAAATAAATTCATTCTTGAAAATAAAGTATATAATGTTATTTGGCATATCGGGAATCTGCTCGCATTTATTTTTGTTATTTTTATGATTTGTTTTATATTTTATCCATCGTAATTTTAACCTATCGTAAGTGTATATTATGAACAAAATCTTACATTTTATTATTTTAAAATATTTTAAAATAATACCTATGAATAAGTTATTAAAACTTTTTAAAACCATATATTGTAAATATAAAAATTTAAAAAAAGAATATTGGACTCATATTCTTGTTGGTTTTACTTACATGTTTACTATCACTACAATCGGAATATTTTTCCAGTGTATTATTAATAAACATTCACAAAATATTTTTATATTGTATTTACTATTTGCTTTAATCACTTATTCTTTTTTATTAATATTAATAATATTATTTATATTTATAAGTAAATTCAGCAATATTAAAATTACCGATAAATTTTTACTTAAAAATAAAATCTATAATATTATTTGGAATATTGGAAATATTATTTCAATTATAATAATTACCTTTATATTATATATTGTTTTTAGAGATTCTATCTTACCCTATATACATTAAGTTTCGACCATCAAATATTTTATTTAACATCTTAAAATATAATAAACCAAACCATACAAAGCCTCTGCAAACTGTTTATAAATTTTATTTTTTCATGGTTTACTACTAAATTTTTTCGCATCCTCATTAAACAATTCAGCCGCAGAAATATTTGCGGCTGAATTCATTTAATTCTCCAATAAAACTCCGTTAAATAACTTGCCGCATCAAACGGATGCTCTAAAAATTTAAAATCTTTATTAGATTTAATTTGTGTAAAAGTCGGAACATCGACAATGCTTGACCCTTCTTTGAAAGAGAGATTATATATATTATAAAGAAGTTTTTTGCATTTTCTCTCATCTATAAAAAGATGATTCTCACCCAAAGAGTTTTTTACTCTGGCATTAAAAGCTTGAATTCTGGATAAAATCGGAGGGTTATAAGGGCGCAGCTTAAACTTCGGATTATATCCATGGTTTCTTAAAGCATTACGAATTATCGCATAATTAGTATATTCACTCTGGGTTGTTCTGTTATCACCTGATGCATCACCGTTAATAATAATATCCGCTTTATGATTCGGATAACGTCTTAAAAATTCGTCAATACATTGTTGCGTTGTAGTATTTTCAATAACAATCTCATCAAAGAAATAAACGTTCTCATCATCTTTATAAGCCAGACACCAACACATAGGATCTACGTTAAAATCACAGGTAATATGCAGCGGTAGTTCTGAATTATACTTAAAATGCATAAGATTTTTATCAGAAAATCCCTTAACAACAAGTCCGGAGGAATAATCTCCGAATTCACCAAGAACATTAATACGATAATAATCCTCATCATAATTTTCTTTTAACGATTCAACAAAGTGCTCTGGCAAAAAAGTATTATCAGTAGTCGGCGCAATAATTAAGCGGTAATTAGGCTTTTTATCCTGAACAAATCTTCGCCAAATCCAATCCTTATTAGGCTGCGGATTTGTATGTCCGAAAAGCCGGTATCGAAAATCAATCCACTTATCATTTCGATACGTATTTCTAAGCCGGCCCAATAACTGCTTAAAAGAAGAATCATCTATTTGTGATGCTTCTTCTATTTCAGCCCAATGCAAGTTTAAAGACTTGAACCTTTCTGCATCATCAAGCTGTGAAAAAAGAATTTCAGAATTATTTCTAAACTTAATAACTTTATCGACCTTATTATAGAAGTAATCCTTATCTTCAACATAACCTAACTGCTCCAGATGCTCTAAGTAAGTAACAAGCGTTGTTTTTCTGACAAGCTCATACTCTTTTGCTCCGACCAACCCTCTGGAGCCCGGATATTTTTTTGCCATAAGAATCCCCAAAAGAGAACCGCACCAGGTTTTTCCGCTCCCAAAACCCCCTTGATATATTGCTACATCAAGAGGGTAATTGTGAGGGATTTCGATAAACTCTTTTTGTTTTTCTAAGAGTTTGTATTTTACCATTATGCAGTGAAACCTTCTATTTTTTGTTTTAAACAGTTATAAATCGCCTGAGTAATGATAGGAATTGTCGGAACAAGATACTGTGTAACAATAAACTTTTGAACAGTTCCAAGTTTTGCAATATTATCAGTCAGCCATTCATTGATAGCAGCATCAACCTTTGCTTTTTTCTCCTGTCCCTCAAGCTCTTTATTAACATATTCAAGTATTTTTGATGTAGTTTTTTCAAACAAATTTTTAATTAATTGTGCTAAATTCATATTTTACGCTCCTTCCACAATTTTTGGGTAAACAATTAACTGATTCACCATTCCATAATCATTATTTGCTATCAATACAGTGTCTTCACTATTAGACGTACACACTTTTATCCCGTATTGATATGTTTCAAATTCTTTATTTTTAGGAACAGTCAACAAATCCGTAAATGCGGATGTCAAAACAAATGTAACCGTATCTGAATAATTAGACTGCACCATCAATTCGGATGCAACAGGAACTCTTTTTAAAGTCTGTATTGCAAAATAAACATTTGATGATACTTTATCATCCAAACCGGAAACAATAATTTCACCGCTATCCCCCTGGACAAGGGAGATAGTGCCATTTTCATCAATATATAAAGCCATATTATAACTCCTGTAACTGTTGTCGTAATTCAATTATTTGATTAGTGTAATATTCAAGCCAGGTTTGATTTTCGTCCTTTTGCGAAGGTTCACAAACCGCCCTGATACGTTTTTTATCAAGTTCATCAATCTGGTTTAAAAGTTGTTGTTTTTCCTGAAAAGCAATAACAGCAGCTTTCTTAGCTTTATATTCATCTGTTTCTATGAATTCATCATACAACATATAACCTTCAGGGATTTCTCCGATATGTTCCATCGGCGAAATTTCCTCTGTTTCAAGATTAACAACTTCAAACCCTCTGTAATCAGGAATTTGATTCCATTTATCTCCATCAAAGACAGGATAAAATCCGTCTTTAAATACAGGTTTTTTCAGAGTAGAAAACCTTGGCATTAAATATTCTCCGGATTTTTTAGGATTAATTTGAGGGGTATATTCTCTCAAATATTCACCTGTATAACCATCAAAAATATAAACAATCATAAAAAACTCCTTCCTTAGTATTTAATCAAAAAGTTAGTAACCATAGCAGGCGGCTGAACGGTTGTACTTTTACCGTAAATTGAATTTGCATAGGAAGCATTGAATGATAACACCCCATTACCATAACCTCCTTGGGTATTGCCGGAAGAACCACCGGAACTAGAATATCTAAATGCTCCTGTAGGCGCCTGCAAAGAACCGTAAGGGACTCTAATCCCATCAGCTGTAATATTTGGCAAACCGGCTTCCAGATAGTCACCAAGAGTTCCATCTTCAGAAATCCCAAAAACTGTACGACCGGTCAAATCCGGAATACAAAATGTTGTACTGTCGGACTGCCCGTAAGTTGTACCTATAACAGCATATAAATCTTCATATTCATCTATTTTTATCTCTGAACCGTCACATAAAAGAAATCCACTAGGAATTTCTGATGCCTGAGAAATAATAATAGTACCTGTCTGGATAAACGAATCTTTATATCCTAATAATTCCGTAATACTGTTGTTCAAAGTTGCAACAGTAGACGAAAACGAAGATGTTTCAGATGTAATTAAAGCAGATAGTTCAGTGATTTTATCCTGCAAAAATTGGAAATTACCATTCAATACAGAAGACGAAGCCAATGAACCGTATTCAATTTCAGTTAAACTCATGATAAGTCCTTTCATTAATTATTACTTCATAAATTTTGTCGACCTTTTTTTGCATATCGCTTAGTTGTTCTTTCATAGCGGAATTTTGTTCTTTCGTAGCATATTTCAAGGATATTTCTTCTAGAATCTCCCTGTGCTTAACTTCTAACTGTTGAGGAGTAACAAAAACGTTATACTGAAAAAACAATGCGACAATTACAAGCACCGTTGGTGCATATTTTTGTATTGTCTCTTTATCCATAACGGAATCCTTTCTTATGGAATGCAGCAATATTAAGCATTCCGTAAAATGTAAACAAATGTAACATAATTGGAAAAATATGTTATAAAAAAAGCAAGTTTTGGATAGTTATATACTTTATATATATGTAGATACTAAAACTTCTAAAAGTCCCGAGGAGAGCTAAATATGGCACTGTTATTCGCTAACGTTGCGGAACAATACGCAATGAAAAAACACGAAGAAGAAGATACTGTTAAACTATCAACTAAAGTCAGTGATTTATTTGATGTCATTGATAATCCAGAGGGGGCTGTCGGAAATGATAAATGCACGGATGAGCCGCCGCAAAAAGTATTTATGACTTCTGTCGCAAACGAATACTACAAGAAGTCCATTGAAGATATTAACAATACCAAAATCGGAAACAAAGCTGTAAGGAGAAAAAACTTCCAACAAATTATGAAAGAGTCGTTTTTCTACGGCGCTAACAGATTCGGTAACAACTTCATTGCATAAACCCGGTCATTGCGAGACGCTTTAGCGGCGTGGCAATCTGACGAAGGAAACAAAAACGAATCTTAAAAAAGAATAAAAAACAAGTTAATTAGACCATGATTAGCTTGATTATACGGACAGGGACAAATTAGGAAAATTTTAGCGGTCATTCGACCGCTTTTTTTTGCGGATTTTGGCAAGAGTGAGCGTAGCGAAACTCGTCCTGGCGAGAGCTGCGTTGAGCCGGTCGAGCCGCCAAAATCCAAGAGCAAGCCGAGCAGAGGTACGAACGTAGTGAGAGCCGAACAATAATCAACGGAAACGTTGAGTTTTCGTTGTTATTGTGAGCGGTACCGTTTAACGCGAGGCGCAGTCTAATGTAGACATGTTACGACCTGTGTCCGGTTTGACTTATGACTACAAATTTAAATTATGATGACAAAATCTCATCGTCAAACCATTCTGTTCATTATGCATTTTTTTATGACAAGGTATGTTGATTTCGCCCAGCTGCTTTACTTCATAACTACTTAGCTACTTTCTCCAACGAGTAGACACAAGCTCAACCCAATATATTTACCCCTTTACCCCTACCTTTTACACCTTCATTAATTAAAACTTAAATTTATCCGGAGTAACAGAATTAACTATATCAGCAATCTTATCGGAATATTTTTGGGCAGTTTTAATATCTTTTTCTTCTAACAAAATATTTGCAGGACTTTTAGCAATACTTGCAAAACATTTTCCGAGAATAACATTTTTGAATTCTCTTACAGGGTTATCATAGATATATTTTTTGTTTGTTTTATCAAACTCGAAATCCATAAAATTAAATTTTTTGTTTTTAAAATCAACGAAAGTATTGCCTGTATGTTGAAAATCAATCAAGAAATTTTTATCCATCAAAATAGTATCAACTGCTTCTTTAAAAGATTCTTTTGGCATTTTTGAGAGTTGTTTCAAATAATTTATATAAGATTTTGAATACGCTTTATAGTTATTTGCAAACACATCACAGTTAGTAAAAGTATACGCTTCGGAGCCCGGGGCAAAGAAGTTTTCAGGAATATTTTGTTCTCCGCCTTCTTTTATAATTTTCAAACATTTTTTTGCAGCATCTTTACCATATTGTACCCTAATTTGTGTTAATTGTTGGAAATTAATATATTGAGGAACATTAGGTGCATCATCCTCACAGCCGGTCAATTTTACCAACGCATTCCAGGATGCATTTGCAGGATTTTCCCCTGAAACTTTTCTTAAAACCATTATATTATCTTTTTGTCTGAGAGCTTCAAGAGGTTCTATTGAATCTTTTGCATAAAGTTCTGATTCTTTTCCGACAACAGAATATAGAGGCAGACCCAAATTTTTATGGGCAAGAAGATTATCATTATGTTTAATCGGGATTAATTTCAAGCTGTCTGCAAGAGTATCCATTTTTTCAATAGCAGTATGTTCTACCCTCAAAACTAAATCCGGCTGATTAGGTATAGCAAAAACCATTGCATCTTTACCAAAAGCTCCGGTTTTCTTTTTAGTAATTTCTTTTATTAATTTCCCGGGCTGTGCACCTAAAATATAATTCTGTGGATTAACTTTGACTAAAGTATCAACAGCAGGTGAAGACTCTAGATGTGTCCGAGCCGGTATATGGCTGAATACCTTTCTTACAGCTTTTATAGGATTAGAAACAATTTGTCTGGAGTAATGTTGTATATTTTTAAGATTTATCATAAGAAACCTTCCGCAGATATAAATCGCCTGAAGGTTAAAAATTGCCATGCATAGTTACAATTTGTTACATGGGGCCCTATTTGGTTATAAAAAGGGGGAATTCCCCTTTTTATAATCTTTCAAAATACCATCTGATTTTATTTCTGATAAAATCACCTATCTGATTTTGTTTAACATCAGGATACGCAGGCAGATATACTATATCAATTTTTCCGGCAGAGGTTGTTTTAGGATTTTTTTGTCCGAATTCGTAATGAGTCATAATATGAGCGGAATTAATAGGGATATTATATTTTCTAGCGAGTTTTGCCGCATACTGAAACGCAGCCTCACATTGAACCTTATTCAAAGGATATGCGCCTACTTTAGCAGGAGAAGAATAGCCGCACATTCCGCACAGAGCAAGACCAACAGCGCCTGTATTCCCACCGCCTGTGTGTGCGGCATATTTACCGTCATTACAATTTTCATTATCTTCGGGTTTAAAAATCCCATTATGTATCCTCCCATATTTATCTACCAAATAATGGTAATGTTGTAAGTCAATAGAATTAGGAACATTCGTTCCAGCAGTCCAGTGGATGATTATTTTATTCATAAGAAAAGCTCCTTTCATAAATTTATAACAAACTGGGGAGGGTAAATAAATTCAATTTGAATTCTATTTACCGGTTAAAACAATAACGTCATTACGAGGAGGGGCAATGTGGAAATGAAAACTGCAATTATATTATTCACCCCGACGAAGTAATCTATTTAGATTGCTTCACTATCGTTCGCAATGACAGGATTTTATTTATCTATTCACAAATCACCAATTTTAAATGTAAATATATTGACATATTGCTATATCAACAAACTATAATATACATGTGACTAGTATTAAACATAATCTAAATAACTTTTATCAAAAGCTTTGTGCGACCAAAGCTCACCTATGGTCGCACTGTTTAGCATTAATAGGATGGTATGGTTTATTTTTATCTATTCATAACAATACTGGTACATATAACCAAGATTTACTAACAAACATTATAAAGAATTATGAATCTTTTTGGTTTTTATTATTAATTTTATTTTTTATTTACTTTATAGAAACATTATTTTTTTTCAATTTTGAAATTAAAAATAATATATTAGAAAAAAATAAAATATATAATATTACGTGGGATATCGGAATATCATTCATTTTATACAAAATAACGTTTGTTATAATTATATTTACCAAATTTTTAATTGACAAAATACCAATATATTAAGAGGAATTAATGGAATATTTAAAACTAATTTATATCAAATTACAACAATTTAAAGATAATATATGGTCACATTACTTAATGATTCTTGGATGGATAAACATTATATTATCAACTTACTGTGTATTGTATGCCAAAGATGGATATACATTAATTTTACCATTTATAATGGTTATATTATATTATTCATTAATCCCATTTATAATATTATTTTTAATTGAATTATTATTTTTCTCCGATTATAAAATTGAATTTAATTTTATTAAATACAACAGGTTATATGATATATTATGGATAGTTGGATTTTTAACAGGTATAACATTATATTTAATATCAGCATTATTCATAATATTATAGATAATCTTTCAAGAATAACAAAATTGGTATTATAAGAATATAGTTTGTTAATTTCCCTGATTGTTGTTGAATATAAGCATTATTATTAATCGGAGCAATTAACTTTGTAAATAAATCCGAATTTTTATTTGTAATCATTTTATCAAAATCATAAAAATCAACAACAAGAGAACTAAAATTCCCTAATTTATCAAATTTAGGATTATATATCATCGATTTTCCAATTGTAAGATTCAAAGATTTTGTTTTATTAAAATTTAATTGAATTGCATTATCTTTAAATTCATTATGTAATATTTTTAAATAATTATCTTTTAAAAATGATATAAATTCAGGAGAAGTGATAAGTTCTTCAAATAACTGAGACCCCCGTTGCACAATAACAACATCGGTAAAATCGTTTACTAAATATTTATTTTTAATATAAGATTTTAATTCTGAATTATCTATATCTTTTACTTTAATATATACATTTTCTCTATTATGTTGTTTTTGATTTTCATAATCTAAAGCTAATTTATAATATTTTAAAAAAGAAAAATTAAACTTTGCCTTTTTAGCAATTAATTCTTGTATTTTTGATAAACCGGTAGAATAATCCCTAGGCACATATTCAAATTCATTATTCAAATAATCATTTAAATAAGCTTTCATAATAAAATTTTCATCGTAATTTTCTTCAACCGGAGCTGCCCCACCGATCATGCCGGTACTTTTGCTCTGGTGTCTTTGAGAAGATGAATTATCACCTTCGTGCTTTGCACCGCACGTTCTCCAGTAGGAATCAACCCTTTATTGAATTATTCGGCTGGTCGCAAAAGCGTGGTTTTGCTCCACGTTACGGGTTTGCTCGCTGCGCTCGCATCACCCTACCGAAAATTCAACCGTCTTCACGAGTATAACCGGATACTTTATAAGTTCCGGCGCAATTTTTATTTTTAGCCATAAAAACTCCTTTCTGCTGATTTAGTCAGCACAAATTTGAATAAATACATACAAAACCAGAAAATAAAACAAAAAAATAATAATATTATTTCTGATTTAAACATTTATTGATAAATATTTTTAACCGATTGAAAACATTTAATTTGTTATAAACATAAAACCCATTATTATCGTAGGATATTATAATTTTATCAATATACATATAAGATGAGCAAACTTTAGACAATCGGGCTGATATTTTCATAGTATTAAAACCATTTACTTTTAAACCCATTATCTCAATACCACCTGCCGGGTAAAAATTAACCATTGATATATCATCATATACATCATTTTTCTTTTTCAAAATAAAAAGATTATATCCTGTTGCACAATAAAACGCATCAGTGAATCCTATCACTTCATTCTCACCGTCATCATTCAAATCAAAAAACACTGCATGAGTACATGTTTCAAGAGGCAAATTTGATATTTGATTAAAATTCGGTGTTTTTTTAAGTAAATATTCCTGCAAAATTTTTGATGCCTGCGGATTATTTAATTCTTGAAAAGTTTTTATCACCTGAGAAGAATTATACTTGTTTATACAAACAAACATAGAAAGCATTATTAAAACAAAAATTAAAATAACTTTTTTCATAAAATAATTTTAATATATTTAAGAATATATTACAACAATTATATCAATTTTTCTTCACATTACAGCAAATATTAATCAAATCCATTCACTATTTACCCCTCACTAATCACTAAATTATTAAATAAAAGCGGGTAAATAATTACCCGCAAAGGAGATAAAGAGTATAATAATAAAATATTTATATATACCACCAGTACTATTGAGGTTACGGAATATTGTCATTTTTCGACTTTTTCCGCATCCGCTGTTAGTACATTGGTTTGAGTTTTATATTAGTAAACTCAATATTACGGATACAGAAATCCTGCCCGTCCGTTTGAGTATAGAAATGAAACTCAAGCGTTCTAAATATCTCTGACGGCAGAGTGTAATAAGAACTGGCATTTTTAGGGGCATAATAGTATTCATCATAATTTCCTATATCCCAATATAGAGCATTTTTCAAAGATCTTGCCTTAATATTACGTTTTTTAGGCTGTTTTAGTGAGTCATAGTTTTTGATATACTCCACAAAGAAATCATTTGTATATGACAAATCCAAACCTATTTTAGGCGGAATAAACAGAATTTTCAGCATATTATCAATCCCAAAATTGAGAGGTGATGTATGATAAAAACTCTCAACAAATATTCCATGGAAATCTGCCCCCAAATACTCATGATAAATTTTACCGTTATCATCGGCAGAATATAGAGTATTCCCAATAACTTGAATACAAGATATTTTAGGACATACTCTTTTCACCCATTCTTCGTGTTTATAATCATATATAAGAATAGTTGAATATTGAGTATCATTTGTAGGCAAGAGAAACCAGAACTCATTTCTATCAGATAATACAACGGAAATCATGCGTATTTTTTCAAACTCTCTTGTAATATTACACAAATCCTCTTGCAGGTTTATGGCAATATTTTTCCCGAGTGTTTTATTTCCGAGAACAGATTGATTAAATGAAAAGATTCCTTTTTTATTATCGTCATAAAAATAAAGCTCTGTACCGTGGAAAACAAATGCATTATACCCGGCACAGCCGCCCGGACATTCATTTGAAACAGAAAAAACACCATCAGATTCAAGCCCGACAAGGCAAGAAGAATCCGAGTGAAATACGGCAATATAAGATACATATACCGTTATTGCCGTAATATCTTTTACAAACTCAATATATCCGGCAGATGTAACTATTTCAGCATCAGATGTTGAGAAGTCATAAATATCTTGTTGTACGGAATACCAGAGTACATTTTCATTGAATATCCACAAACGTCCGTTAAAATTAATAACTCCTAAGCCTTTAACATCACGATTTTCCGTATCTTTTGGAGTAAATTTTTTAACTTCATTAAGAGTACCATCGTCATCATAATTATCCAATTCGATAGTCAAAAGCTCCTCACCGTTTGAGAATACAAATAAATCACTCCAGCCTTGCGCAAAATCTGTTGCAGAGGATTGCCCCGTAACAGATAGATCTTCAACTTTTAATTGCAGCAAATTTGAATCCGGCCTAAAAAGATATATTTTTCCTTCTGTTTCTGATTCTGTATGTACAAAGAAATAGGTATTAGTTTTTTGCACACTTTGGAAAATATTAACAACCTTTTCGCCTGCAGGAATTAAATCACAAACAAGTGTATTTCCCCTGGCAGTCCTGATACCGACACCGGAATTAATACCGGTATCATATAACTCAACGTTTTGCAAATCAGAAGCAGTAATTTTTTTATCAGAAAAAGCGGAATCCTGCTTATAGATTCCGCCGAATTTATTACAATATAGAGAAGTAGAGGGCATAATTAACTCCTTTTAAAATGATATAGACATTGATTTTTTAACAGGATTCGACACTTTGATAAGCAATTTATACGCTTTATCAAACTGCAAACGATATCCGGCATAGTTTTCATCATTAACAGATGCAATAGAATCGACCAAGGCTTTTGCAAGAATTGTATTTTTAAATAATGATTCATACTTTTGCGGAATATCAATATAATCGGTAGTATTTTCAAGATAAAATATTTCATTATCATCTTTATCAAAACCGATAGATAATGTTAAATACTTAATTGATACATGGTATCTTTTGTCAGGAATAGGATAAAGAACAATTTTATCATCTTCTATATAAAACTCTGTCGGAGTTCCGAATTTTTCTTCATTTTCAGATATATCCGGGTTGTAATTTAGATAAGAATTATCCAGTTTTACTGCAAACAGGTTGTCCTCAATAGAAGATTCGTTAAGAATATTTCCGTTTGGTAATTCATAACTTTGATAATTAGCCATCGTAGAAAAACCATATTTTTTTATTCTGAACGAAAACGGATATGAATACCATATATCAATTATGGCTTTATTTATAGAAGAAACCAGAGCCGGTTCAAAATCTTCTTTAACAGTTGCTCCGGAGTCAAACATAGACCATGGTTGTGAAGCAACATCATTATATAAATCTAAAAAATTAATTGTCATAAAAGCTCCTTTCATAAATTTATAAAACAAACTGGGAGGGTAAATAAATTCAATCAGAATTCTATTTACCGGTTAAAACTATAACGTCATTACGAGGAGGGACAACGTGTAAATGAAAACTGCAATTGTATTATTCACCCCGACGAAGTAATCTATTTAGATTGCTTCACTATCGCTCGCAATGACAGGATTTTATTTATCTATTCACAAATCACCAATTTTAAATGTAAATATATTGACATATTGCTGTATCAACAAGCTATAATATACATGTGGCTAGTATTAAACATAATCTAAATAACTTTTATCAAAAACTTTGTGCGACCAAAGCTCACTTATGGTCGCACTGTTTATCATTAGCAGGATTAATTTTACTGTTGCTAATTATTGTTTCAGCCCAAGAAGGTTTTGTAATGTTTATATGTATATTTATGTATATCTTAATATTCTCGTTGTACCTTTATATACCATTTATTATCACTTTTTTGATAGAAATAATTTTTTTTAGAAATTGTAAAATACCTGATAATTTTTTATTCCGAAACCCGATATTCCATTTTATTTGGTTAGTTGGAATATTTTTTTCACTAACACCATTATATATAATTATCATTTATGCAATAATTCCAATTACTTTTAATTATATGCATTCAATATATTATAAAATTTTAAGTGAAATTATTTTAGGATAAATTAAATATCATCATTTTCAAATAATGTTATTAGAATAACTAATATAAAATTAGTTAAATCACCTTTTTCTTGCTGTATTACTGCATTATTATTGATGGCATTTATTATTGCTCTTTTTACTGAAGGAGCATATTTTAAATACTCAAAATCATAATAATCAACTAATGTCGCAGTAAACGTACCGTCTTTATGAAAACAAGGATTATAAATATTACATTTACCTATTGTTAAAGCTAAATTTAAATCATTTTTAAAGGATATTGAAAATGAACTATTTTTATAAAGACCATTTTTTATATTATCTTTTTCTTTATTTATAGCATTAATAAATTCATCAGAATTCACTAAATTATTCATTAATGATGTACCATATTGAACTATAACAACAACATTTATTGATAAATATTTTAGCCGATAAAACATTTAATCTTTCAGTAATTTAGAATTTTATATCTTTATTTTTCATTTCCGCTATTCTTCCCAAATCAAAGGTAAAATGGTATTTTGTTCGTATTTAGGAACAACATTTGCAGCATTTTTCTTTGGACGGGTAGTATATTTTTCGTATAGCTCCGGATGCTCATCAAGCAGCAATTCAACTTCCGACTTTGGAAGATTAAATATATTATTTGTTTTAATATTTCTGATTTTCATATATTAACTCCTTTTAATAAAGGGCGGAGCTTTGCTCCGCCCGAATAGATTAGTGAACAGCAACAGATTTTGCGACCGCAAAAATATTCCCTGTAAATCCTGTTTTAAAATCAAGATTCATAGAACCGTCTTTATTTTCAAACCTTGACGGGTCTTGAATCTGATAGAAATTTACAGAGGATGCATCAACAGCAACAGTCAAATCACCTAATTTAGCATTAGGATAATTATCCCCGGCCTTAAAAGTAACTTCAGATGCAGAAGCAGCTGTATTTTCGACACAAATCACAAGCGAATTATTTTTGTTATCAAATGCTTTTGCCAAACAAATACCATTAGCAGGGGTAACTGCTTGCTTTGTAATTTTCACATCAGCAACAGATTGTGAATCATCCATTTCAGGATATTGAACATTAATATTATCTCTAGCCATAAAAAGTCCTTTCAAATAATGTGTAACTAATTTGGGCATAAAGCCCGAATATCAAAATTATTCGGGCATTTACGCACGTTTAGATAAGGAGAGAGGTGCAGAAATTTTAACAGTACCTAAGAAATCAGCACGAGGTGCCCCTACACCATACAAACCATATCCTTTGTATCTTGTGTTAAAACTATTTTCAGGAGTATAAGATTGTGTGCTTAAATCAGCAGAAACGCCCCCTGCAAGAGTTTTACCTTTGATACCGAATAAAGGATAGAAAACACCGTCTTCCGGTTGAGCAATGTTGTTAGAAACAAGAATTTCCCATCCGCAGAGATGCCCGACATACCCTTTAGATAATTTTTCATGACCTGATTCAACGTATTTAAGATCATCAAGTTTGCCTAAATAGAATTGGTACTCAGGCGGAACAATGCAGACCATATTTCCGTCAATCCAGTTGGTATGACCTTTGCCGTCACCTTTTTTGAAAAGAGCCTGCATATATGCAAGAATTTCTTTTGCATAATCAGCATCAAGAGTAATGGCTTTACCATTATCATCAAGATAGTGAGCAGCACGAGTATAAAGGTTAGCATAAGCGGCATCAACACCGGCAGCGAATTGCTTTATAGCATCTTCCGTATAATCTTTAGCAAGATTCATTTGTTGACTTCCATCAATTGCAGCTTGGATTCTTTTTTCCTCGATAGCAGTCAATTCAAAGTGGAATGCTTTACCTCGGTTAATTTTAACTTTAGTAGTAGAAGTTGTTGCAATTTCAGGAGCAGTTAATTCGCCGCCGTCATAATCAAACATGGTAACAGAACCAGGCATAATAACGTCAACTTCATCACCTTTTTTAACAGAATCTTTAAAATCGGTGTGTGATAATTTACCAATTACCAGTTCATCATAAAGATATTTTTTGAATGCATTGTTGAATGCAGAAATAACGATTTGTTTAACAGACATAATAATCCTTTCATAAAACTTGTGTACAAAACGATTTTCCGGGCAAATCTACATATACAAACCTGTTATCGGAATACCGGCAGGAATTTGTTATACAAGAAATGTTTTCCGGAGAGAAACTAACAAAAAATTTGTTAGATATATTTAGCAATAACCTCATCAATTTCGGCATCATCAAGAGTATCCAATTTAGGAATTGGTTTTGATGCAGCTTTCGGGCTTGAATCTGAGAATTGCATTTGTGATTTACTATTTTCAGTTTCAGACTTAGCGGACTGACTTTTTTCGTACATAGAAATACGAGATTTAACATAACTATCCAAAAGAGAAACAAATTTATCAGTATCTAAGTTTGTTCCGAGAGCCGTTAATGCTTCTTTGTAGAGATTACTGAATTCCGGGTTTTTAAAATATTCATCTTTATCATATTTTGAAGCATTTTTACTAATATATTCTTTAAGTGCTTTATTATTTTCTTGGAAATCAGAAACTTGTTTTTGAATTTTATCAAGAATTTCTGCTTTTTTTCTAAGTTCCCCAAGCTCTTTTGATTGTTGACCGTGTTTTGCTTCAATATTTTTATAAGCATTAGACAAATCATCAACCGATTTAAATTTACCCATAATTAACTCGGTATTATCATTATTAAGAGCAGTATTGTCTTGCGATTGCTCTTGAAAATTTAATTGAGTATTATCTTGTGAAATTTGTTCAAAATTATCCATAAAAAATCTCCTTAACTAAAGTACAACGGCATACGCCAAAATATTCAAAATATTTATAATTTGCTGGACCACCACTCCTTTCTAAAGAAACAAGATTCTCCTTAAAAATTGGAGAATCTTGAAATAACAATGATTGGTATACAAAATGCGATGATTAATAAATGTAAATATATTAATGATTAATTATTTTAACAAGTTATAATATACATGTGACTAGTATTAAACATAATCTAAATAACTTTTATCAAAAACTTTGTGCGACCAAGGTTCACCTATGGTCGCACTGTTTAGCATTAATAGGATGGTTATTAATTTTTAATGGTATTAGTTTTTTATTTGACACGTCAAAAAATACTTCCTTTTTAATTGCAGAAAAAACTTTTATATTTTATACGTTATTTATTATATTTATTAATTTAACTATTTTAGAACTGCTATTTTTTAAAAAATTTAAAATTAAATGTAAGTTTTTAATAAAAAACAACTACTATAATATTTTTTGGATTATTGGAATCAGCACAAGTACAATCATTTTTTCTATAATACCTACTATTTGTATATTATTTTATATTATTTAATTTAATCTACGTATTAAAATATTGTAAATATATTAATGTCATATTATAATTTCAAAGTATAATAATACTAATGAACAATATAAAACAACACCTTAACAATTTCTATCAAAAACTTTGTGCGACCAAAGTTCACCTATGGTCGCACTGTTTAGCGTTACTTGGTTGGTTTTTAATTTGTAATTGTATTAGTTTTTTATTTGATTCAGATATATTTTTGTTTATAGTAGGCAGCGTTTTCATATCCGGTACTCTATTCACACTATTTATTATTTTTACTATTTTAGAATTAATTTTTTTCAAAAAATTTAAAATTAAATGGAATTTTTTAGTAAAAAACAGGTACTATAATATTTTTTGGATTATTGGAATATTCACAGGAGTATTTATTATAATACCTGTTTATATAATACTAAACTGTCTTAGATTCATTACATAAATTTCCCAACCGGAATCCTTATTGGGTATATTATCAAATAATTCTTCAATCTTCCTGTTTCTTGTTAGAAATAAGCATTATTATTTGCGATTATTGTTTTTAAAGAATCATAATTATAGTTATATTTTTCTGATAACGAAAAATTATAATAATCAATTAATGTTCCACAAATATATCCATCGACAATATACATATTTCCGCTATTAATAAATGTAAATATATTAATGAATTATTTTAATAATAGAGTATAATTATTATCATGATAAATTGGAGTAACAAAAAATTAATCCACAAATTTTTTCGTATATTTCTAATTATATTAATTACAAATATATGCATACAATCATTTCGTTTTACAGAAAACTCGTACAACAAATATTATCATCAAGGGGAAGAATATATCTCAGAATATAAAGATACTGCACAATATGAACTATTTTCGAATTATGATTCATGCATTAATACAGAAAATATTCCTAAAACATATAAAAACTATTTAAACACAAAACATCGTGATAATGCTTTTTATTATATCTACGACTACAAAAATATTAATTATTCAAATCCAAATGGGGAAGAGAAGGCAAGACTTGAATTTATTAAATCTTTAGAAAAACATCATAAAGATACTACTAATAATATGAAACCTCAACTATATAATTATAAAAACTATAAATTATTTTATAATGAATCTGGAGAATTAGTATTTATAGAATATGAAAAAGATATGCACAACTATTATCGTTACGATATTAACGGCAAACTGGCAGAAGCAGAATGGTATAATTGTAACGAAGTCAATATTGTATTTTCGCCAAATGAAGAATTAAAATATTATTTTTATAAAGGCTCTGCATTCCCATTTTGGCAATATCACATAAGTTATTCAAAATATATTATAAAAGTTGTTAAAGAAATATTATTATCATCAATAATAATATTTCTTTTATATTTATTACATTTAATAGTCCGAAAAAACAAATTTCCGACTTTAATAAATAAAAACTATTTTCAAGAATATGAAAATAAAAATAAGCATAAAAAATTTTATATTATAAAAAAATGTATACAAAATATAAAATCCCATATTTGGTCACATATTACAATGTTACTCGGCTTATTTTGCGGATTTTTATTATTATATTTTTGGGGAGAACAAGGAGATAAATCTCTTTATCTCCTTGTATGTATAACAATTAGTAGTTACCTATTTTTTATAAGTTTATTTTGTATATTACTAGAAACTATTTTCTTTTATAAATTTAAAATAAGATGGAAATTTATTTACGAAAATAAATTTTATAATATTACCTGGATATTAGGTCAAATTTTTTATTTAATATTTTTACTCACGATAATAATACCTCTCTTTATATTTCATCAAGAGGTATACTAATAGGGAAAATTATCAAATAATTAGTCAATTTACCATATTCTTGTTGACGATATGCATTATTATTTGCAGCGGTCGCAAATATTGAATTACCTTTATAATATTTCAAATATTTATAATTATAATAATCAATATGTGTCCCACAAATATATCCATCAACTATGCGTACATTATATAATGTCGCATGACCTAGAGTTAAATGAGCATCTTTTGTTTTATCAAAAGTTATATTAAACGAATTATTTTTATATTCTCCGGATTTTATACCTGATAAACGAGATTTTATTGCATCTTTAAATTCAGGTGAATTATAAACTGTTTTCACAAGACGAGAATCTTGCTGAGGAATCACAACATTTGTATTGTTATCTACATATGGTATATCCAGCTTGTCTAAATTATTTTGAATAAATGATTTTACACCTTCATTTTGAAGATCTTTAAATTTTACATAAACATTTTCCTTATTATATTGTTTTTGATTTTCGTAATCTAGTGATAATCGGTAATATTTATGATACAAATCATTATTAGATGAATGCAATTCTACATACCTTTGTAAAGGAGCCAAAGAATAAGTATAATCGAATCCATTTTGTATTTGTTTGTTATATTCTTTCATTCTAATAGATTTTTTTTCAGCATTCGTCAATTCATATATCGGAGCCGCCCCACTGGTCATGCCGGTACTTTTGCTCTGGTGTCTTTGAGAAAGCGAATTATCACCTTCGTGCTTTGCACCGCACGTTCTCCAGTAAGAATCAACTTTAGTCCCGTCCTCGCGAACATAACCGGATACTTTATAAGTTCCGGCACAATTTTTATTTTTAGCCATAAAAACTCCTTTCATAAATTTATAAGACAAACTTGGAGGGTAAATAAATTCAATCAGAATTCTATTTACCGGTTAAAACTATTACGTCATTACGAGGAGGGGCAATGTGGAAATGAAAACTGCAATTATATTATTCACCCCGACGAAGTAATCTATTTAGATTGCTTCACTATCGTTCGCAATGACAGGATTTTATTTATCTATTCACAAATCACCAATTTTAAATGTAAATATATTGACATATTGCTGTATCAACAAGCTATAATATACATGTGGCTAGTATTAAACATAATCTAAACAAATTCTATCAAAAACTTTGTGCGACCAAGGTTCACCTATGGTCGCACTGTTTAGCATTAGCAGGATTAATTTTACTATTGTTAATTATTATTTCAATCAAAGATGATTTTTTAATTCTTGCTTGCATGTATATATTAATATATTCAATATTATTATATATACCATTTATTATTACTTTTTTGATAGAAATAATTTTTTTTAGAAATTGTAAAATACCTGATAATTTTTTATTCCGAAACCCGATATTCCATTTTATTTGGTTAGTTGGAATATTTTTTTCACTAACACCATTATATATAATTATCATTTATGCAATAATTCCAATTACTTTTAATTATATGCATTCAATATATTATAAAATTTTAAGTGAAATTATTTTAGGATAAATTAAATATCATCATTTTCAAATAATGTTATTAGAATAACTAATATAAAATTAGTTAAATCACCTTTTTCTTGCTGTATTACTGCATTATTATTGATGGCATTTATTATTGCTCTTTTTACTGAAGGAGCATATTTTAAATACTCAAAATCATAATAATCAACTAATGTCGCAGTAAACGTACCGTCTTTATGAAAACAAGGATTATAAATATTACATTTACCTATTGTTAAAGCTAAATTTAAATCATTTTTAAAGGATATTGAAAATGAACTATTTTTATAAAGACCATTTTTTATATTATCTTTTTCTTTATTTATAGCATTAATAAATTCATCAGAATTCACTAAATTATTCATTAATGATGTGCCATACTGGACTATAACAACATCAGTAGAATTTGCTATGTTTTGTTGTTTATAATGAGATTTAATAAAATCTTTTATATTACTATCTTCTATTTGTTCAAACTTAATATATAAATTTGTTTTATCAAACTTTTTTTGATTATTAATATCTAAGGAAATTCTATAATACTTTAAAAAATCATAAGGAAAAGGAATGTTTTTAGCAACAGCAGTTTGTAGTTTAACAAATTGCTCAGAGGACAACTTATCTTGTATATCCGCAGACAAAATATGATTATAATATTTTACTCTATCATTTATATTTATATCTATCTCCGCTGCCCCACCGGTCATGCCGGTACTTTTGCTCTGGTGTCTTTGAGAAGATGAATTATCACCTTCGTGCTTTGCACCGCACGTTCTCCAGTAAGAATCAACTTTAGTCCCGTCCTCGCGAACATAACCGGATACTTTATAAGTTCCGGCACAATTTTGTTTATTTGTCATAATAAAAACTCCTATAATTTTGTAATACTTAATAAATCCTTCCCACAGGAACAGCATTATTGCTGTTCCTGTGGTGTTTCCTGCGCAGGATTTTGAGAATTATCAACCATACTTAAATTAGGTACATTTTGTTGTTGACCGGCGGCAGCAGCAATCATTTGCATTGGATTTACAGCACCGGCCTGAGCTCCCAATTGTGCCTGCTGCCCCAAAAATCTTTCCGGATTTTCAACACCTTTTTGTTCAAAATACCATATAAATATTTCAGGTAAATCAAGGGAAATCCGTTGTGAAAACTTGTCAATAGCTTGAATTAATAAATCAGCTTTTGATGATTTTTCATTTATCATAGTTCTGTCAGCATAAGTGTATTTATAATCCGCCTGTCTGACAGTATCATCAACCTCTATCATTTCCTTCTGATTATTTTTGTTGACAAAAACAGTTTCAATGCCTGATTTAAAATCGGCGCAAAGTTTTGCCACATTTTTCACATCAGGAATAATCAAGTACTGATTAATAATATCCAATAACATAGACAATCTGGTCATCTGCCCTTGAGTTTTTGTAGTAATCTCGGTTGCCGTTTTTGTTGAAGCTTCATCAGTACCTATCATACTAGGATAAATCCCTGAAACCTCCGACATAAGACTATCCAAAAACGTTATATCATTGAGAAAAACTGTATGCTCAAATTGCAGTTGTTTAAAAGCTGCCGTTGGTGAAAGGTTATCGCCGTATTCAATAATTTTCCCGGGATATAAATTAATTTCTTCTTGTGAGAAAAAACCCTCCGGAGCCAAAAGCGGCGGATTTTCAGACAAGGCTTGCATATTTAAAGTCCTGTTAAACAAATCCTCTTGAGCGTGTGCAATAGATAAAATCGAATACAGAGGGCTAATACCTCTTTTGGTTTCCGGATCCTGAATAAAAGTTCCGTAAGTAAACGGGTTAATAATACTTTCATTCTTTTGAAATCTTACGAGGAATTTTCTTGCAACCACAACTGCATGCCAGTTTTTCAGCAGAGTACCGTCAGGAAGCTGCAAATCTCCCCAGTGCTCCAGAATTTCTATTGTTTCGCCATCGGTAACATCATCAAAAAGTCTTTTAATATCTTTGTTAATACCGCTTGTATCTTTAGAGGATTTAACGATATTTTTAATCGCCTCGGCAGTTGCTTTATCGACTTTATAAAGTTTGTTATTAATAATTTCCTGCGGAGTTTTAAACGAGCGATAAATTTTCGGGCATTCGTCCCAATTATCTTTCTGAGAAACATCAAAAACAAGATTTGCCGGATTTACAGGATAAATATACGGATTATCATAAATTTTTCTTGTATCTGTCCAGAAATTTTTGCCTTGTGAAATTGCCTCAAGAATTCTCGGCAGTTTTTCAATATTTTCAGAAAACAAATTCTTAAAGAAATCTATCGGCCGCCTGTACTCTTCATATTTTTTCTTCCAGGCCGTAAATGAAATAAGTTCTCCATACAACAAAGCATTATCAATAACCGTATCGCATGTTTTCTGATAATTCATTTTTTCCAGAATATCAACAAGCATAGCCTTTTGTTTATTAGAATCATTGTCGCTATCCTGATTTTCGCCTGAAACATCAAACATGGAATTAACGTTGGAATAAACATTTCTCCAAATAAAAGCTTTTAGCGTTTGGTAAAGCATAAAAACTTTACACATTTTAATTTTAGACTTCCAATTAGTATTTTTATCAGAAGATTTGTTAATAAAACTTTTTTTGAAAAAAATCTCATCAATCAAAGTATTTGCTTTATCAAGATTAACAGAGCGTTTATCATTAAAAGTTTTAAAATTATCAGTAATCATTTTAACAAGATTACTTTCATTTTCTTTAGAAAGAGTTTTGGAAGTATTATCTTTTTCAATTATGTATTCAAATGACATATCAAGTCCTTTCATTAAATTTTCTTAAAATCAACTCCCTCAATAATATTAATTTGAGGTTCAGTATCCTGTAGCGGAGTATCCTTATCAAGGTTCAGAGCGAGTCTTTGCCCTTTTTGGATTTTAGCAATGGCAGAAATAAGAAAATCCAGAGTCGCAATCAAATTTTTAGACAGCTCCAAAGGATTTTCCTTGTAGTTTTTAATTTCAGCCAAAAAATTATTCAAGAGAATCTCGACAGAATCGAGAGCAGTATTAAAAAGATTAACATGCCTCAGATTAATCTCGATTTTGTCTGAATCATCAATATCTTTTATTCTTTTAGATTTTTTCATAATAATCTCATCGGTAAATATATTAAACAAAATTGAGTATACTATGATATAGTGTAAATAAAGGAGAAAACGATGAAAAATATATGTAGAATATTTATTTTATTCATTTTATTTACAACAATATCAAGTACACTTGCGTATTCAAGAACCACAACGTATCAACAATTCGGGAATACCGTATACTCATCAGACGGCAAGACTTACCAAAAATTTGGCAACACCGTATATTCATCGGACGGCAAAACTTATCAAAAATTTGGAGATACGACATACTCATCCGACGGTACAACTTACCAACGATTTGGTAATACAACATACTCATCTGACGGCAAAACTTACCAAAATTTCGGAGATACTACATATTCATCTGATGGTGCAACCTACCAAAAATTTGGTAATACCATATACAAAAATAGCAGATAATTACTATTTCATAGCTCCCATAATTATGCGATATCAGTAACAAAATTCATATAGCTTAATAATTTTCTCCTTAGTAAAGTAACCAAGTTCGATTATTTACTAAATAATTTTGCAATAGTAGAAATTATGCTACCTACATCATTAGCCATATTTGAAAATACGTTAGATGATTCCGAGTTACTTGTTGACACATTACTAGAATTACTTCTGCTTGTATTCAGAGATTGAGCTTGGTTGCTGTTAATAACATTATATCCTTGCAGATACGCACCGAGCAGATTATTAATAACATTGGCTGTTTCATTCTGTGAATTAGCAAGTAATTCACTAACATAATCCGCTGTTTGCTGCGCCGATTGATTTACAGCATTGTTATACATATCAGTAGCCTGACTTGAGCGAATCATATTTCTTTGAGTCAGCGGACTAACGATACTATTTTCAACGGTATTTTTCATTTGTGTATTCAAATTATTTTGAAAACTATTAAGTTTTGCTTGGTTAGTTGTTGAATTTAATGAAGGATTCAAATATTCATTCAAAAGGTTTCCGATATTTTGATTAACGTTATTATAAATAGTGTCAAACGCTGTACCTTTTTGAAAATTTGAAGTAGTTCCTTTGTTATTAGTTGTAGAAGTAACATAGGGATTAGAGGTAGTTGTATTACCTAAAACTGTCTTATTAGTAGAAACCGAACTAGATTTTCCGCCCATATTAATTTCCTTTCATATTATTGTGATAAACGAACAGGTTTTCGGATATTTTTTTAAATCCGCATCTTAAAAGCAGTAATATTGCTGTTTTATGCTTAGATTCAGCATAAATATCCGATTTAAACCAATTAAATATTTTTTTCACTGCATAAATATTAAACGAATGAAACCCTCTTTTAGCAAAACCGTTCAAGAAGGTTTTCCCGTCTTTCTGGTAAACATAAATACATCCAACAAGAGTTTTATCATCATAAAACGAAAAAAAGAACGTATTTTGAATAATCTGATTAAATGAAGCATCGTCACCTATTAATTTTTGATTTTTTTTATAAAGTTTTCTGCAGGCATAAAAATCAAAATTTTTATCTGCAGGAATTCTAACATCCATAATCCTCCTTTCAAAAACATTTCTATTCATGATGAATTATTTTGTCATGCTGAACTTGTTTCCACTGTTGTCCATGATAATGTCATTATTGATAATCTTCTTCCCTTGTGAGGGAGGATGGAAATGCTGCTAAGTAGTTAAGAAATCAAGCAGCTATGCATTACCCTCTCCTTGAGGAGAGCGGATTTCTGTACGGGGGTAAATAGGGAATATTTATTTTTTCTTTTCATTTACCCCTCCGGATAGCGAACAGATGGAACCAACAGTGGCGGAGCCACGAAGGTGACATTCTGTGAGCGTGGAAGAAATCCAAGACAGGGCAGGGTGAGGTGTAGTTCTCGAACAGCCAATAATCCAAGACAGCGGATTGTGAGCAGAGGCTGGAGCGTTTCACGAAGGGGAAATGCGGAACGCCGTTTAATGCGAACAATCCAAGACAAGGATTGAGATGGGTGCCGCTCAAAAAATCCATTTATGATAATCTTCCTCCCTTGTGAGGGAGGATGGAAATGCTGCTAAGTAGTTAAGAAATCAAGCAGCTATGCATTACCCTCTCCTTGAGGAGAGGGCAGGGTGAGGTGTAGTTCTCGAACAGCCAATAATCCAAGACAAGGATAAGAGGTGGGTGCCGATTATAACATCCACTTGATAGAAAAAGTTCGTAATGACATTTTAATTTATTGTTTCAACAGTATTTTTTCGTATGCAACATATATATCTTTATCCACTTTTCTAGCTTTTACATAAAATTATTTAAAACAGCTGTGCTTCAAAAAAAAAGGGATTGCTAAAGGGAACGAAAGAGAACAAGCAATCCCTATTATTAGTTAATTACGTAAAGGAATTGAAAGAAATAAACAAAACTGTGCCTTTAAAACAGTGTAAATTATCTCTGGAAAAATGGAAGATAAAAACTAAGTACCGGGTAAAACTTATTTTCTGCGATAATATCCGCTAACTTTTGTATTGAATTATTCGGCTGGTCGCAAAAGCGTGGTTTTGCTCCACGTTACGGGCTAGCCGCTTTGCGGCGTCGCCCTACCGAAAATTCAACCGTCAGAACGGGTGTAAGATTTCACATAAATTAAATCTCCGGAATTTACACCGTTATCCAGATCTTCTTTGGTGTAGCTTTCCCCGTTATAATATTGCTTGGCATACCTATCGATAATTTCTTTATCATCTGTTTTAGCAAGATTAAACTCGGTATTATAGATTAGTCTGTTTTTGGTTGACAAACTATCCAAAAACTCAGGAGTTATTTCGTTACCGTCATCAAGGAATGTATATTCATTACCGTTATTATCGGTATAGGTTTTAGGTTCTGTATTTACTATATTTGCTGCAAATCCCATTACATCTTTATACTTCCTTTTATCAGAAGGATGCGTAATTAATTCGCCTTTTCTCATCTTTTGCATAACTTTATCTGCGATAATATCATCCTGCTTTGATTCAGGAAGTTTATAAAATTCTTGTCCATATTCTTTTTTAATCTGGTCAGCAATTCTGCGGCCTTGTTGGTTATTCCATAAATCCATATTCTTTTCACCTGGTGGATTGTTTGGTGTTTGATATTCATGAAAATAACCTAATAATATACTTAAAGTATTATTATATCTTAATGATAAATCTGCACCTAAAAATGTATGCTTGAAGGCATCAGCTTCATTATTCCAAAACTCATGTCCCTTTTGGTGACTTACTTTAAATCCATATATTTTTTGATATTTTGACGTTTTTTGGACTATTTGATTATTATAATTTTTTTGTTTTTTTAACTCCAAATCTTGAAAATAATTTTTAAAATACATATACACTCCTTTTTAAATGATATAATTAAATCTATGAAAAGCATAAAACATTTATTTACTATTAATCTATTAAGTATAATAGGATACTTATATTTAATATATTGTGTTTTTTTAGATTGTTACAAAAAACCGATTATTATGAATAATAAATTTTCAACAATTAATGATATTGACATAATTCAAGGAAATAATGAAATTATATATTTATTATTAATTAAAAACTTTATATTAATATCATTTTCTATTCTCATAAGTATTTTATTTTTTGCACTTATTGAATATATTTTACGGGAAAAGAATATAATCCCGAAATTTAAAATGCCCAATAACAAAATATATAAAACTATATTTACAACAGGATTGCTATTACAATTAACACCTATTTTTTATTTGTTGTTAATATTTATCTTTCCAATTATTAAATATAATCTTATAAATAACTAAATAAACTTAACAAAAACTTATTTTATTTTGAATCACTAAGCAAGGACCTCCTAAATCATCTTTATCATTACTATATCCACCTTCTGATGGAAACAAAAATTCAAGTGCTTTTTCAAAATTTTTATAACTCATAATAAACTCCTTTCATTAATATACAAATTTAATTTTTATGCTAATATAAAATTATGAAATTATATTAAAAAACTATTTTAATAATATTCATTTTGATATCAGTAGGTTTCAATATCAAACATATTTTATGGCCTTATGATTTCAAAACTCAGGCTGAAATGACAACAGCTGCAGAACAAATATCTGATATAACAAGTGATAAATTTGAACAAATATGTAATAAAATTATCGAAAACTATAATACCGATAATAAATTTGTAACCGCATTCATCGCGGACAAAGAAGAATTTTTAAAATACCGAACAATGCAAATAAATACGGTATTACCTGCATATAATTCAGATTTCACAGCGTACGGCACAAACTACCCTATATATGCAGGCTCTTATAGAAACGAATTAACCATTAACAAAATAAAAGAATATAAAAGAGCTGTTGAAACATACTGCTTATACAATGATATTTACCAACCGGCAGGTGCTTGCAGCGAAGAAACTATAGATAGTCTTTTTAAATAATCATTAAAAAAGCGGGATTGCTGAAAACATGTAAAAAACAATCCCGGAATTACACGTAAAGGAATAGAAAGAATATAAAAAATAAAAGTAAGACTTTAATAACTTGTTATCCGTAATTTCATTTTTATAAGAACTAAAAAGTAAACAAAACAAACACCCATCTAAAATTAGGTTGGTAAAACTTATCCTTTTCTGCGATAGTAACCGCTAACTTTTGTATTGAATTATTCGGCTGGTCGCAAAAACGTGGTTTTGCTCCACACAAATTACCCTTTTCTGCGGTAATAGCCGCTAACCTTTGTACCATCAGAACGGGTGTAAGATTTTACATAGATTAAATCTCCGGAATTTACACCGTTATCCAGGTCTTCTTTGGTATAGCTTTCCCCGTTGTAATATTGCTTTGCATACCTATCGATAATTTCTTTATCATCTGTTTTAGCAAGATTAAACTCGGTATTATAGATTAGTCTGTTTTTGGTTGACAAACTATCCAAAAACTCAGGAGTTATTTCGTTACCATCGTCAAGGTATGTATATTCATTACCGTTATTATCGGTATAGGTTTTAGGTTCTGTATTTACTATATTTGCTGCAAACCCCATTACATCTTTATACTTCCTTTTATCTGAAGGATGAGTTATCAATTCGCCTTTTTTCATCTTTTGCATAACTTTATCTGCGATTATATCATCCTGCATGGATTCGGGTAGTTTATAGAATTCTTTTCCGTATTCTTTTCTAATTTGGTCAGCAATTCTGCGGCCTTGTTGGTTATTCCATAAATCCATATTCTTTTCCATAATTGATTGACCTTGCACAAAACCAACAACATTTTCATATGAATCAGCAACAAATTTTGCAAATTTATTATTTTTCTTAAGTGCATAACTTGCTTGCATAAATGTATGTCGGAAAGCATCTGTTTCATCATTCCAACCTGGATAATCTATATCTTCATTTAAATTATATTTTAAAGCATATTTTCTTGCTTTTTCTTCAAAGTCAAACATCGTATTATACATAACATTACTCCTCTTAATTTAATGTAATTTTTTTAATAATAAAATTAAATAATCAATATTGAACTCTATTGTTAATTTAAAAAATGATTAATCAACAAACCGAATAATAACAATCTCAGGAATACAATTAAACCTGATTGGCAATATACTTGTACCTAACCCTTTTGTTACAAACATCTTTTTAAACCCATCATTAAAATAACCATATAAATATTTTTTCCCTGATTTTGACGGAACAAATAACGGACCAATAAAAGGAATATTGACTTGTCCGCCATGATTATGTCCGGCAAGCACTAAATTTACATTTTCATCAACATCAGGATATAAATCAGGACTATGCATTAAAAGAATACGCGGCTGTTTTGTATTCTTAAATGCTTTATCAATATTGGGACATCCTGTAATACTATCTTCAACTCCACATATATAAAGATTTTTTTCTTTAATATAATAATTTGAATTATTAAGAATCTTGATACCTAAATCACCAATATTCGTATCATGGTTACCTAAAACCGTATAAACCCCGTATTTTGATTGAATTCCGGACAATGCCTTTTTTATTTCTTCAGTATAAACCTTATTTTCATTATTAAATCCGTCAATATAGTCGCCGCAGGAAAGTACTAAATCCGGCTCTTGTTGATTAATTTTATTTATAATCCTATTTAAACGACATTTATCATATGATTTAAAGTGAATATCACCAATAAATACTATCTTAAGATTCGCAAGCTGGTTATCATGAACAGTTATATTTTTAACGGTAATTAAATTAGGTTCTATTAATATTGCCCAAATACAAATAAATATTATTATAAGAACTAATATTTTCTTCATATTTATATTATACTATAATTTATAATCATTAATTAATATATTTTATGTTTTTCAGTTTGTATTTCTTTTCTTGATATGCTAAAATATTTCAATGAAAATTGATAAATTAAAAAATTTAGTATTTACAAATATATTATCTTTATTAGGATACATATATTTAATTGATTGTATATGGCTTGATTATTTTCAAATACCGGCTATGTGGAAAGCCGTAGAGTCCGGCACAAAATACGACCACGAAATAGACGGAATGGTCACTGCAATGATTATTGTAAACGGAAAAATTGCTACAATTGTTATAGCAGGACTAATTTTTTTAGCAATAAGCGGTGCTGCATTATTTGAATACTTTCTTCAAAGAAAAAAAATTATCCCAATGTTTAAAACTCCAGATAACAAAGTTTATAAAAACATTTTTATCATTGGATTATTTCTACAATTAACTCCGATTATTTCTTTTCTATATAAGTTTATTGTATATATATTCTATGAAATATTTAATAGTTTTTCAAAATGTTTATAACTTTTAGACCATATAATTTCAAAACTCAGGATGAAATGACAACAGCTACAAAGACACCTCGCAATCGAAAAGTACTTGCAGCGAAGAAACTATAGATAGTCTTTTTAAATAATCATTAAAAAAACGGGATTGCAAAAAACAAATAAAAAGCAATCCCGAAATTACACGCAAAGGAATAGAAAGAATATAAAAAATAAAAGTAAGACTTTAATAACTTGTTATCCGTAATTTCATTTTTATAAGAACTAAAAAGTAAACAAAACAAACACCCATCTAAAATTAGGTTGGTAAAAATTATCCTTTTCTGCGATAATAACCGCTAACTTTTGTATTGAATTATTCGGCTGGTCGCAAAAGCGTGGTTTTGCTCCACACAAATTACCCTTTTCTACGGTAGTAGCCGCTAACTTTTGTACCATCAGAACGGGTGTAAGATTTCACATAAACTAAATCTCCGGAATTTACACCGTTATCCAGATCTTCTTTGGTGTAGCTTTCCCCGTTATAATATTGCTTGGCATACCTATCGATAATTTCTTTATCATCTGTCTTAGCAAGATTAAACTCGGTATTATAGATTAATCTGTTTTTGGTTGACAAACTATCCAAAAACTCCGGAGTTATTTCGTTACCGTCATTGAGGTAGGTATATTCATTACCATTATTATCTTTATAAGTTGCTAGGTGAGGAATTATATTATCATACGATAGATTTACTTTTAATACCATTGATTCGTTAGACATAGGATAATTTTGTATTGAATTCAAATCAATAGCATTTTCCAAGTCACCAAGATTTTCTATTAAATGAAAATTTTTTATTGCATTTTGTTTTTTATATAAGCGTTTATAATAAAATTGATTTTCTTTATTAGAAGATAAATCATTATCTGGAATTATTTTTACCTGACCAAGATGATTATTTATATTATATCTAAATATGAAATCATTTAAGCTTCCGTAATTTATTATATGACTAGTATCTTTAATATTGAGATTATTAATACCTGCAGGACCATAAGAATTAAATGTAACAGCAGAAATTCCATATTTAGCTGCAATAATTTCTGAAATGCTGCCACCTAAAGAATGTCCACCCATAATGATTTCATAATTTTTATATTTAGAATCATGTTTGATAAAATTATATAATTTATCTGCATCATTTACTTGTTTAGGTAATTTATTTCTTACCATAGAAATATTATTTTGCATATCTTTAAAATTTTCAAAAGTTGTACCTTTTGAAAAAACGGCTAAAACCCTTTATTATAATAATAATTTTTTTATCTTTACAAAATACTTTTGCATAATATCCCGTCTTATAATTTTCAAAAGGGAAAAGTTCTACCCAACCATTAAAAGTATCTGGTTTACTTTTGTCATATATATATAATGATAAATTTTCAATATCTTTATGTAAATTATAATCTAATTTTTTCATATTTTACACTCCTTTTTGTTATAATAAAACAATGTTTGATAAATATAGAAATAGTATTAGTGGAAATGTTCAAGCAATTACAGGTTATATTTTTAGTATCTGGTATTCTAATATCCTATCAATACCTGGACCAAGAGAAAATTTTATAATACTTCATCTCTGGTATTTACTATTTACTATATTATTAATTACTATGTATCAAATCGAAAAACATATAAAAATTAAGTTATTTATTAAATATCAAAATTTTATTCTCTTTAAAATTATATTTAATATTGGTATATTTCTTTCACTCTTACTTGTATTATTAACATTTATTCCATTTATTCGAGATTTTGCCCATATATAATTTTTATTTCCTTCTCGGTAGGTTTCAATATCAAACATATTTTTAGACCATATGATTTCAAAACTCAGGATGAAATGACAACAGCTACAAAGACACCTCTCAATCGAAAAGTGCTTGCAGCGAAGAAACAATAGACAATCTTTTTAAATAATCATTAAAAAAATCGGGATTGCATATTACAATCCCGAATATCTTAATACAAATCAAAAAGAAAGTGCCCATAGACTAAATTTCCTTAATTAAAACAGCAGTTCCGAAGAAATCCTTTGCATACTGTTTTATTTTATCTTTTACCTGTTTATTGATTCCATAAACCCATTTGTAAGTAACAGGCTTAAACTTTGCAGCATTCATTTTTGATAACGAGTTATACATCAAGCCTTTCATGGATTTAACAAAATTCTGAGCAGTAATCCCGATTTTTTTAACCGAGGTAAAACATTTACACGTATCATCAAATTGAATCAATACAGCAATCGGCTTGTTACATATCGGACAAATACCGAAAGAAAGTTTTCGTTGCGAAAATCTTTCATCATCTTTAATAAACCATTCGTCCATTGGTTCAAACGAACAACAATGTCTCATATAACATCTCCTTCCTATTTTTAAGCATAAAAAACCCTGTACCCTTAGGGGATAAAATCATACGCCGTTACTTAAAACCTTGTTGATTTATCAGGTACAGGATAATAATACACAATCGTCAAGCAGAAGGCACGAAATGTTACGAAATTGAAACATCTTAATTAAGCCAATTAAGATGTAACATTTTGTAAAGACGCCAAACAATAGAGAAGGAGCCCTTTTGAGGCTCCTTGTATATAGAATAAAAAACGGTAAACAAATGTTAAGAAATTAAGCTTGTGCTGCGTTTTCTAATTTTTTGCCAACAATAAAATCAGCTATTTTGCCAAGTAGAGATCTGTTTTGCGGCTTATCAGCCATACTTTCTCTAATGCCTTGAAAATCTTTTGCTACATCGGCTGTAAGTGTTCCGGGTTTTTGACCTTGTCCGGGACCGTCCGTCTTTTGAGCAGTGAAGGTGGAATTCATTTGTTGGATAAATCCGATACCCTGATCATTTGAGGTTCTAAGTCCCTTTGGAACACTGGCAGCCATTGTCATACTACCAAATGTTATAGGTGCCATTACCTGTTTCTCCGTTTTCTAATTCTATTTAATTTTCCTAATTATCTATTACATATATATAAAGTATATACAATTAGAAAAATTGCTATTTTTGTTTTAATTTGTTTACATTTTGTAACATGTGAAACACAGATTACATCATGCTTTTGGGGTTGTGATACATCTGAGAATAGAGCTGCGCAAGAAATTTCCCTAATCAAACTTAGCAGAACTCCACCCATATACATGTTACACCATGTTTATATATTATTCAAGGGTTAAACAACTATTCCAATTCGGAACGTTCAATTTCTTCTGTTTTTGTAAATTCGATTATGTCACCGACTTCAATATCATTAAACTTAACAAATGATATACCGCATTCAAACCCTTGTGCAACCTCTTTAACGTCATCTTTAAAACGTTTAAGCTGGTCAATAGCACCTTTAAATAATTCTTTGCCGTCACGTCTGATAATTGCAGTATTGTTGCGGTTAATTTTCCCTTCAGTAACGTAGCATCCGGCAATTTTAATTGTTTTACCGATTGTAAATACTTGACGAACTTCCGCTTTTGCAACAGAAACAATTTTAACCTCCGGAGACAGAAGTGAAATCATTGTTTTTTCAATATCTTCAAGAATTTGGTAAATAATATCATATTTCTTGATTACAACATTTTCTCTTTCAGCGGCAGCAAGAGCGTTGCTGTCTTCTTTAACGGTAAATCCGAGAATAATTGCTCCTGAAGCAGCCGCTAACATAACATCCGCTTCGGATATTTCACCGACACCAACGTGAATAATTTTTGTCGTAATCTCTTTAGATTCAAGCTGCGCAATAGCTTGTGAAACAGCCTCTGCAGAACCGTGAGTATTAGCTTTAATAATAAGATTCAACTGTGGAATATTATCATCACCGGCGACAGCTTCTTTTCTGATATGAGCCGGAAGCATTGCATCAAGACGTTTATCACGTTCTTTTTCTTGGCGTTCTGCAACAATACGTTTCATTTCTTTTTCATTTTGAACCACTTCAAAATATTCACCTGCTTGCGGAACTTCGGATAAACCAAGAATCTCAACAGGAGTAGACGGTTCAGCTTTTTGGATTCTTTCACCACTGTCAGATAATAGAGCCCTGATTCTGCCGCAGGCAGTACCTACAACAACACAGTTTCCGGCACGCAGTGTACCGTTTTGAACCAATAATGTTGCAACAGGTCCTTTACCTTTATCGAGGTTAGCTTCTATAACAACCCCTGATGCCTCTGCTTTAGGGTTTGCTTTCAAATCTTTAATATCGGCTAAAAGCCAAATATATTCAAGTAATTCATCAATACCTGTACCTTGAAGAGCAGATACTTTAACCGTAATTGTATCGCCGCCCCATTCTTCCGGAATCAAACCGTGCTCGGTAAGTTGTTGAAGTACTCTGTCAGGATCGGCACCCGGCTTATCAATTTTGTTCACCGCAACGATAATCGGTACATCAGCAGCCTTTGCGTGGTTAATAGCTTCTATCGTTTGCGGCATTATACCGTCATCGGCAGCAACAACAAGAATAGCAATATCAGTTGCTTTAGCCCCTCTTGCTCTCATTTCCGTGAACGCTTCGTGACCCGGAGTATCAACAAAAACGATTTTCTTTTCTTTGTTGTTGTCAAGATAAACTGTATATGCACCAATAGATTGAGTAATTCCGCCGACCTCGGTTGAAACAATCTTGTGTTTTGAAGCCCTGATACTGTCTAACAATGTTGTTTTACCGTGGTCAACGTGCCCCATAATACTAACAACCGGTGCACGACGTTTAAGGAGTTTTTTATCAACTTCCGAAAGACTTTTCTTTTGTTCTTCTTTTTGGAGTTCTTCTTCAATATACGCATCCAAATCTTCATCAAGAACTTCCAGTTCATATTCGGCACAAACTTTTTTAATAACATCAACATCTATAAGCTGGTTAACAGTTGCCATAATTCCTTGGAACATAAGGAATTTAACAATTTCCGCAGGTGTTTTTTGGATTTTTGTTGCAAGTTCGCTGATAGTCATTGCTTTGTTAACAACAATAGAAGTAACTTTTTCAATTTGTTCTTCTTTTTGGACTTTCTTTTTATGATGTTGAGCTGCTGCTTTTTCAAGAGAAATACGTTCTTGTTCTTCTTTTTTATCGTTAAAATCTTTTTGTTTTTTCTTTTGATCAGCTTTTTTCTTGCTAAAACCTTTATTTTCATAAATATCCTGCGGGATAATATGTCTTTCTATCGGTTTTTTGTTAACTCTTTCGTTTTTGTCTTTAGAAAACGGTTTTTTGTCAGCATTTTCCGGCTTTTTGTCGGCAGTATTTTGAGTTGGTTTACCGTTTTTATCAAATTCAACTCTTTTGATAGGGGCTCTTTTAACAATTTCCAATCTGTTTTTAGGTTGAGCAGGTTTAACAACCTCAACAGCAGGTTTTGACTTAGGCTGTTTCATTTCAACCGGTTTTTCTTCTTTTGCGGCTGCAGTATTTTCTTGCACAACTTCTTCTTCTTTTTTTACTTTAGCTTTTTTCACAATAAAAGCTTTTGGTTTTTTACTAGGGAGTTTAGAGCCGCCTGCGATAAAATCTTTTAATTTAGTAACTTGAAGAGGAGTAACAGTATTAGAGTGCGACTTAACGTTAATAGAGATTTGAGCAAATTTCTCAATTACCTCTTTACTTGTTAAGCCTAATTCTTTGGCAAGTTCACTAACTCTAATATTGTCCATTTAAAATTCCTTTCAGATCTTCTGAGGTTTTTAAAGCCCTGTTTAATTTATTTTTTTTCAATGCACGCTCTATACATAGATTATTATAGCAAAGATATGCTGATCTACCAAATATTTTTGAATTTGGATTAATTACGACCTTTCCTGTCATATAATCTTTTGTCAATTTAATCATTTGGGCTGCATCTTTAATTTCCCCGCAGCCCACACATTTTCTATATTTCATACTCACACCTTATGTTGCAGATTCTGCAAGTTTTTCGAGTTTAAGTTTTTGGTCATATTCGGTTAACAAATCAATTAATTCGTCCAAATCACCGTCAATAACCGTCCAAACGTTAAGGTTGTGATTAATTCTATGGTCCGTAAGTCTTCCTTGTGGGAAGTTATACGTTCTGATACGTTCACTTCTGTCACCTGTACCTACTTGCGAACGTCTGAGGTCGGTAATTTCTTTATTTTGTTTTTGAAGCTCCATATCATAGAGTTTTGCTTTCAAGATTTCCAGTGCACGTTCTTTGTTTTGCAGTTGAGAACGTTCTTCCGTACAGAAAATCATAATTCCGGTAGGTTTATGGAAAACTCTCGCAGCAGTTTCAACTTTGTTAACATTTTGTCCGCCTGCACCGCCTGAACGAGCTGTCGTAATTTCAACATCATTCATATTAAGTTCGACTTCAACGTCATCAATTTGCGGCATAACGGCAACAGTTGCGGTTGAAGTATGGACACGTCCTTGAGATTCGGTTTGCGGAACTCTTTGTACACGGTGAACCCCTGATTCATATTTAAGACGCGAATATATGCTGTCGCCTTTCATTGAGATAATAACTTCGGACACACCGCCTGCTTCGCAATCCGTTTTGGACAAAATTTGAGTTTGCCAACCTTGCTTATCAGCATACCTGATATACATTCTCATAAGATCACCGGCAAAGATATTTGCTTCATCACCGCCTGCACCGCCTCTGATTTCAAGCATAATATCTTTATCATCCATCGGGTCGCGCGGCAGAAGAAGAATTCGCATATCTTCTTCATATTTTGCGATTTTTGCCTGATTTTCCTCCATCTCATTTTTGAGAAACTCTTTCATTTCAGGGTCAGATTCAGAATGAATCATTTCTTTTGCATCTTCTATTGCTTCTGTTGCATCTTTCCATTTATAGTAGAGTTCTACCGTTTCTTCCATAGATTTTCTCTGTTTGGAAAGATCTCTAAATTTGTTATAGTCCTGAATAATAGCAGGATCAGATAATTTTTCGCCTAATTCTTTATAATTTTTCTCTATTTGGAGAATCTTATCTAACATATCTTTCATAAATGTTTACCTCTGACAAAATTATATCAGAAACAGAGTTTCCGTAAAGTTACAAAACTTAACAAAGAGTCAAAAAAGTTAACAAAAAATACTTTATATACATGTAAGTTACTGGGAAATAGAGGTTGAAATGGTACTTTCATCCGGGGAAATTTTAACAATAGGTTCAGGGATGCAATCGCAGATAAGCGGAGCAGTTCCTGTTAAAAGCCCTGTGCATCAGGAAAAGGAAGAGAAGGCCGCAGAAATCCCAAAAAGTTCAATCAAGTACCACAAAATCCGCAGACACGAAAAATACAGAATAAGAGGAGAAATTCCATCAGACTATATTTCAGAAATGCAAGTACCAAAAACAAATATTGATAATCTTATGAAGCTGACATCAAAGTATAAATTGGTGTCCTTCAAACTGCCCGATGAATCGCACGATTATTATGTAAAAAGCTGTTATCAAATAGATTCAATCACATCTCCGATACGGAATAAAGGAGAAGGGACAAAGGCAGTAAAACAGTTATTAGAAAAATCATTGGCAGATAAAGATACAGAAGGTAGAATTATAGTAGAAGTCAGGATAGTCGACGGTCAAACTTCAGCCGCCGGATTTTTCTATAAACTCGGATTTCGATTTGCAGACAAATCAAAAAATGAAATATTAAATAACTGGGTACGAAGCGGTAAGAGTATTTTAGCCCCAAAAGAAACAGGGTTAATGTATTTACCGAAAGAAAATATCCAAAAACTTATGATGTACAGAATGCTTTTATAAAGGAGATAAATGACAGGACTGAATATGTATCTTCCGCCGCCGAGTGTAACTGGGGTGGCAATACCCGGAGGACTGGTTGTTGAGGACAAATCCTCTCAGAACTACCAGCGTATTTTACAAATCCGCCGCGAAGCACAAGAGGCGATAGAGCGCGAAAACAAAAAATACGAACATAAAGACAAACACAAGACCCCTGTCGGTATAAAAGCGATTGGAGCGGCGCTTGCAGTAACCTTTGCTGCATTAGGGATAAAACGTTTATTCAAAAAGTAGGTCTTTAAACGACCCAAATTTGTAGAACAAAAAGTGTCCTGCATTTTGTACCATTTGTATTTTAGTATCTTTAAAATACTCTTTCTGCCTGTCTAATCTAAAAATTTTATCGTTATCTGATAATACGGCAAGGTCATAGGCCATAGGCGAGTAATCCTGTGTGAAATATGATTCAAGAGCAGAAAGCTCATTAAGACAGCTTTCTAAAGAGCGATGCGGCTGATATTTGTTCAACAATTCTAATTCTTTATCAGAGAATACGAGATATTTGCGCCTGAATTCAAAGATATTATCTTTAGATACAGATTTAAACTGTTCGGTTACTTCTTCCGATAATCCCCAGTAAGGGTCATGAGCGTACGGGTTGCCGTTGATTGCAATTTTTTTCTTGAAATAGGGCAGTTTATCTTTTAATAGCCCTGCAACGTATACACCGGCAGAAAAAGTTATAAGATAAATTTCATTGTATTTAGAGAAATCAAAAACAAAATCAAGATTTGAATAATCATAAGCAATAAGAACGTTGTATCCGCCGGTTTTAAGCGGTATAAACTGCCTGTCATCACAGCCCCAGCCGGTGAGAAATAGAATCAATTTATCGGATTTATCTTCAATAAGTTTCAGTTCCATAAATCAATTATTACACACATTCATAAGAAAAGATATAACACAATTAACATTGTGTTATTACCTTGTATACACCCTTGGGAGTCTTACTTTTAATCTGCACGGAAGTTCATAGTTAATAGTACCTATGATTTTGGCCCAATTATCAAGCGACAAATCGGAATCACTATGATGCAAAAGTGTAATAATATCCCCGAGTTCCGCATCGACCCCGGTTATATCAAACATCATCTGGTCCATTGTAATATTCCCGATTTGCTTAATTTTTTTCCCGTTTAAAAGTGCATAGATTTTATTTGATAAAGCTCTCGGAACCCCATCGGCATAACCAATCGGAACAGTTGCGACTTTTGTTAATTTATCGGCAATATACGTGTGACCGTAACTTACACCGTCATTTATGGGCATTTGGTGAATATTAGTAATCCGTCCTTTTAATTCCATAACAGGCTTTAATTTAGGGTAGAACAAAAGGTTTTCAGGCAAATCAGGGTACATACCATAAAGGGAAATACCTATTCTAACCATATTTGAACTAAGAGTTTTGGGGTTATATATCATAGAACCGGCCGTATTCAGGATATGAATTAACAACCCGTTTGTATCAATTTTTGATATAACCTGATTCCATCTTTCAAACTGTGCTTTTGTTTTATCATCTTTTTCAGCGTTGGCAAGATGGGTAAATATTCCTTTAAAATCAATAAAATCAGAGTTTTGGACTTTTTGTATATATTCAACCGCTTCATTTGGCTGGAGTCCGATTCTGTTCATACCGGTATCAAGGGTTATATGTACTTTTGGCTTTATCCCGAATCTTTCGTACACATTTTTACAGACCTGAATATGTTCTTCCGTAAATATTGATATAGAGATATTATTTTTAGCAGCAACGTCAAACGACCATACAGGAACGGCACCCACAACAAGGATATCGCAGTCAATTTTTTCAGCTCTCAGGTCAAGCCCTTCATCAATAGAGGCCACCCCTAACATATCTATTCCTGATGCCAGCATAATCGGAGCAACCATGGCTGCACCGTGACCGTAAGCATCAGCTTTAACGATTCCTAATATTTTTATATCTTTAGAAATATTTTTTCTAAACTCTGATACATTATTTGCAAGAGCATCAAGATTAATTTCTACCCAGGCATCTCTATGAATATTAATTTGTGTTTGTCTTGTATTTTTCATAGCTTAATTATACATCAAACGACATTTATTCATTAACCTGATTAATATTTTTTACGGCATCATCATTTTGAATCGGGGTAGTTGTACTATTGTCATTCGCCCCGTTATTTACCCCTTCTTCTTGGAAAATATCGCCGTCAACTCCGGACATACCGTCTTTGCGGTTCTTTTTATATTCCTGAACTCTAAGCCTGTATTGCATTTTTAGTTCTTTAAGTTTCTTTTTATACTGTTCTTTTTTGGCCTTATTTACTTTTTTAATTTCTTGTTTGGCTTTTCTTTTGTTACTTTTTTCAATTTTTTCCTGGCGTTTATTTTCCCATTCAACCTCGGCACGGGAAACGTAACTATCGTGTGCAAGCTTATACCCGACAATACTTACCTGATAATTTGTACCTTCCAAATCTACTAACTGAGTTCTTTCACCTGTTACATCAACCGCCCAAGTACCTAAAAATACCGGAACACCGCCTGTGTAAGCATAACCTGTGACAAGAATTCTTGAATTATCTGTTTTATCAAAACCCAGAGGGTAAATATCCCATCTGTAATCATCAAATTCTACACCCGAAACGTTATGCCAGTAGTCAATAATAGCTTCTCTGGCTTCGGTAAGTTTTTTTGATGTACCTGTTGCAAAATCGTGTACAAGAAGTTCTGTTTTCCAGATTCCGTCAAAGATATAACCTGTTTTTTCTTTGGCAACTATATATCTGTTATCTTCCGAAAAATCAACAGGGGTGATGGTTCTGAACGCACCTTCTTGAGATACATCTTTTATTGTGGAGAATATCGGTTTAGGCTCCTTTTTTATAACGTTAGCTTTTTGCACCCTTTCAATCCTGTTGACAGTTGTATCTAAAGGAATAACAAACACATCACATGCGGTGCATCTTTCCTTCGGATAATAGTAAACCGAAGAATAGACAAGTTTTGTAAAATCGCCGGATATAATCCCCTGAGTATTTACCTGTCTTTCAAATTCAATTCTTCTCGGGATATTGAGTTCCGGTGTTCCCGGCGGATTATTGTATCTAACCAGCTTATAGGTTGGCTGTGGAACATATTTCATATCGGCAGGCTTTGGATATTTGCGCTCTTCTACAACACGGTTTTCATTTTCGATACCTTTTGATTCTTTTTCATACTCTTCCATAAGCATAAAGCCGGATTTCGGAAGAATACTTTTTTCATACTCTTCTTTCAATTGGTCTTTTTGGACTTTGTATTCGTATTCATACTGCTTCAGAACAGGATTTTTCTTATGCAGACAATAATCCATTTCATGTTGAGTACCGACAAAAGACAATATGATTACTGCAACAATTGCCCAGAACATTTACACCAAACCTTCATCCATAGCTTTTCTGGTAGCTTGGGTTCTTGTCGCTGTGGATAATTTTTGTAACACACTATGAACATGGGCTTTGGCAGTTGCTCTTGTAATAGTTAATTCTTCTGCAATCTGCGGATTAGTCATTCCGTTAACGATAAGTGCCAAGACCTCCATTTCCCGCTCTGTTAAACCGTACATAGATTTGCCGGCTTTGTAGTTTATACCGCCGGATACAGGTTTATTATCTTTATTTTTTCCCGGAGCTTGAATACTCGAGAGAACAAGCTTTGCTATTTGCGGGTCAATCCAGGCGACCCCTTCATTAACCGAACGGATAGCGGTATGGATATTTTCGGTACTTGCACCCTTCATGATATAGCCGTCCGCACCTGATTTGAACGCGGCAAAAATATCATCTTCCGCATCACGGGAAGTAAAGATAAGGATTTTTATTTGCGGGTTAAAATCTTTAATTCGTTTTGTTGCTTCAATACCGTCAATATTAGGCAACCCTATATCCATAAGCACAATATCGGGAGATAATTGTTTTGCAAGCTCAACCCCAAGCAAACCGTTTTCAGCTTCTCCGACCAATTCAATATCTTCGGCTTTATCTATCATAATAGACAGTCCCATTCTGACAAGTTCATGATCTTCTACCAGCAAAACTCTTATCATCTTACTTATATTTTAATCCTTTCTTCCTGTTTGACAACATCTGTTAATAAAAACGAAAATTCACTTCCTTTGTTCAATTTACTTTCAAGCCAAATTTTCCCGTTATGAGCTTCAATAATTTGTCTTGAAAGGTACAGCCCCAAACCTGTTCCTGTAGAGCGTTTTTTGCTTGTTCCCTGCGAGAATCTCTGGAACAGATGCGGAATATCCTCTTTCGGAATCCCGTTTCCATTATCCTGAACAGAGAAAATCAAATCTTTATTTTCTACTTTACACGATACAACGACCTCACCGCCGTTATCTGTATAGTTAATAGCATTGCCGCAAAGATTACATACAACCCGTCTTATTTCACCGCCGTCAGCATTGATTGTAATATCTGAATCCGGAATATCAAGTTTAAATTGAATATTTTTCTTTTCTGCAAGAGGCAGAAGCTCGTTATATACCTGTTTTACAAGCGAATTAAAACAGAAGTTTGTTTTACACAGAACCAATTTTTGCGCATCAAACCTGTAAACTTCCAATAGAGCATTTACTAAACCTAACAAATCCTCGTTACTTTTTTGCATGGTGGATAACAAAACTTTTTGTTTATCGGATATTTCACCAAGCGAGCCGTCAATAAAGAATTTAAGCGTTTGAATAGCTGCCAGAAGCGGAGTTCTAAGGTCATGGGTTAAAGTTGCAATAAAATCATCTCTTAATTTAGCGGCTTCCTTTTGTTCAGTAATATTATGAATAACGCCTACATAATTTGTATCGGAAATCTTGGCAAGACTAATATCAATAGGGGTTTTCACATTACTCAAGAGATTTAAAATATAGCAATCTCTTATGTAAAATTCATTGTTATCGGAAGCGTTTATCGTATCTAAGATATCAAATTTATCTGAACAAATAAATTTTTCGATGTTTAGTTTTTTAAGATTAGTTTCGCTCATGCCGGAAAGGGTTTCGCAGGCTTGGTTTGCCTGTTCAATATTTCCTTTGTTATCAACAACAAAAATACCGTCAGCACAGTTTGTAATAATCCCGCTGAGTTTTGCATTAGATTCCGTTAAATCTTTGGTTCTTTCGGCGACAAGCTGTTCAAGGTTGTGTGAATAATTTTCGAGTTCTTTTTTAGCGGCTTCAAGTTCCGTAATCTTTTGCCGCAATTGGGATAAAAGGTAACTTCTTTCAATTCCGTTTTTTATATTTAAGATTAAATCGTCGTTATCCCACGGTTTTTCAATATATCTGTAAAGCCCTACATCATTTATGGCTTTTATTGCATTTTCTTTGTCAGCATATCCGGTCAATAGAATTTTACTGACTTCGGGGTAGAGCTTTTTGGCTTCGGTCAGAAATTCCAGACCGTTCATTTCCGGCATGAGGAAATCCGAGATAATCAAATCCGGCACGTTATTTTCCAGATATTGAAGAGCCTCTTTAGGGTTATTAAAAAACGCAGCATTATCAAAGCCTTCAACCATGAATAGCGTTTTGAAGGCCGACGTCACTATCTTTTCATCATCGACTACGACAATCTTCCCATGTTCCATAACATAATAATAACCTAAGATTACGATTTAGACAAATTGTTAACAAGGGTTAAATATAAATTGTAAATAAACAAAAAAAGAGGATTCAAATAAATGAACCCTCTTTCTTTTGTATTAGAAATTATTCTAATTATAATTTAGAAGCAACCATCTTAGTAGTTTCAGCTAATCTTGTAGAATAACCCATTTCGTTATCATACCAAGAAATAACTTTAACTTGGTTTCCGCCCATTACACGAGTTAATAAAGCGTCAACTGTAGATGATTGAGAAGTACCAACGTAATCAGAAGATACAAGCGGTTCTTCAGTGTAGCAAAGAACGTGTCCATCAGCACCTTCTTTTAATGCAGCGTTAACTTCTTCAACAGTAACGTTTTTAGCAACTTCAAATACAACGTCAACTAAAGAAACGTCCGGAGTAGGAACACGCATAGCGAAACCGTCCAATTTACCTTTTAATTGAGGTAAAACAAGAGCAACAGCTTTAGCAGCACCTGTTTTTGTAGGAACAATGTTTAAAGCACCAGCTCTGGCACGACGAGGGTCTTTGTGACCTGCGTCTAAGATTCTTTGGTCACCTGTATAAGAGTGAACTGTTGTCATTAAACCTTTAACGATACCGAATTTTTCATCGATAACTTTAGCTACTGGAGCTAAACAGTTAGTTGTACAAGATGCCATAGAAATTACATTGTGTTTTGCTGGATCGTATTCTTTTTCGTTAACACCTAAAACGATTGTAATATCTTCATTTGTAGCAGGTGCAGAAATGATAACTTTTTTAGCACCGGCATCAATGTGAGCGTGAGCTTTAGTTGCATCTGTGAAGAAACCAGTTGATTCAACAACAACTTCAACACCTAAATCTTTCCAAGGTAATTGAGCAGGATCTTTTTCTGCGAAGAATTTAATTTTCTTACCGTTTACGATGATACCTTCATCATAAGCTTCAACAGTACCGTCAAATTTACCCATAACTGAATCATATTTAAAGATTCTGGCAGCATCTTCCGGTTTTAAACCAGGGTCGTTAATTGCAACGTAATCAATTTCATTAAAAATGCCTTCTCTGATAGCGGCTCTTAATGTGTTTCTACCGATTCTGCCGAATCCGTTAATAGCTACTTTTACCATAATTTTCACTCCTTCTTATGTAAAGTAATTTTCTCTCAACACACTAATCCTAATACAAACAAAAATACTAATCAACAGGGGAGGGGGTAAATAAATAATTGTTTAGTGTCAGTTAACGAAACAATGGTGCGCCGTTGTTGTCTGAGCGAAGCAAGTTCACCGATTGTATATTGAGAATGTTGGGCTTTCAGCCCAACATTAATTATTTGTTGGGGTAAGAAACCTCAACCTACAAGCTCAATATCAATTATTTCCAAAGGAATGGAGTGCGGGGTTTGGGGCGATATCAGCCCCCAATATACTTTTAGTTATTTATCAAGTACTCATATAGAGTTCCGGTAAAATCAACTTTTTTCTTTTTGGTCATTACCTTTTTCTTATATGTCAATTTATGTATCGGCGACAATTTTTTCAGTTTTTCAAATTCTTCAGGATTAAACGGCTCCGCAAGCTTATCCTGCATAACCTGCGCATCCAAGAATGACAATACAGGCATGTTTTTCCATTCCGATTTATTTTCATCGGACGATTTAGTAAGCATAGTGAAAGCGTGCAGGTATGCAAAATAGTTGAATTTGAAATCATTAATTTTCCAATACAAACTTAAGAAATCACGTAATTTTCTTAATATAACACTGTTTCCTTTAGAAGAAATAAAATAACTGGCCATATTCAGCCCGTCAAAATCTTTTTTCTCATCATTTTGCAGAACAAATAATTCAGATTTTTGTATATAATCAGGCAAAGGCTCTGTCAATAAAACCGTAGCATCAATCCAGCATCCGCCGTATTCCGCAAGAAGATATGTTCTCAAAATATCTGAAAAATTTGCAGCGCTTATTATGCCTTTATCCCTTTTTTCATAAATATATTCAGGAATTTTTACATATTCATGGATATTATCTTTTGTAATTATTACTCTTTCAATATCGCCCTTATATTTTTCAACACTTGCCAAACAGGTTTTTACAATTTCAGGAGCATTTTCAACCCCGTCATCCCAGTATTGCCATATTCTGTATTTTTGATTAGTGTTATTAAAGGGTTTTATATAATCCTGTTCTACTTTATTTATATATTTCTTTAAATACCACTTACAGAAATCACCCTTCATACGGCGTCTTTTTTGCCGGTTAAAGACAAATAATTCAAGCAGGATTTTTACAAAGCTATTAAGCCCATGGAAATATCTCAGTTTCAAAAACTGTACAGGCGAAATACGGCATTCCGAAAGCAGATTTTCTTTTGCTTCCTGAAAAGTTTTGCACATCAGATTAACAGCATCATTACCGTTAAGTCCGACCGTTGTATTTAACATATTCTTTTTCCAAAGGGAATCTTCTTGAGAATTCTCTACAACAAACATTTTAAGGTCGTAATTCCCTTTAATAACTTTTATTTTGGTTCCTTTTTTCAAAGCATGCCCCCAGAACCAGATATCATCGTTTGTCGGAATAATCTTTGTGAACTGTTCTTTATTTAAAACATTTTCATCCAAACAATGAGGCGGATACAAAACACCGCCGCAGCCGACAGGTTCATTCAAAAAAGACGGCAAATACGAATTATCATATACATAACTTCTGCTTTTTATAGACAATTTAAAGTTATCATCATATTTAACCCTGAAAGCCTGTCTGGCATGAATACACTCAGGATTTTGAAGATAAGAATTATACAAAAATTCTAATAATCTCGGATCATAATAATTGTCATCATCAACCGTTACAATAATATCATCAGGGTATTCTATCAATGACGGAATAAGTTTTTTAAAAGACCTAATATCTTCGCACCATTTTATACTAAGCCCGAATTGTTCAAGCCGTGTCAAATTATCAGGCAGCTTTCTATCCGGGAACTGGCTGTCTGCAAGCCATAGTACAATTTCATCCGGTTTTAAAGTTTGCTGCATAAGAGTAGTTATTGTTTTATATACCGTATCAATTCTTGCAGGAAACGTCGTCAAAGATACAATAAGCCGTGGGGTGCGTTTATTTGGGTTAATTCCTGATTCGATTACTTCCCTGAACATAAAATCAACAGGGTGTTTTTTACAAAATTTAATCCCAAAAATTCTTATAACGTAATGGTCATCAATATCTTGAACGGAAAAAAAAGATGATATAAAGCTCTTAAAATTTTGTACAAAACCAACTTTTTCATTAAACATAATGTAATCTTAACATAGATTATATTCATACACAAATCGTGCTATATGTCTGTTAATTTTGTAGGCTAAATGAAACATAATAATTTATTATGGTACACAAGGCGCAAGATAATATAAAGAACAACCTTAAAAAATACAGGTTAGCCAAAGGACTGACACAAGAAAAACTCAGTGAACTTTGTAATATTTCTTGTGATTATATTTCAGAAATAGAACGCGGTAAAAGATGTCCGAGCATGAAACGTCTTGATATGATAGCAGAAGTTTTGAATGTTGATTCTTATTTATTTTTAAAACCTTAATTTCTTAAATCCGCCAATTTTTTGTATAAATCAATTTCTTTATCCGTCAAATCTTTAGGAACAACTATTTTTATTTTAGCTTTCAATTCCCCAATATTCCCGTTTTTATCTTTTAATCCGAGTTTTTTCAAACGCAAAGATTGACCGGAAGAAACCTTCGGCGGAATTTTGATATTAACTTTGCCATGAGGAGTTGTAATTTCTTTTTGACATCCCAGTACTGCTTGCGGAGGTGTTATTTCAACCTCTTTGATAAGCGTTGTACCTTCTATTTTGTATTCAGGATCATCAATATGTACTATCAGATACAAATCGCCTTGTCTGCCGTAGGCATCGACTTTGCCTTCACCTTTAAGTCTTATTTTTTGTCCTTCGGTTACGTTTTTAGGCAGTTTAACTTTAACTGATTTAGGCTTGTTGATATATCCGGTTCCGGAACAATGAGAACAGAAACCACCGTTTGGCGGGCATTGAGTACATTTTTCCATATCATTAAAGCGGACAGTCACAGGAGAATCACTCATTAAGTCTTTTAGTGAGATATTCAAATTTTTTGTTAAATCAAGATTTTCCGCTTTTGGTTTTTGTCTGGTTTGTCTTTGAGCGCCTGCGCCGCCAAAATCAAAACCTGAAAAACCTCCGGCAGAACGAGCTTGCTGACCGGTCATAAAATCTCCGAATAAAGAGGAGAAGAAATCAGAGAATCCGCCGGCACCGCCAAAGTCAAAACCTTGAGCGCCACCGCCTTGATTGAAATTAAAACTAAATTGTTCAAACCCCGGCGGCGGAGTGTAATCTGCACCACCTTGCCAATTTGAACCAAGACTATCATATCTTTGACGTTTTTGTTTATCTCCCAAAACTTCATAGGCTTCGTTTATATCTTTAAACTTTTGTTCCGCCTCTTTTGTTTTATTAACATCAGGGTGAAATTTTCGAGCAAGCTTCCGGTAAGCCGATTTTATTTCGGATTCGGATGCATCACGCTTTACGCCTAATATTTCATAATAGTCTTTGTATTGCATATTTACCTCTTACTATTATGATAATATAAATTTTTCAAAAACCGATATAATTAATATTTTTTTAATCATTAAACAGAGGGGGGGGGTAAATGTATTGGGTTGGATTTCCGCCTACATATTGGAAGTAGGGGGGAATGTATTTTAGTGAAGAGTGAGCTGTCGTTGACAAGTTCAAATTAAAAGGGGAAAATGCGGCTAAGAGTTAAGAAGTCAAGCAGCTATGCATTACCCTCTCCTTGAGGAGAGCGGATTTCTGTACGGGGGTAAATAGGGAATATTTATTTTTTCTTTTCATTTACCCCTCCGGATAGCAAACAGATGGGACCGACAGTGGCGGAGCCACGAAGGTGACATTCTGTGAGCGTGGAAGAAATCCAAGACAGGGCAGGTGAGGTGTAGTTTACAAGTTCAAATTAAAAGGGGAAAATGCGGCTAAGAGTTAAGAAGTTAAGCAGCTATGCATTACCCTCTCCTTGAGGAGAGCGGATTTCTGTACGGGGGTAAATAGGGAATATTTATTTTTTCTTTTCATTTACCCCTCCGGATAGCGAACAGATGGAACCGACAGTGGCGGAGCCACGAAGGTGACATTCTGTGAGCGTGGAAGAAATCCAAGACAGGGCAGGGTGAGGTGTAG
>CALUXU010000002.1 GCA_944324825.1 Candidatus Gastranaerophilales bacterium
CATTTTAATCAAAATGTTGTATTTGTTTTATAAAATGAAATTTTTGTAACTCTCATCTATTTGGTCCTGCTCGATACCTATGTATCTTAATGTTATTTGCGGACTAAAATGATTAAATATTTTTTGCAAGATAACAACATCTTTAAACTGTTGATAGTGGTGATACCCGAATGTTTTTCTTAAGGTATGTGTCCCTATTCTCTCCTCTAACCCGGCTTTCGCACAGGCAGAATTTATTATGCGATACGCAGCACTTCTATCCAAACGATTATGAAATATTGTAGAAAACAATGGTTCCTCCAAAGATTTATTTTTCGTATACTCTTGAAGCATTGGTTTCAGCTTTGCATTTATCGGAAATTTCTTGAACTTTCCGGTCTTCTTTTCTATTATTTGAATATAATTCTTTTCTTTGACATCCTTAACATTCAAAGCCAATATATCAGAAATCCTTAATCCGCAATTAGTTCCTATTGTAAATAACAATAAATTTCTCTTACTCTGATTTGATAAAATTTTTTCAACTTTTTTTATATCCTCTCTGCTTCTGATAGGTTCAACCGTTGCCATTATTCCACTCCTTTCTTATTAAACATAAATAAAAAAAACAAAAAAATATCAGAGAAACAAACGGTTAAGAGACAACAGTATTATTTTTTACCGAAAAATCTTTTTAATTTTTGGTACAAATTATCACGTTCAACATATCCGGAAGATTTTAACTTGTTTTGTTTTTTTATACCATCAACAATTTCTTTACTGAAATTAAATGATTCATACCAGCTATCATTTACGTATAATTCAGTGGATTTCTTATTATTATTTTCACTCAAAAGCAAATCAGGGTAATGCTTTTTCATATACAAAATATCTTCCGGTTTAAATTCCGGCTTATCGTATGGCAACAGTAATATCTTATGCTTTGGATCCGGCTTTGAAGCAAGAAAAATATTTCCTTTGTATTTCGTAAGAGCATTTTTAGCATCATCAGTAAACCCTGCCCAGGTATCAACAATTATCCCTTTATTACTAGGAGCAATTAAGCTCTCTGAAGGGATTACATCTACATATCCGTTTTTAGAAATATACCCTTTCGGAAGTTTAACATTTACACCAACAATCGTATGATCCAAATCCTTAATCTTACCGGTTTTAGGATTCATTGAATATAGTGCAAATTTGCGTACATTTTTATACCCGTTCACCAAAAGAGCCATTTCCGTCAAACATGCCTGTTCATAGCAATTTCCGACTTTAGTAGTTTTCATACCGCCAATCATTCGGAAAAAATTTGCTCGTTCGGTTGATACGGCATAATAAGAGCGCAGCTCTGCAACTAAATCACATATTGCACTGTAAAACCTCTGAACAGCAGATGTTTTGTTTTTATTTTTAAACCTGCTCATTGCAGTATTTGAATATACAGGAAACCCCTGATGAACCCTTCTTGATATTTCATCAGCTTTTCGGATATCAATATTTCTTGCCCGAAATGATTGTTGTTGGTTTTGTGATACGCGTATTTCCATTATTTTAAAGAAAAACCGTAAAAATATTTTTTGCCCAAATATTCAACTTTCGGATACGTTTTTTGATATACAAACGGCTAATGTTATTTGATAATCCAAATTTAAAATAAATAAAAAGGAGGTATTGATGTTCAATTTTTTAAAATATTTTTCATATGTAATGGTACTCATAGGAGCTCTTAACTGGGGACTTATAAGCTTCTTCCAGTTTGACCTCGTTGCAGCGATATTCGGAGAAATGACAACCTGGAGCAGAATAGTATACGGAGTTGTCGGAGTAAGTGCAATCGTTTCCGCAATAACCGCATATATGTGCCACGCAGAATGTTATTAACAAAATAAAAAGAGCTTTTTAAAAGCTCTTTTTTATTATCCTTTTAAATTACCCAGTGAGAGAATATCAAACTTTTTTCAAATCAAATATCTTATTTGTGTTATGAAAAAATATATGATTATAGGAACAATTCTAATATTATGCGGTCTCGGTTGGTTTATCTATAAACAAACCACATACACACGTATAAAAGTAGAATTTGAAGAACTAAGACCTTTTGAAAACAGAATTCCTGTTTATTACAAAGGTATTATGATAGGACGTGCATCCGATAGAAAACATGGATATGATTTTAAGCATACTTATGTATCCGTAGTTTTGTATCCGAAGCACCTTATGCTACCTGTGAATACTGAAGTTCTTTTGAAGAAACTTAAAAAGAATAAAAAAGAATCTGATTTTATAGAACTTATTTATCCGAAAGAGCCATCAAAAGAATTGATTTCAGACGGCTGCATACTAAAAGGTAAAGCAACCGTTGATATGGAAGAATATCTAAAAAACCAGCACCCTGATGATATTGAGATAATAAAAGAAAATTTAACTAATGCATCATCAAATCTGAACTATTCTCTTGAAGCACTAGCACAATTATTTATTATCCTCCAAGATACAGTGAAAGAAAACCAGGGCAATATAAAAGGAACAACGGGTAATCTTTATAACGCGACATCCAAAATCAGCGATTCAATTAATCCTGAACAAATTTCGGGAACATTTTCAAATATAGAACAAATGACAAGTAATCTTAATTATACAACTGCAGGTGTTAATGGAACTCTGCCTCAGATAAATTCCACACTGAAAAATACGCAAGATATTGTTGCAAATACTAATGCAATCTCCTGCGGAGTTCGTCAAACATTACGCAAAAGATTCGGGGGCTTAAGACTAATCTTCGGTAGAACAATCAATGAACCCGAATGCAAAGCCTGCGGACAATAAATACTCATATTTCTGTTAAAATAAAAACAGAATATGAATAATACGGATATAAAAAAATTATTAAAAAAAGAAGCTGATGAAAAATACAAAAATTTTTCAGCTTCGCTTTTGCCGGGAGTAAATAATGTTCTGGGAGTAAGGCTTCCGAAGCTAAGAAAGCTTGCGAAAGAAATTTATAAATCGGATTGGAAAAATTTTCTTAACTCAAATTGCGAATACCTGGAAGAAACGTTACTTCAATGTATGGTTATAGGGTTAATAAAAGATACCCCCGAGAAAATCCTTAATTATGTTGAAAAATTCATACCCTCAATCAACAACTGGTCTATTTGCGACTGTTTTTGCTGCAGTTTAAAATTTGTTCAAAGTAACAAAGATATTGTATGGAATTTCTTGCAGCAGTTCAAAAAATCAAACAAAGAATATGAAATCAGGTTTGTACTTGTAATGTTTTTAAATTACTTTATAGACAAAAAATACTTAAAAGAGGTTTTTCAAATAATTGACAATTATTCGTACGGTAATTATTATTCAATGATGGGTGCAGCCTGGCTGATATCAATATGTTTCATAAAATATCCTGATGAAACAATGGATTTTTTGAAAACAACCGCTATTGATAACAGAACTTTTAACAAATCCATTCAAAAAATAATCGAATCCAGACAGGTTGATAAAGAAACCAAGAATAACTTAAAAAAGATGAAACGTTTGTAGGGCAAAAAATCTCTTTACCGGTTTTATTTAAATATGAAAATAAAACCTAATATACCAATTATAAAAACAGGGAGAAAAGGATTTCAACAAGTGGAATATAAAAAGCCCGTAATGTTGAAACGTGCATTATATGATATTTTTGAACGAGAAGAGATAGACGGCTGCTTAATGTCGGAAAAAGCGGAAGTTAAACAATTTCTTGACGATTTAAAAGATACCAAACTAGGAAAAAGAAAAATAAAAAGAGTAATAGGTGCCGGAGGTTCCTCTATTGCATTTGAAACCCCTATGGGTGACGTGTTAAAAATTTCGCATAAAAATCCGTTTAGAAAAAACAGACCAGTTCAAGAATTTGATGCAGAGATTTATCAAAAAGGAAAGCATAAAAAAAGCTACTATATATTAGAAGAAAAACTTGATAACGTAGATTTTCTTGAAGATGACAATCCGGTAGCTAAGGTTGTAAAAAAAATAGAAAACAAAGGTTTTGCAGTATGGGACCTATGTGATATACAAACCTGGCAGGTCGGGCGTTCAAAAGACGGTCAAATCAAGCTGCTCGACCACGAATGCGCAAGATACAAATCCACATTCCACAGAATTAAAACTGTTATAAAACAACTATTACACAAGAGTTAATTCTTTTTCCGCTTTTTCATTCTCTTTTAAAATATGATAAAGCTCTATACCGCCGGATAAACTGTAAACGTTAGTATACCCTTTTTGAAGAAGAATTCTTGAAGCAACATAGCTTTGGAATCCGGTATTACAGAATAAAATAACTTTTTTATCTTTTGGAATCTCATTCAATCTGCCGCGAATTTGAGAGGTCGGAATATTGACAGAGGCTTCTATTGTCGAGTCAAAACTCCCTTGCTCTCTTATATCAACTAAAACGGAATCTTTCAAATCATTATAAAAAGCAGGCTTCACAAACCCGTTGATAATATTTTCCGCATGCATTCCCATCATATTGACAGGGTCTTTTGCGGATGAATAAGGCGGAGCATAACAAAGCTCGCTATCAAGCATATCGTATATTGTTCCGTTATTTCGCATTATGGTCGCGATTACATCAATCCTTTTTTCAACACCTTCATAACCGCAGGCTTGCGCCCCAAGGATTTCACCTTTTTGAGTGAATAAAAGTTTATACAATGTCGGAGTCGCATCAGGATAATAACCGGCATGAGAAGGTTTTATAATAAAGGTTTTGAGATATTTTTGCCCCGATTTTAAAAGCTGCTTCTCATTATTCCCGACATTTGCAACAGTCAGGTCAAATACCTTCACAACAGCAGAGCCCTGTGTCTTTTTATAAGTTGATTTTATTCCTTTGATATTATCCGCAATTATACGTCCTTGGCGGTTTGCCGGCCCTGCAAGCGGAATAAGAGTATCTTTGCCGGATACAAAATCCTCAACCTCAACACTGTCACCTGCTGCAAATATGTGTTTATCAGAAGTCCGCATATTTTTATCAACCTTGACTCCGCCCAGAGCACCGATTTTTAATCCGCATTCTTTAGCAAGAGTTATTTCAGGTCTGACACCTATTGCGAGAATCGCGATATCAAACGGGATACGTTTTCCGGAATTTAGAACAATCTCCTCTCCGTCAACCTCCTTTAACCCGTCCGATAAAAGCAGGTTAACACCTTTTCTTCGCATTTCATTTTGCGCATGAGCGGCAATTTCCTTATCAACAGGAGCCAATATCTGGCTTGAGAGTTCAACAAGAGTTGTATTAAGCCCTAAATGGACAAAATTTTCTGCCATCTCAACACCTATAAATCCGCCGCCTACGACAACAGCATTTTTAGCATCACGGGCCAGAACAGATTTTATATCATCCGCGTTCCTTAAAGTTCTGACAGTGAAAATATTCGGATGATTAATTCCTTTAACATTAGGTATAACAGGATTTGCCCCCGGAGTCAGAATAAGTTTATCATAGTTAATTGTTTCGGAATTATTTATAACAACAGTTTTTTCTTTTCGGTTGATTTTAGTAACCTTTGAATTAAGTCTGACTTCTATATTTAATAAGTCTTTGAATCTTTTTGTTGACGACACAATCATTTTTTGTCTGGAATTGATAACATTAGAGCAATAATACGGCAATCCGCAATTTGCAATAGATATTTCGTCAGTTGCTTCAAGAATAATTATTTCCATATTATCATCAAGACGTCTTAGTCTTGCTGCTGCACTTGCCCCTGCGGCGCCGCCGCCGATTACTAATGTTCTCATCACATACTCCTTATCAACGTAATTCTTTATATTAATATAGCATAAATAAGTGACTAAGTGACTGGGTGATTAAGTGACCAAGGGGGAAATGTAATCCTGTCATTGGAGCGATAGCGTGGGAATCTATTATATCAAAAGATTACTTCGTCAGGGGTAAATACTCCGGTTGGATTTTTAACCACCACATTAACTCCTCCTCGTAATGACGTTCTCAATCCAATATTACCCACACCATTACTTTAAACGGGTAGACAGAGTTTCACTCCTATACATTTACCCCCTCCATTTACCCCCCCACTTGACAAATCAAAAAAAAGGTTTAATATAATACTAGACCCCTGTAGGGTGTATAAAAAATAAAAAGGAGAAACAGATGAAGAAACTAGCGATTGGATTGATGGCGTTATCACTTATGATTGGTACCATTAGCGCCGTAAACGCTGCAGCTGTGAACAGTGACAAATGTACCTGCGGCTGTGAAAAGAAATGCGACTGCCACTGCTGCAGAAAAGGGAACTGCAACTGTGGACCGGAATGTAAGTGTCATAACCCTAAATGCACCTGCAAAGATTGTAAATGCACATGCCCTGCCTGCAAGAAAACCGAACACCAAAATTTTGTAAAAAAATATTCAAAATGTGATTGCGAGAGGAGGTAAATGGGGGGGGTAAATGTATTTGGTTGAAACTCTGCTTACCCGTTTAAAATAATGGTGGGGTAATATTGGATTGAGGTCGTCATTACGAGGAACGATTTTGATATAATAGATTGCCGCGGTTTCGCCTCACAATGACAAAATTACATTTACCCCTCACGATTCACTCTTCACCACAAAAAAGAAAGGTCAAAGTATGTCGGAAGTCAGCAAAGAAAAAAGAACATTGACAGTAATAATCCTCACTCTGATAACAATGGCAGCAGAAATTGTTATCGGATACATAACACACTCAATGGCTCTTTTTGCTGACGGCTGGCATATGGGGACCCATGCATTCGCGCTCACAATAACTTTTTTAACCTATGTATTTATCAGAAAATTAGAAACCTCGGACAGATTCGCATTCGGAACCGGAAAATTTTCCACACTGTCAGGGTTTACAAGCTCTATACTACTAGGGCTAACCGGTATCGCAATTATTTTTGAATCCGTTGACAGACTATTCAATCCGCTAAGCATAAGTTTTAACGAAGCAATTATTGTTGCAATCATAGGGCTTATCGTAAATTCTGCCTGTATACTGATTATGGGCGGACATTCTCACCATCATCATCACCACTCGGAGCATGAACACGAAGACTTTAACTATAAATCCGCATACATGCATATTCTGGCCGATGCAATGACTTCAATATTTGCTATAACGGCACTGATTGCAGGGAAATATCTGGGTCTTGGGATTCTTGATCCTATAGTCGGAATAATAGGCGGCTCTGTTATATGTCTCTGGGCATATAATCTGATTAAATCCACCTCCGGCATACTTATCGATACAGAAAATAAAACCGTTAAAGATAAGATTATAGAACAACTGAAAGAATACGCAATCTTTAAAGAACTGCATGTCTGGAATACATCAGAAGAACACGTATCTGTCGCAGGGAAATATTTGGAAATTCAGCCGGCTGATATAGAAAAAATAATAAAAGAAATAACCGAATGCGACTATATAATTCTTGAAAAAATTACTTCATAACTTTATTTAACAAAGTTACAAACTCATCTATCTTAGATTGCTTCTCCTGCTCATTGTCATGCTCAAATGACTCTTTGACACAATGAGAAAGGTGGCTTGATAGGATTTCTATATTAACCTTTTTCAATATAGATTGAGCCGCAGAGATTTGAGAACTTATCTCAACACAGTCGCGATCCTCTTCTATCATTTTAAGGATTCCATCAATTTGACCTCTCGCGGTTTTCAACAATCTTGATAGATTTTGGGTATTATGATGCATCTAAACTCCCTCATATTGGCTAAAAAAAACAGGTAGGATAACCTTCCTGTTAAGATTTTACACTAGCCGAAATATAAATAGCATCTTTATTATAGTAATTTTTTTGAGAAATTACAAGAGTTTTACATCATTTAGATTAGAATAAAAACAAAAATAAAAATAAACTTAAAAAAATCGCAGGGGAAAACGGCTCTACCAAGGCGATTTCAGATTTCTTAATTTTAGAGAATAAATATTTACAAACAAGAAACATTGACACAATTATATTAAGAAATATGAAGATTTTAGCAAATATATTAGTATTAAATACATAAATACGGGCCATGAAGAACAAAATATACGAAATAATAAACCATGCCGAGTAATAAAATATTTTATACTGTTTTGACACAAGTATATTCTTAACAAAAGCAGGAAGACAGAATATAAACTGGAATATTAACGCAATAACAAGAGTAATCACTAAATGTGATATCCCGACAAATGCACCGAGTGCCGACAATAAATATATATCACCGTCACCAAAGACTTCTTTTTCAAATATATTCAGAGATATTTTTTTTAAAACATAAAAAATCCCGAACCCGATAACTGCACCCAAAACTGAATCGGCCAGACTATTGTAATTGAATAAAACAGCAGCAATAAGAGCCAATATCGTATATTTTACAGATATTTTATTTGATTGAATATCCATGCCGGCAAGGATTAAAAAAGATGAAAGCACAACTATTGAGAACAAGAATTTTAATGAAAATCCGAACTTTATAAAATCAAAAACAAACAACATGCCGGATAAAAACTCGACCGCCGGATACATTATATCGATATCGTTTTTGCAAAAATAACATTTTCCTTTAAGATACAAATATGAAAAAACAGGGATTTTTTGCCACCATAAAAGACGTGTATCACATTTTGGACATTTTGACGGGGGATTAATTATGCTTTCACCGGATAGGGTTCTGAATATAATGACATTATAAAAACTTCCCATTATAAGCCCTAAAATAAAGATACAAATAATTTGATATAAAAAACAATCCGTTAACATATTAATCCATCGAATCTTTAATATAATTGTACATCAGAGAATATGCTTTTTTCAGTTTTCTTGATACCATCATTTCATTCATATTCATTTTCTCTGCGATAATTTTTTGCTTCATATCCTCGTAATAAAAAAGTTTTATTATTTGTTTTAAATCATTGGGCAGACGTTCAATAACGTCGTCCAGCTCTATTTTCATATCATAACGTTCAACAAATTCGTTGTAATCGCAAGCAGGAGTCAAATCTCCGATTGAAGCATTGTTTTCGGAATCGTTGACAATTTCATCAAGTGATACAATCTTTTTACGTCGGTCTACATCAATTGCAGTTTTAACTTTTTGAATCGGAACATCCAGTGCCTGTGCAACTTTTTCATCCGTTAATTTTTCCAATTCTTTTTCTGATAGAGTTTTAGAGAAATTTTTAATCCGGAGTGCCAGCTCCAAAACTTCCCTCGGCACTTTTATCATAGAAACTTTATCACGCATATAGTGCTGCATTTCACCTACAATGAGATAACCGGCATATATTCTAAATTGTTTATTTTTATCAGGGTTGTATTTCTCGATTGCTTTTACAAGCCCGATAGAACCTGCCTGAATTAAATCCTCAACAGGGTCCTCTGCACGTCTTGCAATCGAATGTGCGATTTTTTTTATAATCGGCATCATTGCAACAACTATCAAATTCTCAAGGCGCTTCTTCTGAACACGCTTGGTTGTTGCTCTATAAGCTTCAAGCCACTCTTGTATTTTTAAATAAATAGATTCTTCCGTCTGGGTAGTCATACCTTTATCATATCACAGAATTTATGATAATATAATGATATGAATTTTGAAGAGAAAACATTAACATCAGAATACGTATACAACGGAAAAGTTATAGATGTAAGACGAGATGACATAGAAGTTTCAAACGGTCACAAATCCGTTAGAGAGGTTGTAGAGCACTCCGGCGGAGTAACAATTCTTGCGGTAAAAGATAACGGAAACTTTTTGTTTGTCCGCCAGTACAGATACCCGATAAAATCTGTTTCACTGGAGCTTCCGGCAGGTAAACTGGAAAAAGGCGAAGATCCGGATTATGCAGCAAAACGGGAATTGGAAGAAGAAACCGGTTACATTGCAGGAGAATGGACAAAATTGGGGTATATTTATACCTCTGTCGGTTTTTGCGATGAAAAACTTTATCTTTATCTCGCTCAAGATTTAAAATATAAACAGGTTAATCCTGACGAAGACGAAATTATAGAGTGCGAAGAATATACTCAAGCAGAAGTCTTTGACATGATTAATAATAATCAAATAACCGATGCAAAAACACTATGCGCAATATTGAGAGCAAGAAAGTATCTTAATTATGATTAAACTTGTGGCAACAGATATAGACGGAACTATACTCGGGGACTCCGGAGAGTTCACTCCCGGAGTCAGAAACTGTATTAAAACAATGCAGGAAAAGGGTATCAAAGTCGTAATTGTAACAGGCAGAATGTTCGCTGCCGCAAAACAGATTGCACAAAGGTTAAACCTTACAACTCCGGTTGTTGCATATCAGGGCGGTATGATAAAAAAAAGTGCATCCTCAGATGAGGTTCTATATGACGCCTGCATCCCGCCGGAAGATGTAAAAAATATTATCGAATGGGCAAGAGAAAACCGTATACATCTTAATCTATACTCAAATGATGTTTTATACGTTGAAGAGGATAACCCGACAATACAACAGTACGCATCAAGACAAAATTTGAGCTATAAAGTAACATCTTTTGATAATATTGAATTATCCAATGTAAACAAACTGCTGGCAATTGATTATACAAATGCAGACAGAGTGACAAATTGGATAAACGAATGCAGAAAATCAATGCCGCATTTGTATATAGTAAAATCGACACCGTATTTTTGCGAATTTTCAACCCCCGAGGCAACAAAAGCATGTGCAATAAATGTTTTAAAAGAATACTGGAATTTAAAAGATGATGAAGTCTTAACAATCGGCGATCAAGATAACGATATTGAACTTTTAAAAGCAGGCGGAATAAGTGTTGCAATGGGTAATGCAACAGATGAATTAAAAAAATATGCGGACTATATAACAGATACCGTTGATAACGACGGATTTGTAAAAGCTATGGAGAAATTTGTTTTATGTTCAAAATAGGACTCGGATACGATATTCATAAACTGACAGAAGGGCGTGATTTAATAATCGGCGGAGTAAAAATAACCCATGAAAAAGGGCTTTTGGGGCATTCCGATGCAGATGTTCTGGTTCATGCAATTATTGATGCTCTGTTAGGAGCCGCAGGGCTTAGTGACATAGGAACATTATTCCCGGATACGGACCCTAAATATAAAGATGCCGACAGTATTATTTTACTCAAAAAAGTTTATGAACTGATTAAAACCAAGGGATATAAAATAAATAATATCGACAGTAATATTATTGCTCAGGCACCGAAAATGATGCCTTATATCCCGAAGATGAAGGAAGTCCTTGCCAAAACCCTTGAACTGGAGATTGAAAATATCTCTATCAAAGCAAAAACCAAAGAAAAACTTGATGCTGTGGGAGAAAAGCTCGCAATTGAATCAAATGCTGCAGTATTACTTGAAAAGGAGAATAAATAATGAAATTTTTACATACAATGATTAGAGTAAAAGATATTGAAGCATCTTTAAAATTTTATACAGAAGTTCTTAATATGAAACTTGATAAGAAAAAAAGACTTGAAGATTGCGAACTATATTTTCTGACAGATGAAGAAAACACCGCGCAAATAGAACTTACGTATAACGATGAAACGCCGGAAAACGGATATGAAAACGGGAATTGTTTCGGACATTTTGCATTTTCTGTTAAATCACTTGATGAATTTACCGAAAAACTTAACAAACTCGGATACAAATACCTTTATGAGCCTTTTGATTTAAACGGCAAAGGTACAAAAATCGCATTCATACAAGATCCTGACGGCAACGAAATCGAAATGATTGAAAAAGTGGTCTGGTAGAATTTATATTCTACCACCCTTGATTGGGTGTTTTATATTACAAAACAGTTAAGATTGTTTCTGCCTTGTTACCCAAAATTTATTATAAAGTGCCTCTGCACCTAAACACAATCCTGTAAAGACAAGAGCAGTTGCAGGGAATCTTACTGCAGCATCTTTTAACAAGGCTTTTTGTTTTCCGGTTATTAATTTAGAAATAGTTGTATTTTTAAGATTAATTGAATCATTCGTTTTAAAATCTTTTATGAATTCTCTTTTAAGTGAAATTTTTGATTCAGAAAGATGCGGATTCATTCCGGCGGCATCTGTAATATTAGAAAACACAGATAGTCCGCCGATTATAGTCCCCATACCAATAGCAGTTTTAGGATGTAGTTCTTTTTTATCTTTTTGACCTTTGAATCCAAAAACCAGTGGATATAGAGGAACACAAAGATAATCAATCGCACTTCGTCTAGAAAATCTAAATACTTCCCCAAGCGAATTAGCCACAGAAAATTTAGGCACAGATGAGATATTTGCAGCAATTTCTTTGCCTGTTCTTTGGATTCCGCCATTAAATTTTACATTTGAATTATGATTTGTTGAAATATACACAACGACCTCACACAATTATATAATACATATAATTTTCTCAATTTGATAGTATACATATTATTTTGTTACAAATCAAAATATTTTACCATTCCAAATTTCATTTATTAATTTATTAAATTGATTATCGTTCTTTTGCTCGTCTTTACACAAAACTGATTTTAAGAAAAAATATTTTTTATATGGTTTAAATGACTGATTATTCTTATCTAATATTCTTTTTGATAAATCACAAGCAATAGATTCAAATGGATTTTCAGAAGCATACCTACATATATTATTTGTAATTAAGTCCGAATATTTTTTTTGAAATACTAAAATATTATTCTTATCTAAAAAATTATGAATAATTTTATTCAATTTGTTTGCTGAAAATTTTTGTTGTAAATATCCTTCATGTAAAGAATGAGCAAATTCATGGACAAATTTTATTAAAAAATGACTAGAACTTTCTATATTTTCTTTTTTTTGAAACTCTGCTACATCATTCATATATTCTAATAATCTTTTATCATTAAATTCCATCAAATTTGAATTAAATAAAATTGTCCTTTCTGGTATGATTTTATCGGAATTTTTATATAATTTTGTCGGTAAAAGATTACATACCCCCCACGAATCATTTAAGTTTCCTTTTAAATTATTAAAATCTTCAACAATAATTTGATTAGGTTTAATAAAATGCCCTCCAAAGTTTTGTATTGATTGCAATATATCATATGCTTTCATACAACAAAATGCAATTGCTTTATTATGTTTAAAATCTACATTTATATTTTGATTTTGAAAATAAGATGTCACATTACTATAATTGGTTTTAGAAAATTGACTAAATACGTTAGATGTTAAACCAGATCTAAAATATAAATTATTTTGAAAATATGTAGAATCCATCTTTATAATAATCCTAAAGTAAATGCTTTGGTGATTAAACGTATATATAAATTAGAAGCATATTTATCAAATACATCTGATGAATTTTTATAAACTTTATCAGTTAATTTATTTTTTTGATTTTCTATAGCTTCAAAAGCCTTTTGTTCTGCTAGTTGTTGTTTCTTCATTATTGGTTGTAATTTAGGAATTAAAGTTCCTATATTATTTGTTTTTTCTTTAAATTGATTATGTATTAGACTAATACCATTATTAAAATATTTTCTAACATGGTTATCATGGATATCTTCCATTTTAAAACAAATATTGGCATATTCTTCAGGAAGAATATGATTTCTTGTAGTTAATTTAGCAATTGTTAAATCTGTTAAAACTTCCCCAACTGTATAAAATAACCCCAAAATAGGAACCTTTGCCCCTCTTGGGGTCAATCCTGTTTTATATAAATCAGATTTCATTTTATCACAACTATTACCATATTTAATATCAAGAGCATTATATGTTTTATACATACGACTAACATTTAAATTTGTTTGCTGCAAATCATCATGTAATAATTTTAAAGATGAATCTTTATTAATGATAGCCTTAATTTCATCAACAGAAACATTTTTAATTTTATAATTAAGAATATCTTGGTCAGATTGTGACAATTCCCAAATAAAATTTAAATTTTTTCTTTGTCCTTGAAATGTAACACTATCTTTATTTATTGTTATATTATTGGAGGAATTCCACGATTTTCTATTTTTATTACCATCTAATATAGGTGTATTAAAATTATTAACTTTTATCATTGATTGATTTATATTCATAATTAAATCCTTTTAATTATTTATATTATCCGTAAATATTTCTATAATTTTTTTTATAATTTTTGTTGGGGCATCAGCATTATTTGTAATAGTATCAACAATATCAGATACTGAATTTGTAGAATTATTCTGTACATTTTCTGATATATTATTATTAATTGAAGTCATAGTATCAGATATACTATCACTAATATCCAATGATGAATGAGTTATCTCTCCCAAATTATCCTGACAAGTGGCATCAAAGTTAATTAGAGAGATATCATCAAAACTTACAGTCGAACTATTTTCAGGTAAAGATGAAGAAACCCCTTTTATCTGATCAAAATTTAGATTCTCTTTCTCCTGTATATAAATTCCATCTTCACTTATGCTATTTTCATTATTACCGGTAAAATTAACTTTACGCTTCATCTGGTCATATTCTCTTTGAGAAATTTGATGATGTTGCAACTGATAATCTAAATCTTTTTTTATATCAGCCTTTTGAATGTTTGATAAGGAATTTGGATTCTGAGATAAAATTTTTTTCGTATTATAACTAGTAGAACCATCTGCAATTTTACTAGTTACAGTTTTAGTATTATCTTTTATTATATTATTTTTGACAACAAATATATCAGATGATACAGATAATCCATTATTTTTATTAGAAAAAAAATGTCCTATTTTTTTTCTAATATTAAATATTAATTTAGGATTTTCTATAATAGGAATTTTGTATGTTGAATTAATACAATTCTTCTTAGGTAATATTGTTTTAATATGCTGGTTATTAATTAGCATAATATTTTTTATTTGCATATATATCCCTTTTGTCTAGTGTATAAATAAGTAATAAATCAAAATATTTTCAAATACAAGTTTTAATTAATATATTATTAATTTTTGTAAAAGGATTTTATATTAATAACAAGTTTATTTTTTATGTAGTTTAATTATATTATGGTAGTCGGAATTAATAATTTAAAGAGTATAAACAATAATAATCAATATATACATAAAGTAAGTTTATCAGAAAAACCGAATAATTCTGTAAACAATGCACTACCAGCCATATATACAAAAGATTTTAATATTAATATCCCGCAAACATATACCAAATTAAATGCATTTAAACTGGAAAACGGACAAGAAATTCATGCATATAAATTATCAAGCGGTCAAAAAGTATTAATTGCTCCAATGAAAACGCCTATTGCATACATAAATACTTATATTAATACCGGAAGTATAAATGAAAATGAATCAAATAGAGGAATAAATCATCTCACCGAACATTTACTATTTAATGATGATAAAGGTAATAATAAAATTGAACAAGTAATTAATCCACTAGGGGGAGAATATAACGGATATACAAAATTTAATCAAACTTATTATTCTATTAAACTGCCTCTGTTTGATAAAGGGGATTTAGAAGAAGGTATCAAACTCGAAGCAAATATGATTCAAAATCCAGATTTTACAAAAGAAAATCTGGAAAAGGAAAAACAAATTATTAAATCAGAAATTAATATGTATAACGATATTGATACCACAAAACAAATTCATAATAGTGTTAAAACGTTATATAATATTCCGGGAACGTCAAATGATTTGATATCAGGAACAAAAACGGATATTGATAATATAAGTTTAGATGATGTAGTAAATTTTCATAAAAATCAATACACCCCTGACAATATGACTACCATAATAACCGGTGATGTAGAGCCGGAAGAGGCAATCCGACTTACCGCAAAATATTTCAATTCTCCTATAAGACCCACAATAGCTAAACAGATAAAAAATCCTATACCAATAAATAAAACAACACGGAACGATTTTATTAGTAAATATAACAATAATATCAATATGGGATTAATAAGTTTTGACGGTTTTGACAATGATGATACAAAATCAAAAATGACGTTTCAAATATTATCTGATTATATAAGCAATAATCAAAACAAATTTTTAGATAATAATGCAAGAATTTATAGTGACACAAAACTTATTACGCCAAGCAAAAACATGATATCAATAGGATTTTTAACAGATAATAATCCGGAAAAAGACTTACAAGAATGTTTAAATAAATTAAATAATTTCCCTTTACCAACAGAAGAAGAATTATTAAAGGCTAAAAACAATGTAAAATCTGATTTTTCTGAATATATTGAAAATCCGGGAATATTTAATGAAATATTAGGAGAAAATTCTATTGACTCAATTAATAATATTCAAAAATACAATAAAATAGTTGATTCTATTACTACTGATGATGTTAAAAATTCTGTTAATAAATATATTAATACAGACAAAGCAGCAATAATTGTTACACACCCGATTGGCAGTACAAAAGATAAAATAATAAAAGATTACAATGATATTCATTCAAATATTTCTTTTGGTTCGAATAAAAAAATAATTAATTCTGACAATACAGAAACTCAAAAATTAAATAATAATGTAGAAATTGCATTTATTGATAAACCTGATGCAATAAATACGAATATTAATATTTATATAAAACCCAAAACTAAAATTAATTCTAAAACCGGAAGCAGAGAAGTTATGAATGAAATACTTTCTCATCTTAATTGTGATAGCTATGGATTAAGAAATGAAAAACAAGAAGTTTCAATAAATGCACTAAACGGAATAAGTATATCCACGTCATCTATATCGGATATGACACAACAACAATGTGATTTTATAAAATCTATCTTAAACTTATCGTCAGATATAGATGAAAATTTACTGATTAACCGTAAAAAAGATACTAAAACAAATTTGGCAAATGAAGAAGAAACTTCACCATCTTTAGCTTTAAATCAAGTTATCACCTCTCAAAACAATGAAACAATAATAAAAAACATAGATAGTTTAACAACAAATGATATAAAAAAATACTGGGATGATATTATAAATAATTCATCAATATCTATTGCTGTTACGGGACCAAAAGATAAAGTTAAAGATACTGTGTACAATTCTTTTTCAAAATTGAATACGTTTCAGCCTGATACTAAACAACTAACGGAAACTTACAACGATACTATTTTAAATAATAATATTATTCCACTTTCAAACAATAATTCTCAAGCCGATATTTGCCAAACATACAAGTATAAAATTAGCGGAAATATTAAAGATGCCGCTACATTTGAATTATTGACATTAATTGCTGATAAAAAAATATTTAAGAATTTAAGAGAAAAAAATAAACTGGGATACCAAACAGAAGTTTATAATTTCAATTATGGCAATACCGGAATAATGCAATTAGGTATAAAAACTGATACAAATAATGACAAATCTAATATCGAAAAATCTATTAATGGAATTAATGAACAAATTAGCGATATAAAAAACGGAAAAATATCTGATGATGAAATTAAAAATGCTCAAAAACAACTAAAACTAAATAAACTTGAATCATCATATTTGCAAAAAGATATTAATTCAACATTACTTAATAATATTTTAACTCCATATGGTGCAGAATATACTGATAAATACATTGATATAATTGATTCAATAAATAAACAAGATGTTATAACTGCTGCAAATTATGTATTCAAGAATAAACCTCAATACACAATAAGAGCCCCAAAAACCACTTTTAATGACAATAATCAATTTCTAACAACATTACAACAAGAATCTACAAATTAATAACTATTACTCCAATACATCCAGAATAAATTTTCCGATTTTACCATCGCGGAAATCCTTCAGGATATATTGCGAGCATCTTTCTGTATCAGGTTCCGCAGAGTTTCTCAACCAGTTTCTTTTGATAGCAATATCTTCTAAAGTCAGCCTGTCTACTTTATAATACTCTTTGAAAGATTGAGCATATTTTTCAATACCTGATACAATTTCTAAAAGCTCTTTGGCTATAATCTCTGAAGAATACGCATTTTCTGATACAGAATTAACAAATGCCAGTTTTTTTGCTCTCGTTTGATCGTCCTGCTTCATAGGAATAATCCCCGGAGTATCCAGCAAATCGATATTCGGATTGATTCTGACCCATTGCTGCTGACGGGTTACTCCTGCTTTTGCACCGACTTTTGTTTTTGATGAGCGGGTAAGTTTGTTGATAATACTTGATTTGCCGACATTTGGGAGCCCGACAACAACCACACGTGCAGGCCTCCTCAAAAGCCCCTTTGCCATGATAGCCTGAATCCTTGGTTCGCTTAGTTTTTGGACAATTTTTTCTACCTGGTTTACAAACTTAAATGACTTTGTATCTATTGCAACTACCGGACAGCCGGTTTCTTCTTCTATACGTTTTACCCAGGACTTTAATTCTTCTCTGTCGACAAGATCCGATTTATTTAACAAAAGAAGCCTTGGTTTATCACCCAAAAGCTTCTTTATGTCATTATAACTGCTACTGATTGGCAATCGGGCATCTAAAACTTCTATCACAACATCAACGAGATTTAATTTCTCTTTGAGGGCTCTTTCAGCTTTCGCAATATGACCCGGATACCAATGAATATGTAACTTATCTTTTTTCAATTTTTTCTCTGATACGTGTAGCTTTACCTGAACGTTCTCTTAAGTAGTATAATTTAGAACGTCTTACATCACCGCGTCTAAGAACAGTGATTTTATCGATTCTAGGAGAGTTGAGTAAGAATACTCTTTCTACACCAATACCTTGGAATACTTTTCTAACTGTAATAGTTTTGTTGATTCCTGAACCGTGTTCTTTAATTACTGTACCTTCGAAAGCCTGAATTCTTTCTTTGTTTCCTTCTACAATTCTTACGAATACTTTTACTGTATCACCAGGATTTATAGCAGGAATATCACTTTTTTTATATTGTTCTTCTAATTCTTTAATAATAGGATTCATTGTTGCTATTCCTTATATTTATATTGTCTAGTCCAAAATTAGCGAGTCCACACCGCTTAGTTCAATCGTATACAAAAGATAAAACAATTTCAAGGGGTAGTTTAAGTTTTGTATAGAAGTTAACAAAAGAGAGGCTTTACATTGTTGAAGCGGCGGAAAATGACAGGATTCTATTCACTCCTCAATAATATGTTGTAAAACAAATATTTTTTTCCTATAATTTTTATATGGTTATTGAATTAAACAATTTTTCAATCGGGGATAATAAAAAACTAACTATCTTGGCAGGACCTTGTGCCATTGAATCACAAGAAATCCTTGATGAAACAGCTGAACGATTAAAAGATATTTGCGAAAAACTTGATATTAATTATGTATTCAAGTCCTCGTTTGATAAAGCAAACCGCTCCTCCATAAAGTCCTATAGAGGTCCCGGAATGGAAAAAGGACTTGAAATGCTGCAAGCGGTAAAAGAAAAATACAATGTACCAATTGTAACCGATATTCACACCCCTGAACAGGCGGAGCCCGTATCTCATGTTGCGGATATTTTACAAATTCCCGCGTTTTTATGCCGTCAGACAGATTTACTTGTTGCCGCTGCGAAAACAGGGAATATTGTTAACATAAAAAAAGGACAGTTTTTGGCTCCTGAGCAGATGAAATCTATCGCACAAAAAGTAGTCGATTCCGGAAACAATCGTGTAATGCTGACGGATAGAGGAACAACCTTCGGATACAACAACCTGGTTTCAGATTTTCGCTCTATTATGATTATGAAGGAATTTGGTTTCCCGGTCGTATTTGATGCCACTCACAGTGTGCAAATGCCCGGTTCTCAAGGCGACAGCACCGGAGGAGACAGGAGATTTGTTCCGCTGCTTGCAAATTGTGCAATGGCAGCAGGCGCAGATGTATTATTCTTTGAAGTCCATCCAAATCCTGATTGTGCTCTATGTGACGGTGCGAATATGCTTTCACTCGATAATGCGGAAAAAGTGTTCTCTAAATGCAAAGAAATTTTTGAGGTTATAAGAAAATGATAGTCAAACAGTTTGTAGAAGGTTTTATCGCAAATAATAATTATCTTTTGATTGATGAAGAATCAAAAGAAGCGGCTCTTATTGACTGCACTGACTATATAAGTGAATTGGGTGCGGTATTAAAAGAATACGATGCAAAATTAAAATATATTCTTTTAACACACGGACACTTCGACCATATAATAGGGGTCCCGAAAGTAAAAAGAGAATTTGGCGCCAAGGTTTATATGCACAAGGATGATAAAGACTTGGTTGATGAATCAGATGCGTTTATGATTTCTGTCGGAATGCAGCCTTTTGAACACCCTGAAATTGATAAATATATTGATGAAGGAGAAGAAATCTATCTCGGCAAAACCAAGATTGACGTTATTCATCTTCCGGGACACACACAAGGCGGTGTCGGGTATCTGGTAGACGGCATGATGTTTTCCGGAGATACTGTTTTCTTAGAAAGCATAGGACGAACCGATTTACCGGGCGGAAATTATGAACAGCTGGTCCAAACAATAAAAGATAAAATATTTACTCTTGACGGTGATACAATATTATACGTAGGACACGGTACAAATACTACCGTTGAACATGAGAGAAAATATAACGAATTTGTATAAATATAAATAGAGGAAGTTATGAAGGATAAATTAAATACAATATACGAATTGGCAAGCAAAGATATCGAAAACGCACAATCAAGTGCGGATTTGGAGGAAGTTAAGCTTAAATACTTAAGCCGTAAAGGCGAATTTAACGCAATAAAAAAAGGTCTTAAGGATCTGTCCGTTGAAGATAAGAAGGTTGTAGGAGCTTTAGCTAATGAAATTACCGAAAAATTGGAAACAGCTCTTAAAGAAAAATCTGAAATCTTTTACAGAAAAGAACTTGACGAAAAACTAAAACAGGAAAAAATAGATATCACTTTACCAAGCAAGTATATTGCAAGAGGAAAGGTTCATCCTATAACATCTACAACAAACGAGATTGTATCTATATTCCAAAGTCTTGGTTTTTCTCTTGTACCAACGGAATATGCCCCGGAGGTTGAAACGGAATATTATAACTTTGATATGTTAAATGTTCCAAAAGACCACCCTGCGCGTGATGTACAGGATACATTCTTTACAAAACTGGCTCCAAATACAGTATTGAGAAGCCAAACCTCTAATGCACAGATTCGTACAATGGAAAACATGACTCCGCCGATTAAAGTTATTGCACCGGGCAGAGTGTACAGAAACGAAACCGTTAATGCACGTAAGAATAATTTCTTCCATCAAATCGAAGGTTTATACGTTGATAAAGGTATAACTTTTGGAGATTTGAAGGGTGTATTGAATGAATTTATCAGAATTTATTTTGGAGCTGCGCGTCCTACAAGATTCAGAAGCAGCTTCTTCCCGTTCACTGAACCGTCTGCCGAAGTAGATGTTCAATGCATAATGTGTCAGGGCAAAGGCTGCAGAACCTGCAGCGGCACCGGCTGGCTGGAAGTATTGGGCTGCGGTATGGTTGATGTCAACGTTCTTAAAGGTGTCGGAATCGACCCTGAAGTTTATACCGGATTCGCATTTGGTATGGGGATTGAACGTTTATCAATGTTGAAATATGCGATAGACGATATTCGTTTATTCTTCAACAATGATGAAAGATTCTTACAACAGTTTTAGAATATTTTTATAATAAAAAACAGGAGCCGGCAGCAGCTGACTCCTGTTTTTGTTTTGTAATTATTTTATTTACCTTTAATTTACCCCCTTAACTTACTCCATAAGAGTCGTCATAAGGATAGGTTCATCCTCCGTACACAGAACGGTATGTTCAAAGTGTGCGGAAGGCTGACCGTCTTTTGTCACAACAGACCATTGGTCGTCTAAGACAACAACATCATCACCGCCGAGGTTTAGCATCGGCTCAATTGCAATAACGTATCCGCTTTTGAGTTTTGTCTGGTTGCCGACTCTGAAATTAAACAAGAACGGATCTTCGTGCATTTGATGCCCTACACCGTGCCCGCCGTAGTTTCTGACTATGCCGAGTTTTTCACGGTTTGCAACATCTTCTATTGCGCCTGATATATCGTCTAAGACATTCCCTGCTCTCATTTTTGAGATTCCTGCATAAAGAGCTTCTTCTGTCACTCTCATCAGTCTTTGTTTTTCAGGAGAAATTTCACCGACTGCATAAGACCATGCACTGTCACCGACCATTCCGCCGTAAGTTGCACCGACATCTATCGCAATAATATCACCCTCCTTCAAGATTTCATCTTTTGACGGAATCCCGTGTACGATTTTTTCGTTAATAGATGTGCAAATACTTGCAGGGAATCCGGAATACCCCAGAAATGTAGGTATTGCTTTGTTCGATTTTATAACGTGCATTGCAATATCATCAAGTTCTTTGGTACTGATTCCCGGTACAACCGCTTTTTTCATCTCTTGATGCACAAGAGCAACAATATGCCCTGCGTGACGCATTCTTTTTATTTCATCTTTTGATTTTCTGTTAATCATTTACTACCTTCAACAGTCTTTCCCATACTTCATCAATTGAGCCGTCAGCATCAATAGTTCTTAGAACACCTTTATTTTTGTAGTAGTCAACCAAAGGTGCCGTTTCTTTAAAGTATGTATCAAATCTTGCTTTTGCGGTTTCTTCGTTATCATCTTTTCTTTGAGTTAATTCTGCACCGCACTTATCGCAGATTCCTTCAACTTTTGGCGGATGGAATTTGATATTATAAATTTCTCCGCATTTAGGACAAGAACGTCTGTTTACAATCCTTGCGATAAGAATATCTTGATTCAAGTCAAAATATACAGCTCTGAATGAAGTTTCTTTATCTTTATCAAGCTCTTCATTAATTTGAGTCAGCATATCTGCCTGTTCAACACTTCTTGGGAATCCGTCTAAGATGTATCCGTTTTGACAGTCATCTTGAGCAAGTCTGTCTTTTATAATTTTAGCAACTAATTCAACCGGCACCAGCTGCCCTTTATCAATAAATTGTTTTGCAAATTTACCGTTTTCGGTACCGTTTTTGATTTCTGCTCTTAATAGGGACCCCGTATCAACGTGAGGCAGATTGAAATACTCTGCTAATCTGCTTGTTTGAGTTCCTTTACCGCAAGCCGGCGGCCCTAAAAAAATCATTTCTCTTTTCATAGTTGCTCTCTCTTTCTTTTATGTATCAATATTAGTTGCATAAACAGCATGTGTTTGAATAAAATCACGTCTAGGCTCTACCTTGTCCCCCATAAGAACATCAAACAACTGGTCGCACATCATTGCGTCTTCAATGCTGACCTTCAATAATGTTCTTGTTTTAGGGTTCATTGTTGTATCCCAGAGCTGTTCAGGCATCATTTCTCCAAGACCTTTGAAGCGTTGGATTGTCAAACCTTTTTGTCCTCTGTCATCAATGATTTTATGGAGTTGTTCAAATGATGTGATTTCGATTTTATCAGTATCGGTTTCAAGATTAAGCGTTCCTTCTTCTTCGATTAAGAAATCCCTGATTAGAGGGTATGAGTTCTTAAATCTCTTGAACTCCGAGCTCTTAATAATATTAGAAGTGATAATGATAAAATCATCTGTTCCTACATCAAGTTTAATATTGTATTTTGCATTTTCAGCGTTGTATTTAAGTTCAAGCTTGTAGTTTTTAGCTTCTGTAATGTTGTAGTTTTCTGCGTGGTCTTTCAGGTATTTTTGCAGATAATCAACAACTTCAGTCATTTTTGCCTGATTATCAAAGTCTTCAGGAGTTACATTTGAACGGATTAAACCTCTCAATACAACGGCAGGTATTATGTTCAAAATCGGGTTATTATATGATTTATAATACGCTGTCATATTTGTTAAAAGTTCAATCAATTCATCGCCTGTTTTGGTAATGGTTCTGGCTTTGTTAGAAAGACTCAGAGATTTTATACCTCTTTCCTTCAACATTTTATCCAATGCTCTTTCGTCGTATAAGTATTCTGATGTTTTACCGGTTGTAATCTTGAATAACGGCGGCTGAGCAATGTAGACATAGCCTTGTTCAATCATCGGACGAGCATAACGGAAGAAGAAGGTTAACATTAGAGTTCTAATGTGAGCACCATCGACGTCAGCATCTGTCATGATGATAATTTTGTGGTATCTGAGTTTTGAAATATCTACATCATCAGGGTTACGGCTGATTTTGATACCGAAAGCCTGAACCATGGATTGAATTTCGTTGTTTGCATAAATTTTATCCAATCTTGCTTTTTCAACGTTTAAGATTTTACCTCTTAACGGCAGGATTGCTTGAAACATTCTGTTTCTGCCCTGTTTTGCAGAACCGCCTGCGGAATCACCCTCAACAAGGTAGATTTCACATTTTTCAGGTTCTCTGTTTGAACAGTCTGCAAGCTTACCAGGTAATGTTGAATTTTCAAGAACAGTTTTTCTTCTTGTTAATTCTCTGGCTTTTCTTGCAGCTTCTCTTGCACGTTGTGCTTGAAGTGTTTTTTCAATAATAGTTTTTGCAATTTTAGGATTAAATTCAAGCCATTCCTGGAATTTTTCTCTGATAGCATCTTGAACGGCTGTCATTGCTTCCTGGTTGCCGAGTTTTTCTTTTGTTTGCCCTTCAAATTCAGGGTTTCCGAGTTTTACACTGACAATAGCGGTTAAACCTTCTCTGACATCATCCCCTGAAAGGTTTTGTTCAGAATCTTTTAAGATATTATTTTTTCTTGCATAATCATTCAATACACGGGTAATAGCGTTTCTAAACCCTGTAAGGTGAGTTCCGCCTGAATGAGTATTGATATTGTTAGCAAATGATAAAATGCTTTCACTGTAAGAATCAGTGTATTGCATCGCAATTTCAACTCTCATTCCGTCTACTTGTTTATCAATATAAATCGGCTCTTCAAAAAGAGGATTTTTATTTTGGTTCAAGTATTCAACGTAGCTTGCAATACCACCTTCGTAGTGGAATATTTGTTCACTGTTATCAGCATCTACGTGAAGAATAATTTTTAAACCTTTGTTTAAGAAGGCCATTTCTCTGAAACGTGTTGCGATTACATCAACATCTATTACGGTTGTTTCGGTAAATATTTCAGGGTCAAGCCAGAAGGTTGACTTTGTACCTGTTTTAAGAGTTTCTTTTACTTTTTCAACCGGAGTAACAGCTTCGCCTCTCAAATATTCCTGACGCCAAACATATCCTTGACGAGCAACTTCAACTATCATTTTTTCGGATAGTGCGTTAACAACTGATGCACCAACACCGTGAAGACCTCCTGATACTTTGTATCCGCCGTCACCGAATTTTCCGCCGGCATGGAGAACAGTATGAACAATTTCTAATGCAGATTTACCGGTTTCAGGTTTTATATCAACCGGAATACCGCGCCCGTTGTCTTCAACCGTCACACTGTTATCTTTGTGTACGGTAACATGAATCTCCGTACAGTAACCTGCTAATGATTCATCGATTGAGTTGTCAACGATTTCGTAAATACAGTGGTGCAGCCCTCTTTGTGAAGTTGAACCTATATACATACCGGGACGCATTCTAACTGCTTCTAAACCCTCTAATACTCGGATATTACTTGCGTCATAATTCTGTGTCATTCATCTCTCCTAATTTCACTATCCTCTCATATATTATACAACAAACAAACTCTGTATACTAATTATGTTACCGTTCGTTAAATTCTCTAAGATTAATTTTTCTTTGCTTAAAACCTTCCTCAAATTCCTTATTCCAGCCAAGCATAGCTTTATCTTCAGTAGTCAACTCTTTATAAATACTGTTTGCACGGGTAAATATATCCTGTATTCTCATTTTCCCGTTTTCTACATGCCCGTACATTACAGGAGGTTCTCCTTTATATTTCGGATTAAATAAATAGTTCAAGGCTATTGCAATATCAGTCCTGTGTTTTCCTTGTGCGCAAGCAATATAAAAATTCCCTTTTTCCATCCGTTCAAACAGAATCGGCAAACTATTGATTATTTCTCTATCCGATACAATTTTTGAATCTATCGGAATATGGTAAAACTTGAAACCTAATTCTTGGCAGCGCTTGCTGTATTTTTCAGTATAATCAGCCGTCCTTAAATCTATTATCGTATTGATTCCGTAGTTTTTTATCTGCTTTAAGAATTTTTGGTTCTTTTCAGCAGAAAGACTTTCGCCCCTGAACCCTTTGTCATTTATTTGCTGCAAATTAGGAATATTTAATTCTTTTATTTTTTTGAATAATTTTGCACTATCAACTTGTAAATTGTTATATTTTTTATAAAAATCTGCATCTTGCGGCAATTTCTTCAACGTATTAGAAATATCCGGACAATTTGTTATGAATTTTTTGTCCGGCTTTGCCGTAAAATTTGTATTCTGAATTTTTAAACTGTTATTTACTTTCATTTATTTTATTTCTTTAGCTTCTTTTGTTACATTTGTTATTTTAAGGAGTCTTTCATTTAGTGCTGCTCTGTCTTTAGGTAGCTTGGAAATAAATTCATCAGTCAACCCCATAGCTTGGCGTTCAGAAGGCGACATTTTTTGGATTTTTTTGTAAATACGTTTTATACCGTTCGTAACATCGGGTGTTGAAAGATAAAGTATCGGAGGAACATCTCTGGTCGGAGTATTCAATGCGTAATTCAATGCAACAGCAAAGTCTGTTCTGTGTGAGCCCTGATTGCAGCCTATATATACGTGCCCTTTATCCATAGCATCAAAGAATTTAGGGAATGCTTTTATTGCATCTAAATCCTCCACTCCGTCTTTATAGCTTACCGGAACATGCACATACTCCAACCCGTCAACATATTGTTTCCCGCCTTTAATATTAACTCTGCCGTTTAAGGTTGAATTTACTTCCGCACGTAAATCAACTATTCTTTGAATACCTTTTTGTTTTACTTCATCAAATGCCTGCTTAGGCATTGTGACAATATTTCTTCCCCGAACGCTGTCTTGCCCTATTGGAGCAAGTCTTATCTCTTTACCTTGTCTTGAGTATTCTTTGTTTAAATGTTCAAGAGTCTTAAATGTAGGATTAGAAGTTCCTTTAACCACAGCTTTTCCCACATTGTAATCAGAAAATATTTGCGGATACATGTGTGCTCTTATTGTGTCATAAACTGACGGCTCGTATGCTCCGTCATAGGCAAACCTTTCAGCCTCTTTAAATTCCGGTACAAATTCTTTTACAACAGGTTTAGAAGCTTTTAATTCTCTTGCTGCAGATGCAATACCTGTTTTAATACTGTTAATTGATACCATACACACACACTTTCTTTAAAATCTAACCTTATATTTATAAAAAGTGTTTTTGTTATTGAGAATTGCTATTTTTATAAGAAATGTAACTATTTTTTATTCGCTATTCTAAAGATTTTTTCTTTTGTTTGTTCAAGATTCAGAGAATCAACTCCATATTTACGGCTGATTTCAATCACTTCATTAAGTAAACTTTCTCCGTTTTTGTGGCGGCTTATTTTCTTGACCTGTTTAACAAAATTATCTTGAGCAGCTTTGTCCTCATAAATTTTACCGTTTCCGAAAATTATTAAGTTTATAAGATTCCTTTTTGATAACCCGGCTTCTGCGCTTTTTGCACTCGGGCAGATATTAAACTTGGATTGAACCATTCCCAAGTTACCCTCTATTAAATGCTGGAAGAATGATTTACCCTTAGGAGCTTTTTTCAGAATACATTCATTTACATTATAAAGATAAGACAAAACAGCATCTTTTTCATTTTGTTTGAGCTTTTTATATGCCGTATCGGCAATATTTGCTCTTAATATAGAATCTTTTTCGTGAATAGCATCAGTTAAAAGACTGTCAGCCACTCTTGCTGAAATATAATCGCCTTCGTATGCTTTAGCACCACCTGCAAGTTTTATACAGTTTAACCCAGTAATACCTTGTGCTACAGTGACTAAATCCCCTTTTTTCTTTTTAGCTTTTCTTATCGCTTTATCAGCTTTTCCGACATATACCCTGTAAAATACTTCTCCGGAATCGTTTTCACATAGCTGTTTAGCATCTTTTGCCGTAAGTATTTTTACATCGTCCGGTACCCCGATAAATTTTGCAGAGTGCCTGTCACCGCGCTCCAATAAAGAAAGTACCTTTTTGGTTGTTGCCAGTGTGTCTGTTTTAACAACATTTTCAACAACTTTATTTGAGCATCTGTCGCAGGAGGAAAATCCTACAAGGAGAGATAACCCTAGAGCTTTTGTATACGTTTTTACACTACCTACACTTATCATATATTATATAAAACATTTGCCATAAAAAAATTGCCTTTTATGGGATAAAAATATTTTTTCTTACATAGAATCATTGATTATAGAAACAATTTCATGTATCATAGTATTAAAAATTTAGGAGTGTAAGATGACTTTAAGAAACGAACGAGTAAGAAAAGAATTAATGAGAGAAATTTCTGATATTTTAAGACGTGAAGTCAGAGGGTTAGAAGGTGTTGTATCAATCGTGGACGTAGAAGTTTCTCACGATAATTCCTTTGCAAAAGTTATCTACAGTGTTTTAGGTTCCGAAGAACAGGTTGAAAAATCCAAAGAGGTTATAGAAAAAAGCACCCCTAAAATCAGATACGAAGTCGGACGTCGTATCCGTTTAAGATTGACACCGGAATTAAGATTTGTTTATTCAAACGGTCTGGAGGAAGGCTCTCGTGTTACCGAGCTTATCAACAAGATTTCAAGAGGCGAAATCTAGCAAATGTTCGGATTCTTAAATATATATAAACCCAAAGATATAACCTCTCACGATGTTGTGTCTTATCTTCGCCGTGTAACAAAGATAAAACAAATCGGGCATACCGGGACTCTTGACCCATTTGCGGAGGGTGTTTTGCCTGTATGTATAGGGAAATCAACCAGATTGATTGAATACCTGTCTGATGACAAAGCGTATATAGCAACGGTTCAATTCGGCAAAACAACCGACACATATGATATCGAAGGAGAAGTATTATCGGAATCGGATATAAAAGTAAAAGAAGATGAGCTTTTATCAGCTCTTACCAAATACCGCGGCGAAATTGAACAGATTCCGCCAAAATATTCGGCAATAAAGGTTAACGGCAAAAAACTTTATGAGTACGCGAGAGCAGGTGTTGAGGTTGAAATTAAACCGAGAAAAGTGGTTATAGAGGAAATAAAACTTTTATCCTTTGACTCAAATCTCCAAACCGCAGAAATTTATATAAAATGTTCAAAAGGGACTTATATTCGTACAATCGGCTATGATTTGGGGCAGGATTTGGGATGCGGTGCCTATTTAAGCGGATTGAAACGTGTTCAGGCGGGGGATTTTTCTGTTGAAGATTCTATCCCGTTATACGATTTTAAAACCGTTGAAGATGTTGAAAAGAATCTTATACCGCCGATTGATAAACTGCCTTTGAAAAAAGTTATACTTGATGATAATGAATACAAACGAGTTTCAAACGGTATGCCAATAAAATCCAACGAAACCGGACTTGTTGCTTTGATATTTAATAATTCTCTCACGGCGGTCGGAATAGGCGACAGTCAGCAAATAAAGGTTAAAAAGTTTGTGGGTTGAAGATGAAAATAGAGAAGTTTAAAGTCGAAGAATGGTTTAATGAGTATGAAAGCAAAGCAAAATATGACCTTGCGGATACGTGTATTGATTCAATCTCTTTGAAGGAGTTATTAAACCTTGCTGAAATTGACGATATCGGAGAAATTCTTGATAAAAAACTTAATTATGGAGATATTCAGGGGTCTTTAAGATTGAAAACAGCTGTTTCATCTTTGTATTTAAACCAAAATCCTGAAAATATAACTCTGACCCACGGAGCAATCGGTGCAAACCAGCTTGTGTTTTTATCCCTGGTTGAGCCGGAAGATGAAGTTATATCAATACTCCCTGCGTATCAGCAGCATTATTCTATTCCGGAATCAATAGGAGCAGAGGTAAAGAGGTTATTCTTAAAGCCTGAGAATAACTGGCTTCCGGATATTGAAGAATTAAAGAGCTTAATAACCCCAAAAACAAAACTCATCAGCTTGATAAACCCGAATAATCCGACAGGTGCCGTCATTGAGGATTCTCTGATGAAGGATATAATCTCGGTATCAGGCGGGGCTTATATTCTGGCGGATGAGGTTTATAGGGGAATTGTAAGAGAAGAAAGATTTAATACGACCTCTATTGCCGATTTATACGAAAGAGGGATTTCAACTTCCTCGCTTTCAAAAGGGTTTTCTCTTGCAGGGCTTAGAGTCGGCTGGGTTTGTGCGAATAAAAATATAATAGATGAAATCAATCATCAGCGCCAGTATAATACAATAAGTGTCAGCCAAATTGATGATTATTTTGCATCAATAGCGCTTGAAAATAAGGACAAAATTTTTGAACGCAATCTTCCAAAAGTAAAACAGGGTTATAAGATTTTATCTGATTGGATAAATACAGAACCGCATATATCCTGCGTTCTGCCAAGCGGCGGGACAACCGCGTTTTTGCAATATGATATGAAAGTTTCATCTTATGAACTGTGTAAAAAACTGCTTTCGGATACCGGAGTGTTATTTTTACCGGGCGAAACACTTGAGCTGGACGGGTTCTTAAGACTCGGATATTGCAACGATGCTGATAAACTCCAAACCGGACTCAGTATTTTTTCTGACTGGTTGAAACAGGTATCGTAATTTCGTCATTTTTCTGCTATAATAATTCCGATGGACGGAAGTTTAAAAAAGTTATCAATCGCATTTTACTGGCATATGCATCAGCCTGTTTATCAATTAGATTCAGTCTATCTAATGCCCTGGGCAAGACTTCATGCGGTTAAAGATTATCTGGATATGGCTCTTCTTTTGGAAAAGCATCCGAATTTAAAACTGAATTTTAATCTTGTTCCTGCGCTGATTGATGAAATTATTGATTATGCCGAAAATGATTTCCACGATATACATTCAAGTCTTACGGTAACTCCAATCGAGGAACTGTCAGACAGCGAAAAAGAGTATATCCTTAAGAATTTCTTTTCCGCAGAATACGAAACAATGATTTTCCACCACCCGACTTACAGAAAACTATTTAAAAAACGTTTTGCCAAAAAAGAAATTAATATAAATGACTTTACCGATCAAGAATACTCTGACTTGATGGCGTTATTTAACCTTGCCTGGATAGACCCAACCCATTTGAGCCGTTTTCCTGAACTGCGCCAGATTGCAGCAAAGGAAAAAGGGTTTACTCTCAAAGACAGAGAAAAAATAATTGAACTTCACAGACACATAATTGCACAAATTATACCGACTTATCGGGAATATATCAAACAGGGCAGAATTGAACTAACCACAAGTCCTTATAACCACCCGATATTGCCAATTTTATGCGATTATGAAACTGCGATAAAAGATGCATCCGTAAAAGATAATCTTCCCGAATCAATGAATCTTACAGAAGATGCGTATGCTCAGGTTAAAAAGGCGATTGACAGAGTAGAAGAAGTTTTCGGTGTAAAACCGAAAGGGATATGGGCTTCCGAACACTGTCTGACAACAAAAGTTCTGGAGCTGCTTTCCGATTTAGGGATTAAGTGGACTGTTTCTGACGAATCAATCCTTTCAAAAACTATTAATTTTGAATTTATACGTGATTTCAGAGGAAATCTGGAGGACCCTTATCACCTGTTGAAGGTCTATAATTACAAAACTAACAGCACAGATATAGATGTCGTTTTCAGAGATTCTTCAATCTCAAATCTGATAAACTTTGAATACGCAAATATCAATTCAAAAACCGCTGCGGAGGATTTGTACAACAAAATAAAACTTATGCAGAGCAAACTGCTTGTATCGCCTGACAGCTCACACCTTTTGACAATCGCACAAGACGGCGAAAACTGCTGGGAAAGATATAAAGGTGACGGCGCAGAGTTTTTGAATACTTTATATTCTCTGATAGAAAAAGATCCGACTCTTGAAACCGTATTAATCTCCGATTATATCGACAACGATAAGAATAAACGTCCTATTGAGGGGATATATCCGGGCTCCTGGATAAATAAAGATTTCTTGTTCTGGATTGGTGACCCGGTAAAAAATCTTGCCTGGAACTATCTGGCAACAGTGAGAGATGATATAAAGAGAATCGCTGAAGGGTTTCCTGATTCTGCTGCAGTTGAAGCGGCAATGAACGAAATCTATATAGCAGAAGGAAGCGATTGGTTCTGGTGGTACGGAGAACCGAATAACTCCGGTCAGGACAACGTATTTGATTATTTATTCAGAGAACATTTAAAAAATGCGTATAAGTTTCTGGATTCCGCGTATCCGGAATTTCTTGACACGTCAACCATTGCCTTTGCTTACCAGAATATATCAGATGATGAAAATTACAAATTTATAGATAATAATGTTGAATATATAAACAGTTTTGATTTAATCGACGGACCTGTATTCAGAGATAACAAGCTTTGCGACAAAATTGAATACGGGTATGATGAAGACAATGTTTATTTCAGACTCCATATGAACCCGAATTTTAAAGATGCGGATTCTCTAAGACCGAGAATATCACATTTCTTGATTTATATGAAGAAAAACAGCAGAATAAATCCTTCATCAAGTATCAGAATAGCGAATAATCACGATTCAGTATTCCCGTTGTTAAAGAAAAAATATAACTATGAATTAATGCTTACATTTGTCGGGAAAATAATGTATCAGCCGACATTATCAGTTGCTGTATCCGACAATCTCTGGGAAACAAACGAGTTTCAGAATATAAATATTCCGATAAACGAACTTGTTGATATATCAATCTCGTTTGATGAACTCGGGGTAAAAAAAGGTCAAAAACTGGAGGCGTGCTTTATAGCGGCTTGTAACAGTGTCTGCAGAACTTTTATGCCAAAGGATACTCTTGTCAGCATAACCCGCCCGAAATAGCCGGACAGCCGGAATTTACATATCCGGTATAAGTTCAAGCTTACAACTTTTTAATTTGGGTTTCCTTCAATATGAACCGTTGTCTGCGGAAACGGTATCTCTATTCCCAATTCATCAAACTTTTCTTTTATTCTCAAATTAAACGCGCGTCCGACTTCCCACTGCTTCATTGGTTTTGTCTTGAATCTGGCTCTTATCACAACCGCGGAATCATCAAACTTGTCAAGTCCGAGAATTTCTATCGGCTCAAGGATAAAATCCTTATAATCAGAGGTCGTTCTGAAATTTTCGCCCAATTCTTTCAAAACATTTATAACGTATTCAATATTTTCTTTATACGCAACGCCTATATCAAACACATAATATGAATAATCTCTTGTATAGTTCGTTACAATATCAACCATACCGTTTCGGATATAATGTACTCTGCCGTTGATATCTCTCAATTTAATCATTTTGATATCGGCTTTTTCTACAACCCCCTGATACCCTGAAATCTCCACATAATCTCCGACTCGTATCTGCCCTTCTAAAAGCAGAGAAAAACCGGTTATTATATCTTCAAAAAATCGTTTTGCCCCAAAGCCGACTGCAACCCCTAAAACTCCGGCCGCTGTTAATATAGGTCGGATATCAATTCCGAGATTGTTCAAAACAAACATTGTCGCAAATATAATAATAATTGTATCCGCGATAGATTTAATAATAGATTTAAGCGTAAAAAGCTGTTTCTTTAATTCATAATCATCCTTATATCTTGTGACATTTGTTATAAACTTATCAATCAGAAGATTTGCAACCTTGATTGTTATAAAGAAAAATACTATATGCACAACCGCTATAAACCATTTGTTATGTAAAATAGTACTCCAATCTGTCATAGCAAGCCTCCTTTACAAATTAAATATCTGAAGCAAGTATCCTGTAAATATACTGATAATCGTTAGTATTGTAATAATTTTTAATGTGTCTTTATAATTATCGTGTTGTTTTAATAAAACCAAAAGCCCCAAGCCGGCATTTGATAATAACCCTGCCATAACCGCAGAGAATTTTAAAGTTCCGTTTATTAACATCATTGTTAATCCGACTGATATTGCACAGTTAGGAATTAAACCTAATATTGCAGTAATTACAGGCTCCATAAACTTGATACTGTGGAAGAAGCTGTGTATAAACGGATACTTAAGACAAACATTAATGAAGAAGTTTAATAATATTGTTATAACAAGTATAAATCCGAATATATTTAACGTATGTTTAATCGGATGTATTATCAATTCTTTCGGATGTCTTTCATCAATAGAATGATGGCAACAGCCTGAATGCTCTTCTACATCCTCCTCAATCGGAACATACTTACTGTCTTTAAAAATAAAATCTACCAAATACCCGGCCAAAATTGCAACGACAAGTTTTAAAGATATTATCGGAATAATATAATGGATTTTGTCCGGACGGGTTAATAAAATCGGAATAGCCTCATCAGATGTTGCAAGATAGATTGCAATCAATGTACCTTTTGTTAAATACCTTCTCAAATACAATGAGGTTGCAATAATTGAAAACCCGCATTGAGGAATAATTGCAAGAGCTGCACCTGCGGCTGTTGCAGCTTTTTCTACATGCTTTATTAAATGATTGATTTTGTCTGCATAAAAATATTCAATAGCTTCTATAATAAGAAATACAATAAATAACAAAGGCAGCGTATGCACACTGTCCAATATTGCATCCAAAAGCCAATCAGGCATACTGATTGCACTGATTAAAGCATCGACACCTTCAAATAACTTGTCATTTAATGAATTACACGCATTTAAAAACTGTATTATCATAGACTATATAATAATACAAATAGTCAAAAAAAGACAGGCATTGCCTGTCTTTTTTTTAATCAAAGAAACTTGTTATATAGTTCCATCCCTTTTTTATTCCGTTTAATATAGGATGCTCTTCCGCCCATCTTTGCTCTTGATATTGTTTAGCCTTAGCTTCGGTCCTGTCAGATGAAACACTAACAAAAGAAGGGTCTCCATCTCCGGTTAGTTTTGTATCATACCGCCCGTTATTCATGTTTGCACCGGTATCCCATTGACCATCTCTATAATGGGTTTTCTTATTTCCTCCCAGTGCATTTTGACGCATATTTACATGTAAAGAACTGTTATAACCGCCTTCATCTGACATTGCAGCATTAATATCAGCATCAGTTAAAATAAATTTACCTTTTACCGGATTGCTGCCGCTTTCTTCTGCCGCCATTGACATCCCCTCAAGCGCCGCCATCTGTTCTCGTGTTGTTTGAATAACATCAATTTTATCGCCCTTATCATTATATACGGCACCATCTGCGCCTATATGATACTTTCCGTTTTCGGCTTTGCCGTCTCCCGAGAAATCAATCTTTATACCGTGTTGTACATACATGTTACGTGTAACGTTCTTGCCGTTGTCATTATAACTGAATTGTACTTTTGCTAAATCTGTGCCTTTTACCATGTAAATCTCCTTATACTCTTTGTATATACAAAGTATATACCAATGGTAAAATTGACTTTTTAAATTAGAACGTTAACATTTTTTTACATTAATATCTCAAAGGAATCTTTGACCAGTTAACATCCACCTTGTCATAGCCAAAGTTAAGCAGCATACGATTTGTGCTTGTATAAAAGATATTTTCGTTCATAGTAGGTCCGATATTGATAGATTTTAATGCCCGTTTCGGGAACTTGTATTCAATATACGGAACGAACAAGCCGTTCTTCTCAATCACTTTTGTAGGTTCAGGAAGCTCTCCATATTGTGTATGGTTTACTATTACAATTCGATACTCTTTTTCGTCCTTAAACTCGTTTTTCTTGAAAAATACACTCACAAGGCATAATATATCTATCAATTCGAAAGTTATATCATCTAAACGGTGTTCCCGTGCCGATTTTTTGTATTTAGGGGCATTAATTGTTCTCTCGTATTTTTTGTTCCAATGTTTTAAAATTGCTTTGATTATTGATTTCTGTTTCTTCTCATCATAAATAATACATCCGCAAATCGCATTGTACTGTTTTTTGTAGATGTCGCACATTATATCGTTTATATCAAAACCGAGATTATACCCCGTATAAGTTTTTTCCTTCGAATAATTGTTCCACAAAATAAGGTTATCTCTCTCCGTAGAAAAAGAGATTGTATAATACTCCTGCTGATAAAGTTCATTGTACCCGTCAACAATATGTTTATACTTGTTCGTAAAATACTCTATGAGTTTTTGGTACAAATCCTCATTTAAGCCAGGATTCTCTTTAATAAATTCAACTATAAGCCTGTAAGTATAAGAAATTTCTGCTTTGTCATTCAAAAACAGAACATTCGATAACCGCAAAGTTTTGTTTGCGATTATGTTCAATAGCTTTTCCGGTTTTGTATAATGATATATCTGGTCTGAACAATCATTATCCAGGAATCGCTTCATTTTGGGGATTTTTTTCAAAAACGTTGCATAATATGACATTACATTATTATTATATAATTTTTTTGAAATCCTTCAAGAGGGGGGAGGGGTAAAACCGAGTAGAAGTTAGCCGACCTATTTCCAATCACTACTCACTCTTTAACAGCACCTTTTAAAATATCGTTTATCAGGTATTTCTTCTCCATCAAGAAAATTATTATAGTCGGTACAGCACACACAACAGAGCAGGCAAACAAATCACCCCACATAGTAATCTCGCGGTAACTCCCTTTAAATATTGCCAGTCCCAGAGGCAATGTCCGCATTGTTTCGGAATTTGTTACAATCAACGGCCAGATAAAACTGTTCCATGAAGTTATAAACGTAAATATCGCAAGTGTTGCAATTGCAGGAGCTGCCAAAGGCATCGCAATTTTGAAAAACATCTGGAATCGATTGCAGCCGTCTATTGTTGCAGCATCTTCGAGCTCTTTTGAAAACCCTAAAAAATACTGGCGCATCATAAATACTCCAAAACCGCCAAAAATCCCCGGGAGTATAAGAGCCTGATAAGTATCAACAAGATGCAGCTCTCTCATTAGAAAAAATAAAGGTACAATATTTACCTGAGGCGGAATAAACATTGTGATAAGAAAAATAAAAAATATTATATCCCGTCCCTTAAAACTCATTCTTGCAAACGCATAACCTGCGAGGGTAGAAAACAAAACCTGTCCTATTGTCGTAAATACTGCAACAACAAGGCTGTTTACAAAATACCTTGTGACAGGAATTGAATTAAAGACGTGAAAATAGTTATTCAAAGTTAACGACATATCCTTAAAAGAAAGTTCGTTATTAGAAGAAAAGGATATCAAAAACATCACAAGGAACGGAAATAACATGCCGGCAGCTGTCGTTATTAAAATGAAATGTAAGAGTAACTTTTTTTTGAAAAACATATAAATTAATTTTAGCATAACTTTAATATTAATATTTGATTTTTTAATAAATTAATTAATATATAATATATAAGATGAAGAAAATAATTACTTTAATTTTCATATTCCTGTTTGGAATCTTCCAAACAGCATCAGCGGATCCTGAGTTGAGAGACTATGACGGGATCGAAGTTCCTGAAGGTACGTTTATTCAGGTTATTTCTTTACAGGAGTTCTCAACCCTCAATTCGGATGAGAAAACACCTTTGAAATTCGTATCAACAAATGATATCTATATGTTTGATACAAACGTTATTCCTAAAGGAACAATATTTTTCGGAAAAATAGAAAAAAAGAACGAGCCGATAATCGGAACAAATGCTTCAATGGTTGTGAGGATAACAAAATTACGTTTTGAAGACGGATATGAGAACCCTTTGTACGCTTATATTTATACAAATAACGGTTGCTTGATAGGCGGCGAGATGACAGCTCCTGCAACATACGATAAAATTCCTCATTACCACAAAGGAATCTGCAGGCACTATGTAGGCGTTCTCAGATGGGTTCCGGGACCGACCAGAGCAATGGGAGAACATACCTCCGTCGCATCCGGTGCACAAATGCTTATCGTACTAAAAGGTCCGGCATATATTACACACTCGTTAAGTAATTGACATTCTTCCGATACATAATAAAATATTATAATAGAAGGAGGAGAGTCCTATGAAAAAAAAGATAAGTGTTTTACTGATATCATCAATGTTTACATTGACAACAGGTATTGCTGCACCTAACTATAACTACCAAAGCGGCGCACAAAACCCTGTATACCAGCAATCATACTACCCTGCTCCTATGAATCAGACGTACAACAATTACAACAGTACATTAAAAGGGCGTGTAGTAACCGTTCCATCAGGGCAGGTAATGCCGGGATACGTTTCTACAACAATAAGCTCAGCAAATGCATCTACCGGACAAACCGTACAGATTTCTCTCGGTTCTGATTTTTGCTACAACGGAAACATGATTGCACCTGCGGGCAGTACCGTAATCGGAACCGTAATAGAAGCAAGAAAAGCTAAAAGAGGCAGTATGAATGGCCGTTTGGGTATCAGGTTTAACCAAATTATTACACCTTACGGGCTGCAAATTCCTATTTCCGCAGTGATTAAAACCTCTGACAATTCCGGTATACTTGTCGGCGGAACCAAAATGGATGTTGCAAAAGACTATGCTAAAGATGCAGTTGGCGGTGCTGCCGTAGGTGCTTTGTCCGGCTTAGTATTCGGAGCTCTTGCAGGCGGCAACATCGGACGTGGTGCAGCTCTCGGAACAGCAGTCGGTGCTGGCGGAGGCGTTGTTAAATCGGTTATCGATAAAGGCGACGATGTAGAAATACCTGCCGGCGCATCGCTTGAACTGGTGCTGACCCAGCCTGTAACGGTTGCTCCTTCTTCTTACGACTATGAGGAGTAGTTAACAAGGCTAAAACAATTAGAGGATACTCTTAAATAATGTTTAAGATACAATTATTTAAGAGAAAAAGAATAAGAAAATGGCATTATTAGATAATAAATACAATTTTATAGATGACGATGAACAAGAAGATGAGGCTTATACACTTCCTGCCGTTGTAAGAAAAAATGATGAGGGGATAAACTTTAAAGATTCTCTTGCCATGTCTACCGTATTACACCCGTTAACGGTTATGTTGATATGGATGTTTATTTTTATCGCAGGGATTCTCGGTATCAAATTTGTTATGTTTGACAAACCTCATATGACAAAAGATATTGAGTTTGTTCTTGTAGACAGAGAAGCAATGCCTCGCGACATGAATACCAGAAACAGAGCTGATATGAACTCACGCTCAGGCGGTGTAAACGATCCGAATAAACCTGTGTCACTGCCTTCTGCTGCGCCGTCTAAACCTTCAAAACCGTCATCATCAAGCAGTTCGCTGCAAAAAATGATTCAAAAACAGCAAAAACAAATTCAAAGAGAACAAAAACAGGTAATAAAACAACAAAGAGTACAACAGCAGCAAGCGGCTAAGGCTCCTGCTCGTAAACAACCGAGTCCTGCTCCTAGGCCGTCTGCACAACGACCGGCGGCACCTACTGTTGCACCAAGCACAAGACCTGTTGCGGCACCGCCAAAGGTTGCAATAAAACCTTCAACGCCATTCTCTGTTCCTATTCCGTCAGGACTCCCTGCTGCTAAGTCTTTATCAACAGGACCTGTTGGAGGTACATCAAGCAGCACGTCAAGAGCATCATCAGGCGGCTACTCATCAGGCGGAAGCAGCGCCGGAAGATATGCTCCTGCTCCATCTCTGGCACCGTCACGCAGCGGAGGCTCAGGACAACTGGCAAGAGGTTCAGGTGGCGGCTCATCAGGTAACGTCGGAAACCCTGGCGGCGGTGGCGGCAGACCTGGGATTGATGCAATCAGAGAACCTGATTTCGGTCCTTATATGAGAGAGTTACAACGTAGAATTAAACTTAATTGGAACCCTCCTAAAGGTAACGAAAGTAAAAGAGTTGTACTTTTATTCAAAATAGCAAAAAGCGGCAGAATGTTATCCTGCAGAGTATTGAAATCCTCAGGATTGCCGGCAGCCGATCAGGCAGCACTAAGGGCTGTTGAATTGACTGCACCGTTCAGACCGCTGCCTGCAGAATTTAGAGGTCAAAGCATTGATATCCAGTTTACGTTTGATTACAACGTATTTGGAGCAAACAGATATTAAAAAGATAAGCGATAATTAGAAAAGAGGATAAAACTATGGATTTATTATTACATTCAATTCAACTGGACTGGCCGGTATTGCTGCCTATCTTAATTTGTTCAATTCTAACAATTGCAGCTGCAATAAACAGAGTTTCGTTTTACAACAAGAACAAACGTGACGTTGTTCAATTTATCCCGAAGCTTCAAAAAGAATTGGCTAAGAACAACCTTGTAGGAGCACAAAATCTTGCAATCCAATGCGGCGGAGTTATCGGTGAAGTGACAGAAGAAGCTGTCAGAATTTTTTCAGAACAAAAAAGCGGCTTCTCTCGCTCTTTTGATATTGCTGCAAGTCTTGCATCAAGAAAACTTGAAAACCATTTAACAATTTTAGGTACAATCGGTGGTGTTGCACCTTTCTTAGGGTTGTTTGGTACAGTTGTCAGAATTCTTTATACCTTCCAGGATTTGGCAACTCAAGGGAACCAATCAGCAGCAGTTGCAATGGGTATCGGCTCTGCTTTGATTGCAACAGCCTTCGGTCTTGGTGTTGCGATTGTTGCGGTTATATGCTTCAACTCTTTCCAAGCTATTGTTAAAAGATTCGAAGACGATTTCCAATTAATTAAATTATTGTTCTTAAGCTTCGTTGACTCAGAAGACGAATCAAACACAGGAAAATCTCAAAGTATAGCATTATAATATTATAGGAAAATACTACAATGGGAATGAAAACAGGCAAAGGCAAAAATGCCATGTTTACAGAAATAAATATCACACCTTTGACAGATATCTTTCTGGTACTGTTAATCATTATGATGGTTGTCGCTCCAACCTTCCAGTCTGTTGACAACTCTATAACAGTGCCGGAGATTAACAGCGGTGTTTCTATTGAACAAAAAAATGCAACTGTTTCAGTTACCCAAAGCGGTGCAATGTTTTTGAATGATAAAAAAATAAATCCTGATAATCTGGCTTCTGCCCTTGTGGAATTAAAACCAAAACTAGAAAAAAAAGAAGTTGTTGTAAAAGCAGATGAACGTGTTAAAAGCGCAGAAATTATGAAAATAATGAACGCTGCACAGGAGGCTGAATACAAAAAACTTATTGTGGCAGGTGAGCCGTTGAATAAAAAGGCACAAAAAGTTCTTGAACAGCAAAACGATATCATAGAACAAAATCAGGAACAGTTAGAAGGAGGTAATTATTAATGAAAGATTCATTTAATGAGATTAATATTACACCTTTGACAGATATTTTCCTTGTTCTGTTGATTATCATGATGGTTATAGCTCCTCTGCTCGACCAACAGGGACTTAATTTAACCGTTCCGGAAAATGTGCAGGCTGAAAATATCAAGGAAGCTAAGACGATTAATTTTGTGGTTTCAAACGATAACAAATTCTTGCTTAACGGGCAGGAAGTAGCCGCAGAAAATCTGGAAACGGTTATTGCAGACCAGGCCAAAACACTTACAGACGGCCTATTAATCCAATCAGACCCTGAAGCTACCCACGGCGCTGTTGTAAAACTTATGGACAGCGCAAGAAATGCCGGTGTAACTAATATTTCCGTTGTCGGACTATAGGGGGGGGGTAAATGAGAGGTAAAGGGGTAAATGAATAGGTTAAAATTGCTCCTACACATTGGAATGTAGGAATTGTCATACGTAATTAAAGTATCCCTAACCTACGAACTGTTTAGATTACTTCGCTATCGCTCGTAATGACGGATTTCTAGTCACGCTTCACTAAAAACGCATAAGCCGTTTTGATACTATCTTCAAGAGTGTGTTCCGGTCTCCAACCCAAAACCTTTTTCGCCTTCGTATTATCCGCAACAAGTGATGCAGGATCACCTTCTCTTCTTGGCATCATATTTACCGGGATATTTTTGCCCGTCACGTTTTCACAGGCAGAGAACACTTCTTTTACCGTATCACCGTTTTTGGTTCCTAAATTAAAATAGTTTGTTTCACCGCCGTTATTCAGGTATTCAAGAGCCAGAATATGCGCTTGAGCCAAATCCTCTACATTTATATAATCTCTTACACAAGTTCCGTCTTTTGTCGGGTAATCATCACCATACATTTCAAATGTTTTGCCGCCGGATAATGTTGATTTCAAAATATTCGGAATCAGGTGAGTTTCAGGATTGTGCCATTCGCCTACTCTGGTTTTGGAATCAGCGCCGGCAACATTGAAATAACGCAGCCTTACACTTCTTAAATCATAAGCCTTTGAATAATCATCCATAATCTTTTCGACCATCAGTTTACTGTTTCCGTAAGGATTGATAGGACTTTGAGGATGGTTTTCATCTATCGGAATATATTCCGGCTCACCGTATGTTGCAGCTGTCGATGAGAATACTATCTTTTTAACCCCGTGTGACATCATCGCATTTAAAAGGTTCAATGTTCCGTATACGTTGTTATAATAGTATTTTTGAGGTTCTTTTACGGATTCACCGACAAGAGATAGCGCCGCAAAATGAACCACCGCATCAATTTTATACTTGTCAAAAACAGAGTTTATATCCTCAAGGGTTTTCAAATCACCCTTTACAAATTCAACTTTTCCTTCTTTTTGTAATGTTTCAACTGTTTCAATATGTCCCGTTTCAAGATTGTCAAAAATAACAACCTCTAAACCTTTATTTAAAAGCGCCAAAACACAATGACTTCCGATATATCCTGCCCCGCCGGTTACTAATATAAAATTATTCATTACTATTACTTTTCCTCATTAATATTCAATAGTATATAATTATTGTACACTAAATAAATTTTATCTTACACTAATACCTTCATCAAGATATTTTATAAGTGGATAAATAAAGAATTCTATTATGCGTCTTCGTCCTATTTCTATTTCTGCATTTAAAGTCATACCCGTAGATATTGATTGTTCAATCCCTTCTACCAATAATTTACTTTCTTTAGGGATAATATACACTTCATAAACTGCACCTAGCTTTGAATCATTTATACTATTTTTAGATATAGATTTAACTGTCCCCCTATTAGCAGCTTCAATAATCGTATCTAAATTGTCATCTAATATGTATGTATCATTTCCATTGTCACCTTCTAGAGTATCTCGTCCGGTTCCACCATTTAGAATATCATTTCCTACATTACCCCAAATAGAATCATTTCCGGCATCTCCATATAATTTATCATTACCGACCGCACCATCAAGTGTATCATTACCATCACCACCATATATACTATCATTGCCTCATGCGCCATTTATATAGTCATTACCACCATACCCATATATGGTATCACCATATATGGTTCCGTTGAGATTTTCACTAGTTGAATCGCCATCAATTTTTGCCATAATATTTCTCCTATAACTACCTAATTAATTCGTAACATATTGAATTAATTTGAAATTATAATATATTTTTTTTAGTAAACTATATATTAACCAGTCAGCTATTTTTTTTATTTCTCATTAATATAGCCGATTTTATTTATTTAGACAATTTATATAATCTGATTGTATTTTTAACTTGGAGGGGCAATAATGAATATAGGTACATTTAATAGTTGTGTAAATAATAATACAAACTCTATATTAACCAGTAACATTTATAAAAATTATATAAATAAAGATGATAATACAATCTCATCAGAAAAGACTTTTGCAGATATATATGAATCCCAAATATCAGCAGAACAATATCAAAATTTATCTGACTATGAACAAATAATACATGCAGGAAATACACAATTAAATACTCTTAAGAATTCATTTATGAACAGGGACTATAGTTATCCGTGGGATCACACGTATTATACATTTACATTTGCTAATCTCTTATTAGAGGAAATACCCTCAAAAGAATCTCTCCTAAGCCTGACTCGAGATGAATTTACCGGTATTATGGATAAAATCAAAACAGATTTTTCAAATATTAATCATAGCGAAAAATATAAAGAATTTGAACAGGATTGGCATAATGCATATATCAAAGGTCGTCTGGAATACACCGGATGTAAAGACGAAAAAGAATTAGAAATTTTTAATAAGTTGGTTACAAGCGTTGATGGGTTATACCATATAGATACAAGAGAAGAGTTAGAATATCATATTTACGTACAGGCGGCTTCAGGTTATAATGCAGTTTTTCAAGCAGTTTATCCGCCTAATGGTCAAGTACAATATATTGATGATCCAAGATTCCCGAATATAAGTGAAACATTATCTCAACTAAGTATGGAAGAGTTGGCTCAATGGAATTTTATTGAGGAAAAAAATACTTACGATTATTCTTCCGTTGATAGCTTAAAATCATTGAAGAGTTTTATCAGTGGAACAATTTTAACAAGTGATAATCTTAGTATAGACTTAAAAGCTAATTGGGGAGAATTTTACAATCTCTCTGAACAATATGCCGATCAAATTCTTGCAAAATGTGAAGAAATTGATTCCCAAATGTATGAAGATTTGTTAGAAAATGAGCATGAAAAACAAGAAAAGAACAATGAAAAAACTATTCAGGAAAAGATAAATAATTATAATATTATAAACTTTAACCAACAAAAAATTAATCAATATATTGCATAGTTTTATGATTTATTGCTAATGTTTTTATAATATTAATATGTTTAGGTAACAACTTTTTTAAATCATATTTATCAATTACGGTTTGTCTTGCATTATGTCTTATGTGATTAAGTTCTTGTTTGTTATCAAGGACAAAATTAACCTTGTCCAACAGTTGGTTAATATCAAAAAAATCGACAAGCAGACCATTTATACCATCTTGTATTACTTCTTTGACAGGAGGTGTATTAGAAGCTACTACACAACAACCTATTGACATTGATTCAAGCAAAGACCAGGATAATACAAATGGATACGTTAAGTAAACTGTGCAGGAAAATTCCGATGTGAAAATAAAAATTTCATATAGATATATTACAACTGCTCAATATCACATGTATATTAGCCACTTATCTATATTAATTTATGTGTTCTACTTTACACTGGTAGGCGCAACTTCAACCAATACATCCATCCCGTGTAGTCGGAATTTCAATCCAATACATTTACCCCCATTTACCCCTCCAGTATTTGTCAAGCCATTTTGTAGGGAGAATCATTCTGAAGCCCATTTTGCCGAAATAGCCTTTATAAGCTTGTTCAGGGTTAGGTTTCCCGTGGAATATTACAATCTTTGCTTCCTCGGGATCTCTCGGAGTTTTGAACCAGCAAAGCGGGAATTTATGCAGGCAGCAGCGTTTAAAACTTACGCACCAATCAGGATTCCAGTATTTTAGAATACCTTTTTCAAACATTTCATATGTCAAAAATGCCTGTTCGTTCTGGAAATGTTTTCTGACCGCAGGTCCAAGCTGGTTAAAGTGAGTCAGAACCTCCGGATGTTTTCCGATTTCGAATCTGAATACAGATGAATTTCCGATAATATCGTTTGGAAAATCCCAGTCCTTAATAATTAAGAACTCTCCTTCTTCTTCAAAAAACGGATCTAAACTCTGGCGGATAACAATATCCAAATCCAGGAACAGTGCGGTACCTTTTAAGTCGGCAAGCTCTTTATTAAATACTGTAAGTTTTTTCCACATTCTGTCAGGAATACCATCTTCACATAAAGGCGGAATAGGTCTTATTTCAACATTCGGGTTAATACCTTCACCGTTATCCGTAAAACATACAAATCTGTGAGGAATTGTTATATTTCTTTCAACCATTTCGTATAAACGGTTAACATACCCTGCATCAAATTTGTCACCCCACTTCATACAGATGATATTCTTATCCATAAACTCTCTCCTAAAAAATAATAACAAATCAATTATAACATCAAATTAACCTGTTAGTACAAAATGTGACAATGCTTTACGTTTTTAAGATATAATTATTAATGATGAAGTTACGAATAAGATTTATCATATTACTTTTGGTCTTAACTATCAATATTATTCCCGCACTCGCCGTTGAAAACGGTAAAATAAAAGAGGGCGAAATTTTGTCGCTTGCGGATTGTGTAGGTATTGCAATCAACAACAGTCCTGTAATAAAAAAATATGAATACAATCTTCAAGTTGCCAAGAGTAATGTAGGGATAGCGAAATCCGCGTATTTCCCGACACTTGGTGCCGGTGTTGGAATCTATCAGGAATACAACTCCAATAAACTCTCTGAAAACACGTCATCAGCCAGAGAACTGCCGTCTGCCGGAGTATATTTGCAGCAGTTAATCTGGGATTTTGGAAAAACAAATTCACTTATAAAAATGGAGCGATTCTACAAGCTTGCTGCCGAATACGAATTTATGGACAGTATTTGTAATACTATATATAACGTCAAAATGAAGTATTTTAATGTTCTGAATACAAAAGCGATACTTGAAGTTGAAAAGACAAATGAGCTTTTAAACCGCAAAAACGTTGAGCGAACAAAACAGCTCTATGAAAGCGGAAAAAAGAACCGGATTGATTATATTGATGCAAAAGTTTTTCTGAGCGATGCGGAAATGAGGGTTTCCGATGCGGAAAACAAATATGATATTGCCCTTGCAGACCTTGCAAACGCTATGTATTCAGCTTATGCTCCGGATTTTGAAGTCGAAAAACTTTATACATTTAATTTTAATGACACATTTATTCCCGATTATGTAAAACAAGAAGCCGTTGATAATAATATTAAAAATGTAGCCTTGAAAACAAAAGTCGAGATGAACGAGGAATCTCAATTAAAAGTGCTCCCGTTTAACTTAAAAGAGGCGTATGACTTAGCGTTCCGAAACAGTCCGGATTTATGGGTTTTAGAAACTACCGTTAACGCAATGAAGCAAGCTCTCATTTATGCGAAAAGACAATATTATCCGGCAATTACCGGTAATGTCGGGTACAATTACCTTAATGCACGTGAATATTCCAACCACGATTTTAATATGTATATCGATATGACAGCATCACTCAATATTAAACAGCTTAAACATGAAATAGACCGAGCGCAGGCAAATGTTAATCTGGCAGAAAATGACGTATATGAATTTAAACAAAACTTGTATTTTGAAGTAAAAAAATGTTTCTTGAATGTTGATAAAAATGAAGACCAAATATATATTGCAAAACAACAGGCAGAAGAAGCTCTGGAGGACTTTAACCTTGCAAACAGAAGGTATGAAGAAGGACGAACTGATTATATTGCGCTGCAGCAGGCACGAAAAAACTATAACGATGCAAAACTGCTTTACGTCAAAATGTTATACGAATACAATGTTTCGCTGGCAGATTTAGAAATTGCAATGCACTATCATCTTGATGATTTGCACGCTCAGGCAGAACACGCGCTGCATTACCATTATTCGGAAATTTTAGACAAACTGGAAAGCGCTATCCACTGTGACCACAGAGAAGAAGAGGAATCAAAAAATCCTTATAAAGGAGTTAGGGATAATGATTTATAAAACAAAATATAATTCACCGCTCGGAGTATTAAGCATTGCATCTGACGGTAAAAGCCTTACGGGGTTGTGGTTTGAAGGTCAAAAATATTTTGAAGCAACACTTCATTCAGAACCTAAAACAGATGATAGCTTGGAAGTTTTTAAATCTGCAAAAGACTGGCTAAACAGATATTTTAAAGGAGAAAATCCGAAAATCTCTGAGCTTTCACTGGCTCCTGAGGGCAGTGAATTCAGACAGAAGGTATGGGAAATTCTGTGTACAATCCCTTACGGAAGTACAATGACCTATAAAGAAATAGCAAACAAATTCGGCGCTAATATGTCACCTCAGGCAATCGGAGGTGCTGTCGGACATAACCCGATATCTATTATTATCCCCTGCCACAGAGTAATAGGTACAAACGGCAGCCTCACCGGATACGCAGGAGGTATTGAGAGAAAAATAAAACTTTTAGAGTTGGAAAATTGTTTAGTGACTTAAACCACACCCTTTAGTCCATTGAAGTGCCCCCTAAAAAATGGACAAAAAATTCACTTAGCTGCTTAACTACTTGACTACTTAGCTACATTCTAATGTGTAGGCAGAATTTTAACCCAATACATTTACCCCCACCCCTTACATTCCAATGTGTAGGCGGAATTTTAACCCAATATATTTACCCCCACCCCTTACATTCCAATGTGTAGGCGGAATTTTAACCCAATACATTTACCCCTTAAGCTTTGATAATGTATCTTTAGGGAAACATAAAAGAGTAACTACTTTTTTATTAACAATATTCTTATTATTAATATTTGATTTAACATCTGCCAGCATATTATTAATCTTTTTCAGAGTTCTTTTCCAGGTTGAAAAAAACGGCTTTTTGACTAACTGTATATTATTCTCAGAAATCCTGATTGAAGCACGATTTCTTCTAATATTCCCAAATTCGCCAACAAAACCGGATACGCCCTGCTTCTTATAATTCAGCCCCCAAACAGGAATTTCTGATTTTTTATCCGGTTTGACTTTAGCCATAGCAGATAATTGCTTATAATTATTGATTATATTTTGCTTAATAGCATCTGTTCTCATTACGCTCTCTCTCAAATATCTTTTTTTTGATTATACCAGATAAAACCGAATATTTGACAATAGTTCGATATCTAACTATAATGTCTGTATAAGGAGAAAAGGTTATGAAACATACGGATTTAATGAAGAAATTTGAAACAATGATTAATACTGCAGATGAAGAATTAGCCAAGGAGCTTATTTCGGACGAGGCATCGTTCTTTACCCCGACGGCTCCCGAACCGTTATACGGCTGCGAAGGCTATTTGTCAGTGGTTTATTGGATGAGAAAAGGGTTCTCTGATGTGCAATGGAATATAGAGGATATCATTGACGGAGAAAATAAAGTCGCAGTTTTATGGCGCTTAACAGGAACTCACGACGGCGAATTTATGGGAGTCCCTGCAACCGGAAAGAAGATTAAAACAACGGTTATGAATTTTTATTATTTCAATGAATCCGGAAAGATTATAAATGATGTTGCAGCAGAAGGAATGATAGGAATCCTAAAGCCGCTCGGATTATGCGGATAATAAGTCTTATCTTGCGGAGCAGGTTACAACTGTCCCGAGATAAATTATTTTGTCTTTGACTCCCCACCAACACTGCTTTTTATGCTAATATTATTGAATAATATCGGAGTTAATATTGTGGAAGATTTAAGTAAAGGCAAAATAATAATATACACAAATTCAGACAGTTCTGTTTCTCTTGATGTTAAATTGGAAAATGATACTATCTGGCTTACGCAGAAGTCTATGGCTGAATTATTTGGGGTTAAAGTACCAGCCATTAATAAGCATATAAATAACATTTACAAAGAAGAGGAACTTCAAAAAGATTCAACTATTTCCATTTTGGAAATAGTATGCTTCGCATTAGGGTTCTTCGGGGGTAAATAGAATTGTTTTGTAAGCTGGTGCTAACCCCCTTGTTCTTTTCTTTTTGTTTACTTTTTCTTTTTAGTAAAGAAAAAGTAAATGTCGAAGATGGGACTGTCTTGGTCGCTCGCGTTTAACGGGTCTGCGGAATTGACATACGTCAATCCCTCCGCCCTCAGCTCGCTCCCGCCGTCTTGGTCGCTCGCGTTTAACGGGTCTGCGGAATTGACATACGTCAATCCCTCCGCCCTCAGCTCGCTCCCGTAATGCTTCGCATTAGGGTTCTTCGTCCCATATCTGTTCAATTTATATATTGAACTGGTTGCACTGGTGAAACAGTCCACCCAAGAATACTATAATATGAGAATGGCACTGGGGCTGGGATGTGCTTAATTTTATTGTTGCAAACTTCAAGTTTATAGTTTATACTTGTAAAATAAAGAAACTATGAACCTTAAACTGAGGAGTTGTCACGTTGAATGAACTTGAATCTTTAAAACAACAATTACATAATTTACTCAAAAATAAAAACAATAGGAATACCCTATATAAATGGTTAAAATCTGAACTTTCATACACTTCTAATGCAATAGAAGGCAATACCTTAACGAGAAAAGAAACAGAACTTGTTATCGAAGAAAATTTAACTTCTTCGTCAAAACCATTTGTTTATTATCAAGAAGCAGTAAACCATTCTAAAGCATTTTGTAAGATTTTAGAACTTATAGAAACAAAAAGTAGTATAAATGAAAATGAAATTCTAAATTTACACAAGATAATATTGAACGGAATAAATGATGAGGAAGCAGGATTTTATAGAAATTGCATGGTAAGAATTTCTGGTTCAAGAGTTATCTTGCCAAACCCTGTTAAAGTTCCAACATTAATGGATGAGTTTTGCACTTGGTTAAACAACCAAAATCAGAATGACTTCAAAACTGCGATATTGGCTCACTTGAAATTTGTATCAATTCACCCATTTGTTGATGGTAATGGCAGATGTGCAAGGCTTTTAATGAATCATTTGTTATTAAAGGCAGGATTTGCACCACTAATCATACAACCTAGAGACAGAAAAAAATATCTTAACGCTATTGAGCAAGCTCAACTTACGCAAAAAGAAGATAATTATGTAAGCTATATGCAAACACTTTTGCTAAGGTCCATGAAACAGATAGTTAGTTTATTGGATACCTCTAAAGTAGATGTAACGCCAAAAGAACTTTTAACTATTTCGAAATTCGCAAAATTAGTTGATGTTCCAAGCTCTACTATAAGATACTGGGTTAAAAATAATAAATTACAGCCACATTCATATACAGACTCGGGATATATGCTATTTGCAATATCTCAAGTCGAACTAACAACGAATTTAAAACGAAAATCTCAATGATTGGAACCCTCCAAAGTAGCTTGAATACTAAAATAGAGCCTCATAACGAAGGCTCTAAAAAGTAAATGTCGAAGATGGGACTGTCTTGGTCGCTCGCGTTTAACGGGTCTACGGAATTGACCTGCGTCAATCCCTCCGCCCTCAGCTCGCTCCCGCTCGAACCCGGAATGCTTCGCATTAGGGTTCTTCGGGGGTAAATAGAATTGTTTTGTAAGCTGGTGCTAACCCCCTTGTTCTTTTCTTTTTGTTTACTTTTTCTTTTTAGTAAAGAAAAAGTAAATGTCGAAGATGGGACTCGAACCCACAAGGCGTTAACCACACGAACCTGAATCGTGCGCGTCTACCAATTCCGCCACTTCGACATTTCACTATTTCAATTATTCAATTTTCAGTTTTGTTTATGTCTCCGCGGCGGATGTACCCTCAAGGGGTACCCTCTCGAAAAACAACACTTAGTTGTTTTTCTCGGCAGAGTGCCTACTTCGACATTTCACTATTTCAATTATTTAATTTTCAGTAGGTTGGGCTTTCAGCCCAACAAATTTCTCTGATACGGAATACCGCCCGATACTACAAATTATACAACGAATTATAATTTGTGTACAGTTTTATACATTTTTTGAATAGCCATAGAGTATAACCCCCATTACCAATGAAACCAACGGTGTTTGACTAAATAATTTATTAGTTAGTTTTCTTGGCATAGGAACCAAGAAAAAGGAGGTTAAAAATGACGATTAAAAAACTTACTGTGGCAGCTGCAATTGCCGTTGGTATAACAACGTGTTCTCTCCATTCTGCGATGGCAGCTTGCCCATGCCAACAACAGCTACCTGTCGTTACGGCTCCGTCTTGTGGATGTGCACAAGAGAAACCGGTTGTTACAGGTGCTGCCTGCCCTTGTGACACTCAACAGCCTTGCTGCGAACAACAGCCGGAACCGGCATGTGCGCTATGTCCGGGCAAAACAGATTTATGCAAATCTGACATGAAACAAGTCTATGCTTACCCTAACGCTATCTATGGCAACAACAACTACATCGGAAGCGAAAATGATTTCATTTATCGTAATAACGACGGGTTCAGTGTGCCGACAAGAGGACTTGCTGAAACAACAAACGGAGTTACCGTTGCTACCGATAAAAATATTACCGGCGCAGCAGCAGATTTGCCTTGTCTAAACGAACCGACAAGACACAACGGTATTCCTATCATGAGAGATGAGTGCAAAATGGATGGAAACTGTACCCCAATTCAAATGCAAACACAAAATTCCATCGAAGCTATCAAAAAGACATTAGTACCGTTTGAAATCAATCAAATGGGAAGTATGACCGGCGGTGCTGCGGATATGGGTACTATGAATATGTTCCCTGATGTCCCTGATGCATACTGGGCTGCCTGCGATATCTCTAAACTTGCTATGAACGATGTCGTTGTCGGCTATCCTGACAGAATGTTCAGACCTGCACGTGATATCTCAAGAGCAGAATTTGCAACAATGCTTGTTAAAGGCTTCAACAAGGAAGACTGCGGCTGCGGATGTACTGCATCATTCAAAGATGTTCCGTCTTCTCACTGGGCTAATTCTATGATTGCAAAAGCTGTTAACGAAAACCTTATGAAGGGTTATCCGAACAACTTATTCAAACCTGAAAACCCTGTAACAAGAATAGAAGCAATCTGCGCTATGTCTAAAGCTCTTAATTGTAACTTAGACGAATGTCAAGCTAAAAATATCCTGTCTAAATACTGCGACGGTAACAAAGTTCCTGAATGGGCACAAGTACCTATCGCTAAAGCTTTAGATCAAGGTATTTTGAAAAATACTCAAAACCCTAACATGATTGAACCGTTCAAAGAAGCATCAAGAGCGGATATCGCATCTATGTTACAAGCTGCAAGACTTGCAGGCGGATACGACAAAAATCCGACAACAGCAAACGAATGCTGTCCTGTAAAAGATGACAGACAAGCATACGTTGAAAACCAAGAAATAGTTAAAATCCCGACTCTTAAACTTGAGTTCAAAGATCAGGTTAATGCAAAATCTTCACACGTTGGTGAAAGATTTGCCGCAACTACATTGGAAGACGTAACTATTGACGGTCAATTATATCCTTGCGGATCTAAAGTTATCGGTAAAGTAGTAGAAGTCATAAGACCTTCAGGATGCCAAAAAGGTGCTCTTAAACTTGCGTTCACAGAAATCGAAAACTGCGGATGCAAAGCAACACTTCCTCGTCAAATCCTGACTGCTCAAATCGATAAATCTCATACCCCTAATATCGTATCAAGAATCGTTTCCGCACCGTTAACCTGGGCAGGTTCTATGATTGGTATTGTTGGTCGTACGACAGGCGGTATGTTATCTAACTTAGGAAACGCAGCAGAAGACGTTTCAAACGGCGTAGGGCTTGCTTTAGGCGAAACCTTCCAAGGTCAGTTTGGTGCTGCCGGAAGAAGTTTGGCCGGTGCAGTTTACGATACTGTTAAAGCTCCTATCGACTTAACAAGAACTGCTATATCTGGTACTACCGGCTTGTTACAATCAACAGGCGACGAAGTAGCTTATATGGTAGATGCTAAAGGATACAAAATCTCTGCAATTAATCCGAAAGAACACGTTACTATTGCTTTCGGTTGTAGCGAATAGTGAGTAATACAATAATCGTTCGCACAAAGGATAAGCCGCCCCAAAAGGACGGCTTATTTCTTTATACAACATTCAAAGACCATCAACCAATAAGTTAATTATTCTGTTTTAATATTGAAAAACATGAGAAGTATAGTTATAATGAATATATGAGTACACTAGGTGCAATCGCCGGCTATCAACAGGTCAATAATTTTTATGCAAATTCTTTAAGGATAGACACACCGGAAAGAATTCAGGAGGAAACAGCGGCTCAGATAAGTTCTGAAACTCAGCCGACTGACGATAATGCTGCTTTTGCATCAATATCCCCGGAAGCAATTGCCCTGTATGAGGCAGAGCAGACAGGAACAAACACTACGCAAACAAATGATGAACAAACAGGCAGAGAGCAAACAGGTGCCGGTACAAACCAAGAGCTTACCCCGCAAGAACAGCAACAACTTGCAGAATTAAAGCAAACAGATGCACAGGTCAAGGCTCACGAACACGCTCATAAATCAACTGCAGCCGGACTCACAACATCAGGACCGAATTATGAATACGAAACCGGACCTGACGGAAAAAAATATGCGGTTGCGGGAGATGTTAATGTAAGTTATCAAAAAAGCTCCGATCCGGAAGTAAACCTCAAAAATGCACAACAGCTTAAAGCCGCTGCTCTTGCACCGGCCGATCCTTCAAGTCAGGACAGAAAAGTTGCTATGCAGGCCGATAGAGAGATTGCTCAAGCAAGACAAGAAATAATGGAAGAACAAAACCAAACAGAAGAAGAGGAAGAAACTTCTGCAACTTCTGCTGCTGGTTCGATGACTCCGGCATCTGAGACGGAATCTGATACACAAAATAACGCAGCCGAAACAACATCAGAAGCTTAAGAATGTTTAATCCAATTTACCCTCCAAAATCCGCTGTCTTGGATTATTGGCGGTTCACAAGCCTTGAATTCTTTTTCGTTAGACTACGCCTCGCGTTAAACGGTACCGCTCACAATAACAACTTCTTGGTTGTCGACGATAAACGGGGCGGAGGAATTGACCCACGTCAATCCCTCCGCCCTCTGTCGACAATCCGCAACTCAACATTTCCGTTGATTATTGTTCGACTCTCACTACGTTCGTACCTCTGCTCGGCTTGCTCCATCAGCTTGTTCACAGGGACGTGTCTAGGTTGCTTCGCAACCGTCGCACTTGCCGAAATCCGCAATAGTGTATTTTTTACCATATTAATTTATGTGAATATCCCATGAATAAAGGGTTGCGAAATCCTGAAAAATGGTTATAATGAAAATGTAAGTTCTGTTAATTATCAATAACTAAACCAATGTAACTCAATAAACAAAGGAGTTATAATGTACTTTCTTCGCTACGTTATATCTAAACTACTTGCACACCTTGAAAGAATAGGTATGCAAACATTCAGCCATATTGCATATTAAAGATTTCCAAATCCTTTAATATAAGTAAAATGCGTGAGGCATTGCTGACTCACGCATTGTTATGGACAATTCTATATTAATAACGTGCAAGGTATTTTTCGATTTCCCATTGAGTAACGGAGATTCTGTAATCATCCCATTCTTTCTCTTTCGCGGTTACAAATTCGTTCATAATATGCTGTCCTAAAGCTGCATTTGCAACCAAAGATTTGTCTAAGAGTTCGACAGCTTCAATTAATGTACCCGGAAGTGAATCAATTTTTTGTCTTTTTCTTTCCTTGCTTGTTAGCTTATAAATATTACTGTCAACCGGTGCCGGCGGCTCAATTTTGTTTCTTACACCGTCAAGACAAGCTTCCAATATTGTAGCAAATGCTAAATACGGGTTGCAGGCAGGATCCGGAGAACGAAGTTCAACTCTTGTTGCAATACCGCGTTTTGCTGGTACTCTCAAAAGAGCGCTTCTGTTAGCCAAAGACCAGGCAAGATATACAGGTGCTTCGTAGCCCGGAACTAATCGTTTGTAGCTGTTTACTGTCGGGTTCAAGATTGCAGTAATACTCTTAATATGCTTCAATAAGCCGCCGATAGCGTATTTTGCCGTATCTGACAACTGGTATTCTGCATTTTCATCATAAAATGCATTTTTACCGTCTTTAAACATTGATATGTTACAGTGCATACCGGAACCGTTTATACCGAAAATCGGCTTCGGCATAAATGTTGCGTGGAGTCCGTGAAGAGCTGCTATTGCCTTAACAACAACTTTAAAGGTTGCAACGTTATCCGCAGTTGTTAAAATATCTGCATATTTGAAATCAACTTCGTGCTGACCGTCTGCAACCTCGTGGTGAGATGCTTCTATATCAAAGTTCATTTCGTGCAAAGTATTTACGATATCAGATCTTACATCTTCGCCTAAATCTTCAGGTCCGATATCATAGTATCCTGCTTTATCCATTGTTTTGGTAGTAACATTACCGTCATCATCTTTTGCAAATAAGAAGAACTCTGCTTCCGGTCCCATATTCATTGTGAAACCTAATTTTTTTGCTTCATTCATCAAACGTTTAAGGTTACATCTAGGGCAGCCCTCAAAAGGTGTGCCATCCGCATTATAAATATCACAAATGATTCTTGCGGATTCATAACCTTCAATATCACGCCAAGGCAGGATTTCAAACGTATTTTTATCCGGATAGAAGAACATATCGGAGGTTTCGATATTTCTGAACCCTTTAATAGAAGAACCGTCAAGCATAATTTCATTTGCAAGAACTTTATCTATATGTGTTGCAGGAATAGATATATTTTTTACCTGACCGTTAATATCAACAAATTGCAGTTTTATAAAACGTATATTTCTCTCTTTTATTATTCGTTTTATATCCTCTGCGCTATAGTTTTTTCCGTCCATTCTTTGATAAGTAAATTCGGTCATAAAGCCTCCATATATTCTTTTGTCATTCCTTATTACGTTTTTTATTAAAATACATATTTCTCAAAGGGTCAATGATTTTTCATATTAAGATTAGATAAAGGTATTTTCTAATTTGAAATAATTTGATTATTTTTTTTTAAATTTAAAATTTTTTGTATTTTTTTTTAAAAAATCGAATAAAAAATTTAAAAATTTCAACCTAAATTTCTCAAAGTTATCATATTTTTCTTATTTTTTTATTATTTTAAATTATTAAGAAATGTTACTAAAGCGGAGGTTTTATAATGTAAATTTTTGTTTAACATTTTACACTATAATGGTACACAATTATAATATTATTATGAAAACTGCATTTGACCTTGTTAAGATATTATTAAATAATTTGTTTAGATTTGATTTATCAAGTACCTGTAAACTTGTGCTGCTGTCACTTGCGGATTGTTATAATCCAAAACATGAATACGTGTTTCCCAAACAAAGCACAATCGCAAAGAAATTGGGTATAACAGAAAAATCCGTTTCCAGAGCTATAAATACACTTGAAAAATTCTGTATTATTTCCAAGACAAGAAAATATTCAAACTTATATACAATAAATATCAAACAAATTTTAGACAGTGTAAAAATTGACCTTTTTAAAGTGACAAATTTTCCATTAGAAAAGGACAAATTGTCCTCTGCTAATATAACAAATAAAGAAAAAATAAAAGAACAGGATTTTGATAAAAATTTTTCTTCAAAAGATTCAGATTCTGTCAAAAAAACACAAAAGCTTATAGGTTCGTTTAAAGCGATGGAACTAAAGGAGGATTATACAAGCTGGAGTCGGGAGCAAGCCGTTAGGCATCTGGTGAGGGTTATCCCCGCGCCCATATTGAAAAAAAGTCCTTTAGCAAAATATTTGATGGAGAAATATTCTATTACAATAGATGAAGTGATGCAATGGAAAAGAGAGCATAAGCCCGGCGAGGATTGATGTTTGAGCCTCACAAATTTTTATAGATTAAAACGTAATTATATTAAACATCCGTCAAATTTGCATGGTACAATACCCTGTGGGATATGGTGTGTGTGTGTGTGTGGCTAACCCCCTAAGTGGATAACAAATAAATTAACCAAATAATATACTTATAAATTGTAAATAGTTGATTTAACCTTGACTATATGACAAATTTTCAAGAATTGATAAACAAGTCGATAAAAGAATTACGTAAAAGAACAGGTCTTTCACAAGAAAAGTTTTCTGAAAAATGTGGACTTTCTACTGATGGTTACAGAAATATTGAACATAACCGATATACTCCAAAAGCTGCAACAATCGATAAGATTTGTTCTACATTCAACATTACTCCGATAGATTTGCTCCAGTATGCTTATCCGAATAACAGTAAAACTGATATTGCTGAGAAACGTTTGATTGGATTAAATGACAAGCAGCTTGATTTGGTCATGGATTTTATTGCTCTGGTTAAACGTGTATAGAGGTGTGGGGCAGGCACTGCCTGACAATTAAGCTAAGTGATTAAGTTTGTAGGTTGAGGTTTCTACTCCAACAAATAATTAATGTTGGGCTGAAAGCCCAACCTACTTCTACACCTCACCCTGCCCTCTCCTCAAGGAGAGGGAATACTTAAATTCCTCTTTGTCACCCAGTCACTTAATCACTTGTCAAAATGATTGCTTCGTATCGCTCGCAAGGACAAAATAACATTTACCCCTTTACCCCTTTACCCCTTTACAGCTTAAACGGGTAGGCAGGGTTTCAACCTAAATACATTTACCCCTTTACCCCGCCTACTTTGAAACGATAGAAATTTTTTCACCTGTTTTGTTTTCTTTTTGAGGCGGATAAGGATTAGCTACCGCAATATTGTATTGAGGGTTGTAATAATGACGAACTTTTAAACCTTTGAATGAGGTTTTGTCGGATTTGTCGTTTTTATCTTGCGGAGTATATTTCTTTTCAAGTTCTTTTACTTTATTGATTTCAGCTTTAACTTCGTCAGGTTGATAATACAATCTCAACACACCTTCCGGAGCTGTTGCTGCACCGACATAAACTTTTTCATATTTCTTATTCCCGTTTTCTTCAAATACACGTTTCAAATAACAATCACCGTTATCATCGTGTGCAGATTCGTAATAAGAAGGATCGCTTTCTTCAATGTTATAGAATTTTGTTCCGTCAGGGATTTCAAGGTTTTCGCCTGATTTTGAACCTCTAAGCATCAATCTGTCGATATCAACAGGTGTTGATTTGATATTAAGTAAGTTATTCAAATCATCTTCTGTTTTGATATCTTTTCCGATTAGCGGATTTTTTAACGGAATACCGTTATAGTTGAATACAGATATTGCCATTGAACCATCCGGAGCTTGGGTCAAGATTGCCGGACATTTTAAATTTTTACCCGGTCTCTTTTTATCAACACTGTCACCGTACACGTCTTCCAACTTGTGCATTGTACCGTTGTTTAATGCTTCAAGTCTTCTGTCAACATCGTTATTTCTTGTACCTACAATGCCGTCGATTGCTTTTTTATGATCAGCAATATATTTTTTGTAACGAGGGCTGTTTTCATCTACAACATCCCAAGGAATGATGTTTCTGTTTTGCAGGTATACGTTGTGATTCTTTTCTTCGTAACCGGTCATTGCAAAATCATCGCCGGCATAAACTGTCGGATTGCCCGGAACCGCAGCTATCATTTGGTTATACATTCTAACTTTTGCTGCCGGAATACCGATTCCGATTTTTTCAACAAGCTGCACGAAACGTTTTCTTGCATCAGGGTTATTCAAATATGTTTTATCTCTAAGTTCGTATTTTGCATTTGCTTGTTGTTCAACGATATCAAATGCTGTTATAAAATCTTTTGCGCCGAAGCCGTCTTTTTCAAGCTGTTTTTTGTATGAATCAGCAACTTCTTTATCTTTATTCGGGTTTTCACCGTTAAGATAGAAATCACCGTTTACAACATCTTTTATTGATTTTGACAACGCAGCATAAATTCTATTACTATCTTCTTCAATTTCTTTTCTTTGATTGTCATCTTTTGCTTTGGCAAGTCTTTCTTCCTTCATTATATTATTTGCAATACCAATACTGGAACGTAACCAGTCACCTTTTGCAATAGCCATAGGGCTTACGTTATTGAAATAATCATCTGAATTTTTAACGATATCTTCTCCTGTTCTGTTACCATATTCAGGATTTGGTTTTTCTAAATCACTATCAAACAACATATCATTCATAATTTTATATGCTGTTCTTCTGTGTTCGATTTCATCTTCTGTTGTATGATTATTAAGATTTGAATGGAACAAAGCCATATCTAAACCGTAACATTCAGCCATTCTTGGTTTATCGTGGTTACCGCCGAAGGTATATGCGTTTTGAACATAATCAACAGGCATATCAGCAAATCGGTCTAATGCGCCAGCTAACAAACCGACTCTTGCTTCTTCTGTTGTATTGTTGTTTTCATTATCAACACCGCCTTGTTTTACGAAGTCTTTACCAAATGTATTGATACCTGCGGTAAAGAAATGTCCGTAGTTAGCTTCCGAATTCATGCCGGTTTCTAAGATAATAGTTCTTGAAATATTTTCTGCATCTTTAAATCTTGCACGAGGGTTATTTTTTTGTGCTTTAACATTTTCATGAGTTCCATAAGTTGCCTTCATAGTATCATATAAATCGGTAAACTCGGATAATATTGCAGAAGAAGGGTTTTCTTCTTTTACTGCACCGATAGCCGGTTTCCAAATTTCAATAACTTCAGAAAGCTGTCTGTCAGATGTATCATCCATATTTCTTACGGCATCCATATCCGCAACGTCTTTTGCGGCATCAATACGGTGGTCTAAACCTAAACCGGATTTGTCTACCATAGCTTCAGCGAATCTAAAGCTTAAAGCGTTTGTATTTTTGAATCTGTCTCTGATAGAACGGGATACAATAGAAACATCGCCGCCGTTTAATTCTTCCGTACCTTTTCTGATTCTGTTAATAATTTGATTTGCTTCATCTTCAGGGCTGTCGCCAACTATTCCCATTGAATCCAGAGTTGCTTTTTGATTCAATGTATCATAATCGTAAGTCAATTTGCCGTCTTTTAGTTGTTTTACTTCAGCAGACGGAACCAGAGATTTGATTATTGCGTATTTTGCAATATCTCCTGCAACCAGAGGTACAATGTATTGACCGTATTCGGTTAATTTTGCACTGTCATTTTGGAATATTTTTTCATCAGAATTTTTATCTACATCAATAAGAACTTTTGTTGCAAAATCGTGAATTTGGTTTGTAAATACCGCATTCATCTTGTTATAAGTTTTAGCGTATTTTTCAGGAACTACAAAGCTATCATCAAGCATTGCATCGTATCTTGATTCCCCGATATGTTCCAGATCAGGAGAACGTTTTGATAAATAAGGAGATGACAGAGCACCAACAGTATCATCTGCAAATTCGATTGAATCAAGAGGTGTATCCATCAATGCTTTATCTAGAGCCGTATCATATACATCTTCTTTATCACGTAATTTGTAATCACCATAAAAAATGTTTTCAACTGCTTCGTCAGATAAAGCTGCTTCATCAGGAAGTTTTTGATCTTTGCGGTTATAGATTAGGCTGTTGATTCTGTCTTGAATTTCTTCAGTGCTTCCGTTCAATTTGCCTAATGTTTTTGCAGTGTATTCATTATGAACGTTTCTTACGTGTTTTGTCCAATATCTCATACCGTCTGTCAACATATCGCGGTTGCCGGCATGTGCTCTTAAAAGTCTTGCGTTTTCTTCTGCGCGTTCTACCGGATTCTTGATACTTTCAAGCATTTTGGTATCATAATCTGATTCCGTATAGCTTAATTTTGCCATATCGGTATTAGAATCCCAGGTTACGAATCCGCCTTCATCTTTAGGGCGAATTTCTATACCGGAGAATTTACACATAACCAGTGTACCCATAGGAGAATTCAAATCTATCTTATCGGATACCGGTCGGTTTTTGTTGATTGAGTTTAAGTTCTTGATATTTGCATCGTATTCATCCGGATCAATGATAAATGCATTTGGAACCAGTGTATCGTCATGAGAATTGATTGCCAGATTATTGGTAACTTCTTCTCCTGTTTTAGAGTCTATAACAGTTACACCGGTTTTATCATAGCTTCTGATAACATTTTGATTATCCTTTTTTTGTTTATCGGATAACATTGAATCGTCATAAGGCTGGATATATGTCGGTTGTTTTGGATTGTATTCTTTGTTTTCGGTAACTTTTATTTGTCCGTTAGGAAGCTGTTCATATTTATGAGGTGAGTTTATCACTTTGTGGCGAAGATTTGTCATATTTTTAGGAACAACGCCAAGTCCTAACGCTGTATCTTGAAGTCCTTGCATTCTGAACATGTAGTATTCATGCGGTTTGTCATCAGGATTCATCCATTTGATTGCGTATTGGAAGTTAACCCCTTCAAGACCTTGTGATGTGTATGCACTGTCTGAAACTAAGTTCATACCGTTTTTGAATAATTCTTTTTGTAATGAATCATAGTTATCAATGTTTCCTGTTTGGAACATTCTTTTTATCCAGTACTTGTGAGATGAAACATTGTCACCGCCGGTTGTTGGAAGTGCAATTACACGTTTGTAACCGATTTTTTTCAAATCTTGAACTTTTTGTTGGATACCGGCTTGGTTTCCGTCAGCTTTGTTAGCAAATGTTCTTGAAAACTTTGATAAATCTTTTGCATTCGGATTTTTTATAACATCACCGGTATTGTCTTCATGAAAACCTGCGTATGTATAACCGGGATTGAATGAATCATCCATAACAAGATACATAGGTCCATGGAGTTTTACGGAGGTACCGTTTGTTGTAAGAAGGTTGCAGCCGTCGCCGCAAAGTGATGCTGCATCATCTTTTGCATATTTAACAAATTTATTATCATGCTTATTAACTAATTTATAACGGTAAGCTACAGGTTCGGATTTCTTTAATTTCAATTCTTTTCCAGGGTCAATAAACGTACCTTCAGGTTTGAGTTGTTTAGTGAAGTAAGGTTTCATTTGTCCGTCTTGTTTTTTAACGGAATAAGAATAATCATAATCGTTTTTATTAACGTGATAAAACTCTACATAACAATCCCAATGTTTTGGATCGTATACAAAATTGAAATTGTATCCCGGCTTACCGGTATTTGATACACTGTGTTGATATCCCTTGAACCCGACATCTTGTGCCGATTGCATGCTTTTCTTAATTTCCACTATGAAACTCCTTACCTTATATATAATAAAAACTCTGAACGCAATATATTGCTAGTTATAAGAGCCCACGTTACAAAATTTTACAAAATTTTTACAAGATATTTTTATATTATTAACACTGTTCACACATAAACTTTTTACAAATAAGGATACTAAGAAAATATTTATAAAACAACAATAATTTTTACGGAACAAAATGAAGAAGGTATATTGTAACCAGAGAAAAATACACGAATAATCCGACCACATCAATTGTCGTAGCAATTACCGGCCCTGATGCAATAGCCGGATCAACCTTAAATTTTTTCAAAACAAAAGGTGTACAAGTCCCGATAATTGTTGCCGTAGTCATATTGATAACCATGGCAAGACCTACGATAACACCCAATGCAACGCTATGCTGCCATCTTGATGTAACAAGGGTAACAAGAGCTCCGAATACAACCCCGATTAATAAACCGATTGCCGCTTCTCTGAATATATGATACATTGCAGATTTCAAATTGACCTGACCTGTAGACAAACCGCGCACCATCAGCGTAATACTCTGGGTTCCGATATTTCCTCCAAGACCCGCCAATAACGGCATAAATATCGCAATAATAGGAAGAGCGTGTAATGTGCCGTCAAAAAAGTTTGCAACATTTACCGCAATAAATTCACCTATTAATGTGATGAAAAGCCAAGGAGTTCTTGCTTTAACCGCATGAAGAATATTCCCGGATAAAATATCGTCCTCGTCCTCAACCATTTCGGTTGCGATACCTGATGATGTATAAATTTCGTCAGTTGTTTCTTCTTCCACGATATCTTGAGCATCATCCCAGGTTACAATCCCTTTCAGTCTGTTATATAAATCAACAACAGGGAGTGCATTGAATTGATACTTCATAAACTCATCAGCGATATAATCCTGAAGGTCGTCTACGTGAAGCTTTACGATATCACGAGTCATTATATCAACAACTTTTTGGTGCACCGGAGATGTTAAGAGTTTTCTTAAAGAAACAACCCCCATCAAATGATTTTGTTTATCGACAACGTATACGTAATACAAATCCATATTGTCTTTTTCCGCTTTAACCCGAATGGTATTCAAGACCCCTTCGACATCCATATCGGTGGAAACAGTCAAAACGAGAGGGTTCATAATCCCGCCGGCAGATTCTTCGTTGTATGTTAAAAGTTCTCTTACCTCTGATGAAAACTTGTGCGGCAGTTTGTCAAGATATGATTCGGTATCGTCGTCCTCCATATCACCAAGTACGTCCGCCGCTTCATCGTGAGGCATCTTGGCAATCAAGCGGGAGGCATACTCTTCATCTACTTCTCCTAAGAGTTCTACCTGAAGCTGTGGCGGTAAATATTCAAGTAAATCCGCAGCTTTTTCTTCGTCTAACTGCTTGAAACAGGCAAGACGTTCTTTAGGGTTAAGTTCAGAGAAAATATCCGTTAAATCGGCAGCGTGAAAACCGTCTAAAGTTTCCTTTAGCTGCTTTAGATTCTCGTCATCTATTATTTCCCGCAAGCGGTCTACTATGCTTTCAATATTTATCATATTCCCATTATACACGAAACATCTTTTTGCGTTATAATTAACTTAATTGGAAGATTTATATGTGAGAGGTTAATATGTACAAAAATTTGTTACTTAATGATATAGAAAAAGCAATTATCAAAGCTGTTGAAAACAAACAACTCGGAAGTATGGAAGAATATACAAAAGGTTCTCTAATTATAGAAAAACCGAAAAACCCTGACTTCGGAGATTTTGCGGTAAACGTGTCATCTCTTGCCCGTCAGGCAAAAATTGCACCTCCGATGATTGCAAACGCTATTGTTGAAAACCTCGAAAGTAAAGAATATGAAACCTCGGTAATCGGCGGATTTATTAATTTTAAACTTTCTGATAAGCTTTTGACCGATGTTATAAAAGAAATTCTTGAGAAGAAAGAAAACTACGGAAAAGGCGAAAACGTTACACCTGAAAAAATTATTCTTGAATACGTATCCGCAAACCCGACAGGTCCGTTCCATATCGGACACGGAAGATGGGCTGCAATGGGCAGTGCGCTTGCAAACCTTCTAAAATTCTACGGATATGATGTTTTTCAGGAATTTTATATAAACGATGCAGGCTCCCAAATCCAAAAACTGGGACGCTCGCTTTTAATCCGCGTAAAACAAGAGCTCGGCGAAAATGTTGATTTTCCTGAAGATGAAGAAGAAAGAAAAAATTATTATGCCGGAGAATACCTTATACCGGTTGCAAAAAAATTCCTTGAAGAAAATAAACCGACAGAAGATATAAACGTATTATCTGATTACGCAAAGAACTATATGGAAAATGTTCAAAAAGAGCTTCTTGAAAAATTCAGGGTTCATTTTGACAAATTCTACTCAGAGCTTGACCTGCATAAATCAGGCAAAGTTGATGCCAGCTACAAAAAACTGCAGGAGAGCGGCAAACTCTACGAAAAAGACGGCGCTATGTGGTTTAAATCCTCTGAATACGGCGACGATCAGGACAGAGTTATCAAAAAAGCAGACGGCTCTAATACATACCTGACGGCAGATATTGCGTATCATATTGATAAACTTGAAAGAGGTTTCGACAGATTGATTAATATCTGGGGGGCAGACCACCATGGTTATGTTCCTCGGGTAAAAGCATCTATTGAAGCACTCGGCTACGACCCGAATAAACTTGAAGTTCTTTTAGGACAGCTTGTAAACCTCGTTATAAACGGAGAAGAAGTCCGTATGGGGAAACGCAGAAATATGGTAACATTAGAAGAACTCATTGATGAAGTCGGTATTGATGCAACCAGATTCTGGATGTGTATGAGAAATATTGATACAACTCTTGATTTTGATATTGAACTTGCCAAAACAGCTTCAGACGAAAACCCTGTATTCTACGTTCAGTATGCGCACGCGAGAGTTTGTTCAATTCTGAGAAACCTTGTAAAAGAAAAACTGAATACGGAAACAGGAGAAAAAGCACCTGCTCCGATGAGTGATGAAGAATTCAAAAAAGCAATTTCTACGGTTGATTATAAATCAATGGAAAAAGCGATACCAACAGCTAAAAAACTAATTCTGAAGCTTGAAGAATACAAATCAATGATTGAAGCATCAGCAAAAAACAGAACAGTATATACCGTATGCCGATATGTTCAGGAATTAGCAGGCGAGTTCCATTCGTTCTATAACTCTAACAGAGTTATTACAGACGACAGAGAGCTTATGGAGGCAAGGGTTGCTATTGTTTATTCAATAAAAACTGTCTTGAAAAATGCACTTGATATACTTGCGGTAGAAGCACCGGAAAGAATGTAGATTACGAAAAAAGCAATAATATATAAAAGACCAGTCTATTGCAATAAATAACTATAATAAAAATGTATTTGAATATATGCAGAATAATAATATATTCTTTTTAACGGTTAATTTTGCTGACGACCCTATCGGGTTCCCTGTTTCCAGAAATTACACCGCTGATGAATTACAGAATATGAATTCTCTGATATTTTCAGATTCATCAAAAGGGTTTATATACAATAAATCAAACGTAAAAAGCCCTGCAACATTTATAATGGCTCACTCTTCATACTGGAAGCACCCGAAAAAATTTGCAAAAGCAATGAGAGATGCGTATATTGAAGGATACAAAAACTTCTATCCTCAAGGATAAAAGCAGTGTATTAAGGCTTATACAGCCTCTATATCAAATATTTACGATTCCGTTTCATTGTAAACTATCTTTTTTCTCAATTTCCATTGGGCAAGAACCAGAACAAATATAATTGCAAAAAGAATATAAGCTATCGCACTGGCTTTCCCTATATCAAAAAACTCAAATGCGTATTTATATATAGAATAAACCATAACCATTGTACTGTTATCAGGCCCGCCCTCCGTCATTATATAAATTAAATCGAAAACCTGAAACGAAGATATAGTTGTTATTACAATCACAAAAAATATAGTCGGGCTCAAAAGAGGTACCGTCACATTCTTAAACGTCTGCCAGGTATTAGCTCCGTCTATCTTTGCCGCTTCAAGAACTTCTTGATTTATTGTTGATAACCCTGATAAAAAGATTATCATATTGTATCCGATTAATTTCCATACAGAAACGGTTATCAGGGCAGGCATCGCAAATCGCGCATCATACAGCCATTTTATATTAAGATGAAATAACTGGTTCAAAAGCCCGATATTCGGGTCAAATATCCACTGCCATACAATCGCAATTACTATCATCGGCGTTATAAAAGGCAGGAAATAAGCGGTTTTATAAAAATTACTCCCTCTTATTTTGTTATTCAAAATACATGCCAGCACAAGCGGTATAATAACTGCAAATACAGATGTTGAGATTGCAAAAACAAACGTATTAATCAGAACCTGCAAAAAAGAGGAATCTGTTAAGACCTCTCTATAGTTATTCAATCCCGCAAAACTCATCGGGGATAATAAATCCCAGTTTACAAAACTCAAAGAGAACGAAAATATTACGGGAATAACAATAAAAATTAATGTTCCGAGAACTGCCGGCAGTATAAAAATAAGTGCCGTGAGTTTATCATTTTTGTTAACGTTTGATTGAAAGTTCGCCATATTTATACTAAATTATACTTAAAAGTAGTACGTTGGTAAATATAGGAGATTAAGATGTTATCTTTAGCAGCATTCGGTAAAAACGATATCAGAGGGATTTATAACGAAGACATAACGGAAGAGCTTTATTACTATACGGGTAAAGCATTTGTTAAATACGTTTCAAACCAATCAGGAGTTTTAAATCCTAATATTTGGATAACCGTCTGCCGCGATGCGAGAACACATTCACCTTCTTTATCGGAAGCTCTCATAAAAGGGATTCTATCAACAGGTGCAAATGTTGTTGACTTAGGACTTGCTCCTACACCGATAGGTTATTATTCGGAAGCTGCAGGGGTTCCAAAGTTTTTAACAAATAATCAACCTGTTCTCGGAGCATTGATTGTAACAGCAAGCCACAACCCGAGCCAATATAACGGGTTAAAGATGACATACGGACATCAAACCTTGAACGAAGAACAGATTAAAGACGTCAAAGCCCTAACCGAAGCGGAATACAGAATTCAATCTCCGACCGTACGCGAAGGACAGCTGAAAGAGTATGATTTAATTCACGATTATATTACCGAAATGAAGGGAGAATTTTCAAATCTTTCACGACTTATACACGGGAATATAAAAGTAGTTGTAGACAGCGGTAACGCGACAGGCGGTATCGTAGGACCTCAACTTTACAGAGAACTCGGATGCAAAGTTGTTGAATTGTATTCAACTCCTGACGGCAGGTTCCCTAACCACCACCCAAACCCGAGCGATCCTAAAAACCTTGAGGATTTAAAGAAAGCGGTTATTAAAGAAAAAGCCGATATTGGTATTGCCTTTGACGGTGACAGCGACAGAATCGGAATTGTTGATTCCTTAGGCAACCATTTGACCGGAGACAAACTGCTTTTAATCTATGCTATTGATGTTATCGAACAATATAAGAAGAAAAATATTTCTCCTGTCATTGTATCTGAGGTTAAATGTTCACAAGTTCTGTTTGATACCATTAACAAACTCGGGGGTAAAGCAGTTATGTGTAAAACAGGCCACGGCTACATAAAAAGCAAAATGAAAGAAACAGGTGCCGTTCTCGCGGGAGAAATGAGCGGTCACACCTTCTTTAAAGACAGATACTACGGATTTGATGATGCGATATATGCAGGGTGCAGAATTATTGAGATTCTGGCAAAACAAAAAATCCAAAACCCTGATTTTACAATCGAGGATTTATTGGCACCGTTTAACGCAGTTTATTCATCTCCCGAACTCAGACTTCCGTGCCCGAATGAACTTAAAAAGTCTGTTCTTGCAGGTTTTGAAAATTTTGTAAAACAAAACAAGAATGCCTTTGGAGATGAAATAAAAGACATTATCACATTAGACGGTATGAGAATCGTATTTGACGGCGGTTTTGCACTGGTAAGACAAAGTAATACCGAACCGGTTTTCACACTCCGTTTTGAGGCTAAATCAGAGCTTAATTGCGATATCTATCGTGATGTTATGGTTAAAGAGTTGGAAACGTTAATAAAAGAGCAGCAGTCAGCAAAAGTGTAGTTTTTACACTTTTATTCCGGTATACTCCCGCTACTGAGCAAGGACAACGGGCTCGTATTTTGCAGCCTTTGCATTGACAGCATAGCAGACTATTGACAATCTTTGTGCCAGTTTCAAATAATTCAATGCGTTATTTGATGCAATATTCATTACATCCATAACCTCATCAGGAGAATATTTCGACTCCAAATTATCGTGGTTATCCACTTTTTCCTGCGCGTATTTCTCTACTAACAATTTGTCAATAAAATCTCTAGCCCCAATTGCCATACTTTATACCCCTTATTAAATTGTTCCTCGTCCTAATATTTTCTTCCTTATATATATAAAGTATATAAAGATTAAATAATTGACTTTTTAAAGGGATATGTTAAGTTTTCGTTACATTATCTTAGCATCTTGAAAATACTTCTACATCGACATCATCATAGGTATTGTCAAAGAAGAATGCAGAAGATGCGACCATTGAAGCGTTATCCGTACAATACTTCATTATAGGGGCATTTACTCTGTAACCGTCTTTTTCAAGTTCAAATATTTTTCTTCTGATTTCAGAATTTGCAGCAACACCGCCGGCAATTACAACCTGTTTATACCCCTTCACCTCAAGAGCGTGCCTGACTTTTTTTATAAGGGTTTCGGATACTGTTTCCTGAAAACTGGCACAAATATCCGCAACAGGAAGCTCTTTACCGTCAAAAGATTTAACGAGTCTTGATGCCGCAGTTTTTAAACCGCTGAAGCTGAAATCGAATTCTCCGACTTTAGCCTCCGGAAGCTTAAACGCGTGAGGGTTTCCCTCCTGAGCCATCTTATCAAGTTTAGGACCGCCGGGATAAGGCAAGCCGATTAAACGTGCGACTTTATCATACGCTTCTCCTACCGCATCATCAATGGTTTCGCCTATTATTTCCAACTCCGAATAAGATTTCACATCGATTAATTGTGTATGTCCGCCGCTAACCAAAAGTGCAATAAACGGCGGCTCCAAATCAGTATCAATAAAGTTTGCACTAACGTGTGCATTCAAATGATTAACACCGATAAACGGTTTATCGTGAACAAGAGCAAGTGTTTTTGTTGCATTAAGTCCGACAAGCAGGCAGCCGACAAGCCCAGGTCCGACAGTTCCGGCAAATGCAGAGATATCCTCAGGTTTTAAACCTGCATCATTAAAAGTTTTATCTATAACAACATTAATCGCCTCCAAATGCTCTCTTGCAGCAATTTCCGGAATAACACCGCCATACTGTTCGTGTGTCTTAATCTGCGATGCAACAGTATTTGCAATAACTTTTCTTCCGCCTTGAACAATAGCGCAGGCCGTTTCATCACAGCTGGTTTCAATTGCCATAATATAGCTGTTTTCGTCTAATGTTACAGGCGTGTTACTAAATAATGTATTTTTAATCTTGTTCATAGTACCATTATAGAGCAATCATAGGATAAAGCAAAATGCAATTCATAGACAAAACAAAAATTAAATTGGTATCAGGCAGAGGCGGCAACGGAATGGTTGCCTGGCGCCGGGAAAAATATGTTGACAAAGGCGGTCCCGCAGGCGGTGACGGAGGTAACGGCGGCGATGTTTATTTTGTTGCGGACAGATGCCTTGCAACTCTTTTAGATTTCAAATACCGCTCGGTATTTAAAGCCGAAAACGGGCAAAACGGCGGCATAAAAGGAATGCACGGGAAATGTGCAAAACATTTGTATATCAAAGTTCCTCTCGGCACAATCGTCAAAGATGATGCAACCGGAAAAGTGATTGCGGATTTAACTGAAGAGGGGCAGACAGTTCTTATTGCAAAAGGCGGCAGAGGCGGCAGAGGGAACGCAAGATTTGCATCGGCACAAAAAAGAGCACCGCAATTTTGCGAACCGGGAGAGCCAGGAATCGAAAGACTTGTAGATTTAGAGTTGAAACTGATTGCGGATGTCGGGCTTTTAGGAATGCCTAATGCCGGAAAATCTACGTTTATCAGCGTGATTAGTTCTGCAAAACCTAAAATTGCGGATTATCCTTTTACAACTCTTGTTCCGAACCTTGGAGTAGTGAAAAAGCCTAACGGTGACGGATATGTTGTTGCGGATATTCCGGGGTTAATTGAAGGTGCAAGCGAAGGTGTCGGGCTAGGGCACGAATTCCTGCGTCACGTTGAAAGATGCCGTTTTCTGGTACATATTGTAGATTTAACCTCTGATAATCCTTTAGATACTTATCTGAAAATAAATGAGGAATTAAAAAAACACTCGGAAGCACTTGCTCACAGATATCAAATAGTTGTCCTCAATAAAATTGATGCGGTTGATAATGACAAAATCCAAACCGTTTTAGAAGAATTCAAAAAACTTCTTCCTAAGGAAAAAATATTCACAATATCCGCAGCAACAAAAGAAAATGTGGATGAATTACTGCAATACATCTCACAAAAGGTAGAAGAAATAGAACGTCCGATAGTTGAAGTAATTGTTGAAGAGGATGAAGGCGCATACAACAACGATGACAGCGCATTTGAAATCTTCAAACTGGATAAAAACACATTTGTTGTAGAAGGCGGAAAAATCTCCCGTCTTGCAAGTGTCACAGATGCAAGAAACCCTGAACAAATAATCAGGCTTCAGGGAATATTGACTTCAATGGGAGTATTTGACGAATTGAACAAACTAGGGATTCAAAACGGCAATACCCTTGTTATCGGTCACCTTGAACTCACACATTATGATGACACACTGTGGGACGAAGGCGCAGGCTATTAACCTACCGTATCAAGACCTTTCTCAGGCTCGCGAGTGAATACACGAGTAAACTTATTTTTTACGGACATAATGGCGTTATAGATTTCTTCGTTAGAATAACCTTCACGTCTTACAGGCAGTTCATTTCCTGCTTGTTTTGCAACACGATTTTTGCACCCGAACGACATTGTCGCACCGATTGCCGGTTCAAACATAACTTTCATAATAAACACCTCGAATTACAAATACATTATAACAAATAAAAATATTTTTGCAAGGGGTAAAACCTAATCCCCGAGAGCTATTTAGCCTTATTTTATGGTGTAAAATTAACACTAAAATTTGAATAAATTTTAAATATTTGGTACACTTTTTTCTATGGGGAAAGTTTCAATTATTATACCCGTATACAATGCGGAAAAGACTCTTAAAACGTGTTTGGATTCAATTATAGATCAAACACTTGATGATATTGAAATTATATGCGTTGATGACGGCTCAGTAGATAATTCTCCCGAGATTTTGCGGGAGTATGCCCAAAATGATTCAAGGGTTAAAATTATTACGCAGCAAAACAGCGGACAGGGGATTGCAAGAAACAAAGGGATTGAAGCCGCACAAGGAGAATTTATAGGATTTGCGGATGCCGATGACACAATTGAGCCCATAATGTACGAAAAACTCTATAATGCGGCAAAAAAATTAGATGTCGATTGCGTACACGCTAATTACAGAGTGATTTATACGGCAACAAATATGGTACAGCAGCCCCAGCTGGTAGAAGCGATGAACATAAGAACAGGGAAAAAGATTTTTTATTACGATATCCCTATGTATATTGAAGATATAAAAGCAAACATCATATCCCTGTTTTCCGGCCCTATTTGGAACAAAATCTACAAAACCTCTGTTATAAAAGAGCATAACATTAAATTTCCGCTATGCAGAATGCAGGAGGATACTTGTTTCAACGTTAATACGCATCTGTTTTTTAAACGTTTTGCTTGTATAAAAGATGTTCTATACAATTACAAAGTACATTCTCAATCAATCTCGACCGGTGTTTCAAACGTTCATTTCGATATTTTTGATTCGTTTAAGGATTTGAAAACCATATTAACAGATAACGATTTCTGGAATAAATACGAAAACTATTATGAGGACTATATCTATCTTACGTTCCTAATTCATTTCCCGCATATTCCAGAGAATCAACGTGCGGAATTTATTGAAAGATTTAAACCATATCTAAGAGAAGAAAAATTTAAAAACTTAAAAGCTAAGTATTTACAGTAATACAAGCGCTGATAGCTTCAATTATTTTAGCAACTCTGACAATTTGTATTCCCTCGAATTTTTCGTCAACCTTATTCGACATAGGAATAATTATTTTTTTGAAGCCGAGTTTTTGGACTTCTCTGATACGTTTTTCAATGTTATTTACGGCTCTTATTTCCCCCGACAGCCCAATTTCACCAACAATAGCCGTATGAGGGTCAATCACGACATCTCTGGCACAAGTTGCAACAGCCATTGCAATCCCTAAATCCGCAGCCGGCTCTTGAATATCAATCCCGCCGATAACATTTACGTATACATCCTGTTTTGAAAGATTTAAACCAACCCTTTTTTCCAGTACCGCAAGAATCTGTAAAACACGGCTTATATCTACCCCGTTTGTAACACGCCTTGGAGCCGGATATGGAGTTGTTCCGACAAGAGCCTGAATTTCAACAAGCATAGGACGTGTGCCTTCATTTGTTACAATAATTACACTTCCGGTTGCCTGTGACTGGTTATACTCTTTCAAAAAGAGTTCGCTCGGGTTAATGACTTCTTTAAGTCCCTTTTCGCACATCTCGAAAATCCCGACCTCGGAAGTATTTCCGAACCTGTTTTTAACCGCTCTCAAAATTCTGTATGATTTATACTTGTCCCCCTCAAATTGAATAACAGTGTCTACCATGTGCTCCAGAACCTTTGGCCCCGCAATATTACCTTCTTTTGTCACATGTCCGACGACAATTATTGTAATATTCTCCTGTTTTGCAAGCTGCATCAGGGCATTACAGCACTCTCTAATCTGCGAAACACTTCCTGCCGTACTTTGAACATCAGAAGAATATATTGCCTGAATACTGTCAACAACAACAACATCAGGTCTTTCATTCAATATTTGATGTTTTATTGATTCAAAATTAGTTTGGGGGTAAATGTAAAGATTATCATTCGTAATCTGTAATCTATCAGCTCTTAATTTAATCTGGCTTGCAGATTCTTCTGCGGAAATATAAAGAACTTTCTTATTTTGTTTACACAGTTCACCGCTTGATTGTAACAGAAGCGTGGATTTTCCTATACCTGGATCACCTGCAATCAAAATAAGCGAGCCTTGAACAAGTCCGCCGCCCAATACCCTGTCAAATTCAGAGATATTTGTCGATATTCTGATTTCTTCGCCGACTTTTATTCTGCCAATCGGAGTCGGCGGCATAACATCTATTACCATACGATTATTTTTAGATACTGTTTCAGGTGTTATCGTTTCCTCGACAAAAGATTCCCAGGAACCGCATTCAGGACATTTCCCCATCGAACGCGCAGTTTCATAGCCGCATTGTTGGCATACAAATTTTGTTTTTATTTTAGCCATGCAATTATTATATAACAAAATTTATACAGAAATACCGATTTATGCTAAAATAATATCCAAGGGAGTATTATTTTATTATGGCGACATTTGATTTAGGGATAATAGGCGGAGGTCCTGCCGGATATACAACGGCTTTGTATGCAGCAAAACAAGGAAAATCCGTTATCTTATTTGAAAAAAACGAACTTGGCGGAACATGCCTGAACAGAGGCTGTATACCGACAAAACTGTTTCTGCACGCGGCAGAAGTATATCAGGAAATAAAAAACTCCGCTAAAATCGGGATTTATACGGAGAATACAAGATTTGATTTTGAAAAAATAGCCGAACACAAGGATATAACTATTCAAAAACTCCGAAAATCTTTGGAATTAATGATGAAACAAGCAGGAATTACAATCGTTAAATCGGAAGCCAAAGTAATCTCCGATACGGTAATTGAGTCAAATAAAGAACAATACAGCTGTGAAGAAATTGTATTATGCACAGGTTCATACCCGAAAGAAATAAAAGGACTTGAATTTGACCACAAATTCATATTGAATTCGGACGATATTCTAAACCTTAAACAGCTGCCAAAAAGTATCGTCATTGTCGGCTCAGGCGCTATCGGAACGGAATGGGCAAGAATACTGTCCGCATTTGAAGTTGAGGTAACACTCCTTGAAATTGCACCTCAGCTTGTACCGCTTGCCGATTGGGAGGTTTCAAAAAGAATCGAGCGCCAATTCAAATTGAGTAAAATAAAATTCCACACAGAAACCTCAATTAAAAATATTGAAGGGAATAAAGTTACACTCTCGAACGGTGAAACACTGCAAACTGATTGTATACTTGTCGCTGCCGGCAGAAAGTGTCATTGCGAGGCAGAAGGTACATCTGCCGAAGCAATCTTTAATAATAAAAAACTCAAAATCATAGGCGATGCCGCAGGAGAAATCCAGCTTGCACACTATGCAACCAGTCAGGCAAAGGAATTGGTACTAAATATTCCGTACAGAAAAGATTTGATACCTTCTGTTATATACGGAACTCCCGAAATCGCCTGGGTTGGAAAAACCTTCAAATCAAAAGAAGAAGAGGAAGGGTACGACAAAGTTGTATTCCCGATATCCGCGCTCGGGAAAGCGCACTGCGACGGCTGTATTGACGGGTTTATTAAAATAGTATCCAAGGATAACAAAATAATCGGAGCGCACATTATCTCAAAAGAAGCCTCCGCACTTATACAACAAATTGTTATCGCTATGCAAAACGATATAACCGTTGACAAACTCAAAGAGGTTTGTTTTGCACATCCGACTTATTCGGAAGGAATATTTGAAGGAATTATGCAATTATGAGAAGACTTCCCGATTATCTAAAGAGAAATATCATAGACGATGAGAACACAAAGACTGTCAGACGCATTTTAAAAACAAAACACCTGAATACCGTATGCGACGGAGCAAGGTGCCCGAATAAAAACGAATGTTACGGACATAATACAGCAACATTTTTGATAATGGGAAACGTCTGCACCAGAAACTGCAAGTATTGTAATATCTCGACCTCTAAACCGGAACCGCTGGATAAAGATGAACCCAAACACCTTGCAGAGGCCGTTAACGAACTCGGATTAAAGTATGTTGTTATAACCTCTGTCACGCGAGATGACCTCATAGACGGCGGAGCAGGACATTTTGCGGAATGTATAAGAGAAATCAGAAAACTCTCTTCCGATATAAAAATAGAGATTCTGACTCCGGATTTCTTAAGAAAAGACGGGGCTTTGGATATTATAATCGATTCTCACCCCGATGTTTTTAACCACAATATCGAAACGACAAGAAACGTATTTAAAACTGCCAGACCGCTCGGGGATTATAACCGTTCTTTGGAGGTTTTGAAATATATAAAAGATAACAGCGATATAAAAACAAAATCAGGACTGATGGTCGGATTGGGCGAAACAATGGAGGATATTGAAAACACGCTTGTTGATTTAAAAAATACCGGATGCGATATCTTAACAATCGGTCAATACATACAACCCTCCAAACAGCATTTGGAGGTTAGCAAATACTATACGTTGGAAGAGTTTGAAGCATTAAAAAAACTTGCTGAAAAAATCGGACTAAATAAATACCAGATAGGTCCTTTAGTCCGAAGTTCTTATAATGCTATGTTGTTAAATAATTAATCTTCTTTTTCCGGTGGATATGTTGTTGCTTTGTCTTGTGTAAAGTCAAAGTTCCAAGTTTGTGTTACTGTATAATATTTTTCATTTGTAACCATATCTAAATTATCTGCAATCTTATACAATTCTTTATTTTCAGAATCTTGTGCAAAGCCTTTATTTACTGTATAAACATTGTCTTGAGTGAATTTAACACCTTTTTGGGTGAAGATATCAGCTTTTACACATTTATATTGAGGTTTGTTATCGCTGCTCATACCTGAATATTCAAAATAGTAAATATTTGCTTTAACTTTACCGTTTGCATCTTTTATGTTGTTAGTATTTCTTGATGAGTCATGAATTTGATATGATTTAGGGTAACCGTTTGTAGATGAGTCGCCAGCAACAACGTTTTCTACACTACCCTGAATATCAATACTTCCTAATGTTGGATTTTTAGCAACAGCTTGGAATACCTTATTTTTATCACCGTCATTATCATTATCTACTTTTCCGGTATTACCGGCACCTTGAGTACCGCCGGTGCTTCCGGTATTGCCGGTGTTTCCGGTTCCAGCTGTTCCTTGAGTACCTCCTGTAGTTCCGGTACCTTGTGTTCCGCCGGTTGTACCGGATAAACCGGTCGGCATAAATCTTGCTTTAAGATTATTGAAATATGTTAAATACGGATTTGCAGTAACACTGACTTGTGCTGTCGGCTGCTGTTTACGACCTAAAGCACTCAATAACCATAACCCAATACCTGTAGTTGCAAGTCTGCCAATGCCGAAACCAAGTGTAGTTTTCCATGATGGGGCAGAATAAACTCCGCCGCCAAAGAATAAATTCACTTGTTTATAAGAAGGAAAACCTTTATATGCACGTTCATAATCACCGTTATCTAACCAGCTGCCGTCAGCAGCAGTATCAAACAACTTACCTGTACCGTTATTTATCCAGGTACTGTAAGTATTATGATCTGATGAATATCCACCGCGTCTGTATGGGCTGATTGGATCTGACATTTCAGTTTCTCCTCTTTTCGACCTTTTATATATATAAAGTATATATCTGGTATATAATTGACTTTTTTAATTAGTTTTGTTAACAATTTGTTACATTTAACGTCAAAAAGCAGTAATAACAAGGAGTTTGTTTAAAGCATTGTATATTTAGAATAAATAATGTATCATTAATTTGAGGTGTAACATGAATAATAAAGTTGTTGTTTTTGAATCAGACAAAGAATCTGCAGAGTTGATTAAAACATATATAGCAGAATTTAACGAGTTGGAATTAGATAATATATATGAGGATTATAAAGAAGGGTTATTCTATACACTAAAATCACATCCGCATATTGTTGTTATATCAGCCAACGACGGGATTCAAGCCGTACAAAAAACAATTAATATACTTGCAGATAACAAAATAAATGTTATCGTTCTCTCTCAAACGTATACAACAAATCTTGTTATTCAAGCTCTTAGAGCAGGAGCAAAGGATTTTATCTCAAAACCGATTATAAAAAAAGATTTTATAGCTTCATTAAACAAATGCTGCAAAGATATAGTAAGAGCAGTCAATAAATCAAATATTATATCAATATTTTCAAACAAAGGCGGAATCGGGAAGACAGCCATTGCAACAAATCTTGCAGTTGAATTTGCCCGTCAGACAAGAGAAAAAGTAGTACTTGTAGATTTGAATCTGCCGCTGGGAGATGTAACAACATTTATAAACATAAAACCTTCTATCAGTATTGCATCAGCCGTTGAAACAGCGGCACACAAAGGTGCAGAGGCCGTTGTAAATGCCTGTAAACAATATAAGGATACAAGTTTATATGTATTAGCAGAGCCTATTTATATGGAAGAAAGCCAGATAATGACACCGACACATATATTTAAATTATTTGAATACTTAAGAGAATCCTTCTCATATATATTAGTAGATGTCGGAACAAGTATTGACAAAATGAATATGAAAATACTTGAGCTGTCGGATTTGATTCTATTAGTATCAATAGTTAATTTGCCGCTAATCAGAAATTGCCAGCGCTGTCTTGATTTGTTCAGCAACCTCGGGTTTGACGAAAACAAGACCAAAATAGTAATAAACAGATATTTAGAAAATGACGAAATTAAAATAGAAGACGTAGAAAAAGTCTTAAATCAAAAAATATATTGGAAAATCCCGAATAACTATTTTACAATTATGTCATCAATCAACAAAGCCATGCCGGTATCGGAAATCAATGAAAACTCAAATGTAACATTGAGTTTCAGCGGTCTTGCAACAAAACTTACCGAGGACATAATAGCCAAAGATTTTATTGAAGTATAAAACAGCATGTATAAATACCAACCCGTAAGGTCCTAAAAAAAAGAGACATAAATGTCTCTTGGAATTAAGAATAGCTGGAAGTATGAAAAAGATTTATAATATTATTAAACAAAATTATTGTATTTTTTACAATTAATCAGCCTACTTAACCCGATTGAACTATACATTTAATAAATGTATATATTACACTTATCCCAATATATGCATAAATAGTGTATTTTAACAAATATTAAATAAGTGTAACAAAAACACTTGACAAATAATTTATTATGTATCATAATAAAGATGTTAAATGAAGTGTATATGAAACACTTAATTAACACCAGAAACGGAGGCTAATATGAAAGTTTCTAGAATCAACAATAATTTACATAATAATATAAAGTTTAGAGAAAACACAGCGAGCGCTAGCATGAACAACAGAGATGCAGGTCTTATGATTCAATCTCAAAATGCAGCGGTTAACTTCGCTAGAGATAGATATATTGCTCAACAAGCAAATTCAATTTATGCAAGTCCTATCAAATCTTTAGGTTATAAGTTATATAGGACATTCGGATATTTAACCAACCATGAAACTCCAAAAAGCAACAATAATTTAAATGTAGTTGCTTAGCACACACACATAATAGATAAATATATTAATTAACAGAACACATAAAACACCAAGTTACTTTTTTGAAAAGTAACTTTTTTTTGCGGATTTTGCTTTGCAAATCTACTTACTGTTCACCTGCCTAATTACTTAATCACTTATTTAATTGTCCCCGCCTATTTTGCCAGAAATAATAGACCGGAAGTCCTGCAAGAGTAATTAACAGCCCCGGGAGTGTATACATTGGTTTAAACAGGGTTAAACAAATAACAATATAACCTGTTATCAAAAGATATGTTATAGGGATTAAACTATTTATTCTGAATCCGTAGCCGGCCTGTCCGATTTTCTTTCTTAAAATAAAAATCCCGAATGTTGTTATCCAGTAAAAAATCAGGGTTGTATAAATAACATAATCAAGGAGTTGCGTGTAGTTTCCCCATAGTACAAGAATACTAACCCACAGACATTGAATCCACAGAGAATTATGCGGGACTCTTGTATTTCTATCGATTGCGGCAAGCGGTCTGAAAAAAGCCTTGTCCTTTGCCATCTTGTAATATACTCTGGAGCCTGCCAGTATAATTCCGTTAGCGCTGCCAAGTGCCGATATCATAATAATAACAGCGGCAATAGTTCTGCCTAAAGGTCCGAATATAACTGACATTAATTCAGCCGCCACGATATCCTCCTGCGCATTTTGGATAAGATGCAGTGGCATTGTACTAACATAAATACTATTTATCAAAAAATACAATGCAAGAACAATCAACGTCCCGATAAATAACGCTTTCGGGATTGTTTTATCGGAATCTTTTATATCTGAGGATACAAACGTAATATTGTTCCAGGTTATAGAGGCAAAAAGAGCCCCGACAGATGCTGCGCCTATTACGTTGATTGTATCAGCACTCCAGTGTACCGGCATGGATAAATTCATATGAAGCGTATGGAGATCGCATCCGAATATTAATCCTAGGCCTACAATACCAATCATTGATAAAACTTTTGTAACGGTAAACAAATTCTGAGTGATTACACCGTGCTTCAGCCCTCTTGAATTAATGAATGTAAGCAGTATAACAACTAATACGGTAAATATTTTTTGAGTTGAAATATGGAATGCCCCGATATGAAAAAGATAATTATTAGCACTTATCGCAGGGATTAAAAGCCCGATAAACTTAGAAAAAGCTGTACAAACCGCTGCAATTATACCGGTTTGTATAACTAAAAAAGTTGTCCAGCCAAAGAGAAAAGCAATAGTGTCGTTGTATATATTTTTCAGATAAATATACTGACCGCCCTCTTCTTTTATATTCGCAGCAAGCTCTGCAAAAGAAAGAGCTCCGCACATTGTAACAACTGCGGCAAGAATCCAAACCAGCATCATCAAAAGACCGGATTGCACCTGTCTTGCAATATCAGCAGACACAATAAAAATACCGCAGCCAATCATAGAACCGGCTACAATTGATATTGAATCCATTAGATTTAGTTTATGCCTTTTACTCACTTATTTAAAATAATACAAACAGGCGCTACATACAAATTTGAACACATATTGTACGTGAGCGATTTTTATTATCAAAGTCTACAAGAACAATTTGCTGCCAGTGACCTAAAAACAATATACCGTCAACAACCGGAATTGTAACAGAGCTGCCTATCATAGCCGCCAGAATATGTGCATTGCCGTTCCCGTCATGCCAGGTTTCATCGTGATGATAGCTTGCCCCTTGAGGTGCAATTTTGTTTAATATCTCCGGGAAATCCTTTAATAGACCGGGTTCATACTCGATTGTAGTAATTGCAGCTGTACTGCCTGCAACCGAAACGATTACGGTTGCGTTTTTTATCGGATGACAGTTAAGACAATTTTCCACTTTTTTAGTAATGTCTATTATATCCGTATGCCCTTCCGTATTAACGGTAAACATCTCATTTATTACACCCACGGTTTATCTCCTTATTTCCATTAATAATACCATGGAAATCAGATAGATGCACCGGCACCGTTTTTAATCTTTTCCAGAGCTTTTTTACTGCCGGCCGTTTCTCTGGCATACTGTTCGACAAAACTAATAGATTCCACATCTCTTGCGATTGCATTACTCAAGGATATGATATCATCGGGTTTCAGTTTTGCAATAATTGCATCTTCATTCCCTTTATTTACGGCCTTTAACAAAATTTGTGATTTTGAATCAAAACCTTCAAAGTTATTTTTCATAAAATACCAGCGATGGAATTGTTGAATCAAATAATATATATCAACATCTTTATCATCAACAATAAACATTGGCTCAGACTTAAATACGGGCTTTTTGAATAATACAGTATTTAAAACGAACGCTCTCCAGCCTTTATATTCAGGAATTAACCCCGGTTCTTCTCCTATTGTTTCAAGAACTTTTTTGGCATTATGGAGTCTGTACACTTTTGTATTATGTTTTGCAATATATTCAAGAATCTTGGAGGTATCATTCTTATATTGTTTAAGAATATTTTTAATTTCCGCATTCAAGGTATCTTTTTTAGTATTTATATCTGCAGAAACCGTTATAGAACACCCGTTTGAAATACGTTTCAAATGTTTTTTATTCTTATTAACATAAAAGCTCAACTGCATAGTTATTACTTGTTCCTGACATCTAAGAAAGAACAAGCTTGTTTTCTTGAATAATTTTGCAAAACTTAAGATTCCCATACTATTATAAAGTCTTTTTTCGCAAAAATATTGACAATTTTGTAACATTTTTTTATATTACCCGAGTGATATAATAAAGTGGTTATTATATAAAATTTAAAATTATACTAAATTGAGATACAAAGGAGGCATAAAATGAAAAGAAATATCGCAATTATTCTGGCAATATTATTATTACCGATTTGTTTTTATTATTATCTGGACAAATCTCAAGCAGTATCTGCCAATAAAATAAACAACGGTCAGCCTGCAGTTATTAAATTTTCATCCGACATGTGCAGCGAATGCCAAAAGATGGAAAAAGTCATTAATCAGGTGTACCCTAAATACTCATCAAGAATTGCATTGATTCAAGTTCCGGTACAAAAACAAACCAAAGAAACTCAGGATATGATAAAAAAATATAACGTAACCTTAGTTCCTACACTTGTATTCAGAAAATCAAACGGCAGCACTATGGCAAGAGTCGAAGGCTCTATGGATAATTCTACGTTTGAAGGTTATTTAAAAAGGTTATTAAATGAATAGTTTAAACGAAATTTTTGCAAACGCGGGAAACGCAAAAGCAATATTACTTTTAGCATCTTTTTTAGGTGGGGTTGTAGCCTCAATCTCCCCTTGCTCTCTTGCAATGCTGCCTATTGTAATCGGATATATCGGCGGTTACGCTAACCAGCCGCTATCAAAAACAGTCGTTCAGTTATTCTCGTTCATTTTCGGGACTGCAATTGTTTTTACAATAATAGGTATTATTTGCGCACTCACGGGGCACGTATTTATATCTATCGCAGGTAATTACTTTATGCTTGTAATTGCAGCAATACTTATGATTATGGGCTTAAACCTTATGGGAGTTCTTGAATTACAAATACCAAGTATTATTAATAAAATCCCGCAGTCAAAAGGAAACAGTATATTTCTGTATCCGATGTTATTAGGTGCAACCTTTGCACTCGGCGGAACTCCTTGTTCTACCCCGATACTTGCAGGAATAATGAGTTTGGCCAGTGTTTCAAGCAACATCATTCTGGCAGTATTAATGCTCTTCTTATTTTCAATCGGACAAGGAATTATTCTTGTCGTTGCCGGAGTATTTACATCCTTAATTAAACAGTTCGGAAAAGTCATTGAATTTTCAGAGCTGGTACTGAAAATAAGCGGCGGCATCCTTGTAATTGCGGCATTGATATTCTATTACAAAATATTTGCACCGTTTTTTATACACTAAAGCTTAATCAATTCTTGTATAGTTGTATCGTAATCAACCTTTGAATCGGTAGACTGACACAAGAATTGATTAATTTTATCCATTTTGGAAATTGCTTCATCACAAACAGGATCAGAACCTCGAACATAAGCCCCAATATTAATCAAATCCTCATTTTTTCTGTATACAGCAAGCAGATTTCTTATTTTACCTGCCGCATCACGATGCTCTTTTGTCGTAATATCAGGCATAACCCGGCTTAGTGATTGTAAGACATCGACTGCCGGATAATGGTTTTTATGAGCCAAATCACGGGAGAGCATAATGTGACCGTCTAAAATACTTCTTGCCGTATCGGATATTGGTTCATTGAAGTCATCACCTTCTACCAATACGGTATAAAGACCTGTTATTGTCCCTTTATCATTGTTTCCGACTCTTTCCATCAATTTAGGCATCAGGGCAAATACTGACGGAGTATAACCTCTAGTTGCCGGAGGTTCACCGGTCGCAAGCCCGACCTCACGCTGTGCCATCGCAATACGGGTTATACTATCCAGCATAAACAAAACGTCTTTACCTTTATCTCTGAAATACTCAGCGATTGTCGTTGCAACAAATGCCGCTTTGATTTTTACAAGAGAAGGCTGCTCGGACGTTGCGGCTACAACAATAGAACGCTTCATACCTTCAGGGCCTAAAATTTCTTCAATAAATTCTCTAACCTCACGTCCGCGTTCTCCGATTAGTGCAATAACATTCAAATCAGCCGTTGTATTTTTTGCAATCATACCGATTGTAGTACTTTTACCAACACCTGAACCTGCAAATATCCCCAGACGCTGACCTTTACCGACAGTCATAAATCCGTCAACGGATTTTAAGCCTAACGACAAAGGTTCGTCAATACGTCTTCGCCTTAAAGGATTTATCGCTTGAGCGTATATAGATCTTGTATCAAAACAGTTTATAGGCCCCAAGGTATCAATAGGGTTTCCTAATCCGCCCAAAACACGCCCCAGAAGCTGCTCCCCAACGGCAACTCTTAATGATGCACCTGTATTCACAACAATTGCACCAGGCTGTATTCCCTCCATTAAACCTAACGGCATCAAAAGGATTCTGTTCTCTCTGAATCCGACAACCTCTGCCCAAACAGGCTCTGAATCATGGGTATTATAAATATAACACAAGTCACCGATTGAAGACCTCGGCCCGTCTGCTTCTATCGTTAAACCGATTATCTCAATAATTTTCCCGATTTCTTTTATGGGATTTGCGCTGTTTATTATTTCAAGACATTTATTCTTCTTGTTGAACGTCATCTCTTATTCCATTAATAAGTCTGGCTGCAATTTCATCTATTTGAGAAGACACACGGCTGTCTACACGCGATAAAGGCGTTTCAACAATTGTCCCGTCAGGGGAAAGCGCTGAATCTTCTATTATTTTAATATTCTGAATTTGAGCCATTTCTTGTTTAAAATTTTCCGACAGCTTAACAATATTTTCAACCAGCTGAGGATTAACGATTATTGTTACCTGTTCTCTGTTTTTAAGTTTTCCTATCGCCGCAACTGTTATCTCCTTCAGCATAGCTTCATCAAAAGCATGTGATGTTATTTTTCTTGCAATCGCAAGTACAAGTTCAACAATATCTAAATCCGCAGATTTTACAATATCATGCTTCATTTCAAATGAAGATGCCGCTAATGTATCAAGAGATTTTAGGCATTCGATAGAATCGTTTTTAAACTTTTCAAACCCTTCCTCCTGACCTTTTTGATAACCTTCATCATAAGCTTTTTTTGAAATAGCCTCGGTTTCACCTTTTACTTTTTCCTGATCAGCCTCCGCCTGTTTAATAATTCTAACGGATTCATTTTTTGCATTATTGATAATTTCTTCCGCCTTTGCCTCTGCATTTTTTATAATCAATTCGGCGCGAGTCTTCATATTATCAACTTCGGTCTGAGCATCTTCAAGTAATCGCTTCTTTTCCTCCTCTACACCGTTTAATAAAGATTCAACCTTAGCTTCGTATTTGCTGATTGAACTATTGGTTAAAGGAAGAACGTAATTTTCACCTATTTTGACATTTTTATTTGTAATTCTGTTACTCAATTAATTCGTCCTCTGCATTACCACGAGAAATAGTAATTTCACCTGATAATTCTAACGCTCTTATTGTTGCAACAATCTTAGATTGAGCATCCTGAACTTCCCTTGCTCTTACAGGACCTAAATATTCAATATCCTCCTGCAGCATAGCCTGTGCACGTTCTGACATATTACGGAAGATTTTTTCTTTAATTTCATCTTTGGTACCCTTCATAGAAAGAGCCAATTCTCTGGAATCAACTTCACGGAGTACACGCTGAATAGCTCTGTCATCAAGGATAACAATATCTTCAAATACGAACATAAGATCACGCACACTTTGTGCCAGGATAGCATCTTTTGCCTCCAAAAATTCCATAATATTTTTTTCCGTAAACCTGTCGCAGTGGTTCATAATACTTGCTAAGTATTCAACACCGCCGGCTTTAGAGAAATCGTGAACAACAAATGTAGAGAATTTCTTTTCAACAACGTCTTCAATCTCTGAAAGAATTTCCGGGTTTGTAGTGTTCATTTCCGCAATCTTCATTGAAACCTGTGTTTGCACTTTGTTAGGAAGTGCCGCAAGAATTTGCGCAGATAATGCCGGTTTTAAATAAGCCATAATCAAGGCTAACAATTGAGGATTTTCACCGGAAAACGTTGTTGCAAATTGGCTCGGGTCAACATCATTAAGGAAATAAAACGGGTTCGTATTAATCATCGCACCCAATTTTTCCATCATTTCTGCTGCTTCATCAGCACCGTATGCGTTAGCCAAAAGTTTTTGCGCGTAATCGGTACCGCCGGTTGCAATCAAATTACTTGCTTTGAATACAGTTCTAAATTCGTCTAAGAGCAGATTTAGTTCATCATCCGGAACTTTGTTTAAATTGGCAATATCAAGCGTTATCTGCTCAAGAATATTCGGGTCGGTAATATGCTTCAATACCTCGGTTGCAGTTTCGGCTCCGAGAAGAATCAAAAGAGCCGCAACCTTTTGAGAAGGGCGCAAAAGCTTCTGTTGAGCCTGAGCATCTTTTTTTGCCGCACCGCCCTTAGGCGCTCTCAGATCAGGATTATTTTGATTAGATTGTACTGAATTACCTTGTACCATTTTTATTTACATACTTTCTTATTATTCTTTAATATATGACATCAATACCTTAGCAGCTGCTTCAGGATCCGCAAGAATAGCTTCATTCAATGTATTAATACTTTGTTCCTGTTTTGAAATCTCAATATCCTTGAATGATGCTTGAGTATCATCACTATCAAATACCAGCTGAGGATACCCGCCGTCTAATGCACTTACACCACCTAAACGTTCAATTTTTGAAGCAATTGAATCATCGTCATCAAGAGGATCCAGTGCCAATTCATCATCATCAGGTTCATCCAGAATATTATCCTGAACTTCGTAGTGAGGCAGACGGCTCATTAAATGTTTTAAAAGACTTATTGCAACAAGACCCAATATTAATACAACAATTGAAGGTCCTAATTTAACTGCAAAGTATTCAAATAATGTATCTTTTGCATTTTTCTTTGCAAGTTCTTCCTGTGTCTTCTTATCTTGAGCCAATGCTTCAAACTGTAAGCCTGATACAGTGATTACATCACCTCTGTCATAATCTACACCCGCTGCAGATAAAACAAGATTTTGTAATTCTTCTTTTTCGGCAGTTGTCAAAATCTTATTAACCGCAACCGCAATAGTAAGTCTTTTTATAGTTCCCGGAGCGTAAACAATATGTTTAACTTCTTTTGACACACTGTAGCTTGTTGAACTCTTTTCTTTTGCATAATTCAAGTTTTTATTAGGGACTCCCGTATTCGGATTTTGCCCTTGTTGTTGAGCATTTTGATTCTGATTATTAGGATTTTCATAGTTTTCAATTTCACTTTGCGTGCTTGTTAAAACCCCTTCACCTTTTTCGTCCAACGGGATATATCTTTCAATAGTAGATTTTGCAGAATTAAAATCAATATCGGCATTAACTTGTACGGAAACATTACCGCGCCCGACAATTTCTTCAAGAACGGAAGTTATTTTTTTCGCTGTTTCTTTCTCTACACCAGACTTAAATGATTCCATATCATTAGAATTCTTAGAGGTTTCATCGGATAAACTATTACCAAACTGGTCTGTTATAAAAACTTTTTCAGGAGTTAATCTCGGAACCGCATACGCAACAAGATTCTTTATTGCTTTAACCTGAGAGGATTTCAGTTTGTATCCCGGATCCAATATAAGCATAACAGAGGCGGAAGGAATCTCGTCCTTATCCTCAAATATAGACCTTTCAGGCTGCGCCAATTGAACTCTTACACTTTTAACCCCTTCCATTTTTTCAATCGAACGGGTTAGTTCTCCTTGAAATATACGCTGTTTTGTCAGGTTATTTTTAAAATCGGTAGAACCTAACTGCATATTATCTAATAATTCAAATCCGGGATTAGAATTTTGGATTAAATCATTTTCGGCAACATATAATCTCATTTCATCCTTTTGACTTGCAGGAACCAGAATTGTTTTTTTATCATCCGTCAATTTAAAAGAATATCCGTTCTTTTTTAAATTCTCGGTAATTGTCATTACATCTGCTTCAGCCAAATCAGAATACAATACGGTTAAATCCGGTTCAAAGGATTTTACAATGAAAAAGGTTGACAAAATAACCGTTAATAACAGTAAAACAATCAACCCGAAACGCTGTGGAACGTTTAAACCTTTCCACAGTTTTTTCATATCATTAAAAAGCAAATGAAAATAATTTGAATTCATTATTTAAATCTAATCCTCTCCCGAGTGTATACTAACATGATAATACATTACATATCAGTACATTTCAACAATGTTAAGTAATCTTAAGAGGGCAAAAAAGCAGATTTTTGAAAAAATTTACAAAACCATGTAAATTTCGTAATATTTTAACTTTTTCAACAGCAAAATAGTTGTAATCTAACCATCTTTGAGATACCTTTTTAATATATAGTTTACACAGTATTAGCGAGGAAGATTATAAATAAGGAGGATCTTTATGCCAAAAAAAACTATAACAGTTGATGGTAACTACGCTGCGGCGCATATTGCGTATGCCCTCAGTGAAGTATCAGCAATTTACCCAATCACTCCTTCCTCTACAATGGGTGAATGGATTGACGAATGGGCTTCCCAAGGTAAGAAAAATATCTGGGGCAAAGAAGTAAAAGTAGCAGAAATGCAATCTGAAGCAGGTGCTGCAGGTGCAGTACACGGTTCATTAGCTGCAGGTTCTTTAACTTCTACTTATACTGCATCTCAAGGTTTATTATTAATGATTCCTGTTATGCACAAAGCTGCAGGTGAAATGCTCCCTCACGTTATACACGTATCAGCAAGAGCATTGGCTGCACAATCATTAGCAATCTTCGGCGACCACACTGACGTAATGGGCTGCCGTAACACAGGTTATGCAATGTTAGCAGCAAACTCTGTTCAAGAAGAAATGGATTTAGCTTTAGTTGCTCACTTAGCTACTTACAAAGCAAAAGTTCCTTTCCTTCAATTCTTCGACGGATTCAGAACATCTCACGAAGTTCACAAAATTGAAGAAATCTCTTACGAAGATATTGCTAAATTAGTAGAACCTAAATACATTGAAGAATTCAGACAAAGAGCTCTTCGTCCTGAAGCTCCTGTTTGTAAAGTCGGCGCTCAAAATACCGACGTATACTTCCAAGGTCGTGAAACAGTTAACAAATACTATGAAGCTGTTCCTGACATTGTTCAAGAATATATGGATAAAGTTGCTGCTATAACAGGCAGACAATATCATCCGTTCGATTACGTAGGTGCTCCTGATGCAACAGACGTTATCGTTGCAATCGGTTCAAGCTGCGAAACTATCGAAGAAACTATTAACTACTTAAACAAAAACCGCGGTACTAAATACGGTTTAGTTAAAGTTAGATTATACAGACCGTTCGATGTTAAGAGATTCAATGAAGCATTACCTTCATCAACTAAACGTATAGTTGTTCTTGACAGAACAAAAGAACCTGGTTCAATCGGTGAACCGTTATACATGGATGTTGTTGCAGCAATCGGAAACAAAGACATCAGAGTAATCGGCGGCCGCTATGGTTTAGCATCTAAAGAATTTACTCCGTCTATGGTTCTTGCTGTTTACAAACACTCAGAAAACAACGGATTCCACGATTTCACCGTTGGTATTGAAGATGACGTAACAAATAAATCATTAAAAGTTGAAGAACACATTGTTACAGAACCTGAAGGTACTACAAACTGTATGTTCTGGGGTCTTGGTTCAGACGGTACAGTTGGTGCTAACAAAAACTCTATCAAGATTATCGGTCAATATACAGACAAAGATGCTCAAGCATACTTTGCTTATGACTCTAAAAAATCATTTGGTGTTACGGTTTCTCACTTGAGATTCGGTGATGAACACATCAAATCAACATATTTAATTACTGCACCTGACTTCGTATCTTGCTCTGCTCACGCATATATCGGCAGATACGATTTATTAAAAGGTATCAAAGAAGGCGGCACATTCTTGCTTAACAGCCCTTATTCAAAAGAAGAAGCTTTCTCTCACTTAACAAGAGATATGCAAGAAACTATTATTAATAAGAAAATCAAATTCTACAACGTAGATGCTGAATCACTTATTAAACAACAACCTGGTCTTCGCGGTAAAGGTGCTAACACGGTTATGATGGTTGCATACTTCAAAGTTTCAGGAATTATTCCGTTCGAACAAGCTCTTGAAGGTATGAGAGAAATGACTAAGAAAACCTTTAAGAAAAAAGGTGATGATGTTGTAAACATGAACTTAGCATTAATCGATGCAGCCGTTAACGCTTGTGAAGAAGTTCCTGTTCCTTCATCATTAGACGGAGTTGCTTGCGCACCGGAAGTTAAATTAATTTCTGATGATGCAGATGATTTTGCTAAGAAAATCATTGAACCTTCTATGAGACAAAAAGGAGATGATATCCCTGTTTCTGCTATGTCAGTTGACGGTGTTATCCCTACAGGTACTGCTTGCTTAGAAAAACGCGGTATTGCACCTCGTGTTCCTCACTGGAATTCAGAAAACTGTATCCAATGCGGAATCTGTGCATCTGCTTGTCCTCACGCTGCAATCAGAACAAAACTTGCAGAAAAAGACAGCTTGAAGGATGTTCCTGCATCATTCAAGACAATCGATGCAAAACCAAATGCAAACGGTGAACAATTCAAAGTTCAAGTATACTGCGAAGATTGTACAGGATGCGGAGTTTGTGTTGACCAATGCCCTGCAAACAAAAATCCTGAAAAACAAGCTTTAACTTGGTCTTCTATCGAAAAAGAAGTTGAAGCAGGCGAATTAGTTAATGAAAAATACTTTGATTCATTACCTGATAACGTAATGGGTAAAAACACAACTAAGACAATCAAAGGCGCAATGCTTAGAAAACCGTTATTCGAGTTCTCAGGCGCTTGTGCCGGCTGTGGTGAAACACCTTACGTTAAACTTGTTTCACAATTATTCGGTGAAAATGCAATCGTTGCTAACGCAACAGGTTGTTCATCAATCTACTCAGGTACGTTCCCTACAATTCCTTATACAAAAACTAAGGAAGGCAGAGGTCCGGCTTGGGCTAACTCATTATTCGAAGATAACGCTGAATTCGGTTTCGGTATGAGATTAGCAGTAGACCAAAACAGATCAACATTAAAAACTTATGTTGAAAAAGTTCTATCTAACGAAAAAGCACCGGCAGACTTGAAAGAAGCATTAGAAGGTGCTATGGCTCATTTTGATAACTCAAAAACAGAAGAAGCTGTAGCAGCTCAAAACAAAGCTAAAGAAGTTTTAGCAAAATATGCTGATTGCGGATGCCCTGATGTTGCAAAAGTTAGAGAACTCCAAGACTACTTCACTGATAAATCAATCTGGATTATCGGTGGTGACGGTTGGGCTAACGATATCGGATACGGCGGTATTGACCACGTATTAGCACAAAACAAGAACGTAAATATTCTTGTTCTTGATACCGAAGTTTACTCAAATACCGGCGGTCAAGCTTCTAAGTCAACTCCTACGGCAGCTGTTGCAAAATTCGCAACGGGCGGTAAGAGAACTTACAAGAAAAACATGGGCTTAATGAGTATGTCTTACGGTTACGTTTACGTTGCATCAGTAGCATTGGGTGCAGACAGAGGTCAAACTCTTAAAGCATTCCAAGAAGCTGAAGCATACGACGGACCATCTATCATATTTGCTTATGCTCCTTGTATCGCTCACGGTATTGATATGAGCAAAACTCAAACAGAACAAAAACGTGCTGTTGAAGCAGGATACTTCCCATTATACAGATACAATCCTGCTAACGAAACACCATTCACTTGGGATGCTAAAGATCCTAAGGAAAGCTATCAAGACTTCATCAGATCTGAAGGTCGTTATAAATCATTATTGAAAACTAACCCTGAAGCTGCTGATGCTCTTTATGCTCAAGCAGAAGAAGATGCTGCTAAGAGAATGGCTGTTTACAAATCTGTCGGCGAATTAATGAAATAATAATATGAAACGCTAATAGAATAAAAACGGGTAATTAGTTTAATTACCCGTTTTTTATTTTCTCAAATAATCATAATTAGAGCAGTATCTCAGCCCCATTAGGGGACTATGTTTTTTTAACATATAATCCGATGCATTATTATAAAGATCGTATGCATTATGAAAAAGCATCTCGGAAGTTAAATCAAAATGATCATTCCTAAATCTTTTATAAGCTTTATCAACATTTTTATCAAATTTCGCAGATTTAGCTACAAGTGAAAATTTCCCCTTATCATTTATTGCAACAACTTGAGTCAAATTACTGTTAAGCAATGTATATATATCGCCCGGACTTATCGGAGTGCTGCTGGGATGCCCATGAATCAGTACCGTATTTTGCTTATCTAAATTTAACTTTTCAAATCCATCAATCCTGCAATACTTAGAGTTTCCGACATACTCAACAATAACTTTATTTTTTTTCGTGTCAGCAATTACAACGTGTTCATAAGGTTCAGGCTGGTTTAATGCCTGAATACAGCGCTGTTTTGCATATACAAATAAGTCCTTCGTACACCTAAAATCCCTTTGAAGCGGCTCAGCTTGTATACTTTGTTTTTTATTTGATACAAATTTAGGTGTTTTTCTTTTTAATATGGATATTTTAGGTAATTTAATTGAAAACATTATAATTATTTAAAACATATAAAATATTTTTTTGCTAACCGAACCAATACAGCATAGGTTTAATCTCCCCAAAATCAAGACCTATAGATTTAAGAAAATCATTATTCGTCAAATAATGTACTCCGACATTGTGAGCCAAAGGCTCCTGTTTAATTCCGGATTTTTGATATTTTTCATTAGAAATAGTTCCGGTATCAAAATCATACACGCTTGAATAATTCAGTCCAAAATCAACACATGCCGGAACCATTAACTTTCCTTTTCTGCTAAAAAATGCCAGACCGTGAGAACGACAAATTATACCTCTAAAATTATACAGGCTGCACCTTTTATTTACTAAAAAAGGACATTGATGCATAAAAGGTTTATCAGGATTTGATAATTCCTTTTGTTTTTTCAACTCAATTATATTATTTTCTATAACTTGAACCGTCGCAGCATCAAGAGTTCTTACTCCCATCATAAGATACGCAAATTCTATTTCTGAAAAAGGATATTCCCCCTTTTCGCAGCAATAAGAACATCCTTCTTTACAATAAATATAAGGGGCCTGTTCCTCAAAAAAACTCTTCAATTTTTTTTCTAAGAATTGTAAATACAATTCATATTTTCGAATATCATCAATATTGACCATAAGGTAATAATAACACCTTTTTAAAGAATTGTTAATATTGAGAACTAACAAAAAACTTAATGATATAATAATAAAATGGAGAATTATTATGAGTTTTGAATTTGAAAAACAAAAGATAGAAGATGTAATACTTGTAAAGCCTAAAGTCTTTGGGGATAATAGAGGCTTTTTTATGGAATCATACAAAAAATCTGAATTCGCAGCAAACGGAATTACGGTAGAATTTAATCAGGATAATCATTCAAAATCTACTGCACATGTTCTGAGAGGTCTGCATTTTCAAAAACCGCCATACGGTCAGGCAAAACTTGTCAGATGTATACGAGGCAGAATATATGATGTTGCTGTTGATATAAGACCTTATTCTGAAACTTTTGGGAAATATGTAAAGGTTGAATTATCCGAAGAAAACAAACATATGTTATTTATCCCTGACGGTTTCGCACACGGATTTGTCGTACTATCAGACGTTGCAGAGTTAATGTACAAAGCAAGCGGAGAATACGCTCCTCAAGCAGACTGCGGGATTATATGGAACGACGGAACCATAAATATAGATTGGGGAATAGATTTTGAACCAATTTTAAGTGAAAAGGATACTAAGCAAAAAACATTGAAAGAACTGTTCCATGAATAAAAAACTATCAATTATAATTCCAACCTTGCAAAAGAATTTGGAATTTCTTAATCAGTTAATAAATACTCTCGTTGTTGATTCTGCGGTCGGAGAGATTATTGTTATAGATAATTCTACTAAAGGATTTGGTTATAATAATGATAAAGTTCGGGTAATTATCCCTGATCAAAATCTGTTTGTTAATCCGAGTTGGAACTTGGGAGTAAAGGAAGCAAAGTATGACTATCTCGGAATATTAAACGATGACATTTGTATTCCGCAAGGATTTTGTTCAAAAATTATCAATGACATATCAGAGAATATCGGAATTATCGGAACTAACGGATATTCAATGATTAATAAGTCTTATGAACCTGAAAAAATAACAGATACTTCGTATAGATTAGAAGAAACATCATTTACGACTTTCAATTTTGGTGTAATGATGTTTCTTCATAAAAACAGTTTTTATGAAATTCCGCAAGATTTAAAAATATTCTTTGGAGATGATTATCTGGTATTCAAAAATAAAAAGCATCATAAAAAGAATTTTGTAATAGAAGATTTAGTCATGTATCACTACGGTTCGTTATCGTCAAATGAATTCAGCAGTATAATAAAAAAAGAAGCAAGTTTATACAGAAAACATACCCTTTCACTATTAAACAGATTACTATCGTACGAAAAAACCAGAACCAGACATATATTTAGAATTTTAGGTATTTCTGTTACAATAAACAGAGAGGATACCAGACAAACAAAAACAATTTACGGAGGGTAATAAATGAAAATATTAGTAACAGGCGGCGCAGGTTTTATAGGCAGCTGTTTTGTAAGATATATGTTAAACAAACATCCGGATTACAAAATCATAAATCTGGATGCTTTGACATATGCAGGAAACATTGAAAATCTTGATGATGTTAAAGATAATCCGAATTACACATTTGTCCACGGAAATATTTGCGACAAAAAACTTGCAAGAGAATTAATCTCGGAATGTGATTGTGTAGTAAATTTTGCAGCAGAATCACACGTTGACCGTTCAATTACTAATCCTGAAATTTTCATTGAAACGAACGTTCAGGGGACCTTAAACCTGCTTCAAGCATCAAAAGAACTCGGAATTGACAGATATCTGCAGGTTTCAACAGACGAAGTATACGGAACACTCGGTAAAACCGGCTACTTTTATGAAACAACTCCGCTTGCTCCAAACAGCCCTTATTCCGCATCAAAAGCAAGTGCGGATATGCTGACAAGAGCATATTTTGAAACTTATAAACTGCCTGTTTTAAATACCAGATGTTCAAATAACTATGGTCCGTATCAGTATCCTGAAAAATTAATACCGTTCTTTATATCAAAACTTTTAAAAAGCGAAAAAGTTCCGGTATATGGTGACGGCTTGAATGTCAGAGACTGGTTATACGTTTATGATCATTGTGAAGCAATCGATGTTGTATTACATAAAGGAAAAATCGGTGAAGTCTATAATATCGGCGGACACAATGAAAAAACAAATCTTGAAATAACACATTTGATTCTTGATGCAATGGGTAAAGATGAATCATCTATTGAATACGTTCAAGACAGATTGGGACATGACAGACGTTATGCAATATCAAATGACAAAATAACTTCGGAACTTGGCTGGAAACCGTCTTTAACATTTGAAGAAGGAATCAAATTAACCATTGACTGGTATTTAAACAACCAGAAATGGATAGAGCAAATTGAAGCTAAGAAGTATTGCAGCTCAGCAGCTATGTAGAAAGTACAAAATACAAGCACTAAAAAATAAAATATCCAAAAAGGGAAAAATCAATGAGTAAACAAAACTTAACTGCACAGCTACTTAACTACGTAACTGCATATTTACCGGAGGGAAATTAATAATGAAAGGAATTATTCTTGCAGGCGGTGCCGGCACAAGATTATATCCGAGCACAATGGTTGTTTCAAAACAACTTTTGCCGGTTTATGATAAGCCGATGATATATCACCCAATATCAGTATTTATGCTGGCAGGGATTAAAGATATTTTGATAATATCCACACCGCAGGATTTACCGAACTTTAAAAAACTTCTCGGCGACGGGCATCAATTCGGGATAAATTTTGAATACAAAGAGCAGCCAAGTCCTGACGGTCTGGCTCAAGCATTTATACTCGGAGAAGAATTCATTGGAGATGATTGTGCGGCACTTATTCTCGGAGATAATATTTTTTACGGGCAAGGATTTTCCGGAATGCTCCACTCAACAATAGAGAATATTGAACAAAACGGAGGAGCTGCAGTTTTCGGATACCAGGTCAAAGACCCTCAAAGATTCGGGGTGGTTGAGTTTGATAAAAACAATAAAGCAATTTCTATAGAAGAAAAACCTAAAAACCCTAAATCCGATTATGCCGTAACAGGACTTTATTTCTACGATAATAAAGTTGTGGAATATGCAAAAAGTCTTAAACCATCCGAAAGAGGAGAGTACGAAATTACGGATTTAAATAAAATCTACCTTGAAAAGAATCAATTAATAGTAAACAAACTTGGACGCGGTTTTGCATGGCTTGATACCGGAACCCATCACTCACTATTGCAAGCAGGGTTATATATCCAAACGATTGAAGAAAACCAGGGAATCAAAATTGCCTGCTTAGAAGAAATTGCCTACAGAATGGGATTTTTATCAAAAGAAGAAGTATATGAAAATATTAAAAACATAAAAGGTAACGAATATTACGATTACGCTAAAAAGATTGTAAAATCATAATATTTCGGTTATAAATATAATCTATGGATAATGTATCGTTTAAAGCTAATATTAATTTGGATTACTTCAAAGTCAAAGAAGGAATGATTTTTGACCGTTATTTTGATAAAACGGACAGAAAGACTTTGAAAAGGACTTTAAAAGAAGTACAAAAACTATCTTCAAGCAAAGAAAAATCCAATGTTGATATTAATCCGAGATTGGATAATAACCAGCTTAATTTAATCACAACCGTTTCCGACAAAACAGGAAATATAAAAACTGTTATTCCGGAAAGATCTGCAAGAAAAATGGTTGATGATGAAAATTTTGCAAACCGTTTTATCTCAAATATCAAACAGGCAATTGTAAACGTTGATATTACAAGAAAAAATTTGAAACAAATCAATCACACAATAAAAAAATCAAATACATTAGAGGATACAGGGTTTACCGGCAGATTACCTTACTATATGCTTGAAAGCTTAAAACAAGGAACAAACCCGACTAAAAGGATTATTTCCATACTTAAGAAAATTGATAAAAAATATACCGATGAACAAAATAAAATATCAATCAAAAGTATCAAAAATAACAAAAATCATTCCAAAACAACTTACTTCGTTTTAGAAAACAGCCAGGGAGAAAAGAAAATTCCTATACAAAATTTGCTGAGAGATCCTATGCAAAAACTCTTTGCTTAAATCTAATATTTTAACTTAGATTTAGCATACTCTATTGCGGAATTTTCGTCATAAAATACATTATCATACCCGATTTGATTCACTATTGATAATGAATCCAATTGCTCAACCACATCTTTATTAGACACCAAAAGAACTTTGATATGCTGTGACTTTAATCTTACAATAATATCTTCAAGTGCAAACACTGCTGAAATATCCAGCAAATCATCGGCATCATAGTTTAATATAAGATATTCTGTTCCCAGTACATCATCAAAATGCGATACTAATTGAGTTGCAGAGCCGAAAAAGAACTGACCTTCAATATGCACCACACGTATTTTATGCTTGTAATCTTTCTCCAACACTCTTTCCATCTGCATAATATCTGCATCATAAACCTTTTTATGAACTGTTTTGGCCTTATCCGCAACACGTTTTGCATACAATAAAGCAGCAAGAGTAATACCTGCTCCAACAGCAAATATCAAATTATAAAATACAGTCAGTAAAAATACTACAAACAGAATCAACAAGTCATCTTTCGGCGCATATCTTATGACTTTTAAGAATTTCATATCAATAATGTCATACCCGATTTTCATAAGGATAGCTGCAAGAACCGCAAGCGGTATCTGTGCAACAAAACCGGAACATTGATATAACAATACTAAAAGTATTAAAGGATTAATAATTGTGGTCAGTTTGGTAGTAGAACCGGAATTTAGTGCCGCAACGGTACGCATCGTAGCAGCAGAACCGCCCAGAGAACCTGTTAGGGCACAAACAAAGTTACCGATTCCCAATGCACCTAAAATATGCTTTGGACTTGACTTTGCTTTCATTATTGAATCAGAAACCAATCCGGTTAACAAAGACTCCGCAGAAAATACAATTGCAAGGGTCAAAGCATAAGGTATATAAGAAATCAGTTTATTGATATCAAAATAAGGTGTAACAATAGACGGAAATGCCACTGATACATCAGATATTCTGTCCAGATTTAATCCAAGTTTTATAGAAATAAAAGTTGCCAGTATCAATGCAAGAATCTGTGACGGAATAATTTTATTTAGTTTTCTGGGAGTTCCAAATACTATTAATAATGTTAAAGCTCCAATCAATAGAGCATCCGCATTTGCAGTCAATATTGAGGTATGAATATGTAATACAGTTTCCAAAGTTGATGACAAAGCTTTATGCCCCATCAAAGGATTAAGCTGCAGAATAATAATTATAACCCCGACACCGTTCATAAAGCCTGATATCACGGGATACGGGACATATTTAACGATAGACGGAATATTCGTCAGCGCAGATATAAATTGGAATACGGCGGCCATCATAATAATCGTAACAGCTGCTTTGATATCATATCCCAACGCCGTCATCATTGAAGCAATTACAATCGCAACAGGCCCTGTTGTACCGGAAACAATCGGAATCTTAGGTCCCAGAAGCCCGACTGTTAAACATAAAATAATTGCCCCCCACAAACCTGCACTTGCGCCAAAACCGGTTGCGACCCCGAAGGCGAGAGCCTGCGGTAAAGTAATTATTGCAGAATTTATTCCGCCGAATAAATCCCCTGTTAATATACTAAGTCTTTCCTTTATTCTCATAAAATAATATTAACATAATTATTTTAGTTTTATAATTAATTCTATGGATACGCACGCACTCAAAATAATAAAAATAGAACGATACATTTTAGCAATCGCAATGACTGTTGTGATGTTTTTGATTGCACAAATCAGCGGGCAGAAAGAAATTATATTTCCGGAAGTTCTGGCAATTATGACAGGTGCATGGATTGCAAAAAGACAGCCCTGGAACGTAAACAAAAAGAGAATATTTATACTGACCTGCCTTGCCTCAATCATTGGTGTTGCAATCGTCAGGTATATCCATCTCGATTTATTTTTCCAAGTTGCAATTTGTTTTGTATTGGTCGGTATATCACTGTTATTATTAAGAACCAATTTTATCCCAATAATATCTGCCTGTATACTGCCGGTTTATATGGGAACAACAAGCTGGATATACTCCGTATCAGTAAGCATTATGGCATTAATTATTATTATCGGGCAATGGTTGATGGAAAAATACCATATGCGCTCAATAAACCATTTTTCTGCGGAGGAATTTGATATAAAAAAAGAAACAAAATGGTGGCTTAAACTGTTCTTGATCTTCGGAATAATATCAGTTATACCAATAGAAAGCCGAAATATTTTCTTTCTGGCACCGCCGCTTATCGTGACATTTGTTGAATTTGCGAATCCGAAAAGCCCTTTAAGAGAAAAACCGCTGGAAATATTTGAAATTCTTGTTTTTGCATCTGTTATAGGAACAATGCTCAGAATACTTTTGAATACATATCTGGATTGTCCGCTTGTTATATGCGCAATTTTTGCCTGCATATTTTTATTTATAGCATTTGACTATAGCCGGATTACATTTCCTCCGGCAGGCGCAATTCTTTTACTGCCAATGATTTTAAGAGCAGAGGACTTAAAACTATTTCCTCTGGAAGTAATAGTTGGTGCAATGATTATTATACCTTTATCAATGTTCTTGTTTAAAAAGTAGGACGAAAAATTCTGGACCGCTTATTTTATTCTTGAAATCGATATATCCTTGACGTACAATAAAGGTGTAGATTTGACACTAGTATTTTAGATGGGATTATATATGGATAAGAAAAACATAAGAAATATCGCGATTATTGCACACGTTGACCACGGTAAAACCACAATGGTTGACTGTATGTTGAAACAAGCCGGAGTATTTCGCGACAACCAACAAGTTCAAGAACGAGTTTTGGACAGCAACGATTTAGAAAAAGAAAGAGGAATCACAATCCTGTCTAAAAATATATCCATTAACTACAAGGGCTGTAAGATAAATGTAGTTGATACCCCGGGTCACGCTGATTTTGGCGGAGAAGTTGAACGGGTACTGGGAATGGTAGATGGTGCTCTTCTGATTGTCGATGCTGCAGAAGGTCCTATGCCTCAGACAAGATTTGTACTGTCAAAGGCACTGGAATTGGGGATTAAAATTATCGTTGTTTTAAACAAAATTGATAAACCGGCAGCAGACCCGGATAGAGCACTTGATAAGGTATTCGATTTGTTTACGGAATTGACCGACAGAGAAGATTTGATTGATTTCCCGTATCTTTATGCAAGCAGTTTGCACGGTTTTGCAATCAAAGAGCTTGATGACGAAAGAAAAGACGTAACCCCTCTATTGGATGCAATTTTAGAAAATATTGCACCGCCAGAGGGAGATGTTAATAAACCATTACAGTTTCAGGCTACAACTTTGGATTATAACGAATACGTCGGACGAATTGTTGCAGGCCGTATCGTAAACGGGAAAATATCATCACAGGAGCAGGTTGCTTTGTGTAAAGCAGACGGCAGCATTGAAAGAGGAAAGATTGCAAAGCTTTATGAATTTAAAGACTTGGGACGTGAAGAAACCGATTATGCGGAAGCAGGTGATATTGTTGCAATCGCAGGGTTCCCTGATATTCAGATAGGTGAAACCATTTGTGAACTCAATAATCCAATGCCTTTACCTCTTATAAAAGTTGATGAGCCAACTCTGCAGATGAATTTCTCCGTAAACGACAGCCCGTTAGCCGGAACAGAAGGGAAATTTGTCACAAGCCGTCAATTGAGAAAAAGACTGTATAACGAGCTTGAAAAAAACGTAAGTTTAAGAGTTGAGGATACTGAAAGTACTGATGTATTCAGAGTAAGCGGACGCGGGGAATTACATTTAGGTATATTAATAGAAACAATGCGCCGCGAAGGATATGAGTTTCAGATTTCAAAACCGGAGGTTATTTACAAGGAAATAAACGGTGAACAATGCGAACCATTTGAAAATCTGCTTGTTGATGTGCCTGATGAAGCATCAGGAAGCTGTATAGACAGATTATCAAACAGAAAAGCAACAATGCTTGAAATGAAATCCTCTAACGGCAGAACTAAGTTGAAGTTTTCAATACCTGCACGCGGTCTGATTGGATTCAGAAACGAATTTATGCGAATGACCCGAGGCGAAGGTATTATGTACCATACGTTTGACAGTTATAAACCTTATGCCGGAGATATCCCGAAACAAAGAAGCGGCTCAATACTGGCGCACGAAAGCGGAGAAGCAATTCCTTACGCTTTGGCTCAATATGAAGACAGAGGTGTTTTCTTTATCACTCCAAAGACAAAAGTTTATAGAGGTATGATAATAGGAGAAGGCAACAAGGCTCAGGATATCGCGGTTAATATTTGTAAGACGAAGAAATTAACCAATATGAGAAGTTCTACCGCAGATGTTATGGTAACACTGCAGGCACCGAAAATTTTATCCCTTGAAGATTGTATGGAATATATTGCTGAAGATGAACTTGTTGAAATTACACCTGAGAATATCAGAATGCGTAAGGTTGATTTAGTTAAGTTCAGAAGTATATAGGTTATTGAAATACTTTGCTGCCGAAATATTGAGATTCTTCGCTGCCGCTCGTAATGACGTAAACCCGTCATTACGAGGAGGGAATTTTATTCCCGACGAAGTAATCTTTTTTGTTTAATAGATTGCCGCGGCTTCGCCTCACAATGACAGGTTTCTATTCACCTTCCACGAATCACTAAACCTACACCTCACCCTTTAATCCCTCTCCTATCAGGAGAGGGAATTCTTAAATCCACTTAATCACTTAGTCACTTGTAAAAAAGAGATTCTTCGGCTAAAGCCTCAGAATGACAGATTTCCATTCACTCCTCACTATTCACTGAAATACATTTACCCCTCCTCAAACTCAAATGAATATGCGGGAAATTAACCAAATACATTCCCCCCCCTATTGTCTTTTCTTCAAATTTAATTAAAATATAATTATGAGGAAGATTATTAGTGTGTGTTTAATAACTTTATTGCTGCAAGGAATAGTTTTTGCAGCACCTGAAACCCCTTCTCAGCCGTTTCAAAAAATGAATCAGGAGCAGGAGGAAGCCAATCAGGCTGCTAATGAAGAATTAGACGAACTTACCGACCCGACAAGCGAAACTCAGCCTAACGGCAGTGATATAAAGCCTGATAAAGTTTATTCTCAAGCGGAATACGAACAAATTTACAGAGATTTGGAAGTCCCGACATTTAGATTTATCCACGATGTTGACCCTGACCAGTATTATGATATGAAAGATGCAGCGTGGTCACCGTATCCTTTGATGCGATTAAACTCTCCGATTTATTTTAAATCAATAACAATCATGCCGGGATACTACCTTTTGACTCCAAGACAATATAAAGACGACTGGTATATTCTCTTTAAAGAGGCCGGAAAAGTTAAATATATAATTCCTGTTTTTGAAAAGAATTATACAGATCCGATGTATTACCATAACAATCTGCCTGAACTTGATATGAAAAAGTCACAACGCTGGATGATAAGATTCTTAAACGGACTCGGCAAGTATATCAAAAAATCGAAACGAAAACCGCCTATTAAGACAAATCTGGAATTAACCGATTTAGATAATAAGTTTTTATTAATAGAAGTTTACTACGGCTCAATGCGTTATAAAACCATATTTAGAACCGAAAAATTTTAATAACAAAAATCCATATTTTTTATAATTGGAAATATGGATAATATTATGTATAATGTTATTAAAACTAGGAGGGAACTTTTTTGAAAAGAAGATTTTATAACTGGAAAAAAATGATTGTGTGCTCTCTGGTATTATTGGCCGCACCTATGGCAGTAATGGCAGCGGATGCAACCCCGGATGAATTGTATGACAATGTCTGGAGATTGATTAATACAAAATACGTTGACCTGTCAGATAACGGGCAGGTTTGGACCAGATGGAGAACCAAGTATCAAAACAAACTTAAGACTCCGGAAGATGCTTATGTCGCAATAGACACAATGTTGACAAGTTTAAATGACCCGTATACAAGATTTTTAGACCCTAAAGAGTTCGCAGAGGAAACCTCCTCTATCAAAGGCTCTTTGAAAGGTATCGGAGTTCAAATCGGTTTGAAAGACGGGAATCTTGTTGTAATAGAACCGGTTGTAGGTTCACCTGCGGAAAAAGCAGGATTACTTGCAGACGATAAAATTCTTGAAATCAACGGCGTATCTACAAAAGGGATTAACATAGAGAAAGCCGCCGAATTAATTAGAGGAGAAGTCGGAACACAGGTTAAACTTCTTGTAAAAAGAAAAGACATGGAGCCTTTAACCTTCAATGTTACAAGAGCAGAAATTGAAGTTAAGGCCGTATCCACAAAACCGCCTATTGAGGTTCAAATCCCTGATGATATTCAATATATCAGACTAACATCTTTTATCAGCAAAAACGCATCAAGCGAAATCAGAGATATACTTATCAAATCTCGTGATAAAAAAGGGTATATTCTTGATTTACGTTCAAATCCGGGCGGTCTGCTGAGCAATGCGGTTATAATGTCCAGAATGTTCCTGCGACCGGGAGAAACAATTGTAAGCACCGTTGACAGATACGGATACAAAGACACAATGAAAACAGGCGGCGGAAAAATTACAAACAAACCTCTGGTTGTTATAATCAATAAGGGTTCAGCCTCCGCAAGTGAAATCTTTAGCGGAGCAATGAAAGAAAATCACCGTGCAACAATTGTCGGCGAACAATCCTTCGGGAAAGGGCTTGTACAGGAAATAAACAAACTTCCTTACGGCTCAGGAGTAAATATTACTATCCAGAGATATTTGACTCCTGACGGCAACGATATTCACAAAAAAGGTATCACTCCTGATGTGGTGGTAAAATTAACGGAAGAAAACGTTAAAAATAAAGATGATGTACAATTAAAAGAGGCTATTAAAGTACTTCAAGGGCAATGCAATTAAAGGAATGGAAAATAAATAAGAGTGATGAGGCAAAGCCGCTCATTGAGCGGCTTCTCTCTGCACGCGGAATCAAAACTCCAAAAGAAATTGAAAATTTTATTAACCCTTTAACGATTCAATTAACGCATCCCAATGCTTTTTGTGATATGCAAAAAGCGGTTGAGAGAATTTCTGCCGCAATTGATAAAGGAGAAAATATTCTAATCTACGGGGATTTTGATGCAGACGGGCTCACCTCTACATCTGTTATGGTTAAAACGCTAACCTATTTAGGCGCAAACGTTTCTTATTTTATACCGAATAGAGAAGGTGACGGACACGGGCTCAATTCAAACGCATTAGTTAAATTGATGGTATCAAAGAAGCCTAAACTTATAATAACCGTTGATTGCGGTATCAGTAATGTAGAAGAAGTTAAATTTATAAACAGCTTCAAAATAGATGTAATCTTAACAGACCACCACGAAGCACCCGAGGTTTTGCCTGAAGCTTTTGCAATTATAAATCCTAAGGCCCCAAATGCTCTGGATGAAAAATTATCCGCCTCCGAAATAAATTACCTTACCTCACTTGCGGGCTGCGGTGTTGCATTCAAAGTTGCGCAAGGAATACTGGAAAAATACGATAAACTCTCGTTTCTTTACGAAATCTTACCGTTTGTCGCGGTCGGAACAATTGCCGATGTTGTACCTCTGATTGGTGAAAACAGATATTTTGTCGTAAAAGGGCTTGATTTAATTGCTCAAGGCAAGCATTACGGTCTAAAAAGGCTTTTGGATAACGCAGGTTATTCAAATATCGATGAAGGTATCACTTCTGAACAAGTTGCATTCGGTATTGCGCCACGAATTAATGCCTCAGGACGTCTTGATGCCGTTGATGATGCTATAAAAGTTTTGATAAGCGATAACAGACAGGAGGTTGAAATGGCTGTTATTTCGCTTGAAAACTTTAACAAGATAAGACAGGATTTATGCCATAATACGTTCCTTGAAGCAGATGATATGGCACGAAATATAAAAGATAACGCAATTGTCTTATTCAAGCCGGACTGGCATATCGGTATTATAGGTATTGTTGCATCAAAGCTTGTTGACAAATACCACAAGCCGACCTTCTTGATGACGTATTCGGAAGAAACAAAGCAAATACGCTGCTCCGCACGCGGAGTTGAAGGAGTTGCCGCACTCAATCTGTATGACATTATCTCAAATATTTCGGATAAATTAGACGGATTCGGCGGTCATACACTTGCCGCAGGGCTTTCCTTCAGTGAAACTAAAACAACGTTTGAAGAAGTAAAAAAAGGTTTAATTGATACCGTAAATGAAGCATTGGCAGGCGAAAAAATTATTCCTGTTTTGAACGTGGATATGGAGCTTGAACCTGATGATATATCTGTATCTCTTGTTGAAGAATTGAAAAAACTTGAGCCTTACGGAGCATCAAATCCTCAGCCGCTGTTTGTTATAAATAATTTTATCCTTAAAGAAAAGAGATTAATGGGTTCAAACAAAGAACATTTACGTTTAACCATAGAAAAGAATGAACAGGTATTTAATGCAATATGGTGGTCAAAAGGTGATATTCCTCTAAAAAACGGTGACACTCTGGATATTGCGTTTTATCCGCAGATTAACACTTTCAACGGTCAAACAACAGTGCAGTTGATAATAAAAGATTTGCATTCAGAATCTTTAATAATCGAGGAAGAACATTCTCAGGGGATAAAGATTTATGACCACAGGCAAAAAACGGGTATTTATAAACAGGTAAACGATTACTTAAAAACAACAAAGATGGATACCCTTGTTTTTGCAGAGGACAAAGCCGTTATTGAACAGCTCAAGCCTTATTCTGAAATATCTTCAAGAATCATAAACCGCAGCGGATTAAAAAAATGTGATTCACTGATGTTTTTTGACTATCCGGCATGCTGCGAATTGTTTGAAGCAATACTTATAAAAACGTCACCTGTAGTTATTCATTATATGAATTATTCCGTTCGCCACAGCGAAGAAGAACTCTTGAAAACGTTATCCGGCATGATTCGTTTTGTATGCAACAACAGAAACGGAGTATTTGATTTAAACAACAGCTCTATATTCTTAGGAATAACACCTGAACTTGTAGTACTCGCCCTGAATCTGCTTGAAGAAGCGGGATTAATTAATATTACTGAAAGAAACGAAAATTATTATATATTAACTACTCAAGGGCATGCAGAAATCCCTGTTGTTAACACACTTGATGCATATGCGGAATTCAACATCGAATACAGTAGTATCAAGGGTTTCAAAGATTCTTTCCAAACTGCGGATTTATCATCAATAAGTGTATGTATGGCATGAAAGCCAATAAAATAAGCAAAATAGTTGAAATTTAACTGTTGCATTATTTTCTGTATTCAATATAATATGGTATGTACACATAGGAAAGGAGTTTTATCTATTATGAACAAAGAAGAATTAGTACAAGAAATTTCTAAAAAAGCTAAAGTTACTCAAAAAGAAGCTGGCGAAGTTTTAAACGCATTAGTTGATACTATTCAAAAAACAGTTTCTAAAGGTAAAAAAGTTACTTTAGTTGGTTTCGGTACTTTCGAATCTCGTAAGAGAGCAGCTAGAAACGGTAGAAACCCACAAACTGGTAAAGAAATTTCTATCCCTGCTAAAACTGTTCCAGTATTCTCAGCTGGTAAAAGATTCAAAACAGTTGTTAACGGCAAATAGTTAATTTCTGAAAAATAATTTGAACCCGGAGGCTTGAACTCCGGGTTTATTTTATGTTAATTTAGAGTCATGATAGAGTTATTGATATTATTTGTTTTATCTTCTTCTCCATTAACGATGTATGGTGTTTTAAAAAGTATTTTAAACAAGTTTTCACCATATACAAAACCTAGCTTCGGAACAATCAAACCGGCATTACTCCGCTTAGAAAAACAAGAGGTAATTATTACATCAAAATCTATATCCGATGGCGGTAAAGTTTCAATAATGTACGCAATTAATCCGGAAGGTTTAAATTTATTAAAGACGAAGCTTCTTGAAGTTGATACGGAAAATCCGGTGCAATTTTTATCTAATGCACGTATCAGGCTTGCTTGCGCAGGTTTTTTGGATATGACCTCCCAGCAAGAGTTGTTTAAAAAACTTGAAAAACGTGCTGTTTTGATAAAAACGGATGCCGAAAGTAAAATATCAGATAATGTTGTTTCACCGACTTATTTTCACAGGTTGGTTTTAGATAATACAATTTGCGAATACAATAATTTTATTAACTTGTTAGAGGGATTAAGACGTGGCAGCAATAGTTAGTGCAGTAGAGGCTGATTCAATAGCGGAGGAACTGGAAATATCATCTGGAGATGAATTATTATCCATTGACGGGCAAAAGCTTATGGATATGATTGATTACAAGTTCTACTGCAAATCTGAGCTTTTAACTCTTGAAATAAAAAAAGCTGACGGAGAAATTGAAGAAATTGAACTGGAAAAAGATTACGACGAAGATTTAGGAATAATCTTTGAAAGTGCTGTATTTGACAGAATAAAACCATGTTTGAATAAATGTATATTTTGTTTCGTTGACCAGCAGCCTAAAGGGTTGCGAGATACACTGTATATTAAAGATGATGATTACAGATTATCGTTTCTTCAAGGAACCTATATTACACTTACAAACCTGACCGAAGAAGATAAATCAAGGATTTCAAGAATGCATCTCGGTCCGTTTTACGTATCAGTTCATACGACAAATCCAAAGCTGCGGGTAAACATGCTAAAGAACCCGAATGCCGCAAAAATTATGGAAAATCTGGAATGGTTTAAAGAACATGAAATTCCTTTCCACGCACAGATTGTACTTTGTCCGGGTGTAAATGACGGCAAAGAACTGGAAAGAACTCTAAAAGATTTATCAACATTAGGAGATTCGCTTTTATCCGTTGCAATTGTACCTGTCGGTATTACCCGGTTTAGAGAAGGAGATATCCTGAAAGAGGTAACTCCGGATATTGCACGTGAAACAATTGCTATCGCAAACCGTTACGACAAGGTATGCTGCTCCGATGAATTCTTCCTGCTTGCAGACGAGAAAATTCCAGATACGGATTATTACGGCAACTTTTCACAACTGGAAGACGGGGTCGGTGCAATCCGCGCCTTGCTGGATGATTTTGAAACTTTATCACTGCCAAATAAACTATCAAAACCTCTAAATCTTGCATTTGCAATATCTTATGCAGGCTTGTATCCAATGCAGAAGGTATCTGAAAGATTAAACAAAATAGAGAATTTAAAAACATCTGTTTATCCCGTTAAATCAAATTACTGGGGCAAAAATATTACCGTTGCGGGGCTTATTACCTCTCAAGATTTAATAAATACAATACAAGACATTGATTGTGACTTTGTTGTGGCTCCGGGGATAATGCTCAAGCCTTATTCTGATTCATTCCTTGATGGAGAAACACTGTCAAATATAAAAGAAAAAACAGGTAAAAAGTTTATAATAATAAATAATCAATACTCGTTAAAGGAACTAATTGATTTTATTAGTGATTATAGCTAAGTGAGTCAATGATATTTATATATGCGTAAGCATTAAAATCAAGAGAGCCGAAAATAATTTTCATATACTGGTCATTATATGGCAAAAGCTTTACAAACTGTATGTATTCCTGGTTAAAATCATCTTTTGTTTCCCGAGCTTTTATTTGTGCAATCAATTTATGTGATTGGTACAATTCAAGATATACCCCGTCATCTTTCTTTTCACCGATAATTCTATAAAAACCTTTTTCAATAGGCTTTCCATCTAATACAAAATCAACAGGAATACTCAGAAGCTGGCAATCCTCCATCTCCTCCAAAGGTGTCTGGCTTTCTATATTATCTTTATGGGCATCCATATTATCATGTAAACTGCTGCCCTTAACCTTACGTATCGCTTTTTCTCTTTGTTTTTTTAGTTTTTTATTCTTTTTCTCTTCAAGAGCATTCATTGTATCTTCAAACTGTTTGTTTGTGATAATTTTTTGCCCGTCCCAGGCGTTATCAATATTGTCATATTTTGACCAGTCAACTTCCTCAGCCAAAACAGGAGCAGCAAGAATAACAGCTATTAATAATAACAAAATCTTCTTATGCATACACTATATTATATAATGTTATTTTTCCCGAAGTAAACATCTATATAACGTAGGGGGTAAATATAGGAGGGGGTAAATATAGGGGTAGGTTAAAATGCATATTGCTACTTTAGAATTGTCTTTTATCTTTGTACTCTCCACGTAGTGAGCCATCAATGTTAGCGAAACAACGACAAGGCGGGTATTGTTTGAGGTTCGAAGAACCGAGTTTACCCGCTTGGGTTGAGCTCTACTTTTGATGTGCGAACGAAGTGCAGAGTACCGGTTTACGTCGCTTTGGCTGCAAAGCGGATTGGCGGCAGAGGGCGAAGGGATTGACGTAGGTCAATTCCGCAGACCCGTTTATCGCCGCCAACCAAGCAGCGACCCCGTCTGGAAGACCCCGTCCGGAGGACAATAAAAATATTGTTGTTTGAAATGTGACTGCGGGATACAGGGGTGCATAGGAGGCAATAAGAAAAATCATTATTGAAAATAATATAGCTAAAAAAAACATAACTAAAAACAAATAATTAACAAATAATATTCATTTAAGCATAGCTTAAATGTTACAACTATTTATTTTTTTATATAAATAGTGTATAATGTTAAATAGTTATTCTGTATAAAAAGGCAAGAAAAGAATTGGCTATCGGATTAATCTTAATAGTAGCGGTTATAGGGCTGTTTATATTATATGGTGCACTTGTGTCTGCAGAAAATGCTGACCAGGGAAAAGGTCTTCAGGTTACAACCAAGAATATTCTTGAGCAGGTAGAAAATTTATACAACGAAAAAGAGTATACAATTCTGGAAATTCTTGCCAAGAAATATCTGGAGAGAGTCCCAAAACATTACGGCGTAAGATGCTACCTTTGTAAATGTTTTTATGAAACAAATAAAATTACCCAAGCGATATATGAATGTTTGAAAATTTTAAAGAAGAATAAAGAATTAGACGATATCAGACTTATCCTTGCACACTGTTACAGAAAGAAAAATCTTACAATCGAAGCACTTAAACAGTTTGAGATATTATATAAGCGCGGGAACCGCACCGTTGAAGTTCTAAAAAACATGGCAGAGCTATTTAATGATGTTAATCAGTACAGCGCATCAATCAAGCTGTATAATATGCTTGTTCCAATGACAAAAGATAACAGAGAAATATCGGAATATAAACTTCTTCTGTCACAATTAAATGAAAAAATAGGTGACTATGCCGCAGCTTTTGAAGCATATAAAGCAAGAATAAAGCTTACACCGAGAGATTATGATACCCGAAAACGTATGATTCAGCTATATGTAAAAGTCGGAAACTACCCGAAAGTAATATCATACTTAGAAGAATTATTAGATTTAGAAATTCCTTCAGAAATGCGCTTATGGGCATTGGAATTAATGGTAAAAACGTGCCGTGAATGCGGGGAGCAGATGAAGGCAATGACATTTACGGAAAAATTAATTGATTGTCCGGGAAGTAATGTGCTTGAAGCAAAATGTACATTAGCGGATATTTATTCCACTCTAGATAATTTGGAAGCCGCAGAGAGCGTATTAACAGATTTATCACTTCAATATGAAGATAATATAGAAGTTTTAACAAGACTTGCAACTGTTTATGAAAAACAAAACAGGTTCTCTGAAGCAAACGATATCTATAACGGCTTGCTTGTGATTATTCCTAGTACAGAAGTAAGACGTGTACATAATCTGATGAGTAACCTTTATGCAAGATGGGGAGCCTCTATGCTGAACGGTTCAGAGCTTTCTGACGTTACTGAATCCTTCAAACTGTTCTCAATGGCAATACAGTTTGACGTAACAAACCCTTATGTACACGAACAGTTGGCAAAAGCTAATATGTTAATCAAAAACTATAAAGAAGCAATATCACAGCTTAAAATAGCTATGGATTACAGTGAAGAAGCGGATTATGTTAAATACTATCTTCCGCTTGCAGACTGTTACCACAATATAAACAATGCTTTTGAAGAAAAGAAAGCTTTAACAAATCTTATTAAGGCGGATCCTACCAACTCTGTCGCACACTGGAAACTTGCACAACTCTGTGAAGCTCAACACGATACAAAGGGGGCAAAGAATATGTTAGAAAAAACTATTGAGCTTGACCCTAATATGATAGAACCAAAATACAGATTAGCACTATTATATGAATCAGAAGGCTACAAAGATGGAGCAATTAATTTGTACCGTCAAATCCTAAGACTTGATCCGGGAAATAAAGAAGTAGAAAACAATTTAAAAACTCTATTGAGCTTTTCCCACGATGCTCAAGAGCAAGCCGGCTAAACCTGATACAACCAGATAAAACACCGGTGATTTTTTCTTAGTAAAAAGAATCACAAGCAAACTTCCGAAAATCAATCCGCCCCATATAGTTGTAACAGATGATTTAATTAATCTTAAAGCTACTGCGGCTATCAAAGCACAGCTTGCAGGTTTTAGACCGTATATTGCAGATTTTACATAAAAATTATCACTGAATTTTTTTAATAATTTTGATATTGCAATAACAATAAATAGTGACGGAAGAATAATAGAAATTGTAGCAATAACAGCCGTTATCAATCCGTGAGTTTTCATCCCGGCATAAGTTGCCATATTAATCCCTACAGGTCCCGGAGTAATTGATGATATTGCAAGCATTTGTGTCAATTCTTCCACCGAATACCAGTGATATTTTTCCGCAATATGGTACAAAAACGGTAATGTTGCAAACCCGCCGCCAAATGAGAGCAAGCCTATTTTAAAGAATTCTTTGAACATATAAAAGTAAATCATTCAATCCCCCGCTTCTTTAAAATAAGTTTGTACACAATTCCAATAACAATTGAAGATAGGATTATAGGAGTCGGAGGAATTTTCCATTTTAATATTGAGAATAAAAATGCAAAAAACAATAATAACGCAAATTTATCCGAAATTGCTTTGCTCCACAACTCCTGCACAGATGCTATGATAAGAACTATTACCCCGAAGTCTACCCCCCATAATATACTTTGTAAAGGCGGCCAGCCGATAATTTTTGAAACAATCGCAGCAATACTTGCAATACAAATAAAAGGCGCTGTTATAATTCCGATTGTTGCCGCTAATGCGCCGAATTTACCTCTTAATTTGTAACCTATAAAAATAGAAATATTTGCAGCAATCAAACCTGGCAAAGACTGGCTGATGGCGTAATAATCGACCAATTCATCTTCCGATATCCATTTTCTCTGCTCAATGATTTCATCCTTTAAAATTGGAAGTATAACATAGCCGCCGCCAATCAATATAGCGCCGATTTTGGTAAATACCTTAAAAATCTCCCAGAGTCTTACTTTCATAAGACAATTATATAATAAAAATAAAAGCTTTATACTGATGCGATTTTATTACCTGCCAAGTCAGCAGGTGGGTGAACGCCTCGATGCCTCCGTTTCCCACTGGCAATTAAATTCATAATTGATGGGTATACTTCATAACACCGCTGAGCTAATTCTCCCTTTTATTAAAAATGTAGGAATAAAATTAACATCAGTACAAAGCTCTAACATTATGACATATTTTTCTATATAATTCAACTGAATAAGAAAAATGTATTTTTACATCCTCACTGGGTTTTATCGAATTGTAACAAATGTAACAAAAAACTTACTTACTGAAATTGTGTAAATTTATATTACTTTATATACATGTTCGATGAAAAAAAGATGAGAGTTGAGAAAATAAGATGGCAATATCAACGATACAACTTTATGTAGCATTTTCTAAACTGTTCAAGACCGAGGAGCCTACAAAGCAGCAGGTCATGCAGTTTGGCATTGGTGAAGCCGAATTTGATTCTATTGACCAGGACCAAAATGAATACCTTGATATTGATGAAGCTCTTCAAAATAATTCAGTAAGCGAACTATTATACTCAAGCATGGTTTCGACATACGGTTCTAAAGATGCAGATGAAGCCCAGAAAAATGCTTCCAGAAATCAAGATAGAACAGCAATGGTAGAGGGTATTAATCCTGAAATAACAATCGGAAACAATCCGTTTATCTAGGTTACAACCTTTTTAAGTCCTCTTGGTTTATCAATATTTCTGTGTAGTTTTTTCGCAATTTCAAGCGCCAGTAACTGGATAATTACAACGTTTGAAAACATTTGAAGTATTTCATTTTCACAGTTAATACTGATATTGAAATTTGAAATAATTTTATCGTTATGTTTGCCGATTATAAACATTGCAGGGTTGTAATTTTCTCTTATTTTTTCAAGGTTTTTAACTGCAGCATAAGAAATCGCATCAACAGAAATATAAACAAGCGCCGCTTTATTGTTCAAAACCGCAACATGCCCGTGCATAAATTCGCCCAGATATATTGCATTAATATTCATATATGAGGTTTCTTTTATCTTTAGCGCTGCTTCTTTGGCAATTGAATAAGAAATCCCGTCAGCGGTTATTACTACACAATGCTGTTTAGATAAAAGCCTTGCCAGATGTTTGATTTTATCACGGAGTTTAAAGGTTTCTTCCATAACTGAAGGTAATTTATCAAGCGAATTGAGATATTCCGCAATATTACCGCCTTTATGCTGAGAAAGCTTGAGCGCAACTATTAATACACATAACATCTGTGCGGTAAATGATTTTGTTGCGGCTATTGAGTTTTCTACGCCGGCCGAACAATCGATTTTATATTTAGCAAGATTCCAGATAGTGGAATCCTCTTTATTTGTAATACAAAGCGTATCCAGATTGTAATGTCCGTCTTCATCCTGGAAACCTTCATTTACTCTCTTAAGTGCCGCAAGCGTATCACTGGTTTCACCGGATTGGGTGATAAATATATAGAGCGTATTTCTATCATGAGGAATTACTTTTTTCAGATTAAATTCACTTGAATAAATAGCTCTTGCCTCAATTCCCGCAATTTCGCCGAGTAAATCCGCAGAGAAGCGCGCACAATGATACGAAGAACCGCTTGCAACAAGCACGATTTTTTCAATACTGTCAGGCAAATCAAATTCCTGATTGTTGTATTTATGAATTAAACCTTCAATAACTGACGGCTGCTCCAAAATTTCACATTCCATAGAGCATTTTTTATTTTTATTAAAAAACATTATGTCACCTACTTAAGTAATTCTAACAATATTTCGTTAACAGTTTTAGGATTAGCTCTGCCTTTTGTAGCCTTCATAACTTGACCGACAAAGAAGCCTAAAATATTAGTTTTTCCTGATTTATACTGTTCAACCTGATTAGGATTCTTGTTTACAACTTCTTCAACAAGTTTTCTTATCGCATCAACATCCGTAATTTGGCTTAAACCTTTCTTTTCAACGATAGCAGAAGCTTTTGTTCCTTCTTCAATCATTTCAATAAGAATTTGTTTTCCGATATTGTTTGAAATAGTATCTTTTTCAATCAAGCCTACGAGCTCTGCCAAGTTTTCAGGAGTTAGTTTTGTATCTGTAATTTCAATATGATGTTCTTTTAGGTATGCAGCAATTTCACCCATCATAAAGTTAACGGCAATCTTGGCATTTGCACCAAGCTCCAATACTTTATCAAAGAACAGGGCAGATTGCATTTGTTCAACAATAACAGATGCATCATATTCGCTTAAGCCTAAATCCATATATCTTTGACGTTTTTGGCTCGGAAGCTCCGGCATGGATTTTCTGATTTCTTCAACCCATTCTCTTGATATAGATAACGGCATCAAATCAGGTTCAGGGAAATATCTGTAATCATGAGCATCTTCTTTTCCTCTCATTGAACGGGTTTCACCTGCGTTATCGTCCCAGAGTCTTGTTTCTTGAACAACTTCTTCACCATCCTCAACAAGTTCGATTTGACGGTCAATTTCGTATTCAATAGCTCTTTGCAACGCTCTGAAACTGTTTACGTTTTTGATTTCCGCACGTGTACCGAATACTTTTGAGCCTTTAGGCATAATAGAAATATTCGCATCACATCTCATAGAACCTTCTTCAAGGTTACCGTCGCAGACACCTATATATCTTACGATATTTCTTAATTCTTCCATATAATCTTTTGCTTCTTCGCTGGATCTGATATCAGGTTCAGAAACAATTTCCAAAAGCGGAGTTCCTGCTCTGTTTAAGTCAACAAGAGAGTAAGTTGAACCTGCAATCCCTGCAGAACCGACGTGAACAAGCTTCCCTGCATCTTCTTCCAGGTGAGCTCTTGTAATACCGATTCTTTTTCCTTTGATATCAATGTAACCGTTTAAACAAATAGGTTCATCATATTGTGAAATCTGGTATCCTTTCGGAAGATCCGGATAAAAATACTGTTTTCTGTCAAATTTACATCTTTCAGGAATTTCACAGTTCAGGGCAAGACCCAATTTTATCCCCATATTAACACATTCTTTGTTTAATACAGGCAACACTCCCGGCATACCTAATGTAATCGGACTGATTTGTGTATTTTGTTCGTTTCCGAATTCAGTACTGTCCGGTGCAAATATTTTTGATTTTGTTTTCAACTGTGCGTGTACTTCTAAACCTATAACGACTTCGTATTTCTCTCTTAAATCTTCCATTTTTACCTCTTATATTTATGTTCCTTATTTGATTTAATTTTATCACAAATAAGAATAATTATGTTAAAATATACATTCTGTAAATTTTGTGGTAAAATCTATTATTATAGGAGCAATTTTTATGTTAACTATCGACAGAGCAAATAAAAAATCAGTAAGAGAAGCTTTCGGGAAAGCACTTGTAGAGGTTGGCAAAAACAATAAAGATGTTGTTGTTTTAGATGCCGATTTATCCTGCTCAACTCAAACTGCGATATTTGCAAAGGAATTTCCTGACAGATTTTTTAACGTAGGAATTGCTGAGCAAGATTTGGCAACAACTGCCGCAGGACTTGCAGCTGTCGGTAAAATCCCGTTTGCAGCGGCTTTTGCTGTATTCATAACCGGACGTTGTTATGATCAAATCAGAAATACAATTTGTTATTCAGGATTTAATGTAAAACTTGTCGGAACACACGGCGGCTTAACAGTTGGTGAAGACGGTGCAACACATCAAGCATTAGAAGATGTTGCTCTGATGTCCAACTTGCCCGGCATGACAGTTATTGTTCCGTCCGATAGACACGAAATTAATGCAGTTATTAAATTTGCGGCTGAATTTGACGGACCGGTATATATAAGAATACCTAGAACAAATTTGCCTGACGTATTTGACGAAAATTATAAATTTGATTTATACAAAGCTCAGGTTCTAAAAGAAGGGAAAGATTTGACAATCGTTACAAACGGTGAAATGCTGCAGGAAGTTGTTGAAGCTGCAGGCGAACTTGAAAAACGAGGTATTGATGTTGAGATTATAAATGCGCCGGTTGTAAAACCTTTTGATATTGAAACGGTTATGAAATCCGCAGCTAAAACAAAGCTTGTTGTAACTGTTGAAAATCATTCAATAAGAGGCGGCATCGGAAGTATAATTTGTGAACAATTATCAGAAAAAATGCCTTGCAAAGTAGTACGATTGGGAGTAGATGATTCATTCGGACAAAGCGGTACATCGGATAAACTTCTTGATTATTACGGATTAAGTTCAAATAAGTTGGTAGAAAAGATAACAGAGATAAGAAATGATTCAATTAAGGGCTGTAACTAAGAAGTATAAAAATAATTACGCACTAAAAAATATAGACCTTGATATAATGTCGGGGGAATTTGTTTTCGTAACAGGAGCATCAGGTGCGGGGAAATCTACATTGATGAAACTTCTTTATAAAGAAGAAGTTCCGACAAGCGGTACTGTTTTAATAGGAGGTATCAATATTGCGAACCTTCCTTCACAGAAAGTACCTAATTTAAGACGTTGTATGGGAATAGTTTTCCAGGATTATAAACTTCTGCCTAATATGTCCGTATACGATAATATCGCATACGTTATAAGAACATTAGGTATGAGTACAAAAGAAATCAGTATGCGTGTTATGGGCGCTCTGAAGGTTGTAGGCTTATTAGATAAAATGAAATCTAATATCAATGAGCTCTCAGGCGGCGAACAGCAAAGAGTAAGTATTGCAAGAGCAATAGTAAACGGTCCTCCGCTTCTTATCGCGGACGAACCTACAGGGAATTTAGACCCTAAAAACTCTATGGAAATTATGCAAATTCTCGACCAGATTAATCAAAGAGGAATTACTGTCATTGTGTCTACACACGACAGAACCATGGTTGATTATTTCAGAAAACGTGTTTTAACTCTTGATAACGGTGAAATTATACGTGACGTACAGGCAGGTACTTATGAGTAGCAGCAGACAAAAAATAAAAAAACAAGTTAAACAACATATACCTAAAGACTGGCTATGCGATTTAAGAATTGCTTATCGTATAACAATGGAAGCTTTTAATGATATCAAAAGAACAGGTATAATGAACCTTGTAATCATTACAACAATGGCTGCAATCCTGACTATATTCGGAGCGTTATTCAGAACAACAATATCCATGTCGCAGTTCGCTCACGAATTAGGTAACGTATTGGAAATATCCGTTTATTTAAAATCAGATACAAAACCGTCTTTGGTTGCGGATAAAATTGTCAAATTCAATCACGTATCCAAGGTCAAAATTATACCGAAAGAAGTATCTTGGAACAGCTTAAGGAAAGAGATTGATTTGCCTAATATTACAAATCCGCTTCCCGACACTTTGCACGTAAAGGTAGACAAGCCGACGAACATTTCCGAGGTTTTAACCCAGATAAAAACAGTATCCGAAGTAGAAGATACGGGTTATGCAGATGATTTGGCAAGAAAAATACAATTAATAACCCATGTTGTTAATACAGCAACGGCATTTGTAACAATAATAGTTGCGATATTAACAATCATGATTATAAATAATACTATACAGCTTGTTATACAATCAAGAAAAGAAGAAATCGAAATAATGCGCTTAATGGGAGTTAGTAACTGGTATATTAAGATTCCGCTTGTAATGCAGGGGGCCTTTTACGGATTTGCAGGAGCTATTGTAGCTATTTTCCCTGTTAATTTCGTACAAAATACTCTTCAAACCCTGCATAAGTTTTTCTTGGTGCCGTCACCTCCTTTTGCAGAATTATTTGTTGTAGTCACATTACTATTGGTAGGTATATCTTTTGGTGCCGGCGGCAGCTTTATATCTATCAAAAAACACTTACAGGTATAAATTATGGATGATAATGATAAAACGATAGAATTAATTAATAAGTTAAAAGATATTCCGGCAATGCCTAACGTAATAGTTAAGGTATTAAAATTAATGCATTCAGAATCTGCCGGAGCACCTGAGTTAGCTGCAGTTATAAAGTGTGACCAGGCTCTTTGTACAAAGCTTCTTTCATTAATTAATTCCGCATATTACGGATTTGGAAAACAAATTACCTCTATAAATATGGCAATATCACTGTTGGGACTGCAAAAAACTAAAAATATAATTGTAACTGTTGCTATGAGCCCGTTGTTATCATTTCAGGGTGCTAAAAATCTCTGGGAACATTCTATAAATACTGCTGTAGGATGTGAATACGTTGCAGAAAAATATCGATTAATGAATCCTGATGATGCTTTTGTTATGGGATTTATGCACGATATAGGTAAAGTAGTTCTTAACCTTATTGATTCAGAACGCTATCAAGGATTTTTAACATCAGCTTTACCTCCAAACCTTAGAATAGAAGATGAACGGGCAAAATTTGATACAGACCACGCATCAACCGGCTCATTCCTTGCGGTTAGATGGCAGCTTCCGGAAATAATCAAGGATGCAATCAGATATCACCACGTTCCTTTGAAAGCAAAAGAATATCAAGGACCATCTCTGGTTAATATAATCGATACAATCGTTCAGGAAAACTTTGAAGAAGACTGGTACGATAAAGAGTTGGCAAAAATGATTAATTTACAAATAGAAGACGTTAATTCATTGCGTGACGAAATCATTTATCGTTCTCAAATGTTATTTAAGGAATTATCTTAAAAGGAGAAGTTTTATGTTAGATATTGAAAATACACTGGTTGTTCTTATTGATATTCAAGAACGCCTTGTCGGTATGCTTAATAAACAAGAGCCTGTGGTTAAAGCTTCATCAACTTTAATAAATGCTGCAAGTATCATGAATATACCGGCAATATTAACAGAGCAATATCCCCAAGGACTCGGTAAAACCGTATTGGGAGTAACCGCAGCAATGTCAGAAATGACACCTGTTATTGAAAAAACATCTTTTTCTGCAATGTCAACTCCGGAATTCGCAGAAAAAGTCAAAAGTTACGGTAAGAAAAATATCATAATAGGCGGTATTGAAACACACATATGTGTTTATCAAACCGTTATGGATTTAATTAAGGAAGGCTTTAATGTTGTAGTTGCAAAAGATGCCTGTGCAAGCCGTTCAACTGATTGTTTCAAAACCGGTATTCAATTAATGAAGGATAACGGCGCTGTTATATCAAACGTTGAAACAATTTTATTTGAACTGTTGAAAACATCAAAAAATCCGTATTTTAAAGCTGTTCAAGCTTTAATAAAATAATTAAACTACTTCTTTGTAAGGAAATTTTTTATCCAGTTGATTAAATTAGGATAAAGATTATAATGGTGTCCCATTTCCAGCATCTCTTTTTCGTTGGATTTCATACTCCCGAGATTGTGAGTCTGTTTATAAATCCAAGAATACATGCCGGTTCTGTCGGCACCGGCTTTGCAGTGAATATGGACTTTCCCGCCTTGTTTTTGAACATTATCGACAATATCAAGGAATTTTCCGATATTTTGTTCATTAGGAGTTTTTGTATGGGATGGGATATTATGGTATTTCATTCCATTTTGTTCAACAAGGCTTTTTTCATCAAAACCAATACCGGATACGTACATAGTACGGAAATTAATAACATCCGTAACACCCTGCTCTTTAAGCCATTTAAAATCTTCGGCTTTAGGCTGTGCAGAACGCGACACAGTGTTATCTATTTTTTTATAATTATCGGGTTTTCCCTTAAACGAAATAGCATTTAACACTTATTATCTCCAGCCTTTATAAAGATAATCAGTAATCCAGCCTATCAACCTAGGGAAATTAATGAAATCGTGTCCCATTTTAATCATTTCTTTTCTGTTTTCTTCCATTTCGCCTAAGCCGTGTTTTTGTTTATAAATCCAGGAGTACATACCGGTTCTGTCTGCACCGTGTTTACAATGAATATGAACTTTTCCGCCCTGTTGTTTTACACCTTCAACAAGATCTAAAAATTCTCCAACCTGGCTTTCTCTAGGGTGAAAAGGATTTGTTGGGATATTATGATAATGAATTCCAACTTTTTCAACAGCTGCCTTTTCATTAAAAGCGGCTGAATCTTGAGCCGATGTAAAATCAATAATATCTGTTACACCGTGTTTTTTCAGCCATTTAATATTACTTTCTTTAGGCCTTGCAGAACGAGAAACAAGTTCGTCAATTTTTTGATAATTTTCCGGTTTTTTAGCAAATGTAAATAATGATAGTTTCATAACAGTTATATTAACTCTCGTAAATTTAAAATTTGCTAGTTTAAATGTAACTTTTAGTAAATACTAACAATGAGAAAAAAATAAAGCCTATTTCCTTAGGGGAGCCCAACTATAAACCTTTGTTGTCTGATACATTAAATAGCCTATATTTTAAGAAACTATGTAAAGTTTTGTAAATATATGACGTTTAAAATTTTGACTTGGCAAAAATATTCATTAAATAAAAATTGAAAGGTTTGTATAAAAGAGGTTTGATGTATGGCAGGAATCGTAAATTTTCTAGCAAATATGCTGGCACCGGCAAAGACAACAATGGTTGCAGCTCCGGTAAGAACAAATGTAGCACATGAAGCAATGAATCCAAACGCTAACCCGTTTGTGACAGTAAAAGGTTCTAATCCTTTTGCTAACTATGCAAAAAATAAACCGGTAACAGGCGGATATTTTGCAGGATATTACAACAACAAACCGAATATTGTCGGTCAAAGGTTATTCGTAGAAGTTTAACTAACACTATTTATACGTTTTTTAGTCTCTCTTGAAAGGTGTCGTGTGTGTTGATTAAAGAAAAACAGAAAAACGTGAGTCTTCCCCAAAACAAGGAAAGACTCATTTTAATATCTACACTTGTTCTAATGCTTGGAATATTTCTTCTCCTGTCGGTTTACCGGAAAGTACAGTGGATTTATACAATCCTAATTGCGGTGCCCACATTTCTTTTCCATGTGAATAAAATACTGCTACTGTTGGAGTGTTAACCGCATTTCCCAAATGCATAGTTCCGGTATCAACGGAGATTAAAGCTTTTGACAGTTTAAGAATATTTGCTAATTCCGGAATCGTTGTTCTATCTGTCAAATCCAGAAATTCTGAACAGCCTGCATTTTTTAATTCTTGAACAAATTCTCTTTGAACTTCACCTTGCCCCAACATAACAGGGACACAGCCGGAATTGTTAATTCGGGCAATCAAATCTTTTGCAACATCAACCGGCATATCCTTTGGTTTAAATTTACTTGTTGCAGTAATTGAAATAATATCTTTGTCAATAGATTTTACCTCTTTTATAACCTCTGTATCCAATTCCGGCACGTTATAAACAATAGGTAAATCTAAAATTGCTTTTCCGGTCAAGGATTCTATTAAGCCGGTTGCAATATCTTTTTTGTGAGTATAAGTATTTCTGGAATATTTTTCTTTTGTCGGTATTAATTTCGTCAGAAGAGCGTGAGGCTCCGTCATTATATGTTTTGCCCTTAACATTTTGGATATAATCAAATTTCTGTCGTTTGAATACAATACAAATGATGCAAAAATATGTTTATAAGGGAAATTTCTGACAAATTTTATTAATCCCCACAGATTGTTATTATGCTTTTTATCAAAGGCTATTACATCATCAACCCCTTTTTGGTATTTTGCAACATCAACAAATTGAGGCTGAACCACAAATACAACTTTTGACTCAGGATAAAAATGTTTTATATTTTGAACCAGAGTATTATTCAAAAGAATATCTCCGATAAATGCCGTATTAAAAATAACGAATACTTTCTCATTAAATTCTTTGCGGAATTTTATTTTTATACCCAGAATCGTAAGAACCTTCCACTTATCCTTGTTTCTGTATTCATTTTTTATGTTGAATATCTGAGATAATATCTTAATTTGTTTCTTAGGATCTTTTGACTTATTAAATTTTTCTGTTTCTTCAAGATAAACATCAGTCAGACGCGCATAATACCACCATTTTTCGCACATTGAATTGCCACAGCCCTTCATATTAGGTTTAGGCCCTGTCAAATGTACAATGATTGGAGATTTTTTTGCCTCCTCGTAATTTACTAAATCCTCGCCTTCGTATTGGTTGTAATAATTTCTCCACCACGTATCCATAAAATTGAACTTTTGAGGCAGATTTATTTTTTTCTCGTCTATAACCTTATTCAAACTATCCTGATCACAAAATTTTATTATTTTTTTATTCTGAATAGCATATTCTTTGATTTTGTTAAAAAGATTATCTTTTCTGAATTGTTTGCAGTTCATCAATAAAACACCAGAGTTAAAATATGAATCACTCTTCATATCCAGACGTTTTATATAGTCTTTTACCCCCCAAACATCTTTAACAGCCGCAACATAATTGTCTTTTAAATTCATTTCAAACAACTCTTTAACAGAGCCGTTTACTAAAGTGTCACAATCAAGGTAAAGAACCCTGTCAAGGTCAGGGCACAAATCAGGAATTTTTATCCTGAACCAAGCCTGAACAGTAACCCATTTAGACATCGGAAAATCTTTAAAATCCTCTTTATCAATTTTCAAATAACGAATAGAGCATTTATGTCTGGACACTAAACTTTTCAGTTTATCTTTGCTCTCATCAGACAATTCGGAATACAGAATAAGAAATTCTATATCAGAATCCAAATTATTCTGTATCGCACTGAACATTGACACAATCGTCATATTAATATAGCCGTCATCCGGAGCATATGCAATTGTTATTTTAGCCATAAATCCTCTCCTCGAATTAAAATTTATTCATCATTCTCTTCTAATATATTGATAAAGCGCGGATATAATTGGGATAATTTATCGATAGCATCATCGACCGAACCGCCAAAGCTTGTAGTTTTATTTATTTTACAAAGCCCGAGTTTTTGGGTATCTTCGACATAATTTACGGATTCTTCGTATCCTTTAACCGAGCGAATCTTTGTATAATTAAGTACAGCCATTACCCAGAACCAAATATCATCATGAGTCGGAACAAGTTCTGTATATTTCTTTCTGTCAAATACGTCAGGATGCAATGCACGAGGCGGATATAAAACTCCACCGTATCCTATTTGACGAATAAAATATGATGCCTGGTTGAATTCCGCAAAGTACAACTTACGCATTGGAATATCGTGAATCATGTCATCTTTAACCTTAACCAGTCCGCATCTGTGAGAATGAATGTCAGAAGGGTGCTTCAGATATGATGCATACAAGGTTTCAATTGTATCCTCGGCATAATATATATCATCATCAAACGTAATTATAATATCGTTCGGATATTCTCTTAAAGCAGGAATAAGTTTTTTATACGAGCGGATATCTTCGCACCATCTTATGGAAAGCCCGAATTTCTCAAGGCTAATCAAGTTCTCCGGAAGCTTTTTATCCGGAAACTGTTCTTCCGCAAGCCAAAGAATAACTTCATCCGGCTTCAGCGACTGGGTTAATAAAGTCGATACTGTTTTATATACAGAATCTATTCTGCCCGGGAAAGAGGTTAATGATGCAATAATCTTAGTATCCCTCTTTTGTGTCGTAAGCCCGTAATCTTTAACCACCGGACACTTGTATTCTGTCTTATACTTGAATTTTATTTGAACACCGAATAACAAACACATTATGTGGTTATCAATCTTTCGCACCGAAAAAATATTTTTTAAAAAGCTCATACTCAACTCCATCAGCAGATAGTAAATTGTTGATGTCATTGATTATAGCACAACAGGGAAATGTACGCCAGAAAAAAATTACAATTCAGGCTCACCATACAAAGCTTTAAGAGCTTCTATCACTTTCGGCATCTGGCAAACAAAAGAATAATGCCCTTTTGAAATTGAACACATAGAACAATCCCCGTTTAAACGATAGCATTCAAGAGCTTGTTCAGTCCAATTCTGAGTGATTGACTCTGATAACTCTCCGTTCGTCTGAGGATAGAATGCTTCTCCTGCCATCTTTTCTCCTACACTATCTCCAATCATATTATTGATTTATTTTAAAGAAAAGACATCCTTTATTTATATGATTTATCAGACTTAAATACTCTATTCAAGGAATCGTACGTGTAAACCTTATACTCTTTATTATTTACTACAATCTTCAAAGCATGATGCAAATCAGTCCTATAAATTTTAGTTTTATCCAGATAACCTAAAGTAACCGCATTCGGGTGCCCGTAATTATTCGGTCCGACGGATATTATTGCAGTTTCCGGTTTCAGATAATTCATCATATCCTGATTAATAACACCATAAGCACCATGGTGTCCGACTTTTAAAATCGTAATATCACGCGGAATAGCATTTTTCAAGCGGCTAAAAGACTTCGTCCCGGCATCTCCTGTAAATAACATACTGAATCCCTTGTATTTAACAAGCGCAATAATTGAATTTTCGTTGTCAAATTCATCTGACACAGGAAAAGCTGCACGGTTCAATTCTAGCGAAAAGTCAGGCTCTGTTATAATCTGAACTCTTTTATTAACAGGTATCAATTTCCCATTTGCAGAAGAATATATCTTTCTCGCAATTTTTGAATTATCAGTCATTGAATTGACGTAAATTTTATCAACCTTTAAATTTTCAATCAAATCAACAGCACCGCCTGCGTGGTCACTGTCAAAGTGAGTAATAATCATTGAATCAATATGTTTTATACCTCTATCACGAAGATATTTCAAAATTATCATCTTAGCTTTTGAAGCTCCGCCGCGATAACCGGATTTCCCGGTATCAATAATAACGTATTTATTCTGAGGAGTTTTAAGAAGAAATGCATCACCATTTTGAACATCAAAAGCAAGGATTTCAAGATTGTGATTCGGAATATTTACTGTTGAAATACATAAAATCAGAATCAACAATAATGCAGATTTTATAATGTTTTTATTGGCAAATTTGTCTTTTAGAATGTAGACCGCAAGCATCAAAACAGAATAATAAAGCAGAATTTGTAAAACAGAAGGATGGGTTGTTATAATCAATGAATGCGGCAGATTCGCAAACGTATTTGAAATCCACACCAGAACATTAAGCATCGGATTCAAAATAAAATCGAATACCATACATACGAAATCCGCAATCGGTTTACATAGTGCAAATACAGAACTTACAAAACCGCCAAAGCTTATTACGGAAAGAAACGGAACCGATAGAATATTAGCGAATACCGAATATAAACTGATATTATTAAAATAAAACATCTGTATCGGAATAACCCATACTTGAGCAATCATCGGCACAAAAATTGCACCGGAAAGCCAGGAGGGCATAGATTTAAAATATTCCATCACGGGTATTGTTGAAAGCAGTAAACCGAAAGTAACAATGAATGATAGTTGAAAACCTACATCATTTATGAACGCAGGATTGTATATCAGCATCAATAGAGCAACAAATGCTAATAAAGAAATACTGTGAGCATCTCTGTCAATCAGTTTCCCAACAAGAATAAATATCAGCATTATGGCAGCTCTGATAACTGAAGGACCGAGTCCTGTCATCAGAGAATAAAGTATTACAACCAGAATTCCTGCCGCGACAGAAATTTTGTAAGGGACATACAACTTTCTTAAAAAGAAATATAAAAATCCGTATATAAAAGCAACGTTCATACCTGATGCGGCAAGAATATGAAGCAAGCCTGAATTAATAAACGTTGTTTTTATATAATCCGGAGGAGCGATGGCATCATCGCCAAACACTACACCGCCTAAGATTTCTAAATTCGGACTCTTTAGATATTTTGCGTGAGAATTTAATATCCCGATTCTTGAATTATTCAATCCCTGAATCAGCTTCCACTTCATAGATAACTGCGCAGGTATCAGGTGATAATCATTCTCATTGGCATAAAATACAGTATATGCTTGAAAGTTTCTTAGATAAGCACCGTAACTAAATTGAGATGGATTTGTTGAACGGAAAGGACGAGAAAGCCTGCCTTCTATTGAATAATGGTTTCCGATTAACGGTTTTGATTTTATCCCGTCCTGATAATTTAAACTTACGAGTGTTTTGTTGCCCGGAATATTAATCACTTTTCCGTCATACTTAATCTTATCAACTTTAAAGAAAAATTTTAAAGTATTAGATTTTGCAGCATTCGGAATCGAAACAATCTGTCCCGTAATTTCGGAAGTTTTTGGCGCAAGATTGAACAGTTCATCGGAATTCTTTATCCTTAAAGTTGCATTAAAGAAACCGAAATAAAACATAAAAATCCACAACAGAATTATTTTCAAAGGGAAATAATTCCTTATTATTCCTAATATTGCCAATAAAGATACGATTACGCAAAATAGATACGGTGAATTATTAAAATATGCAAATAACCCCAATATATAAATTATTGAGGTTATAAACATAAGAAAATTTTTATTTTGAGATAAATTCCCAAAAAGTTCACGCATTAACTATTTCCCCAAAGCATTTGCTTTTTTTGCGGTTTTATCAATCAGGTTGTAGAATAAATCTTTTGTATTCTCTTCGTCCATATAATCAACACCTACTCTGGTACAGCCGCCTTTTGTTGCAACACTTGCAATTAATTCTTCCGCAGATTTATCGCTATTCAAAAGCATTTTTGCAGAGCCGATTGCGGTTTGTATACTTAGCGTTAACGCTTTTTCATAATCCAGACCGAGTTTTTCACCTGCACGGGCAATTTCGTTGATTACCTTGTAGTAAAATGCCGGCCCGGAACCAGAAATTGCAGTTACGATATCAATTTGCGATTCTTCAACTACGATACATTTCCCGATATTTGAAAGCATTTCTTTAACAAATTCGATATCCTCCGCAGTTGCATATTTACCACCTGCAATCCCGCTCATACCTTCGCATACTAAAGCCGGAGTATTCGGCATAACTCTTACCACTCTGGTTGATTCAGGAAGTATATTTTGAATAAAGTTTGTTGTAACTCCTGCAGCAATTGATACTATTAATTTATCAGGAGTTACAGAGGCCTTTATCCCTTTCAATACCTCTTCAACAAAGTTTGGAGTAGTTGCAACAAATATAACGTCAGAACGGTTTACAAGTTCGTTGTTGTCGCAAATAACATCAATACCTAAAGCCTCACTTTTTGATTTTGCAGCTTCAGAATTAATTTCAGAAGCTGTAATATTACTTTTTTCCGTAAATTTTGAAGCTATAACACCGCCGATTATAGCACTTGCCATTTTTCCGCATCCAATAAAACCAATTTTTTTGTTCATAATAATTAACCTTTTTGTTGACTATTCCGATTGTTTCTTATAATATGTACTAGCATAATAATATAAAGTAGCAAAAAAGGGAACAGAAAAATGAGACGTACACTAGAAGGAACTAAAATAAAAAGACAAAAAGTCAGTGGTTTCAGAGCAAGAATGTCAACTCCTGGCGGACAAGAAGTTTTGAACAGACGCAGAGCGAAAGGCAGACACAAATTAGCTATCACTGCTAAAAAACGCGCTTAGTCTTAAAAACAAATTTTAGCAAGAAACCCAACAAAAATATTTTTGTTGGGTTTCTTGGTGTAATGTATAGGTTCCATATTTAAACAAATTCTAATTAAGCAACTAATCCCAATTTTACGGCTTTAACTGCTGCTTGGACTCTTCCGTTTGCATCGAGTTTATGGAATATTGAACACAAATGGGCTTTCACGGTATGAATACTAACCATTGTTTTTTCGGCAATTTCTCTGTTATTTAACCCTTCTGCCAATAATTTCAATACTTCCAATTCTCGTTCGGTTAATTCCATTGCTATCCCTCAGTTAAATGTATTTAATACACTAATTATACGTATCAAATAGCAAGTTGACTATTAGCCGGGTGACTATTTTTTCATGCGAGGGTTTATAAATCATTCATATGAACGGTTGATTATCAAAAAAAAATTATTAATATAGTAGTGTAGGTTACAAAAATATATAGGAGCCCCAAAATGTCGAGTTATTTAAACGGCACATCCCTTTTAACAGGGATACAAGCAGGAATGTCAAATTCCTACGCAATAATATCTAATTTGTATAAAGACGGAGTTACCCAGCAGAACTTGGTTTCCGCAATGGGCAATACAAATCTTTTGATGTCAACAGGCGGAATGGGAGCAACTTTTGCTTCTTATTTAAGCCAAAATTTCGGAACAATCGATAAAAACGCAGACGGAGTTATCGGCTCTGATGAAATACAAACAATAATGGGTCAAATGAGCACACAAGGACTTACCAGACAGCAAATTATGCAATTAGGCAGCATGAGCGGTATTTCAACAGATATGCAGGGAACAATCCTTGATCACTTTACGGAAATTGATACAAACCATGACGGGAAAGTAAGCGCCGGAGAGATTCAGGCATATAACCTGACATCAAAAATGGAACAAAAAAAAGTTGACGATGAAAATACAATGATAAAAAATACATCAATTTTCTACGGTGATGAAGATAAAGAGTTTTCAAGCAGCCTTTTGTCATATAAATGGCTTAAGGATGACAACGACTAAGGAAGGATTAGTGTAATTTATCGGGAAAATTATAGGCTCCGGAGATTGTTTAAATATCCGGAGTTTTAATTATATATAGAAAACTTTTGCAAAAAAAAGATTAATATGTTATTATATTTGCGTTACAAGTATTACAATTTAGTATAAAGGAGACCAAGCCATAGGAAACGAAGATAACAGATACGGAAACCGCGGAACGAGAGATAAAGACAAGGTTTTAATGAATGAAAAAATCCGTGCAAAAGAAGTAAGATTGATTGATGAAAATGGAGAGAATCACGGGGTAGTATTAACCTCAAAAGCGTTAGCTATGGCAGAAGAAGCAAATTTGGATTTGGTTGTGGTAAGTCCAAATCAAGCTCCGCCGGTTGCAAAGATTTTAGATTACGGCAAGTATAAATACGAACTTGAAAAAAGAGCGAAAGAAGCTAAGAAGAAACAACATACAGTTGATATAAAAGAAGTAAAAGTCAGATACAAAATTGATACACATGATTATCAAGTAAGAATTAAAAATATTAATAAATTTATCGCCCAAGGCAATAAGGTAAAAATAGTTGTTATGCTTAGAGGGCGTGAAATGCAGCATTCAAGACTTGCTATGGATTTGGCAAACAAATTCATGGAAGATTTGAAGGGAGATACAATAACTGTTGAAAAACCGCCAAAATTGGAAGGCAGAAACGTTACGTTATTCCTTGCTCCGGCATAAGATTTAAAAATTATTGACTATTTTTTTTCAGCAGATAATAATAGATAAGTAAACTTTGAGCCGAAATGTTTGAGGTTTGGAGTATCGGGTAGAGCTTGAGAGTTTTATTCATGCCGTCCCCGAAATGACAAGTTAATAAGATATGCCGCAATAGCTCCCAGAGGAGCGTAAGCGACGGGGTTAGATATGTAGAGCTTGCTCTGCCAACTGACCCGAAATGACAAGTTAATAAGATATGCCGCAATAGCTCCCAGAGGAGCGTAAGCGACGGGGTTAGATATGTAGAGCTTGCTCTGCCAACTGACCCGAAATGACAAGTTAATAAGATATGCCGCAATAGCTCAGTTGGTAGAGCAAGGGACTGAAAATCCCTGTGTCCTTGGTTCAATTCCGAGTTGCGGCACCATTTTAAAAGACAGGCGGTGCCTGTCTTTTCTAGTATTTAGTAAAAATAAATATTTATAAAAATATTGTATTTTTGAGTATTTGTCGTAGATTTGTCGGAATGAAAAATAAATTTATATAAATACAATTCTATATAAATTTACACCCCCTATGATTTTCTTTAAAACTTTTATATTTATTACTGTTACTAAGTAATGTAAGTAATAAACTGTCATTATTAAATTTTTACTAGACTGTTAGGTTGTACAAATAAACCTCTTATTGGGTCATATTGGTCAATAAACACTACTCTGGTCATTACATCTTCTTCTCCGATAATATCTTTTATATTATTTATTAACCTTTCTTGGGCATCTTCATCATGATAATAAATATTTATTTTCGCATTTTTATTAGCTTGAAATAAATGTTTTAAAATTATATGGTCAGTCTTTTCAAGAGAATGACCTATCACATGAAAAGTAGAGGAATTATTTTTAATTGATTTTAATAATTTTTGATATGCTTCTATTGTTCCGTATTTATGACGTTGATGATACTTTTTAAAAATATTGAAATCTATAGGAATGTTTGAATTATCAAAGCTATCAGTACCAAGAACTAAATTACAATTATCTTGTTCTGTAATTTTCCCATGAAGATAAATAGTTTTTATATCAAGGTTAAAATCATGCATACACTTTAGTTTATATAATCTTTCACAAGTATCAGAATAATTAAAACTTAAAACAGGCATGGTAGTTATTGATGGACGAGATTTTATTGCATTTAAAACTAATAAATTCTTATTGTCATCTTCTATTTTATCCAAGACCTCATTAATCAAATAAAAATTAAATACATTTATAAAATCTCTTAATTGATTATATAAAAATTTAATAAATGCTTTTGGGCTATTAGCATGAACATTAAACATTTTATAAAATTCATCTTCTTTTTCAATTCTATAACTCATTTTATCTCTTACACTGGTATTAGGATGAGTTTTTATGACTAAATCTATTTTTGAAAATTCGAATCCTTTTATAAACAACCCTATAGATAAAGATAAGCTTAAATCATCTTTAGCCGGATTTCTAAGTTCAGGTACTTTTTTTAATATTTCACAAATAGCAACATAAATTTCATTTTCTAAGTGAATCCAAGTATCACCCATCTGTGCTTGTCTTGTGATAAAATGCTTCATCCATAAATTTGTTTTACAACATTCTTCATATATCAAATGAGTTTCACTTATATTATGTTGCATACTAATTTCATTACAAAAATCTAAAAAATTTTTATACGAAGTTTTTAAATTATGAGCAAGGTCAAACCCATTTCCAATAACCAAAATATCCATTAAATTTAAGTCCATTAACTATTATGAAACTATTTTATCAATTATTAGGTTATTGGTAAATAATTTAAATTAATTTGTTAATAAAATTTATGTACTTAGATATCAAAATATTATTTATAACTTTTTACTTTTCTTCCGTGCTTGTCATAGTATGTAGTTTTTCCGGATGAGTTGGTTTTGTAGGTTCCTACCTTGTTGCCGTGTTTATCGTATTTGGTTACAGAACCGTTAGAATTTTTTCTGTAAGAGGCGGTTTTTCTCCCGTGTTTATCATAAGAATTGTAACCTGACGAGGTTTTACGATAAGAACCTGTTTTATTGCCATGTTTGTCATAGGAATTGTAGCCTGATGAGGTTTTGCGGTAAGAACCTGTTTTGGTGCCATGTTTATCGTAGGAATTATACCCGGAGGATGTTGAGCGGTAAGAGCCTGTTTTTGTACCGTATTTGTCATAGGAATTAACTGTTGCAGCACATACAATACCTGCTAATAAAAACAAACAAAGTAATAATGTCAAAATCTTTTTCATGATGTTTCTCCTTTATGTTTATTTCATCACTTTATCTAACAATGCCTGATAACTGTCTACAACGTCATATTGAACGCTATCTGAACTTATTGTTTTGAAGTGCACTCTGGCACAATCAATTTTAGCTTTTTCAATAGCCCTGAGTTTAAGAGTTTCCATTGAACCTTTTGTCTCGGCAACAAAATAGATATGTTTTACATCCTCTTCATGAAACGCTATTGCCCAATCGGGATTGTAATTTCCGACCGGAGTATTAATATAGAAATCCTTAGGAAGTTTCACATACACTGCAACTTCTTGATTTTTATCAAGGTCTTCACCAAATTCTTTTTCTACATCCGAATCGTATATTAGATAGTTATACAAATTCTTTTCAACGGGGATTGAATTTTTATTTGTTATAACCTTTAACTCCGGTTCTGTGAAAATATCTGTTGTATATTGTGCATCAAGTTTATCGTAAGTTATATGTTCAATGATTAACGTTGCTTTTTGCTCATTGATTAATTTAGAAACCTTTATTATAAAATCTTCCGGATTCATTTTAAATTGATTAAACACATCTTCTCTTATACCCTGTAGAATTCTGACAATAGATTTTCTTGTAAGTTTTGTAGCTTCTACAAGTTTGCCAATTAAATCGTATTTGATTCCATAATCCTGAACTCCTAAAACTTCCTTTTGAATTTTTCCCTTAGCAAAAGCCGTTCCTTCTTTTAAGGCATCTTTTGAGTTGATTTGTTCCATTGAACCAGTTTGAATGACTGAATATAATTTAGTTACCGTAAGATTTTTATTTATGGATTGAATAGCTTTGTTTATCAGTTCCTCAGCATTAAAAGAAACTGTGTAGGCTGTTTTGGTATTAATATGTTTCCATAGTTCCTGGAATTCTTTTTTGTTTAATTTCTCTTTATCAATTTCCAGTCTTCTTTTACTTTCATTCTCGTTATCCGGATTGGTTATTTTAGGGTCATAAATCGTATTAACAATATTAATAATCGCTTCTTCATATCCATTTAAGACATCCGGCAATACAATTTTCCCTGATTTTTTAACTTCATAATAAGTATCTGTAAGCCTGTTATCGTCATCAATATAATTATTTCTAATGAAAGTATTGTGGATTTTTGTTGCAAGACTGCTGTCGATGATTTGTTCTTCACCATTGGCACTTGTAATAGATTTATTTTCAAACAGTTTAACATCGACTGTTCTAGGTCTGTCAGCAACGGCTTCTGCAATTTCTGATTGTAATTTTTTAGAAAAATTCTCATAACTTTCATTTGCAATAACTGTAAGCACATTAACATCTTGAACAGTTTCTCCGAGTTTTGCGGAATCCATTCTTTCACCGTTTTGATTAACGCATAATCTCAGCCCTCTGCCGATTTCCTGGCGTTTTTTGTCCTCTGCACTGCTTTTCTTTAATGTACAGATTTGGAATACATTCGGATTATCCCAGCCCTCTCTCAAGGCTGAGTGAGAAAAAATAAAACGTACAGGTTCTTCAAAACTCAAAAGCCTTTCTTTATTTTTCATAATCAAATCAAATGCATCAACGTCCTTTGAACCGCCTTCTTTTTTATCTTCTTTTGAATCAATTATTTTTTTGCTTTTCTTATCTATTGAAAAATAACCGGCATGAGTACCTTTTGCAGAAATTCCTTTCAGATATCGGATATAATCATCCTCTCCTATTTGGATTTGAAGTTCGTTCATATAGTTTTCGTACTCTTCTTCAAACATATCCGCATATATTCCGTTTAGTTCGTTATTAGAATCATCATACTGTTTGTATTTTGCAACTTCATCAATAAAGAATAAGGACAGAACTTTAATCCCTTTATAAAAAAGTTTTCTTTCTTTTTCTATATGCGAGCGGATTGTTTCACGAATTTGAATTCGTCTGATATGGTCTTCATTAACTTCCCCTAACACACTGCCGGTATTTATAACAATACCATTCAAAAATGTTACGGAGTTATCTCTACCGTCAATTCTTGAGATAATATAGTTGTTTTTGTATTCATCAAGTTCTCCCGACAAATAGTACAGGTTATCGCCTTCTTTTAAAAGTTTACTGACCTTTCGGATTTTTTTATCGCCTTTCTTGTCAAATTCAATTTTAGCCATAGGAGACTTATCTTTGTATAAGGCAATCTCTTGCAGGTACATGTAACCGTTTGTTGCATCATCACCTTGAATTGTTACTCCTTTTACGGAAATTTTCTTGACGAGTTTTCTGTTATAAGCTTCTACTGCATCTAATCTGTAAACAAGATTATACATTTCTTTTGGAGTTGCAGAATATCTGAGGGTAATAAGCGGATTAAAATCCTTTAATTTTTCTTTTGTAACAGCACCTTCAACAGATTGCGGTTCATCAATAATCAAGATAGGGTTAGTTTTTGCAATTACATCAATAGGACGTCTGTATTTAAAATCCTCAAGTTTATTGGAAATTCGGCGTGCATCTTTGCCTCTTGCATTGAAAGCCTGAGAGTTAATAATCATTACATGCAAATCGCCGTCGCTTGCAAACTGTTCCAGTTCGTTTAATCTTGAAGAATTATAGATAAAGAATTTTATCTTTTTCCCGTATTCTTCTGCAAAGTGGTCTTGCGTGATTTGAAAAGTTTTATATACCCCTTCTCTAATTGCAATACTTGGTACAACAATAATGAATTTTGTCCAGCCGTAATTGCGGTATAGTTCAAACATCGTTTTTATGTAGGTGTAAGTTTTACCGGTTCCTGTTTCCATTTCGACCGTAAGATTGTATCCGTCTATCAAACTGTCGGACGGTTTTAAAAGTGTTGCACGCTGAACTTTGTTTAAGTTTTCCAAGATTATATTGTTACTCAATTCCGGTATTATCGGATGGTTGCCAAAACCATAGATTTCTTCATCTTCTTTTACTAATTTTTGTTGTTCAAATTGTTTATAAGGAGTGTAGCCTTTATCCATTATATAGCTGGAAGATAAATGCGGCTGCCCTGCAAATACGTCAACAACAGCTTTAGCGGCATCGGCTTGAAATTTTTGATGTTTGAATTTTAACTTCATTGCTCTTACCCCCCTTATATAACCTTAACTTTTGTATCAGGAGTGATAAGTTTAAAGATTTCTTCCACATTAATTTTGTTATCATCAGAAACAAAAGAACTGTCCCTAAACACTACTCTTGTCGGCTTTTTCTCCGCTATTTTACGGATTACAGATTCAGGAATACTGTCTTCAAAACAAGCAACCAAATCCGGTTCAAAACCTTCCTGGTCGTTAACTATATGAACTCTTTTTCCGTCAATAACTTCAACTTTGTGCGGAAGCGATAATTCAACACCCCAGTCAAGAAGACAGCCGTATAGCAGGTCTTCGTCAGTTCTGTCATCTTTTATATTGCTTTCAAACATTCCTAACTGTTTTTGTGCAGTTTCGTTTGGCGTGTAATAGACATCCTTCATATTGGTATCATCAACTTTAAATACCCGAAACCCGATATCTATTTTTTTATCAGGGTTTTCTTCCTGAATCTTTTTACCCGCACGGCGAATACGCTCTTCGCCGATTTGGCAGATGTTTTTGTATCCGGCTTTATATGCTTCAGATTTTTCATCGCAAACTTCAGGTAGTTGAACCATAATGAATTTTCTGTTTCCGCCATCTTCTGCATTTAGCTGCATGCAGGCATGTGCTGTTGTAGCAGAGCCAGAGAAGAAGTCGAGGATGATACTCTGTGTTGGAATTTGAGCTATTTTAATTAAATATTTAATTAAGTTTTTAGGTTTAGAAAAACTAAACGGAATCTCCATTTTTATTAGGTCTTTTGAAGCCTCAGAATTAGGATATTTATCCATAAAACTAACTGGTAACATTCCTGTTTCTAATCTATCCTTTAAATATATTTTGGTATAAACATTCCATTTTGATTGTCTATTATTTTCATCAACAAGAGGAGACGTTTTTGTTTCAATAAAAACTAAATTATTTTTTTGTTGTAGATACCTTTCATATGACCATCTCCAGACTTTATCTTGTGTAGATTTTGGAACAACAAATGAAGCATCTGAGACAATTGTAGGAAAAACTGTTCCTTGAGGAATAACAAATGAACCATCAGGACATTGTATATAATATCTCTGATTACTGCATCCTCGCAATGGGTCTAATGATGGTTGATACAAACCTACAATATTGTATTTACTATACTCATCTTCATATTTAAAAAGTTTTAAGTAATCACTATTTTCTTGAGCTTCTGTATCGTTAAAACTTTTGGCGATTAATATAGATTTAGCATATATCATTACGTATTCATGCGAAGGAGCCAAAAAAGTTCCTTTATTAGAAGTTAATTTCGTTTTTCTTGCTACTGTACCAATAAAATTATAGTCTCCCAAAACTTCATCGCAAATTTTTCTTAAATTATCCACTTCATTATCATCAATTGAGATAAAAATAACACCATCATCGGATAACAGATTTCTTGCAAGTTTCAGCCGAGGGTATATCATAGAACACCAATCAGAATGGAATCTGCCATTTGCCTCTGTATTTTGAAATAGTTTATTATTATTTTCATCTTTTATACCCAGCTCTTCTTCATAACTTTCTTTATCCTGTGTAAAATTATCACGATACACAAAGTCTTTTCCCGTATTATACGGCGGGTCAATATATATCATCTTGATTTTACCCATATAACTTTCCTGCAAAAGTTTCAGAGCATCAAGATTATCTCCTTCTATATAAATATTTTCCGTGGTATCCCAATTTACGCTGGATTCTCTATCCGGTCTAAGTGTTTTTCTTATAGGACGATTGGCTTCTATCATTGCTTCACGTTTACCAACCCAGGTAAAGTCATACGTTTCCTGCCCGTCAACAATATCTTCCGATAACTCTTGTTTCAGTTTGTTAAAATCAATAGCACGAACTATTTCGCCATTATCATTTACCCCTTCCGTTGCTACATTCGGAAATAATTCCAAAATCTTTTGAATATTCTTATCCGTTATATTCTCGGTTTCCATTGCCAATCGTTCCATCAACTGCCTCTTTCTTTAAATTTTCTATAAAATCTTTAATATCTTTTGTCTCTTTTTTTAATGTTGAATCTGTTATATCTATTGCAGGTTGAAAAATACTCAAGTTACCTTCAAAATGATTAAATTCATTAATTAATGTTTTTTTAGATGTTAAAAAAACTCGTTTTTTATTGATTTCAAAATTTTCATTAGCTGGAAATGCTTCATTAATAATGCTTCCCAACATATTATGGTTAGTTGTATCAATACCGAAAATATTAACCAATTCCTTTTCAACAAATAATCTCAAATACAAATAATTTAAGGTATGTTTTAATGTTTTGTTTAATAAGGGATAGTTTTTTATATTTAAAATTTCACTATTTAAATCTATTGATAAAATATCATCAACATTTACAGATAAAGATTCTAAAGTAAAGCTATTATCCCCAAATAATTTTTTGTAAATATCAGCTATATCAACATTATCATTCATATAACCATGCATTAATTTAGTTAATTGTTCATATAAATTGTCATTCCCAATTATATGTGCATATCCCCGCAGAAAAGGAATCATAGAATACAGAAATAAATTTACATCTTGTATTTCTACAAAAACATCTTTTCTAAAAAAATTAGTTAAACTTGATAAATCTGTCAAAAGTACAAGCTCTTTATTGTTTACCTCTATGAAGCCATTATTGTCTGAGCCTTTAGTATTATTTAAAATATATAAATTAAAAGATTTTCCAACTTGTGATTTTAGTAATCTAATCACATCAATATTATGAGTTAAAAGTATAACTCGTTTTTTTTCTAATACTTTTACAATAGAATATATAATTTTATTCTTGTAAATTGAATCAAAACTTGATACCGGGTCATCAATTACAACGATGGGATTTGTAGAATTTTTTACCCTTAAAAATTCCATAAAAAGTGAAAGGAAATTTTGTTCGCCTGTACTTAAAGGTAACTTGTTTCTATCAATATTTAAAATCTCTTGTTCTTCAAGTTGTATTTGTAAATAGTTTTTATCTTTTACTCGTGTAATTTCAAATTTTTTATCCATACAATCATTAATAAATTGTTGAATAAATTCTATATCTTCATTTTCAATAATTGGTTGATTTGCAATTAAATCATTATATTCTTTTTCTAAATTTTTAAATTCTTGAAAACATTCAATATTTTTTATTTCTCTTAAAAGATTTGTTTTATATAGTTCTTTATAGTTTTCAATATCAGTAATTAAAGGTTCTAAAAGTGCTTTATTACCACATTTAATAGTATTTAAAACCGTATCTTTTATATTGAATACGTCATCTTGGATTCTAAGTTTTAGAATTTCTTTTAATATTTCTTTAGTATTCTCATCTAAGTTTTTTAATATTTCTTGTTCATTTTTTTGTTTTTTCTCTAATAAGCTTTCAGGATTAATTTTATTATCACAAATTATACAATTATGATTATTATATTTTTTTAAAATGTTTATTGCATCTATATTTTCTTCATACCTTATAATATTTTCATTCTGTTTTAACTCTTCATCTTTTAATTTTTGAAGTAATAAAATAAGTGAATTAGTGTTTTGGGATACATCTTGCATTAAAAAGATAAGTTTACTCATATCGCATTTAACTTCATCCATATCTGGAATGTTATTAATAAATGAAATAATATCTTTATTAGAAGTATCTTTTAATTTATTTTTATTATTTATTGCCTTTGATAAAAAGTTCTTTTCGTCATTATCGAAGTAATCTAATAACGCAGAAGATTTGTTTTTTATATTCAATGATGAAACTTTTTCTATAATTTCTTCTATAACTTGACTTCTACAATTTCTAAGTTTCTCTTCTAGCTCAAACTCTTTACGGATATTTTCACCTAAATAAAAATCTTTAGTATCACCTTGAATGATATTTCTGTCATTTTGGTCTAGGATAATAGAAAAAATGTTTTGTCCCTTGTTATACTCAATGTCTTTATACCAAAATTTAATTTCACTAGTTTCAACATCCGATAATGTGTTAATAAAACTAGTTTTACCAGTTCCATTTGGTGCATAAACAACAATAATACCTTGAGAAGAGAAGCATATTGAATTATTTTTAACTAAATCGTTGAAAGTTTTATCAAAAATGCCATCATTTTGAATTTTATTAAAAATTATATTATCCATTAGCGACACCTTTATTCAATTCTTGTTGGAGTTGTTTTAGTTCGTTTTTGAACATCAGTTGTCTATTAAACTGAGGCTCCCGCTTAATTTTGTTTTTTAGTTGTTCAATTTTACGTTGTAATTTCTCAATTTCTACTGATTTTTCAATCGCTGTTTTTATGCTTATTTCTTCATTTATTTCAATTTTGCCGTTTGAAATTTGTGAAATAAAACCATTGAAAACGGTATCCAAATCCAGCCCGTTAAGTTCTAATAAAACAGACTCTTCATTTTGCCATTCGCTTCTGTATATTTTTAAAACCTTGAATTTATCTCCTGAAGCTAATTTTTCCTTATAAGATATTGCAATCTGTATTTCATCCTTATACTTAAAAACAAACAGGATATATTTAGGAATTGCAGAATCAATCTCTCGGATTAAATTATCCGATATTGTTTTTTCTTTAAGCAAAAATTCAAAAACATCTATTTCATTAAGGTTTTTACCCGGATTTATATTGATAGTATCTTTGCGCAAAATGTTTGCAAGTATTAATCTATCTACATTGTTTTGAAATTCTTTTCTGACAGCAGTAGATAATCCTGCTAACTTCATAAATTTAGCTTTCGGTATAATCCTATTCAGTTGTGTTTTTTCACTGAACAGCATCATTTCACCACCAAAAAGCAAATTAATTCAAAATCATCAAGTCCTGAAATAGTGTTTTTTAAATAACTGCTTTCCCCGCTTGAAAATAAACTTTCAAAATCACTTTCTTCTTTTACATTGATAATAGAAGAAATTGCACCTTCCAACAGCTTTGAATACTTGCCCATATCTCTGCCGTCTTTGGTTTCTATATTAAACTGTCTGCATAATTCCGTATCCGGTACCGAATTCTGCTTACAAACCTTACGCATTAAATCAAGCAGATTTTTAGGCTGAAGATAGTTGCAAATAATTTCGCCGTCATCGGCAATATAAACCATATAAAAAGGATGCAGACGGTTTTGGTTATCAATATTTATTTCGTTAGATACATTTTTTAAGACATATATTACCCCCGGCGGAGTTGTTTCATCAGATTTTACAACTGCATGCAGACCGTATGGAGAGTTTTCAACATCAGGATTATCTTTTGCATAAGAAAGAAGGTCCAGTCTGAATTCGTTCAGCCCCAAATCCATAATGTTTATTCCGGAATTCATCTCCTCTATGTCAACAACTTCATTATGTAATCTCTCCAGTTGTCTTTTTCTGTATTCTAAATCTTCTTTTTCATTATCATCAAGAATATTATCAGCTCCGGTTCCGGTTGAGGTCATAACCGTAACTTTCATTCTTGTTTCAACACGTGCTTTGAGATTAATGTATTCGTCTAAATCTATATCCGGCCAGAAATTTACAAGCTGAATAACATCATTTTTGCTTCCTATACGGTCAATACGCCCAAAACGCTGAATTATTCGAACCGGGTTCCAGTGTATATCATAGTTTACAAGGTAATCACAGTCCTGAAGGTTCTGCCCTTCTGAAATACAGTCGGTTGCAATTAAAATATCAATATTATTTTTATCGTCAGGATAAATCGAATCTTTGTTCTTAGAAATCGGTGAAAAATAAGTTAATACCGAATTTAAATCTGTCTTGACCTTTGGAATTGTCGTAACCCCGTCTTTTGAACCGGTTATCATTGCAGATTCCAAACCATAGTTTTCTTTCACATATTGACTTACATATTTGTATAAGTATTCCGCAGTATCAGCAAAAGCAGAAAATATCAAAATTTTCTTGTTATCATTGTTTATCGGCTGTTCTATTTTGTTTTTAATAACATTGAACAAACATTGAAGCTTTGCATCTTCATCAGGTGTAATTTGTTCAATCCGGTAAATTAAATCATCTAAAATTGATAAATCAGAGTGTAAATGTTTTTCCCAGGTTAGATAATCAATATCCTCAAAATCAATCTTGATATTGCTGCTTGAGAGAAACATATTTGTGTTCTGGTCATCTTCATCAAAATCATTCTCAATAGAAGTATAATCAACCCCGCTAAATGCTTTTATTTTTCCTATAGACTTATAATCATCTATAGACTGAATTGTAGATTTTACCAGTTCTCTTACCCTGTTCAATGTAAGTTTAAATGAATAAACAGAACTTTCTAATCTTTTTAGAAGATTAATACTCATTAACCTTCTGATACCTTCTTCACGTCCTCGCTGACCAATCTTAGACGATTTTATATTCGCCTGTTTAGCCTCAATGTCATAATATTTCGATTCCCGGCTCGGCAAAATAAATAATGACGGCATATAAATGTATAAATTCAATGAATTTATATATTCATATATACGATTATAGTTAATTTTGTCTTTATTATTAGTGATTGCGGGACGTAAAGAAATTACCGGAAGTCTTGTCGGAAATTTACCGATTTTTGCCGTATCATAGTATTTTTCAATATGCTTTCTTGAACGTGCTATAGTAACACTATCAAGCAATTCAAAGAAATCAAAATCTAACATTTCTAAAAGACATTCGGTTGTTCTTTCTTCCGCAGGCAATTTAGACCAATCATTAAATGCACGTTGAGCCTGTCTGAATATTACATTGATAGGCTTTTTAGTATTCAGTTTTGCATCTATTTTTCTTGTATCACCTTCATAAGCAAGCTGTAATTGATTTTTTAAATCATTAAACCTATTATTTACCGGAGTTGCGGATAACATCAAAACTTTTGTCTGAACTCCGCTTCTTATTACCTTATTCATTAATCTTAAATAACGATTTTCTTTATTATCCTTTATATCTCCGCCGTTACGGAAATTATGGGATTCATCTATTACGACTAAATCATAGTTGCTCCAGTTGATTAAAGATAAATCTATGCCGTTTGAAAAACCTGTATCTCTGGATAAGTCCGTATGGTATAGAACATCATATCTTAATCTATCGGCAGTCAGTGGGTTATTAAGATAATTACTCTTATACATCGTCCAGTTATTACCCAGTTTTTTAGGGCATAAAACAAGCACTGATTTATTACGATTTTCATAATATTTAATAACAGATAAGGCTGTAAAGGTTTTACCCAAACCGACACTGTCCGCCAAAATACAACCATTATACGTTTCTAATTTATTTATAATTGCAAGGCTTGCATCTCTCTGAAAATCAAATAACTTATTCCAAATAACACTGTCTTTATAACCGGTAGCCTCATTAGGTAAATTATCTTCTGAAATATCCTGCAAAAATTCATTAAAAATATTATACAGTGCAATAAAATAAATAAATTCACCGGAATTTTCTTTATAAACACTTGAAATACTTTCAATAATCTGTTCCGTAACATCTTGCAATTTGTCTTTATCCTGCCAGATAGTATCAAACGTTTTTAAATAGGTTTGACTCTCAGGATTACTCACTCGTAAAACTATATTTGATAACGTATTCCCTTTTTCACATCCCAAATCTATAGTTGTAAATCCATTAATAGGTTGATAAGTATATGCTTCATCGTTATTGTCAATAATTATAAAACCCGACATATATTCATTCGTTGTATTTGATTTAAAATGAACTCTTTCTTTTATCCATTCCGCACACTCTTTTGCTATTGCACGCTGTGTTAATTCATTCCTGAGCTTAATCTCAAATTCTGTTCCATATAGACTTTTTTCCCTTGATAACCTTGGGATATAAAATTCTCTAAGTTTTTTTTGTGTTTTTTCCGGAGTAAATGTTGGAGAAGTAAACAAAAATCTTAACTCATCAATACTTTCTAATTCTTTTTTTAATTCTTGAAATGCATAAATAGAGAAACATGCAGAAGCTATTGATACCTTTGAATGAGGTTTTAAAACTTGTTTTAAATCATCTTTGATTATTTTATTTATGTTATCAAATACTTCCATTAGTACCTCAATATTATAAGATTGCTTAGGCACATGTTATCACAAAAAACTAATATTTTTACAACTAATATTAAATTATTAAATTATATAAAAGATAATAATTAATTACCTAAATTGAAAGCCAACAAAAATATACATATTATAAATAAGAGGTAATTATGTTAGATGAAAATTCACCAATATTAACAGTTAGTAATGTTGCAAAACAGTTAAACATGTCTGCCGATAGATTGCGAACATATGACGAAGAATTCTTAGTTGCACCAACCAGGGCAAAGAATAATGTTAGAATGTATAGCTGTAATGATGTTAATTGGCTGGAATGCTTACGGAAATTAATTGGAAAACCTAATATTTCAATATTAGGTTTTAAAGAGATACTTAGACTTCTTTACTATATTAAAGATGAGGATTTTAATTCATTTGTAAAAAAACAACCTAAAGATTCAATATGGCATACCTTTGCTATTATGAAAAATAACCCAAACTTTGAAAAATTAAGAAAATATTATACTTAAAATTAAATTTAGGTAGTTTCCGAGTATTTTTATTAACAAAAATAATACAAATACCACACATAAAAGGATTATCATGCCAGAATTTAATAAAAATGATGTAATAGAAAACTATATAGATGATAATTTTTGGATAGATTTTATTGAAGATACTTGTAATCTAGACATTACAATATATTTAGATGCCCTATACAAAAATATCAAAAAAGCACTTAAATACATAAACCCTGAAATTAAAACAAGAGATATAGATTCAAAAACTTGGGATAAAATTTATCTACATAAAAAAATTGACTATTCTCAACCAATTACATATAAATATTTTAAAGACGTAATTTGTCAAACATATACACTCGCAAATTTTATGCACCTACATATGGATTTATACAATAGCATTTCAATAATAGAAGAAATTTTTCAATTCCCTATGGCACCTATAATAACATGCGATACTAAAAAACTATTAACCAATTTAATCAGTCAAAAAAGTTATTTACCATATGATGAAACAGAAATAAATGACATATATGAAATGATAGACTTACAACACGAACTCAAAAACTCTTGGGTAACTAAACCTGAATTAAGTTATGATTATTGGTTTTGGCTAATGATTTTTGATGAAATTAATAATTGTTGTTTTAAATCCCTATATGATATAAAAAATGAATCTAATAAATTTCGATGTAAATTTATTGAAGCATTTGAAGAAATAAGTTTTGAGGATATTAATGAAGAGAAACAAAAGACAGAAAAAATTCCTCACAATAAATATTCCCCTGAAGATTTAATGAATTGGTTTAAATGCAGAAATATTTATAATGCTTGTAAATGGCAATATACAATACTTAAGCTAATAACAAATTCTATTCACCACAATGACTCCATAGAAACAATTAAAAAGAAATCTCAAAATATAAATTTTGATGAACAGGATATCAAATCCCTAAATAAATCAATAGAAAGCTTACTTTCATTGCAATCAAATAATATTAGTTTTGAAAAATATAAAAATCATGTTGAAGATAATTTTACTTCAATGTATATAATCCTATTTAAAATAAATAACTTTAAAAGTATAGAAGAAGTTAACGATTATTTTAAAAAGACATCAAAACAAAAATGCTGCCTATCATTTGTAAGAAATACATTTGAATTTCTTAATAATAAAAGTGATAAAACAATATTAAATATGATTTCAGATATGGAATACAATATTAAACATAAACCTGAAGTTATTAACAACCTATATAAAACTTTAGAAAATAAAAATAATAATGATGATAGATTTAAAAATAAAACTATTGTAGAAATTAGCCAAGAAATAATAGTAAATTTAATTACTCAATTTATGAGTTATTTACAAAATCCAAATACTGAAACATTAGATGTAATAACATCTTTATTACAAGTAATCAAAAGGGCGAGTTCTGATATAAAAAAATCCCGAGCCAAATTTTGAATAGGATTTTTCCAAAAATATAACAAGATATTTAATAATGAAACTGTTGAAAGAAATCAGCAGTTTTATTTTTTGATTTCTTTTGGCCGGTCGACTGAACGAGTAATACCTGGTCAAAGATTAAAGAAGTACAATTTAACCTTTAACCACAAAGAAAAGGAGAACAAAAATGAATCAAATATATATGCAATACATTTGCAAAAATTGTGGAAAAATTTACTTAGATAAAGATGTAAAAGGCAGAATGACACCAATTAAAGGTTATTATTGTCCGGAATGTATAGAAAAATACAGGTTAGAAAACCCCGCTTTTCCTCCGAAAAAGCAACTTTCCGAAGCCCAGATTAGAACTTTAAAGAAATATCAATTTCCTAAAGGAAAAAATAAGCTAAATTCATAAGAAAAGATTGTTGAAGATACTAATAAAGGAGATAACAAAATGATTAAAAAATATATTGATTTTCTGCGGCAACTTGTTGATACAAAATATATGATAGCTATTGATAATATTACAGTATTGGCAGACAGATTACTAAATGGATACTATGTAGTAATTTTTGAAATTGAACAAAGTTAATAAAGGAGATGTTAAATGAAAAGAAGATTTCTTTTAATAGAAAATATTAAAGAACCAATAATTCTAGAATTACAAAAACAACCGCACAAAGAAGGCTATATTACTATAAATAAAGCGGATTTAGCTAATAATATACCTCTTAAATTACGAAAAATACTAGCTCAAAGAGGGTTAGCATCAAATGAAGAAATCGGAATGAAAACAAATAAACGATTCTGTTGGCATAGATTGGTTGCATGCCTGTATTATAATTGTATCGGCAGATTTGTACATCATATTTATAAAAACTCTCTTGATACAAACGACATAACGAACCTTATTGTTGTTGACGAAAAACAGCATAAAAGTATTGATAATGATAAGAAGAATTGTATTAGGCGAGGGCTAAAAATTCAAAAAATATTAAAAGATGAACTGTTTAAACAACCTAAACAAACATTAGCCAATAATGACAATATCATTCTAAAAATTCTTAAGTTAAAAAAACAAGGTCTTAGCAATAAAAAAATTATAAAGAAATTAAAATCTAAGATTAAACAAACGAAAATTTACGAACATGTTAAAACATTTTTCTATGTTGATGATTTTTTAAAATGGCTTGAAAGTGAACAAAATAGACCTATCCACATGTTAAACGAAAAAACGAGTAAACGTTGGCGTAAAATAATAGCATTTGAAGGTCTATAACTTTGTATTAGCAATCAAATGAGAAAAATATAACAAAATAACCGGCATGTTAAAAAACATTTTTAAACCTTGAAATAACAAATAATTTTTACCTTATAAATATATGGTTATACAATAAAAGGTTAGAGATAAAATTTATAACATTATGGTTATTATAAAGTAAGAGTTAGAGATAATGGTAATAAAATTGAAAGGTTAGTAATATGAAAAATAATATAATGATACAAGTTCCTCAACTTATATTAGTAACAGATTGGAATAAGTACTTTGATTATCCAAAACTTGGTACATTAAGAAGGTTAATATTTGATTCTTCAAAAAATGGTTTCAATAAAGTAATCAGAAGAATAAATTCTAGAATACTAATAAATGTAGAAGCATTTTTTAAATGGGTTGATGAAACAAATGGTATTACAGCATAAAAGGAGTGATTATTCACTCCTTTTTGTTTAATCCTGTATTGGTACAATATCAAGTTTATAACCAAGAGGAACAAGTATTTTTAATAATGTATCAATTTGAGGTGCAGTTTTAGATTTCTCTAATCTTACCAGATACTCTTGTTTTACATTACATAGTTTTGCAAGTTCTGATTGAGTTAAACCTTTTTCCTTTCTAATCTCAAGAAGTTTACCTAGTAGTTCAACTCTTAAATCAATTTCTGTTAATTCTTCTTGTGTTAACTCCAAAGAAGTTTTAAAATCAGACCATTTATTTGAGTGTTTTTTATCCATTGGTATTATCCCTTTCGGTAAAATTATCAATTAATCTATATGCTTTTTCAATCTCTTTTCGAGGAGTTTTTTGTGTTTTCTTAACAAAATGGTTTAAAATAATATATTTATTCTCTTTTTTATAAAAGAAAATAAACCTGTCCCTTAAAGGTCTTAACTCATATAATTCACCCTCAAGGTGCTTAACATAAGGTTCACCGACTTGAGTACCATAACATTCCAAAATATCAATATATTCAACTATTTTATTCAGTTTTATTCTTGCATCTTTTGATTTTATGGACTTTTCTTTTAGCTCGTAGATATAATCTTGTGTTTCACTAAACCCGTTTATATCTTGCCAAAAAATAACTTCATATTTTTTATCCATCAGTTGTACCTTACCCTTATATTATAACTAATTAGTTATAAAAATTCAACATATTAAACTACATATTTACTTTACTAAATAATCTTGAATTCATATCCTCCAAGACTTTCGCTGTATGTCCCTTAGTAAGATGAGAATAGCGTTTCACCATTGCCAAGGTTTTATGACCTAAAATTTCCGCAATTTCACTAAGGGTCTTACCACTCATTGCCAAAGAACTAGCAGCTGTATGTCTTAAATCGTGAAAATGGAAATTAGTTATATTACATTTTTTTAAAGCATTTCTAAACCCTTTTCTTCTATCTACAGGTTTTGTTCCTGTTTTATCCGGAAATACTAACATAGTTGTACGTTGTTTTTTGTATTCCTCAAGTTCAGCTTTTACTCTTGAGGTTATAGGAACACCTCTATTTTCACCATTTTTAGTGTCCATAAAATAAAACAAATTATTATCTAAATCAATATTATTCCAGGTCAAATTTAATATTTCACCATATCGTGCACCTGTTGAAAGAGCGATAAAAACAATTAAATAAAGTTCATAAGAAGACTCTTTACAAGCATCCAAAAGTCTGGCAACCTCTTCCGGTTCCAAAAAACGAATCCTTGCATTATCTTCTTTTAATTTCCTTACTTTAAACATCGGATTCTCGTTTAACCATTCCCAATCTCTTACAGCTGTTGATAAAACAATAGACAAACAGGCTAAATACCTATTAACCGTTGCTTCTGACCTGGTTGTTCTGCCGTTCTTAGGTTTTAAACTGGGTTCATTTAAAAGTTCTTCTTTACATTGAGTTAATAATGCAGTATTAATATTTGAAAGATAGTATGCTCCAATTTTATGCTTCCACCACAATAACTGCATTTTAAACTTTTCTCTGTCAGAATTTCTCTTTGGCAATTCAACATTAATATACCTATCAATCAATTCATTCAAAGTATGTTTTCTGGATTCAAGTTCACTAAGGCTGATACCGCGTTTTATATCTGCCTCTGTTCTGGATGCCCATTCTTTAGCATCAGTAATCCTATCAAATGTTTCATTTACACTCGGATAACCCTTTATGCGAATTGAAACAGTATAAGTATATTTGTTCTTACTTTTTGAAAAACGTTTTTTGATTTCTGCCATAATAGCCTCAATTCTAGCCTATAAATTTGTCGGAATTTTGTCGGAATTAATACCAAAAAATGGTAAAAAATCATAACAAATACGAATAAATTATAACACACATAAAAATAAAAAATCAAGTTATTATTGAGTTTAACCAGTATCGATAATAATTCATAAAATAGGGCAATGGGACTGAAAATCCCTGTGTCCTTGGTTCAATTCCGAGTTGCGGCACCATTTTAAAAAGAGCCTCTTAAAGGCTCTTTTTTGTTTGTGACGGACACAACGGTACTACGTACCGAGTCCTTGGTTCCCTCTCACAATACCGACATTAAAATAGCGCTAATAATGCAGATAGACTCGAACAATAAATGAATTTTATATATTTACTCCAATTCATAATGTGCTATAATAAATACGATGAAAAAGATAAACTTAAAATCAATTTTAATTATAATCTTATCACCGATTATATTATTTCTTGCAGATATACTCGCCTGTGTATTATCTACATCAGTTATATTTAGTTTACGGTTAATTTTATATAAACTGTTTCCGCTTGCAACATCAATGTACATAATGTCAGGCAGACTATATCATCTTGCAGCATTCTATATGCCTTTTGTCAGAATCTCATACGCAATTATGACAATAATATTTATCGTTGAAGCAGTAAAGTATTTTAATAGAAAATATAAACATCACAAAACACATGGAGAAAAACTATCAGATGTTAAAACACAAATCATTTTTAAAGAATCCGATAATAATATTTAGCGTACTGACGATTATACTTGGAATCGGAATTTATTTTTTTAATAACCACAGCTTCTGTGTTCCGGATTTTTATACAAACAGGAATGCCGCATTTGAAGCCGCACAAATACCAAACATGGATATGGCAATTAAAGAAATCAGCCAATACGAAAACCATAAATACGGAATATTTAACACCTTATTCCAAATTTTTGGCTGGCTGGTTACGTTTTTATTGTTTTCAATTCTGTTTAGAGTCACGAAATTCAAAGATTTTAAACATATAAATGTATTCAGGAAAAAGCGATTTGTTTATCCCTGGATAAATCTGTCTTACTTATTATACTGCTATTGCTGGGTTCCTGCTTATATGACCGATTTAGAAAAATATGTTTATAATACAGCTGCAGACAGTATGGGAATCCCATTAATGAATACAATATTTACACTGGGACTGCTTGGAATAGTTTATTACACGGCAGCAAACCTGCTTTATTTTGTAATACTGAATACCAAAATCAAATGCAGATTTTATTCCTTTATACTTTTACTTGGAATAATCCTTACGGTTATTAAAGCACTTGCCGCTTCAACTCTCAAATTCACATACTGGCAAATCGGGATAAACTTCTTCGGACTGGTCTGGCTAATACTCTTATTATCAGGTCTAAAGCTACTAAAAGAAAAACGACAATATTCAAAACAACAACTATAGAAAAATTTTTAATTTAAAGTAAAATGGTATAAACAACGGAATAAATAAGGAGAGTGTTATGAAGAAACTATTATCAGCACTTTTTACATTATTTTTAGCAGGCAATATGGCTCTTGCATACGATTATTCAGAAGTAAGAGCGGAGCATATATTGGTTAAAACTCAGGCAGAGGCTCAAGATTTAGAAACTAAGATTGAGAAAGGCGCTAATTTTGAAGAGCTGGCAAAAGAATATTCTTTGTGCCCTTCAGGTAAAAATGGCGGTGATTTAGGTTATTTCGGCAAAGGACAAATGGTTCCGGAATTTGAAAAAGCCGCTTTTGATATGGCAATAGGCGAAGTTTCTGAACCTGTTCAAACACAATTTGGCTGGCACATTATTAAAGTCTTAGACAAGAAATAAACATCTTTTTATTAATTCATATAAATATATGATGTTCCAATCCTGATATCAGATACAATAATATTGAAGTACTTTTGTAGGTATAGGGATGGAGCAGACTAATAATTTTAGCAGCTACAATAATATCAAAAGGCTCTCAGACGAAGAATTGGTCAAAGTTTGGGAACAATATTTTGCTGACCGTTCTAATAAAAAGCTGAGAGATATTTTGATTGTCCAATATATTTATTTAACACGATACGTCGTAGGTCGTGTTAAGGTTGCTCTGCCTCCGACTTTTTCATTTGAAGATATTTCAAGCTACGGTGTCGAAGGTCTTATTGATGCGGTAGAAAAATATACCCCTCAAAATGGTGCCAGATTTGAAACTTACGCATTGGTAAGAATTAGAGGAAATATTATTGACAAGATTAGATCACAAGATTTCTTACCGAGAACAGTAAGACGTAAAATCAGAGATGTAAAACAGGCACAGGAGCAATTAAAGAAGCAATTCGGACGTAATGCTACAAACAAAGAAGTTGCAGAGCTTTTGGGATTAGATGTAGAAAAAGTTGATCAAATATTAGCAGACGATACAACAATAACATCAATTTATGAGAAAAAAGGCTCCGGCGATGATAGTATGGAAATTATTGATACTATTCAGGATTCAACTCATTTGACCCCGCACGAAGCTTATGAAGAAAAGAACGTAAAATCACAACTTGAAGCGGCTCTAAAACGCTTACCGGAACGAGAACGTATGATAATGGTTCTTTACTACCACGAGAACATGACGTTCAAAGAAATCGGCGAAGCAGTTGATATTTCTGAATCAAGAGTATGCCAAATCCACGCACAGGCAATCATGAAGCTGAAAAACCTTCTCAGCGAAAACCGCTCAGAAAGATTGAAAAAGAGCATTATATAGAGCATTGATTTAAAACTTATTCAATAAAACTAAAATTATTTGGCAGTTGGTATTCAATTTCAGCGATAAGTTTTGATAACGGAATATTTAATCCTTCAGCAACTTTCCACAATGTTGACAATTGCGGGTCTTTTATTCCTTTTTCCAAATCTGACCATATCGATTTAGAAATACCTATTTCATTTGATATAGAAGAAATGGATTTGTTCTGTACTTTTCTATATTTAACAACAAGATTGGATAACACTTGTTGTAGGTGTTCTTTATTTCCTTGCATATTATTTATTATCGTACTAAAATTAGAACACATGTTCTAATACGCGAACAGTATGGAGATAAATAATGGAAATTAATACAATTATAGGTCGCCGAGTAAAAAATATCGGGAAAAATCATGTCTATCCAGAGAAGAATTAGGCTTAAAAATAGGTAAAAACCAAGCAGCAATTGCTAAGATAGAAGAAGGCAGATATAAACGTTTAACTTTATTTTTATTATTTGAAATTGTTGATGCCCTTGATTGCGATTTTAAAGAATTTATTAAAGGGTTATAAAGCTTAAAGGAGAATAACAGTAACTAAAGCTGAAAGTATTTTGTCTAAAAATAAATAACAAGATAATGTAATTTGTTTTATTATAGAACGCGAAAACAGAATACTGTTTTCGCGTTCTAATTTGGTATTTCTACCGGCTGTCAACCGCTTTGTTTAGAAAAGATTAATCTTTTCTTTCCAAGTCTTTGCTTTCATCAAGTAAAGTCTTTAATTCTTTTCTTGCAACTCTTGGGATATTAATTGTTGCGTTGCCGCCTATACAGCCGCCTTCGCAGCACATTACTTCCACAAGGTTGCAACCCGGACAGCTTTTATCCTTTGTGAATTTTTTCAATTCTTTCACTGTCTCCTTGGTCAATCCGCTTATTATATACGGTTTAACCTCTTCAGGATTTTTAGCAACAGACTTAACCGCTTCCGCAACACCTGTTGTAACCCCGAAATTACGTCCCTGTTTTGAACTTTCGGTTTCAAATTTTTCTTCTTCACATTCCGTAATTTCGATGCGTTTTGCAATAAATAATGCGCCAAGTTCTTCATAAGTCATTACATAATCAACATTCGGATTATCCATTGATTCTTTGCGTTTCGCAACACAAGGACTTATAAATACCGTTATGGCATCAGGATATTTTTTCTTAACAATTTCCGCAATGTAATACAAAGGTGTTTCCGTCGTTGATTTAAACTCACTCAATTCAGGCAAATGTTTTTTTACAAACTGATTATAACCTGCACAACAAGAAGTTGTCATAAATGGTGCACCATTCTCCATTCTTTCTTCAAATTCTTTTGCCTCATTAAGCGTTGTAACGTCTGCACCTTGAGCAACCTCAAATACTTCGTCAAATCCTGCTTTTTTAATCGCAGATTTTAACTGATAAATATTGCCCGGCAACTGACCGACAATTGAAGGTGCGAACATTGCAATAACTTTTTTATCTCCGGATTTCATATGTTTTAAGATATCAATAATTTGACTCTTTTCATGAACGGCTCCGAAAGGACAAGCTGCAACACATTTTCCGCAAGAAATACATTGTTCAAAATCTATTCTTGTAATACCATTTCCATCTTTTTGGATTGCACCGACTGGACAAGCATCTTCACAAGGTACTGCAAGTTTTACAATCGCATTATACGGACAAGCGTTCATACACATTTTGCAGCTCTTACACTTGCTGCCGTCTATTTTAGACTTGCCGTCAACCATCTCAATCGCACCAAATTTACAAGCGGATTGACAAGGTCTTGCAACACAGCCCTGACATAAATCTGTTACATATATACGGCTCGGAACACAGCCTGCACAAGCTGCATCCAAAACTGTTAAAGGATTTTCATCCGGTTTTTCTCTTTTTAGAGCATCTTTTGCATATTCTGACAAAAGTTTTGTTTCGTCATCCACTTCCAAAGAGAAGCCTAAACCTGCTTTAACTCTTTCTTTTAAAATTGCACGTTCTTTATATATACAGCATCTATAAGGTACTTCCGCACCTTTCGGGCGCATATCATAAGGGATTAACCTTGTATTTTCTTCAAAGTTATCTGACAAAAATGCTTCTATAATTCGAGCTAATATTTCTTTCTTTAAATGAATTGATTGACTATTATTATTTCCCATTTTAGCTTAACTTCCTATCTATTTCCTGTAAAACCTTATCAATTGTTGCTTCCTGAATAACAGTATCATTGACTGTAACATAAGGAGCTTTTGAGTATTCGGAACTGTGTGTACAGTAATTTAAACAGGTGCTTCCGGAAACTTCAACATCATCTCCGTATTTTTTCTTTACTATATCTACCAAGTCTTGTAACTGAGAAGAACCCATCACAAAACAAGTTGTTCCCATACAAATTTTTACGCTAACTTTTGCCATTTCATCTTCCTTTATTTATACTGTTATACTTTTATTAATTTATTATACACTACATAAATTGTATTGTGACTTTTTTTACATACTTATCTTCCAAAACTTTTGCGATTTTTTTGATAATATTTTTACGTATCTCAATCTCAATAGGCAAATTCGGATCATAATGCGCCTGATTCAATTTTGCACCAACCATAAAGATAATACAATCACTTTCAAGCAAAAATTTTACAAGTTCGCCTGCCGCATCATCCTGCATTTCATCTTCATCTTCCAAGTATTCATAAGCCTTTGTGAGAGTCAGAATCCCTTCCGTTACCAAATCTACGCCTTCCATATATGATACGGACGGTAATTTCCCGATATTTCTCGTAACAGGGGTTTCTATCGGAATGTTTAACTCTCTTGATATAAGATTTGCGGTCGTGCCGCCGCTTATAGCCTTTTTGCCTTCAAAATCTTTAAAAACATTTGCATAATAATTATCTTTTTCCATGTGATACGGAGGTCCAGTAAACACCATGGATTTTCTCGGTGTCCTGCAATGAATACAAACAGCGGAAATATCGTCTTTAGCCTTTCTGTCAGGTTCCAGAGAACAAGCAAACTCTACAATAAACTTTGATAAATCACGACTAGAAATAAAAATATCTTCTTTTAATTTATGCAAAACCGCATCAATTAAACCTTTTCTTCTCAAACCTAATTTAAACTTGTCAGTTCCAAGCCCTGACTGTGTAACTCCGTCAGAACAAAATATAAGACGGTCGCCCTCCTTCAGTTTTATTCTGTAAACGTGCATTTTTCTGTTCTTGAAGGTTTCGGACGTTATAATATCGCAATCAGGTTCCAAAACCTCATTGCCTCTTATCCACAAAAACTGCGGATTACCTTCTTCTACAATTTTCGTCACACCTTCAGAGTTACAATTAATTACAGAAAAAGTTGAGTAACTTATTTTTCGTTTTTGACAAACAGGAAGCGAATTCATCATAATCTCGCAGGCTTTTCTGACATCGGAATCAGCCTCAATGAATTTCAAAAGCATTGTAGCCGTCATACTTGCAAGTATATTGGCTTTTATACCGCTGCCCAAACCGTCTGATAAGACGGCAAGAAGTCTGTCAGTTTCAGGATCACGTTTGGACACAAAATAGTCACCATAAGTATTCTGGTTATATTTTTTCTCCTGTGTACAATAGATATCAATGAACATATTTATTGTTCCTTATTGTTATCTTCCGAATAATCATCAGCAATTGTGCTTAATAAAAGCTCTGTTTCTACCATATGTTCGCCTAATAGAATTGCTATTTCCTGAACTTTTGCAATGTTTTTACTGATTACTTCTTTGGCTCTTTCCGCAATCTTCTCTCTATTTAATTCCGATTGTGTAACATCCGTTATAATTGCACCGACAATCTCATTCTCCTCAATAATAAAGACGTTGATATCATACAATTTGCTGCCAGAGATGTAATGCTCTTTATGAATGTCTTTGCCGGTTTTTAATGCAGTTTTTAACAAATCCGCAAAAGGAATGATTCTGTCAATATCCGCCCCGTTTACACCCTCCGGACGTTCTGAGAAAATCTCATACATATCACCGCAGAACATCTTCATAAAAGCATCATTTGATTCAAGGATTTTATTCTGATTGTCTATCATAACCATTGCAGACGGCATACACCTAAGCATAGCGGCAGCTTTTCTCAATGCAATTTTTCTCATATAAGAAACACACATTGAAGGCTCTGCTTCACCTGCCAAAATTGCCTGAGCAAGTTCTCGACAGGTTTGGAATCCGCATCCGCCGCAGTTTAACTCATCTTCTTCTTTGTGTTTGCCGATTCGCTCCATAGTTTTCATAATATCTTCCAGAGGAAACTCTTTCTTTTCGTGATTAACAGCGGTATATTCTATATTTACAACTGTTTTAGGCTCTTGCGGAATTTCATCACGTTTAACAAAATTGTTTAAAACATTTGAAGTCTTTAACAATGTAGATTTACATAAACTAATTCCAGGACCGTTGATACATCCGCCGTCACAACCTAAAGCCTCAACAAAAATCTTTTCCTCAAGTTTTTCAGGTTTTAGCCCATTTAATGCTTTATCAAGGCTGTGAAGGGTACAAATATCAACAAGCTGAACATCATCTTCTATTCCTATATATTTTAAGGTTTCGTTCATCCCGCCTAATATCGGGTAAAGAGAACCTTCGTTTGCACTTTCCGGAATAAATGATTCGTTCTGGTCAATTTCAAGCTTTGACAAATCAATATACGATTCTTTCACCCAGTAATTTAATTCATCAAAGGTCAGAGCAACATCAATTAAGTCGTTACGTTTGTCTGATTCATTTTTCTTTGCAATACAAGGTCCGATAAATACAATCCCGATATCATCACCGTATTTTTCTTTGAGCATTCTGGCATGAGTCAAAGCAGGAGATGCAACAGGTGTAATATATTTTGCAAATTCTGGCCTATAATATCTTATATAATCAACAATAACCGGACAAGCACTTGAGATAAATAGTCCGGTTTCTTTTTCTTTTAAAAGTTTGGCAACTTCAATTGATACTTCCTGCGCACCAAGAGCTGTTTCGCTGACACCAAAGAAGCCGAGAGCTTTTAATAAGGTTATCATTTGGGGTTTTGTATAATCAAATATACTTATCCAGCTAGGGGCAAGAGATACTATAACTTTTTCTTTTGCAGCGAGTAATGCTTTTACTCTGTCAACATCATATCTGATACGTTTTGCGTTAGATGGGCAAACCGTAACACAGTGTCCGCAAGCTATACACCTATCCGCCAAAACTGATGCACTACCGTCTTTTATTTGGATTGATTTTACATAACATTCCCGAACACATTTATAACAGTCGTGACATTCATTCTTTAGCGTGTAGACAGGTGAAAGTTTATTGCCCATGCGGTAATTCCTCTAATATCTTTTTAAGCTCCAGATAGTTCATATTACAGTATTCTTTACCGTTAATTATGATAACCGGACCTTTGTCGCATTTATTTGTACATCGTAGCCCGATTAACTCAATATTTGCATCAAGCTGATGCTCGTTTATGTAATTTTCAAGTGTTTCTATGTTTTCGTCGTTTCCTCTTGCAAAGCAAGAACTACCCATACAAATTTTTATCTCGTTCATAATATTTTAACTTTCAATCTGTGTATCGTCAATAGTCAATTGTAAGAAATGTCCTATAAGATTCTCATTCCATACGTGTATATCATCAGGAACATCTAATATACATTGAGTAAAGTTCCATATATATTTTATACCAGAATCAATTAAAAAGTTAGCGGCTTTTTGTGCCTGAGAATGAGGAACTGTTAAAATCGCTATTTTAACCCCCAATCGTTGTACTAAATCAGGAAGTTTGCTTATATGAAAAATTTGTTTTTCATCAATACTGATTCCGGTTTTTAAATCGTTGCTGTCAAACAAAGCAAGAATATTAAACCCATAGTAATCAAAATTGTCGTTTTTGGCTAAAGCCAAACCTAAATTTCCGGCCCCGACAATAAAAACATCTTTGTTTTTACTGAATGTAAGACGTTTTTCGATAATTTCTTTTAATTCTCTTACGGAATACCCAACCTTGCACTTCCCGCTATATTCCAGAAGTTTTATATCTTTTCTGATTTGGGAATCATCAATATTTAAAAGTTTTGAAAGTTTAGTACTTGAAACAAATTCAATCCCCTGTTCGATATAATCTACAAGAACACAGTGATACAAGGTTAATCGGCTTATAACTTTGTTTGAAAATCTGTCAATCATCTTTCTAAAATCTCTTCTTCATTAAAAAGAGCAAGGAGTGAATACTCCTTGCTCAATATAATAAGTTTTATACGATACCGTTATAAGCATCAGTATAAAGTTGTTTGATTTGATCCATTAATGGATATACAGGGTTTGCACCTGTGCATTGGTCATCGTATGCCAATTCAACTAATTCATCAAGGTTAGCGAAGAATTCTTTTTCATCAATACCAAATTCTTTGATAGATTTTGGTAAGTTAACCTTAGTCATTAATTCATCAACTGCCTTGATTAACAGTTCAACTTTTTCATCATCGTTCTTACCGCCTAAACCAAGTTCATCAGCTATTTGTGCATATTTAGTTTTTGCACAAGGGAACTTGTATTGAGGGAAGATTGCTTGTTTTTTAGGTCTATCAGATGAATTGAATTTAATAATTTGTCTGATTAATAAAGCGTTAGCAACCCCGTGTGGAACGTGATACATAGCACCAAGTTTGTGAGCCATAGAGTGGCACAATCCCAAGAATGAGTTAGCAAATGCCATACCTGCGATTGTAGCGGCATAGTGCATTTTTTCTCTTGCGATAGGATCATTAGCACCTTCTGTATAGCTTCTTTCTAAGTATCTGAAGATTAATTTAGTTGCTTCTAAAGCGTTTGAATTTGTAAAGTTTGTAGCCATACAAGAAACATAAGCTTCGATAGCGTGAACTAAAGCGTCAATACCTGATGCAGCTGTTAAGCCTTTTGGCATACCGTCAACGAAGTTAGGGTCAACAATTGCCATATTAGGAGTTAAAGCGTAATCAGCGATTGCATATTTTACGTGAGTTTCATCATCTGTAATAATTGCAAACGGAGTAACTTCAGAACCTGTACCTGATGTTGTAGGGATAGCAACCATAGTTGCTTTCTTACCTAATTCAGGGATTGAACAAATTCTCTTTCTGATATCCATAAATCTCATAGAGATATCTTCAAAGTTTGTATCAGGTTGTTCATACATTAACCACATAATCTTAGCTGCATCCATAGGAGAACCGCCGCCTAATGAAATGATAACATCAGGTTCGAAGGTCTTAACCATAGCCATAGCTTGATTAATTGTAGATAATGTAGGATCCGGTTTAACATCAAAGAAGATTTGATATTCAATACCGATTTCGTCTAATACGTTAACAATAGCATTAACCGCACCTGAATCGAATAAGAATCTGTCTGTTACGATGAATGCACGTTTTTTACCTTGAAGTTCACGAAGAGCTAAGTCAACAGCACCTCTTTTGAAGTAAACTTTTGAAGGAACTTTGAACCATAACATATTTTCTCTCCTTTCAGCAACGGTTTTGTAGTTCAATAAGTTTTCAACACCGATATTACCAGATATTGCGTTTTTACCCCAAGAACCACAACCAAGTGAAAGTGACGGTTCTAATTTAAAGTTGTATAAATCACCGATACCACCTTGTGCTGAAGGTGAGTTAATCAGAACTCTGCAAGTAGGCATTTTTTCTGCATATCTGTCAATTCTTTCTTGACTTCTTGCATCTGTATAAAGGTCTGCTGTGTGACCTGCACCACCCTTAGAAATAAGTTCGTATGCTTGTTCTGCAGCATCTTCAAAATCTTTTGCTCTGTACATAGTTAAGATTGGTGATAATTTTTCTCTTGAGAACGGATCCTCCCAATCAACTTTTGGTCTTTCTGCTAATAAGATTTTTGCATCATCAGGAATGCTGAAGCCTGAAAGTTCTGCAATTTTGTGTGCAGGTTGACCAACGATTGCAGGATGCGCTGTTCCACGTTTAGGATCGATAAACGGAAGAGCAATCATTTTCTTTTCTTCATCAGCACTTAAAAGATAAGCACCTCTGTATAAGAATTCTTTTTTAACTTCTTCATAAACTTTGTCAACAACAACAACTGATTGTTCAGAAGCACAAATCATACCGTTGTCGAATGTTTTTGACATAAGGATTGAAGATACAGCCATTTTGATATCAGCTGTTTCATCAATAACGGCTGCAGCGTTACCAGGACCAACACCTAATGCAGGGTTACCTGATGAGTAAGCAGCTTTAACCATGCCAGGACCGCCTGTTGCTAAGATACAAGCAATTGATTCGTGTTTCATCAACTGGCTTGATAATTCGATTGAAGGTACATCAATCCATCCGATAATATCTTCCGGAGCACCTGCTTTAACAGCAGCATCCAAAACCACTTTTGCAGCTGCAATTGTACATTTTGTAGCTCTAGGGTGTGGTGAGAAGATAATTGCGTTTCTTGTTTTCAAAGCGATTAAAGATTTGAAAATTGCAGTTGATGTAGGGTTAGTTGTAGGAACGATACCTGCAATAATACCTAAAGGTTCTGCAACAACTTTAATACCGTTAATTTTGTCTTCTCTAATAACTCCGCAAGTTTTAGCATTTTTGTGCTTGTTGTAAATATATTCTGATGCGAAGTGGTTTTTGATAATCTTATCTTCTAAAACACCCATTCCGGTTTCTTCTATAGCCATTCTTGCTAAAGGAATACGTGCTTTATCAGCAGCTGTTGCTGCCGCTTTAAAGATTGCATTTACTTTTTCTTGTGAAAATGTAGAAAAGATTCTTTGAGCCTTTTGAACTTTTTGGATTAAAATTTCCAAAGATTCAGGGCTGTCAACCAAATTACTTGCTGCCAAGTCTTTTTCTAACTTTTCAACTTTTGCGTTTTTAGTGGTTTTTGGCATTTTTAATCTCCTTTTTCTATTACCAATTTATAAAAGTATGAACATTTACTTCCAAAAATTCTTTTGTGTATATTGTGATTTTTACACTTATTAATTATCGTACCCGTAAAAACATAAATGTCAAATAATAACTACCTATTTTTAGAAAACTTAATATTTTCTTTATATTAAATTGTTATAAAAATCATTATTTAATTGTTATAAAAATCACAATATAATTCATCTATTAAATGCAGGTAATATAAATATCTTCTTGCTAACATAGTTATAATGAGAGGAGATATGTTATGGTAAAAATTGCAACAAAACCATTAAATTTAGTACAAAGAGTTCGCAATATGACAACAGTTCAAGGACAGGTAATCAACAACTTTGCACATGGAATGAAAAAAGATGGTTATAAAAATATGTATCAAAGATGTTGGAATAATGATTATCACACATTAACAGGACAAAAAAAGAACGGAACGACAAAAACTTATCTGTTCTCAAGCGGAAGTTTTTCAAGAAAAGTTAATAAAACAGTACAAATAGATTCAAATACTAAAATCAGAATAATTGATAAATCATATAAAAATGCCAATGGACGAGAAATATACGGAATTAATAAATTTCAAAAAATAGTAAATAATATTATTACAAGCATGAAAGTTATTAAAAGAGGCTGGTCTTCAAAATAAAAACTTAACAATTGTAACAAAATTAGCAAAAAATTTTTTCAGGTATCTTCTATTATTGTAAGCCACAATATAGGAGATATTTGTATTATGAAGATAGCAACAAAACCGGTTAATTTTATACAAAAAATTCGCAATATAGAAACCCCGCAAGGCCGCGCAATAAATCGATTTGCTCAAGGTCTAAAGGAAGAAGGCTTCTCACAAATCCATCAAAGAGAATGGAGAGGTACCCATTATATGGTATCCGGAAAAAAACCATCCGGCGAAACAAAATCATATCTGTTATCAAGTGGTGGATACGCACAAAAAACAAACAAAACTACACCGGTTACCCAACATACAAAAACCCGTAAAATTGATAAATCATTCAGAAACGAATACGGAAACGAAATAAGAGGCATTAACAAATTCCAAAGAATTGTTAATAATTCAGTTTTTGATACCAAAGTAGAAAAACGCGGCTGGGTTTATTAATTTAGTTGCATTTTCTCGCCGGCTTATAAATAGTATTACCTTCGTTTACATATTCGGATAAAATTTGTTTACCGAGTTCCTGTTCAATACCGCCATAAACATTTATACCGCGTTTTTTGAACTGGCTGATCCAATTAGGCTTATAACCTTCGTCAAAACCGGTTATATTCTCAACATCTTTAGAATAAACACTGAAGTAAACATTTTTTATCCCTGACCACATAATAGCGCCGGCACACATTATACAAGGTTCTGCTGTTACGTATATACTCAGATTGTATTTTGACAAATCATAAGTATTCAGTTTCTTTTGGGCTAGCCTGATAGCATTCATTTCTGCATGGTTTGTACAGTCGCAAGAAGGAATCACACTATTTTGCGCCTTTGCAATAAGATTGCCTTTATCATCATATATTGCAGCCAAAAACGGACCGTAATTATGATTAAATTGTTTTGGAGTTTCATTTTGCAAATCTCTGATAATTTTTTGCGCGCGCTTATACTGTGCCTGAGTCATTTGAGTATTAGATTGAATATCCAGCTCCTCAAGATTAATATAATTGTCCGCAGCGTATGAAACCACTGCTGTACACATAAACAATCCCAGAATAATAAATATTTTTTTCAGCATATAAATTCCTTAAATAACAAATTACAATCCGTTCTTTTTTCTTTCCAAAAGCATTTTTATAATATCTTTTTTGTATTCAAATTCAGATTTTTTCTCTTTGAACATTCCTTCACTGCCGCCTTTGAGATAGTTTTGAATCTGTCCGGCAAGCTTTGCTTTATCTATGTTTTTGGCAAAATCTTCAATTATATTATTTTTATCTTCGTTATCGTTTTCAAGCATAGTTGCTCTCCTTGCTGTGTTATATTATATTAATTTTATGTTAAATTTTCAACCTGTTAACAAAAATCAAATACAAGAGCTTGCCCAACTTGCCAACATAATATGGCACGAATACTGGAAAGGAAAACTTTCTGACAGCCAGATTGAATATATGATAGACAAATTTCAGTCAGAGAAGGCAATAAGAAATCAAATTAATAATGAAAAATACACCTATTATTTTATTATTGTCAATGGAATAAATGCCGGATACTTCGGAATTTCTGCAAAAGAGGATTATTTGTTTTTATCAAAATTATATATTTCAAAAGACTACCGTTCAAAAGGTTTCGGAACAAAAACGTTTGAGAAAATAAAAGAAATTGCCTCTGAACAAAACTATACAAGAATAGAGCTTACAGTAAACAAATACAATACAAACACTATCAAAACATACGAAAAATGGGGTTTTCAAACGGTAGATTCTGTCGTAACAGACATCGGCTCCGGCTTTGTTATGGATGACTACATAATGGACTTTTTATTAAATTGAGTTTAATAGCGTATGACAGTAACAAATAAAAATATAAAATGAACAGAATGGTTTGGTATTGAGATTGAGTAGTAACAGGTTTAACTTGTCAGCATAAACCAAACCGGAGCTTAAACGTAACATGATAAAAAACACAATAAAAAGCCGGGGGTAAATAGAAAAATGTATTGTGTTGAATTTCACTACCACAATATTTTCTTAATCACTTAATCACTTAATCACTTAATCACTTGCCAAAAATAAAAAGCCGTGACCTTGATGGTAACGGCAATTAATTAGAAGAACTCTATTTTGAAGATTAATTATCTTCAAAATAGAGGCAGGTGAGTCAGAAACAAAGTTTCTGCGAACCGTATTACAAATTTTTTCTTATTCCTAATTAAAAAACGAAACAAAATGAACAGAATGGTTTGGCGGGGGTAAATGTATTTGGATTAATTTGCAGATTTCACGTAAAAAGTCAAACCGGAAGTTAGTCGTAACATGATTAAAAACAAAAAAAATGCCATCTGTTTTAGGACAGTGGCAATTATTAATTAGGAATAAGAAAAAGGAAATTATAGGAACTTTTAGCATCTTGTGGGAGTTTTGTTTGAAGTTCGGGGAAAACTTCTCCTCCCGGGGTCAATTAACGCATCCGCCTTAATCAACCTTTTTAACAAAACCTGTTCTATTTAATTTTTCTCTTAACTTTTTTCATTTATTTATTTTCTCGCTTTTGTTTGAACCTGATATTCTGCATTGCATATTGAGCGGATATTTTTATTTCAATTCCTCTTTTTGACATAGTTATCCTGTAATACAGGAGAGAGGGTATTTTACGTTTCCTGTTGAAACAACCATTCTCAAATCATTTATGCAGTTTATCAAAGAGCAATCTTTTTTGTTTTGGGATATAGCAATCCCTCAGGCCGGCTCGGGTGAGAGAAGGGTACAGTTACCCTGTCTCTACCTTTACCTAATTCCATTAACTGAACAACTTGAATGTACGTTCTACGTTGTCTTTTGCGACTGTCTTCAAGGTGTCGATTTCAGTCTTGATTGCGTTTCTTTCTTGTTCTAAAGCTGCGATATCTGTATCGTATTTTTTATCTTTTGCGTTAATCTTAGCCATATCAGCTTCGTATTTAGCTTCGGCCTTCTTAAGATCAGTTTCGTCAGAAACTTGTTGTAATGAAGGGTCAACGGCTACGTTAACTTCATCTGCAGCACCTGTGATATTATCACCTGTGAGTTTGTGAAGTACGATGAACCCTTCGTTAATCATATTTGTTAAGTATGTAGCGTTGCTAAATTGAGTAGCTTCTTCTGCTGTAGGATTGTATCCTTTACCGTCAGGATTACCGTCTACTGCGATAAATGCTTCTTCTGCGTCTCCGCCGTGTTTTGCTACACATTGTACCATTTCATTATATAGTGTTTTGTATGAAGATGATGAACCAAGTGTATCACCCATTTCTACTGCAAATGCACCTGCTTTTGCATCGTCTTCAGAGGTATATGTTCCAGGAACACCAGTGATTGAATATGTTCCGTCACCATTTGCTGTTGGGGTTGTACCTACAGCTGTTTCATATGCATCTATTTGTGCTTGTGTACAATACATTTGGTTAGTTGCAATGTTGTGCATAATGTAATCAGCTTTTGCTTCTCCGGTTGCTGTTACTAATGCCTTAACTGTTGCATCTTTGTAATATGCAGAACCATCTGAACCAATAATTTTGTATTGAATCTTCTGCATGTTAAGAGCATCTTCATACTCTTGGTAAACTTGTTGTGACTGATTAGCCATTTGAAGCTTTTGCGCTTCCAGTTTTTGCGCTTTGTACTCAATGTCATGCATTCTGGCTGTCAATGACAATAAGCGCGCTTGTGATGCTGCTAAACCCATAATGTTACTCCTTTTCCTAATTGTTCCTACGGATCCCCATCCGTATATCTGGTATTACGGCATCACTTTTTTAAATCTTTAATTTTTTATCCCATTTCGTTACATTTCGTTACAATAAAGATAAAAAATAAAGCGATTACTAGATTTTAAACGGGTCAAAATTAAACTCTTTTTTCGTATCAGATTTAGTTTTATTCAGTAAAACTAAATTTTCTGCCTCTTCTTCTGAATATTTATAAGAAGATAAATCCAAATTAATCAGACCGTTTGATTCATTATTCAATGATTGTTTTAATTTATAAGGGTAATCTTCATGCCCTTTTAGTTTGCCATTATGGATATTATCGATTATTTGCTCAACATGCATTTGAGTATACTTAGGAATATCCGGATATTTTTCTATAAATTTCGGCATCGGCATATTACCTCTTTCAGAGTTTCGCCCTGCCGATGTCAGCATAAAATTACCCAAAGAGTTTGCTCCGCCTAAAGAATTCGGATGTATATGTTCAGCAGATTGCAGTGACGGGCGCAATAAACGTTTAGCAATTTCCTGGTGAGAACGAGGTTTTGCAGTATCCGTATATTTAACAATAAAAGCATTTTCACTGCTTCCTGATGTCGGCAGGTATCTCGCCCGTTCTTTTAGTTTTTCAAATAATTTCTTTTCAGTTCCAGAAACACTAATCTCATCAAGAGAAGATATTAATGTTTTTCTCTTAAATGGGTTATTGGGATCATCTTTGAGAATAATATCACGGCATCTGGTCGTTTTATGACGCACAGCCAGAGCCAAATCAGGACTCATATTTCTGGATAAATCATCAACAGAATCCAGGACATCAAATTCTTCAAGCAATAGTTTTTTATACGCATCAGGTCTTAAGCCTTTTAAACAGGTAACAAATGTTCCGTTTGGATTCTTTTTAGCGTAATCCTTAAAAATAGAAAACATTTTCTTTTCTGTCGGAAGCATATTTTTGGTATAACGGGAAAGAACTTTTACCGCAGATTTTGCATCAGGACATTTGCCGAGAAGCTTCTCCGCCGTATTAAGTTCATCATTTGAAAGCATTGTTATACCGCTATAAGGGTCAATCATGCCTCTTAATGTCTTTAAAGGCGCACTATTTGATGTCGCCGATTTAAAATTTACAGGCGAAGATTTAATAAATATATCCTGTTGTAATCTTTTATCAAGGGGCTTTGGGCTGCACCTGTAATCTACAGATGTTTGATTCCATACAGGAAACTTTGCTGAGACCAACAAATTATACACACACAATCCTTTAAATCATCAACATAATTATTATAACTTATTTTCAAATACTTTTCACAAAAAGACACAAAAATTTACATTAGCCGAAAGAGTAATAAACAGCTATAGATTTTTACGGGTTGATTTTTTGCCGGATTCATTTGATAATAATGTCGAATAGAATAATTAGGAGAGTATGATGAAAAAACTATTAATGATTTTATTGCTTGCATTTATTTCAACACCTTGTATTTCTACACAGGCTATGACTGTTGTTCAAAAAAATATGGGGTATATTTCAATCAATGCAACAGAATCCAAAGAAATTGCACCTAATACAGCAAATATAACTTTTGCAGTAGAAACAACTGATGTTGATTCAAAAAGAGCTGCTGAAAGAAACAGCCAGATAACTTCTAAAGTTATAGGCGCTCTTAAACAAGAATTGTCCTCTGACAAAAAATCAGATATCCAAACACGAAATTACAATTTAAGACCAAACTATAAGTATAATAAAAATTCTGATGACAGATCAATAAAAAATTATACAGCTATAAATTCTATAGTTGTAAAAACATCTGATACATCAATGGTTTCAAAATTAATTGATACAGCAATAAAAAATAACGTATCAAATGTAAGCGGTGTATCAATGACAATAGAAGATCAAGACCAATTTGCGACAGAAATTGTAAATGCAGCATTAACAAAAGCTAAAAACCAGGCAAAAGCAACGGCAGCAGCATTAAACCAAAAAGTTGTCGGAATTAAGTCTTTGAGAGTTAATGTATATCAACAAGGCGCAAATGGAGTAAGGTTATATAAAGCAGCAGCTCTTGGTTCTACTGCAGCAGACACCGCAACTCCAACACCTATTGAAGCCGGTAAAGTACAACTAAATGCTTCTGTTGATGCAGAATTCTATGTAAAATAGTTTTTTAGTTTTTATCAAATTTTATTTTAATAAACGTTGCAATTAATTAATTGCAACGTTTAATTTATCATATTCTTCTTTAATTGCTTTTATATCCTGCCACATCAACCATTTTGGGCTGCCCTTTTCTCTTGAATCATTCCTTAAAAGATATGAAGGGTGGAATATCGGCATCATTTTAGCCCCATAAGGTCCGTCAAACCATTTACCCCTTGCTCTAGTAATCCCTCTCTCTGAGGGAATCATTGTATTTAGAGCAATATTTCCGCACACAAGAATTATTCTCGGCTTCAAAATATCTATCTGTGCTTTTAGATACTCTTCACAGGCTTGTTTTTCTTCCGGCAGCGGGTTTCTGTTATCCGGCGGACGGCATTTTATTGTATTACAGATATAAACGTCACGCTCTCTTGAGAGTCCGACACATTCAAATATTTTGTCTAAAAGCTGTCCGGCTTTACCGACAAACGGAACACCTTTTTGATCCTCCCAATATCCCGGAGCCTCTCCTATAAGCATCATTTTTGAATTAGGAACACCACCTGAAAAAACGACTTTATGACGGCTTTTAGAAAGCGGACACTTTTCGCACGATAAACATTTTTCCCGTATTTGTTCCAATTCTTCGTACATTTATAACCTCTATTTAAATATTACTACAAATATTTAAATAAAGCTTACACCGACACTTAATATTGACATTAAAAGCGAACCCCAGAATGCAGCCCAAAATCCGTCCACTTCAAATCCCGGAACTAGATAACTTACAAACATAAGTAACAGAGCATTAATAACCAGTGTAAACAATCCCAATGTTAATACATTGATTGGTAAAGTTATCAGATTTAATGCCGGTTTTAGAGATACATTAATCAGAGCAATTACGGCCGCAACAATCAAGGCTGACATATAACCGTCAACTTCGATTCCCGGAATAACCCAAGCTGCAAAAATTACAATTAACGTTAAAACAATCCATTTTAATAATAAAAACAACATAATGTTACCTCTCTATTAATAATATTAATTATAAGAATTGATACAAAATATTTTCAATCTGTCCTAATCGGCTATTTTTGTTTTATCATTAACTAATAACAAAGGAGTATAAAATGAATAATACAATTAATAAATCAACCAATTTTAGAGCAAAAACCATAATTAATACAAACAGTAACTCTCTTAATAAGGAGCAAATAAAAACGTTAACCAAGATGGGTGAAAAAATCGGACTGCCTTCTGATACAATAAAATTCAGCCTTATGCAAAACGAAGGTAACAATAAACTATTGACTGTATCTCACCATGCAAAGTTTAATGACGGCAGACACTCTCTTGAAGCGCATCAGTCAAAAAATGTTTTGGTAGAAAAGTTTAATCCTTTTGAATATATCAAAAGTAAAATGGATAGCTTAAAAAAGATGTACGAACAAACTTTTTCTTAAATAACTAAAAATCTTCATCACTTTCAGCATCAAGTTCTTCGGTTTCATCATCCTTTTTAAATATCTCAATTTTAGAAAAAGCTAAATCCAAATCAATATTTACTATATCGTTTTCGTACCAGTCCAACTGTTCGATAAATTCTGCCGGCAAATTAATATAGTATTCTCCATCATGTAAAATTAGCTGCGTTTTCATAAATCTGACTCCTTTTTGTTTATTGTCGCTTCTTATTGATTTTTTGCAATAATCATGCCGGTTAATTCTGTTTATTGTCTTTTCGTGGTATTTAATATAAATTGTTAATATGAGAAGGAGAGTAGTAGGAACAATAAACGGTGCAATAGCCGCCGCAAGCTATGGAATGAATCCGTTGTTTACGCTGCCATTATACTCCATAGGGATTGGAGCAAACTCCGTATTGTTTTACAGGTACGCACTTGCGATTATAATCTATTGGATATGGCTAAAGCTTGTCAAGAACGTTTCGCTTCATCTTCATCGAGAAGAGATAATTCCGATGCTTATATTATCTTTGTTATTCTCGTTTTCATCACTGACGTTGTTTGATGCATTCAAATACATAGAGGCCGGAATTGCCTGTACAATTCTTTTTATATATCCGGTGCTTGTTGCAATAATTATGGCAATATTTTTTAATGAAAAAATAACCAAAACAACAGTAAATGCAATTCTTCTGACATCAATTGGAATTGTTCTTTTATACCATGGAAAATCAGGACTTACACTCAATACCCATGGAGTTGTTGTCGTCTTTTTATCGGCACTTTTTTACGCTCTATATATTGTCGGGGTAAAAAAAATAAAAGCCATACAACACGTAAATCGGAATAAAATGAGTTTTTATGTTATGTTATTCGGGCTTCTGGTTTATATTTTTAATCTTAAATTCTGCACCCAGTTACAAATTATAGATAAGCCTATCTTCTGGTTGTTCCCTATAGGGCTTGCACTGTTTCCGACAATAATATCTTTGGAAACCATAAATATTTCAATAAAACTTATCGGCTCGACTAAAACTGCAATCCTTGGGGCACTTGAGCCTTTAACCGCAATATTTTTCGGAATATTGTTTTTTAATGAACATTTAACAATACGGATTTCTATCGGTATCGTGTTAATAATAGCAGGAGTATTCTTGATTGTTATGCAAAACAGCAATAAAACAATCAAGAATACAACAACAAATTAATTATTATTTCAGATAAGTATTAAAGAATTCTGTCAGTTTATCAAACGGAATCTTATCCATATTGTCATATAAATCAACGTGGCTTGCATCAGGAATTATCAACAATTCCTTGTTATCACCTTTCAGATTTTTGAACGCATCTTCCGAGAAATATTTACTGTGCGCTTTATCTCCGTGCATTACAAGCACCGCACTTTTGATTTCATCGCTGTATTTTAGAATAGGCATATTAATCAAAGAGAGTGATGAAGTCATATTCCAGTTTCCGTTAGAATTAATAGAACGTTTATGGAAACCTCTTTGAGTTTTGTAATAATCATAATAATCTTTTACGAACTGAGGTTCTTCTCCCGTTAATTTTTCAGGAAGTCCAGGAGCCGGTGCGTAATTCCCGTTTTTGAAATCTTCTGTTCTTTGTTTGTTCAAAGATTCCTTCAATTCGTATCGAGCTTTTTCGTCCATTGAATCAAAATATCCGTTAGCACTTACACGTGTCATATCGTACATTGTAGAGGTAACGGTTGCTTTTATTCTGGTATCCATTGCAGCAGCATTTAATCCGAATCCACCAAATCCGCAAATCCCGATTATCCCTATTTTATCAGGATTAACATCGGGTTGATTGGATAAGAAATCAACCGCAGCAGAAAAATCCTCAGTATTAATATCAGGTGAAGCTACATTTCTCGGTTCTCCTGAACTTTCCCCCGTATATGAAGGGTCAAAAGCAAGAGTTATAAACCCTCTTTCTGCCATTGTCTGTGCGTATAAACCCGATGCCTGTTCTTTTACTGCACCAAAAGGGCCTGCAACAGCTATCGCCGGATATTTTTTATCCAATTTATTTTTCGGAGTGTACAAATCGCCCACAAGAGTTATTCCGTAGCGGTTTTTAAAGCTTACTTTTTTAACCTCTATATTTTCACTTTTAGTAAATGTTTTATCCCAATTACTTGTTTTTGCTTCACTCATAAGATTCCCTCCTATTAATATTATTAGCAGACAAAGACAAATTAATACCTTTTTCACATTAATCTCCTTCATACTTTCATGAGTACTTCTTCTTCAATCAGATCAAGGACTAATTGGGCATATTCATCATGCATTCCGTAGAAAATATGTGATGCACCCTGAACTTCTATTACCTTATTCAAGGCAGGATTTTTAGTCCATTGATTTAATTGTTCCATAAACCCTTTAGGGCTGTCACCTGTAACAGAATCTCTGGAACCTATTACAAAAGCCCCTCTCGGTTTTATATTATACAGAGATTTTGTTTCTCCCTTTTTACTCAATACAGGACAATTTTTGAGGTTATCGGCATTATAAAATCCGATAACAGAATTAGCGGTCATCGGAGAAAAACCGCCGAATAAGAACGGAAGAATCTCATTTCCTCTGCCTGTATCTACAAGATTCTGCGCCATTTTATGACATTTTTCAATATTCGGCATAACCTCCCACCAGTGCATTATATCAACGGGACAGGAAACAATAAAATAGTCAACGTAATTATCCGGAGTGTTTCCGAGATAATGAATAATTTTATTAGAGCCTAAAGAATGCCCGCCCAAAATAATCTTTTTGAACCCTAATTCTTCTTTTGCGTATTTTACATAGCTTTCAACATCTTCATAAACCATGTTGAAGTCGTCGTTAAATACACCGGCATGACGCTGCTTGCCGATAGAATAATCCGTATACGCAAAACAAGAAAAAGAATCGTGAGCGTGCGCAATTATACAGGTTATACCGTTCTTTTCCAGAAGTTTTCCTGTTGCGTAGAGAAGTTCATTCTGAAAAACGTTAGAACAAATACCGGTCAGCATAATAAGCGCCGTATCGTTTGATGTATCTCCGAATATTGCACCCTTTAACTCTAACCCTCTCGGGGTTCTTACATTTAGTATTTCCATTATTTCTCCTTTTGAAAATTTTGTTTGATATTAAAAATCAAGTAATCAAGACAATCTATTTGTTTCTGATTTTTGTGAAGCGAATCAAGGAGTATTTTTCTATGATTTGTTAACAATTTCAACTGCTCCGCCGTTTGATTCTCTTTCTCGTATTCAAGAAATTTGGATATCAAATCGGAATTGCAATTTGCATCTTCTAAATTTTGAACTGTTTTATTTATATTAACGTTCATAATTACTCCTATATTTCTTATTATTTACGATTATCTAAAAATAGCAAATACTTATATTAAATAATTAATAATGCTTGACAGGCATATTTAAAAATTATATTATTTTATCTATGGAGCTTAGAGTATTAAAATATTTTTTGACGGTTGCAAGAGAAGGCAGCATAACAGGAGCCGCAAACTCTCTGCATCTTACACAGCCGACCTTGAGCCGTCAGATACAAGAATTGGAAAAGGAATTAAATCAAAAACTTTTGATTAGGGGGAAATACAAAGTTACCCTGACTCCCGAAGGAATGATTTTGAGAAAGCGTGCGCAGGAAATTATTGATATGGTTGAAAAAACCGAGGCGGAATTTCAATCCATATCGGATACGGTAAGCGGAGATATTTATATCGGCTGCGGTGAAACAGATTCTATGAAATATATTGCTGATGTCATCAAAGAAATTCAAACGGAATATCCTAACATTAAATTTCATATCCACAGCGGAAATGCAGAAGATGTAACAGAAAAACTTGATAGAGGATTATTGGATTTTGGGCTGCTGATACAACCGATTGATTTGACCAAATATGATAATATAACAATGCCGGAAAAAGATGTCTGGGGTATTATAATCAGGAAAGATGATCCGCTTGCATCTAAAAAGACAATAAAGATAGGAGATTTAACAGGAAGACCTCTTCTGGCATCAAGACAAATATCCGAAAAATACTCCGCAGACAGCGGATTCCTTGATTGGTTCGGGGATAAATTTGGGGAATTAAAAATCAGTGCAACTTACAACCTTGTCTATAATGCCGCAATAATGGTAAAAGCAGGTATCGGAATTGCTGTCACGCTGGATAAACTTGTTGATACAACATCACTAAACAGCGAGTTATGCTTTAGACCGCTGGAGCCAAAACTTGAATCCGGACTGGATATCGTATGGAAAAAATATCAGGTGTTTTCACCCGCCGCAAAGGTGTTTCTTGATAGGCTGCAAACAACTTTTAAACAATCGCAAGTTTCTTAATATCGGTTTTAGGGGGATTACCAAACATTTTTTTGTATTCACGGCTAAACTGGGTCGGGCTTTCATAACCTACTTCATAAGCGGCTGTTGCGGCATCATATTTGCCGGTCAAAAGCAGTCTTTGTGCTTCGTTTAACTTTAACTGTTTTTGATATTGCAACGGGCTGACCTGAGTAACCTTTTTAAAGTTTCTATAGAAAGATGACGGTGCCATATTGACCATATGCGCAATATCGTCCATATTTAATTTTTGGCTGTATTTTTCTTTCAGAATAGAAATAGCCTCCGCAATTTGGTTTGAACGTGTCCCCTTTATATTTATGGAATACAATTGATATCCCAAATGACCGGTTAAGAGCCTGTAATAAATTTCTTTGATTATGATAGGTGACATAATTTGCTGCTCTTTGGAAGGTTTTTCCAAAAGTTGTGTAAGACGGTAAAACGCATCAAGAATTTCGTCATCTGTATAAGAAATTGCAAGAGCCTTTTCATCCGATTCGTTTGCCGCTATAGACAATTTTGTTTCGAGAATCAAATTAGAAATCAGATTAGAGTCAAGTTCCAATATCAAAACAACAAACGGTTTATCAAAAGATGCCTCCACAACCCTACTTGAAACAGGGATATCCGTACAAGATACAACATATTGTCCTTGACCGTAAAAAATATTTTCTTCTCCGTACAGCATTTGTTTTAACCCCTGCAAAACAAGAATACAGCTCGGGTTGTAAAAACATTTTAAAAACTCTGTCGGTTCATTTCTGCGGACAATTCTTACTCCCGGAATAGAGGTTTGATAATTTCCTACACCTGGAATATTTCGCAATATTATATCTCTTATCAAATCATATTTAGATTTCACGTTGTTCCTCCAATCAGATTTTAACCTTAAAACAAAAAAAATAAAATTACAAGTGAGAGGATTAGATAAGAATTAGGTAGTATTTGCACTTTAATAAAAACAAAAAATAAGGATAATGATAATATAGGATTGTTGTAAATATAAATTAATAAGGGAAAAAATGAAGGTATTATTAATAAACGGTTCACCAAACGAAAAAGGATGCACTTATACAGCATTAAGTGAAATAGCAAATACTTTAAATCAAGAAGGAATTGAAACAGAAATTTATTATATCGGCAAAGACCCTATATCACCTTGTAAGGCTTGTCGAGCCTGCGGAAAAATCGGACGATGTGTCATAAAAGACAAGGTAAACGATTTTGTAGAACACGCAAGGGAATTTGACGGTTACGTAATCGGGTCACCTGTCCATTATGGTTCCGCAGCCGGAGGAATTATTCCGTTTTTAGACAGAGCTTTTTTTGTTGATTATATGTCAGGTCACGATTCGTTCAAGTACAAACCGGGTACTGCGATTGTATCAGCAAGACGTGCGGGAACAACAGCAACGCTTGACCAGCTTAATAAATACTTCCAGATTAACCAGATGCCAGTAATATCAGGGAGATACTGGAATATGGTTCATGGAATGACATCGGAAGAAGTAAGAGAAGATAAAGAAGGTATGCAAAATATGAGAATTCTTGCAAGAAATTTTGCATACCACTTAAAATGCAAAGAAGCCGCAGAAAATGCAGGAATAAAACCGCCTTGTGATGAAGAAATTGAATATACAAATTTTATTCATTAATAATAAAGGAGAGTAATAATGGAAACAGTTAAGTTAAATAATGGTGTAGAAATGCCTGTTTTAGGCTACGGGGTTTATCAAGTAACACCTGAGGAATGTGAAAGATGTGTCAAAGATGCTATTGATACAGGTTATAGATTAATTGATACTGCACAAGCATATTTTAATGAACAAGAGGTCGGAAATGCAATAAAGCAATCCGGAGTAAAAAGAGAAGATTTATTTCTTGTTACCAAAGTATGGATTTCAAATGCCGGAGAAGAAAAAGCTGCAGCTTCAATAGATGAATCTTTAAGAAAACTGCAAACAGATTACGTTGATTTACTTTTAATCCATCAGCCGTTCGGGGATTATTACGGAACATATAGGGCAATGGAGAAGGCATACAAAGCAGGTAAAACACGAGCTATTGGAGTAAGTAATTTTTATCCTGACAGATTTATAGATTTATCTCATTTTTGTGAAGTACAACCAGCAATAAATCAAGTTGAAACTCACGTTTTTCAACAGCAAAAACAGGCTCGTGAAATAATGAAAAAATATAATACTCAAATTATGGCCTGGGGACCTTTTGCCGAAGGGAAAAACAATATGTTTAAAAATGAAACCCTTGTATCAATCGGCGAAAAATACGGCAAATCCTCCGCACAAGTAGCACTGCGTTTTCTGACTCAGGAAGGTATCATTGTTATTCCGAAATCAGTCAAAAAAGAACGTATGGAACGAAATATGAATATTTTTGATTTTAAATTGAATAACGAAGAGATTGAACATATCAGACGTTTAGATACAGGAAAGAGTTTATTCTTCTCACACTATGCCCCTGAAACAGTTGAAATGATAATAGGACTTGCAAGGTAAGGTAAGGTGACGTGATGAAAAAACTTTGTCTAATTCTATTATTAATACTATTTGTTGGGGCGGGAATTGTATATGCAGCCTCTGTAAAAACTCAAGGAGACGCTATGAATAAAAAAGTTTTAATAGCATATTTTTCTTGGAGCGGTAATACACAATCAATTGCCGAAAAAATCCACACTCAAGTCGGCGGGGATATTTTTGAAATAACCCCCGTCACGCCGCATCCGAAAACTACAACGAAAGCATTGACAGGTTAGAACTCCAAAATACAACGTTTTCGCTTATGAAGGATAAAAATACTATAGGGGCTGCAAGCGACTTGGATGTTTTGTATGCAAAAGAGAATTATTTGTTTGTTAAAAAAGAAGAAGTGACAAACAAGATTAATTCAATACTCTCAACAATCGGTCTGTACAAAGCTGTCGGCGGTATTGATTTATACAAGATTAATGAAAATGTTTAATTTACATGATATAATCTTTCTGTTTGAATAAAATAAGAGAATAATATGGGAACAGAAGGGAAATTACAACCGGATAAAATACTTGTCAGAGGAGCCAGAGTACATAACCTGAAAAATATTGATGTGGATATTCCGCTCAATAAAATTGTCGGGATTGCCGGAGTTTCAGGCTCGGGTAAATCATCACTTGCTCTTGGAGTATTATATGCCGAAGGCTCAAGACGTTATCTTGAAGCACTTTCGACATACACAAGACGACGTATGACACAGGCTGCAAAGGCGCAGGTTGATGAAATATTATACGTTCCTGCATCTTTAGCCCTTCACCAGCGTCCGGGAGTTCCGGGAATAAGGAGTACCTTCGGAACAGGAACAGAACTTCTAAACAGCTTGCGGCTTATGTATTCAAGACTTGCAAACCACAGGTGTCCGAACGGACACTATCTGGAACCTACACTTCTTGTTGCAGCCGAAAAAGAACTTGTTTGTCCTGTATGCGGAGTACATTTTTATGCACCCGGAGCGGAAGAACTTGCGTTTAACAGCCAGGGAGCTTGCGAAAAATGCGGCGGAGTCGGTACAATAAGAACCGTTGATGAGTCAACCCTTGTGCCGGATGAATCCCTTACAATAGACGAAGGAGCGGTTACGCCTTGGAACTCTCTTATGTGGTCATTGATGACCGATGTTTGCCGTGAAATGGGAGTCAGAACAAATATTCCGTTCAAAGATTTGACCGAAAAAGAAAAAGATATTGTTTACCACGGGCCTGCCGAAAAAAAACATATTTTTTATAAAGCAAAAAACTCTAATCAGGCAGGTGAGATTGATTTTACTTATTATAATGCCGTTTATACCGTTGAAAACGCTTTGAAAAAAGTTAAAGACGAAAAAGGAATGAAACGGGTAGAGAAATTTTTGAAAGAAGATATTTGCCCGCAATGCCATGGAACACGCTTATCCGATGCGGCAAGAGCTCCGAAACTCAGAGGAATTTCACTTGATAAAGCCTGCGAAATGACTCTTTCGGAATTAATCGAGTGGGTAGACGGAGTACCTGAATCACTGCCAACAGAAATGCGCCCGATGGCAGAATCTATTTGTGAATCATTTCAGGTTACAGCAAAACGTTTGATGGATTTGGGCTTGGGATATTTATCACTGGATAGAGCAGCATCAACACTTTCTACTGGAGAGCGCCAGAGAACACAGCTTGCACGTTCAGTCAGAAACAGAACAACGGGTGTTCTTTACGTTTTGGATGAACCATCAATCGGACTGCACCCGGCAAACATAAAAGGATTAAATGATGTAATGCATGATTTAATTGCGGACGGAAATTCTGTTATTCTGGTTGATCATGATACACAAATTTTATCGGAATCTGATTGGATAATAGAACTTGGTCCTGAATCAGGTGCAGACGGTGGAGAAATTATTGCGGAAGGTGAAATTTCTGAAATCATAAAAAATCCTGTATCTAAAATAGGTCCGTTTTTATCCGGTAAAGTTAACACAATTATACGTCCGAAGATTTCTAAATCGGATATGTTTGAAAACGGTGAAATCTCACTTTCGACATCAGAAATTCATACGGTAAAACCGCTAAATGTCAGAATCCCGAAGGGCAGGCTAACTGTTATAACAGGCGTTTCCGGTTCAGGGAAAACAACACTTGTACTTGAAAGTTTGATACCTGCTCTGGAAAACAGTATTGCAGGAAAAAATCTGCCGCCGCATGTCAAAAATATTACAACGGACGGGATTAAACAGGTGAAATTGATTGATGCTACACCTATCGGAATAAATATCCGCTCAACTGTCGCAACTTATGCAAATGTACACGATGAATTAAGAAAAGTTTTTGCAAGAACAGCTGCTGCAAAAGAGGCGGGATATAAAGCCGGAGATTTTTCTTACAATACAGGTAGTCTGCGTTGTCCTAATTGTGACGGAACAGGAAGTATAAGTCTTGATGTTCAGTTTTTGCCGGATGTTGATATTCCTTGCCCTGAATGTAGAGGAAACAGGTATTCCAAGAAGGCTGAAAGTATAAAATACGTATCAAAAACCGGTGAAAAATATTCATTACCTGAGATAATGGCAATGGATATTAACCACGCACTTGTTGCATGTCGTGATTTGAATATTGTAAGACAACGACTTCAGGTGTTGAAGGATTTGGGATTGGGGTATTTAACACTCGGGGAAGCTACGCCAAGCTTGTCAGGCGGAGAGGCACAGAGATTAAAACTTGCATCAGAAATGGGACGACGTCAGGAGGATAGTGTATTTGTATTTGATGAACCGACAATCGGACTTCATCCGTTGGATGTAAGGTCTTTGCTAGGTGTATTCCAGAGTTTGATAGAGAATAATGCAACCGTTGTTGTGATAGAACACGATTTGGATGTAATTCGGAATGCGGATTATATCATTGATATGGGACCTGGCGGCGGCAATGACGGCGGGGAGATAGTTGCAGCAGGAACTCCGGAAGAAATTAAAGCAGCAAAAAGAAGTATTACAGGAAAGTTTTTATAAATAACCTAACCTGTCGGATTAATCCTACTTATCCGGATTAAGCCGTTCAATTTTTAGTTTTAAAATCCTTGAAGCATTCATTTCTGATACACAATATTTGAAATATTCATCTTTTACTTCGTCTTTTTCGCAGGCAATTCTGCCGAGTTTTTTCACAACATATCCGCCGAGAGTCGTTATATCTTCATCATCAATATCAACATTAAACAATTCACAAAATTCATCCGTACGCATTTTCCCGCAAATTTCATAATTATTATCGTCAATTTTTTTGATATCAGTTTCTTCATCGTCAAATTCATCCTGAACTTCACCAAATATTTCTTCTAAAATATCCTCCATTGTAATAATTCCGCTCGTTCCGCCAAATTCATCCACAACTATTGCCATTTGAAGATGTTGTTTTTGGAATTCTAATGCAAGTTTATCAATCGTCATTGTTTCCGGAATATAAAACGGCTCTCTTAATATTTCATTCAGATTAACTTTATGATTATCGGCAATCAATGGCAGTAAATCTTTTATATGCAAAAAACCTTTAATATGGTCATAGTCATCCGCATAAACAGGATAACGGGTATACTGGTTTTCTGTTAAAATCTTTTTTAAATCTTCCCACTCAATATCAACAGGCAACCCTACGACATCCTGTCTTGGAATCATTACCTGTGATACGGTTAAATCCGAAAACTTAAATGCGTTCTGTAAAATCTCAGCCTCTTTTTCGTTTAATGCTCCGCCTTTATAACTAGCATCTATCAGCATATTTAATTCTTCTGCAGAATGTACCGTTTGATGTGATGCGTTTGGTTCTATTTTACAGAGTTTTAATAAAAAATTTCCTAAACCATTTAACAAATAAATCATTGGAGAAAAGATTTTTGCTATCAAATACATTGGTTTTGCAACCCATAAAGTTGTTTTTTCAGGAAATTGCAGGGCTACAGATTTCGGCATTAGTTCACCTGCAACAACATGCATTACAGTTATAAAAATAAATGCAGTTGTAACAGATACAGTATGAGCAGCAACAGAATCTATATCACCCGGTAAAAATTCAAACAAAGGTTTTATAATCCTCGCAAGCGTAGATTCTCCTACCCAGCCCAGCCCTAAACTCGCAATTGTAATACCAAGCTGTACGGCAGCAATATATTTATCAATATTTTTTAACGCATCCATCGCAAGTTTTGCACTGAAATTTCCTTCTTCAGAAAGTTGGCGTATACGAGTTTTTCTCACACCAACCAAAGAAAATTCAGCTGCAACAAAAAAACCGTTTAAAAATAATAAGAAAATTATTATAAAAGAGTTAAATAACAGTTCTAAATTCACGTTTTTTGTTCCGATAAAGTAATTTAAATAATAATATAAAATCTGCATGTTTGCAAGATTTTAACTATTTATAAATAACAGAAAATAAAAACCGGTATGCGATTACATACCGGTTTTTAAATTTTATTTTCCTTCTGTCAAACTTTTAAGTATTGTATAAGATGCATCCCATCCGCTTAAACCTCCGGTTGATTTGTATTGAGAAATCTTTTTGGCTCTTTCTGCTTTATTCTTTTTTTGTTCTTTATTAAATTTATCCAGTTTCTTTTTGCTTGAATTTCTGTCTTCGACTATCGGATTTGCGTATTCAAGAAAAGCTCTATATTCCTGACAGCCGTATCCCGCTTTAACTTTTTCAGGATAGTTGTAAGTCAGATAATCAAACACATTCATCGCTCTTTCTGTATTTGCCGGTTTTCCTTGTAATGCTTCAAAGGTGCTTCCCGGTCTTTTAGTAATTACAACAACCATTGCAAGCGGGTTATAGCCTGTATTTACCATTAAATCAATACCCGTCATATCGGCATCTTTTTCGTCACTGAGTGAGGTTTTATTTGCTAAAAAGTCACTGTTTGCAGCGGTTGCAAGAATATTATCAGCGCTTAATTTACTTGTAATCGCATCTTTTGCAGCATTTCTCATTTGATTTTTTGAATATGTACCGTTTATTATATGTCCCATTTCGTTTGCGATTACTGCTGCAACTTCGCTGTCGTTACCGGTATATTCCAAATCGTCTTTTGAAATTTGTATAATATTTGTTGTTGAAACACTTGAATTATTTGCTGTACCATTAACAACTTTGAATGTTGTTTTTGCAGGCAGATTGTTTTTTGAAATAATTACTTTACCGACTTCTGATACTCTGTCTGAAGCAACCCAGGTTGCCGCATAAGCAGAGGTGGTCAAAAGTACAAATGTGAATATTGACGTAATAATCTTTTTCATATTCCCTCCTTATTACTTATTTGATTTTATCATTAAAATTTCATTTCTAAATTAAACTTCGTTTATTAGCTTTTATACCTCATTTTTAGTAATTATCGCATGCATTAAATGAATTATGCTATATTAAGTTTATGAAAATTTACGAAATTACTACAAATCAATTTGACTATATGGATATTTTATTAATCGGCGATGAAGAAGAAAAAATGGTTAATAAATATCTAAAAGAGTCAACAATTTTTGCATTATATGAGGGTAAAATTTTAGCGGCTGTATGTGCAGTTGTGGAAACAAATTCGGATACGGTTGAAATAAAAAATCTTGCAACTTACCCTGAATATCGGAATAAAGGGTATGCAACAGAGTTGATTGATTTTGTATGCGATAAGTATAAAAATACTTTCCAATATATAATTCTCGGAACCGGCGAGAATGAAAAAACACTCAATTTTTATAAAAAACGAGGGTTTGTTGAAACACACAGAATAAAAAACTTTTTTGTTGATAACTATTCTCACCCGATTATTGAAAACGGAAAACAATTAAAGGATATGATTTATTTAAAGAAATCTATAACTGGCTATAGCAAAATATGAGTTAGTAACTATTTAGTGTAAGATGAATAAAAAGTTATTTTATTTCTCCAGAATCATTTTTCTGCTAACGTTTGAAAAATTCAATTATGTTAAATTTACTTTTGTTGATAATTTCAACATAATCATCAAAAAATAACCAGTTTATAGATTGTCTACGGTAAATTTGATGAATGATTCTTGTACTTATTTTTTCGTTATAGAATTTGGTAAGTTTGTTGAATTATTCTTCCTCAGAATATATTAAATATCCCCTTCTTTCAATTTTAACATTATTAAAATTAATCAGTCCGTATTCTTCTGTATTAATCCAAATATAGAGTCTTTTAAAATCTTGCAAAATTAAATAGCCTGCCACAGCTGGTCTAAATACTTTTATGCAAACCGCAAGTCGCTCAACTTGCTCAATGGTTATCACAAGAATTACAGCAAGAACAGAACTCAGTATGAAAAACATATCTAAAGATGTAAATGATGCTGAGGTTAAAGTATAATTAATCAGAAAATCGATATACTGATGTCTACTCTACTACTTAAATTTTAACTTGTTTAAATGATGTACTGATAATTTTCTACCACTATAATTTAAATAATATATAAATGGAGAATAAGTATGGTTAATAGTTTATCAATAAATATGGGCTATAATAATGATCCTTATATTATTATGCCGCTAAAGCGAGTGAGCGATATGGGGTTAAAAGTAGTATCTTCAATACCGATACCAGAGCCATCAAAAGAATTAATAGAGAATTTGGATTCAATAAAAGCCGCGGACACAGATAATGATAATATTCTAAGAATGTCAGAATTACAGAATTTCACAGAAAAAAATGCATTTGCACAAGTATTATTAAGTAAAATGGAAAAATATGCAGACAAATTTTAATAAATTAAACTCAAGTAAGAGGTACAAATTAAAATATCACAAATTACATTTCATAATACCCATTTATAACAAAACAATATTAACATAGTTTAATATTTGCTGAGAATACTAAAGAACTGGCCCCCCCCCAAAAAATCTGGAAGAAATGGATGGTACATTTGCCGGAGCACATATTAAAGCATATAAATATTAATTTTCTAGTTATTAGACAAGATTGAGAATTTTTATATTAAAAATTGAAATGTCTTTGCCGAAAATCATTTTATCCGTATACAATTGAAACATCTACTCATATACAACACACCTAAATAAAACAGAGATAGAAAAATCTATCTCTGTTTTATTCACGCGTGGAGACTCTGCCGAGCAAAACAATCCGGTGAATTGTTTTGCGAGAGGTAGAACCTCCGTATGCGACAGCATACCGGGGTGAGAATCCCATAAAAAAACTCTCAAATAAGAGTTTAAAAACACGCGTGGAGGGATTGTCTTGGATTTCCTCCAAGCTCTCAGAGTTTCGCCTACGGAGTTTCACTCCTGACGGCTCAATCTGTTCGCTATCCGGACTAGCAGCTTTGCTGCGTCGTCCGTACGGAAATCCGCTCGAACCCTAAACTAAGCTAACACTTAGTTTGGCTCTCATCCCTATACACACCTAAATAAAACAGAGATAGAAAAATCTATCTCTGTTTTATTCACGCGTGGAGGGATTCGAACCCCCGACCTTTTGGTTCGTAGCCAAACGCTCTATCCAACTGGGCTACACGCGCTTATTAGGTCTATTAAATTTTATGATAACGGCTCCGCTTGAATCACAGAATACCTTTACCAATCTCATCCTACCAAATCAAGATTTTATTTCAAGTTTATTTCTTATCTGCAGGAAAATACATCAGAGTAGTCCATTTATATTTAGGAAGAGGTGTACCGTTTTTTATAAATTCATCTACTGCCTTCATTTGACTTCTATTCTGCGAGTCAAACCCGAATTTGCGATAAAACGGCTGTGGCGGTGCACCACCGGACTCCAGTGCCTGTGCAACTAAGTGGACATTTCCTTGACAACTTCTGTTATAGCTGTCCTTTGCTGCTATATTCAAAAAAGCTCGTCCCGCACCTTTTTTTCTAAATTCTTTTTCTATAAATAAACGTTTTATGTACAATGAAAAATACCCGGCTTTATTAGGATTATAAAGCGTTCCGTCAGAAATATATTCAGGCATTGCAACCATTCGCCCGACAATTTTTCCATTTTTGTTTGCCATTACATAAACATTACTCTTAGGGTGGCGGTAACATAAATATTCCGGAAACTTTTTCAATGGTCTATTTTTCATAAAATCAATCATATATGACATACCATAAATAAAACCGATAAAAATATTTTTTGCGGTATAAATACTTTTATATTAAAATACTCTTGTTAAACTTAAAGAAAAAGAGGGAATTATGGTAACAAAAATGTCAGAAATCAAAACAACTTTTTCAGGTATTGATTTTAGCAAATATACATCAAAGGTATCTGAATTTGTTGACGAATTCGCTTCACGTGCGAACAAAAAAGGTTATTTCTTAAACTGGGTTAATCTGCCGCAAGAACAATTAAAAAGAGTAGATGAACTCTATCAAATGGTTGAAACCTTTAAAAAACAAACTAACGCTACAAAATTAAGCGTTATGGGTATCGGCGGTTCTAAGCATACAGTAGAACATATGCTCGGAATCAACGGTTTAAATATCAACCACGACAAAGTTGAATTTTATTCAGATGTTGATTCTATCAGCTTGGAAAGATTCTTAACCAGATTAAACCATGATGTTACAACATCAAACTTTATGATTGCATCAAAATCAGGTTCTACTTTTGAAACAAAAGACGGATTCTTAAGAGTAAAACAAATGCTTATTGATGCATATAAGTCACAAGGTCAATCTGAAGAAGAAGCAAAGAAATCTGCAGCAAAACACTTTATTGCAGTAACTGATGCAAACAGCGAAAAAAGTGAATTAAGACGTACTTCAATCGAAGAAAGCTGGCTTGGCGATTTATACATTCACGATGATGTAGGAGGTCGTTTCTCTGCTTTTGATGACCACGCATTATTTACATTAATTTATGCAGGCATGAAAAAAGAAGATATGATTTCTCTTCTTAATGCAGCGCAAGAAGTTTCTAGATTATCTTTATCAAAAGATTTGGAAGAAAACGATGCACTGAAAGAAGGTATCTTCTGGGCTGATGCTAAACTTAACGGTATTGAAGCTTCTGTTCACCAATATATGGGTTCTATGTTTGAAAATACTGTTTACTGGCATGCTCAAATGCAAAACGAGTCAGTTAAAGACACTCTAAAACAAGTTGCAAAAGTTCCTGATGCAATGCACCATAGTGCAGAAGCACACTTCAACCCTGCAAATAAACTTGTTTTTGCTCTGACTGTTCCGACTGATAAAGGTGTATGCTCAGAAAACGCTGAGGCATATATCGGAGCTTTAACAAAATCTTATGAGGTATCTGGTGCTTTCTTCAGAGAAGATGTTGAAACATCTGCTCTAGGCTTGACTCCTGCAGCTGCCGGTGCTTTGACTCAATTAAGAGCATACGCAACTGTTTATCAGGAAATCGTTCAAGCTGTTATGACAGGAAAGCAGCTTCCTGATGTATTGGACAGTGTTCTGCAGCCGCACGTTGAGTTCTACAAAAAGAATCTTAAAGGCGGAGTTGTAGTTCCGGGAAGAATTTCTAAATAACAATCAAGGCGGATAATTTAATCCGCCTTTTCTACTTGACAATTGTTCGATATCGAACTATAATAGTTATATGAAATACGATTCACTATCAAAAATAGGTAAAATAAGAGAAAAGGCAAATAAATTCATTGTTACTCGCCTTGAAGAAGAGGGCATAACCGGAATTGTTCCTTCGCACGGAGATATTATGGCGGTGCTTTTTAAATACGAAAAATGCACAATGAAAGAAATCGGAGAAAAGATTAACAGAACAAAAGCTACAATAACCGTTCTTGTTGATAAATTAATCAGCCTGAACCTGATAAAAAAAGAAAAATCTCCTAACGATAACAGAGTTACATTTGTTTCTCTCACAGAAAAAGGAAAACAATTTAAACCTATTTTTGAAGCAATTTCAAAGGAAATAAACAACATTCTATACAATAATTTATCAAAAGAAGAATCCGAAACTCTGGAAATTCTTCTTGAAAAAGTGCTTAATAATTTTACGTAAAATTTTTTGAATAAATAGTTCGATATCTAACAATAAAGGAGGCAAATATGAACTACGAAAAAATGGAACTCGGAAAGCTTGATAATTTAAATGAAAAAGTATTTTTGCACGACAGTCTAAATCTGACCGGATGCGAAATTTCAATGAACAGAGCATCAAAAGGATACAAAGTCCCTTTTAATCATAAACACAAAGAAAATGAAGAAGTGTATATTATCCTTAAAGGAAAAGGATTTATAGAGGTTGACGGCGAAAAACTAGAGGTACAGGAGGGCTCTGTCGTAAAAATTAAACCTGACGGTATCAGAAATATAGAAAATCCGAACGATGAGGATATGTTATTTATCGTTATACAGACAAAACAAGGAAGTCTTAAAGGATTTACGGCAGAAGATGCAGAAATTCTATAATTAAAGCAACAAAAGGGTTTCTAATAAGAAACCCTTTTTGCTTTACCTTTACCCCCCTTGTGATATAATTATTTCATATATAGCAAGGGAGTTTTTAAATGAACGAAAATTATTTTCCTCAAGAATTAGAAAAAAGATGGCAAAAGTATTACGAAGAAAACGATGTTTTTAAGACAACAGATGACTCTGACAAACCGAAATACTATGCTCTTTCAATGTTCCCTTATCCTTCAGGGAAACTTCATATGGGACACGTCAGAAACTATACAATAACGGACGTTATTGCGCGTTTCAAAAAGTTAAACGGATTTAATGTACTTCATCCGATAGGCTGGGACAGCTTCGGGCTTCCGGCAGAAAATGCAGCCATGCAGCACGGTGCAAATCCTGCCGTATGGACGGATGAAAATATTGCATATATGACAGGACAGCTCAAACGTCTTGGAATCTCTTATGATTGGGACAGAGAAGTTACAACCTGTAAAGAAGATTATTACAGATGGACTCAATGGATATTTTTACAATTATACAAAAAAGGTTTGGCATATAAAAAAGAGGCGGCCGTAAACTGGTGTGAAAAATGCGGTACCGTACTTGCAAACGAACAGGTTATTGACGGCAAATGCTGGAGATGCGACAGTGTTGTAGAAAAGAAATATCTGTCACAATGGTTCTTTAAAATTACAGACTACGCAGAATCACTTTTGAAGGATTTAGATAAACTAAAAGGCTGGGGCGATAATGTTAAAACAATGCAAGCCAACTGGATAGGAAAATCTCAAGGTGCGATTTTAAAATTCAAAGTCGTAGAAAAAGATTTGGAAATCCCTGTATATACAACAAGGCCTGATACTGTTCACGGGATTACATATCTGGTCGTCGCACCTGAATATAAAGATATAGAAGAACTTACAACACCTGAAAATAAACAGGCAGTTGAAGAATATAGAGCAAACGCACGTAAATTAACAGAAATCGAAAGACTTTCAACAGAGAGAATCAAAACAGGTGTTCCTTTAGGTACACACTGTATCAATCCGTTTACCGGAGAAAAATTCCCTCTCTGGACTGCTGACTATGCTCTTGTTGAATACGGAACCGGTGCTGTAATGGCGGTTCCTGCACACGATACACGTGATTATGATTTTGCAAAAAAATACAATCTGCCAATAAAGGTCGTTATCCAAAATCCTGAAAATCCTAGTGACTGTTCGGAAGCGGCTTACGTAGAAGAAGGTGTTCTTGTTAATTCAAATGAATTTGACGGAATGAAGAACACTGATGCGAAAAAAGCGATTACTCAAAAAGCGGTTGATAACGGATACGGAGAATTTAAAACACAGTATAGACTCCGTGACTGGTTAATTTCACGTCAAAGATACTGGGGTGCTCCAATCCCTGTTGTATATTGTGACAAATGTGGAATACAACCGGTACCGGAAGACCAGCTGCCTGTAAGATTACCGGAAGATGTAGATTTCTCGGTCGTCGGGAAATCTCCTATAACAACTTCTCCGACATTCCAGGATACAGTATGTCCTGTATGCGGCGGGCATGCAAGACGTGAAACCGATACAATGGATACGTTTGTATGTTCAAGCTGGTACTATTTAAGATATGCAGATCCGCATAATACGAATCTGCCATTCTCTAAAGAACTTGTTAATAAATGGCTGCCTGTTGACCAATATGTCGGCGGTATTGAACACGCTATTTTACACTTGTTGTATTCAAGATTCTTTACTAAAGCATTAAGAGATTTAGGTTTACTTGATTTTGATGAGCCTTTTAGTAACCTTCTGACTCAAGGTATGGTTCTAAAAGACGGTTCTAAAATGTCAAAATCCAAAGGTAATACGGTAGACCCTGATGAAATATTTGAAAACTACGGAGCAGATACGGCAAGATTATTTATTCTGTCTGATTCACCTCCGGCAAGAGATTTCGATTGGTCTGATGCAGGGGTTGAAGGCTGTTATAAATTCCTCAACAGGGTTTGGAAATTATTCTCAAATAATCAGGAATATATAACGCTTGATTACAAACTTCCGGAAAAATTAACAAAAGAAAATGACGATTTGGTAAGAGTTGTTCATATGGCAATAAAATCTATTACCAACGACATTTCGCACGATTTCCAATTTAATACGGTAATCTCAAGATACAGAGAACTTACAAATGCTATCTATGATTGGAGAGGCAAAAAATCTGATTTGAATGAAGAGGATAAAGCTGTGTTCAGCTTTGCAGCAACTACTTTAATCAAACTGATGTCGCCGGTTACCGTGTTTATGGCTGATGAAATTTGGAAAGAATTGGGCTCTAAGACATCTATCCATGATGAAAAATGGTGTGAATACGACGAAAATCTGGCAAAAGCAAGTTCAATTACTTTAGTTGTTCAAATAAACGGAAAAGTAAAAGATAAAATAGAAGCAGATGAAAGTGTAAATGATGAAGAACTTAAATCAATTGCTCTTTCAAGCCAGAAAATAAAAGACCTGATTGAAGGTAAAACAATCGTCAAAACGATAGTTGTTCCCAAAAAATTGGTCAATATTGTTGTTAAATAATAAAAAAAGCCGGATATTTAATCCGGCTTTTTATTAAACATTTTTATCATCATTAGTAAATCGTTGTCTATATCCGTCTAAGGTATCATATACTTCCATTCCCGTCCAAATTCTTTTTCCCCATTTCAGAGCTTCTTCACCGAATTTTTTTGCCTCTTCCGGATTAAATTTTGCACCCAAAGTTTGATTTTGAAGTGCAAGCTGCTTCATTCCATTTTCAGGTGTTGATGAAGAAATAAATTTATCGTTTGGATCCATCATAATCGGCTGCTGCTTCTGCGGTTGTTTTTCAAATCTGTCAGGAGCTTGTGCTTGAGCTTTCAGACCGGCTTTAGGGTCAGTAAGACAAAGCACAATAGGCGGAACATTTTCTGTACCGTTAGCCATAGTTGTAGGATTCATACTAACATTCGGATTAAAATCAACCATACATCATCACCTTATATTAAAATAATACTACAATGATATAAAAACAAAAACTCTGAATTTTTTGCTTGAACCCTTGGTATTATTACGTTTTGTATCGTTACATATAACGTTAGTATATATAAAATATGTAAATAATTGTAAAATTTGATATGAAAGATCTTGAAAAATGTTAAAAAAAGTTCTTAAATGGGAACATAGTAGTATAGAAGTGTTAGGAGAGCTATGTATTTTTATATCAAACCGATAAATAACAATACATATTATAACCGCGAATCACTTGAATTGATTAAGAATTTGCAATCATTGGGTGTCGGAGCAACCGGCAGAATGTCAACAGACCGTCAGACATTACAGATTGCGGAATATCAAAAACTTAAACAGACATTAGGTCCGTCAAATGAACAGAGAATCCAAAATGCTCCGGTTCAGTTTGATACAATGCTTCAAGCAGGCGCTCAGCCGCAAGCAGCAGAAGCTATGGCAGGACAAAATGCTATAAGTGTACAAGGGATATCAGAAATTTCTAATGCTGCAAAAGAGCAAACAGGTGCAACACAGCTTGCAGAACTGAATAAGTATATGCTGGGTATTGCAGCTTAAGATTGGTTTTTGAGAGTTATTTCGTATAGGATTACTCCTGAAATAATCGTGCTTGTTATAATGCATCATCAAATTCTCTTCTTTTAATAGTTATTATGTACAATAATAACTGTTTAATATAAAATGTAATAAAGGAGGGGATATGAATACTATTGACAAATCATCAACACATTTTAAAGGGCAATTTAAAATTAGTCTTAAAAGCTCAAACGATATTAAAGGTTTGTGTGAACTATCTCAATTGTGTAAGAAATATGATGACCGGTTTAAAAGTATCAGAATTTATACTGAAAACCCAACAAAAGGTTTAAAATTTGAAGATGGAGCATATTTAAGAAGTAAACTTATAGTTCCGGATAAACTCGATAATCAGATTAACAGTATTTTGAAAAATAATAATATTGAATGCAAATATTTAGGCAGAAATAAAAAATAAACGTTATTTTGATAATTTTTTACTCAACAGATTACTGCCAACAATAATAAGAGCAGATGCACCTATTACAAATAGCATATCAAATATTATACGTTTTTTCTGCCATTCTTTCGCGGCATTTATATCTTTGTGTTTATCAGAAACAAGATAAGTCTGTCCTTTGTTGTCATTTTCGAGTCTATAGCCTTCAGGTAGTTTGTTTGATAAAAATTTTCCGCTGCTCTTTAATTTTTCAGCTTTTTCATCGGAAAGTTTTACAAGTTTTATCTGAGATGGCAGAACCCCGTCTTTTACCTTTTTCCCAAGAGGAAGATTTATCTCTCTATGCACTGCCTTCAGGTAATATCCATTAGGTAATTCCCGTTTAGTATTTAAATTCGCAATCTCATCGTTCGTGAATTTATCTTTCAGTTTCTTGAAACCTGCAAATGAATAATTAGGATTTTCAAGACGCATTTTCTTTTTCCCCTGAACACGCCCATCAAATGTATCGTACTGAATTTGCGAAGGAACAGAAGACGAAGCTGCCGATTGTGGGGCAGAAGTGCTTCTTATATTATTAAATACATCGTTTTGTCTAAAAGTTAAACCTTTTACCATTTACTAACCTCATTTATATAAAACATATTATGATATTTTTTTGCCGGTTTATTACAAATTTTAAACAAAAAAATTATATGAGATATAAATACAAAAACTCAAAAATATCAACAAATGTTGAAAATACTTATTTAATTTGCTAAAATTTCAATATGATAGAAGATATTAATAATGTAATCAATGAATTAAAAATACTTTTAAAAAATAAATATTCTGATTTTTTAGGACTCTATTTGTATGGTTCATATGCTAAAGGCACAGCCAAAAAAAATAGTGATATTGATATAGTTGCTTTATTTAAAGATGAAATAACAAAAGAAAAGAGATATTCCATTTATGACATACTAATGGAGATTGAATATAAACTTGATGTTTTATTTGATTTTCATCCAATGACAACTAATGAATTAAAAAGCAATCCGGTATTTTTTGATGAAGTGACCAATAAAGGAATTTATTATGCAGGAAGCTGATAGAGAAATATTGATAATGCGTGCATTGGAAAAATCTGACGAAGCTATCCAAACAGCAAGATTAAATTTAGATAATAACTTGCTATCCGCATCACAAAACCGAATATATTACGGGATATTTTATGCCGTAAATGCTCTTGCGTATAAATATAATTTTATTACATCAAAACATGGACAGCTTTTATCTTGGTTTAATAAAAAATTTATACATGAAGATAAAGTTTTTGATAAAGAATTATTTAAAATATATAAATACAACTTTGAAAACAGACAAAAAACTGATTACGACTTTATTTATAAACCTATTAAAGAAGATTTGGAAATATCTTACCGGGATGCACTGTATTTTATCGAATGCGTAAAAAAATATTTACAACAGTAAAATTATTTTAAAGAATTTGATGATATAAATAAACAAAAAAAAGATGCGGATTATGAAAATCATATCCGCACCTTTTTAATTTATCATTGAATTAATTAAGCATTAACTAATTCACGAGCCTTTTGAGCCTCAACAACAGCTTGAGCAGCTGCAAGTTTTGCTTGAGGAACTCTGAATGGAGAACAAGATACATAGTTCAATCCGATTCTGTGACAGAATTTAACTGAATCAGGGTCTCCGCCGTGTTCACCGCAAACACCGCCGATTAAGCTTGGATTAACAGCCTTACCTTTTTCCATTGCCATTTCGATTAATTGACCAACACCTTCTTGATCTAATGTTTCGAATGGGTTAGCAGGTAAGATTTTTTGTTCTACATAGTTCTTCAAGAACTTACCTTCAGCATCATCTCTTGAATAGCCGAATGTCATTTGAGTTAAGTCGTTTGTACCGAATGAGAAGAATTCTGCGTGTTCAGCAACTTTATCAGCTGTTAATGCTGCACGAGGAATTTCAATCATTGTACCGAATTTGTAAGCAATTTCGATACCTTTTTCTCTCATAACGTCTTTAGCTACTCTTACAAGAATTGCTTCAGCTGTTTTTAATTCGTTAACGTGACCAATCAAAGGAATCATTACATAAGGATGAACTTTGTAACCTTCTTTTGCTAAGTCACAGCAAGCTTCAAAGATAGCTCTTACTTGCATTTCGTTGATTTCAGGATAAGTTAATCCTAAACGGCAGCCACGTAAGCCCATCATAGGGTTAGATTCTGACAATCCTTCAACTGTTTCAAGTAATTTTGCATCTTCTGAATAGTCTTGACCCAATGCTTTTTTAGTAGCAACTTTTTCAATCAATTCAACCTTAGAAGGTAAGAATTCATGTAAAGGCGGGTCTAAAAGTCTTACTGTAAGTGGTTTATCACCTAATGCTTTAAACATAGCATAGAAATCATTGTATTGCATTGGTAACAAGTGGTCTAAAGCTTCTTTTCTAGCTTCAGGAGTACCTGCAATAATCATTTTTTGTACCCAAGGTAATCTGTCAGGATCCATGAACATGTGTTCTGTTCTGCAAAGACCAACACCTTCAGCACCGAATTTCAATGCGTTTTCGATATCTTTTGGAGTATCAGCGTTAGCTTCAACTGTCATGGTCTTGATTTCATCAACCCAACCAAAGAATGTTGTGAAGTTTTCATCAATACCTGCATCAACAAGTTTAACAGCCCCTGCCATAACTTCACCGGTACCACCATCAAGAGAAATAATATCATCTTTGTGGTAAACAGTTCCGTCAGCACCTGTTAATGTTTCGTTTTCTAAGTTGATAACTAAGTCTTCACAACCTGATACGCAAGGTTTACCCATACCTTTTGCAACAACTGCTGCGTGAGATGTTGCACCGCCTCTAAGTGTCAATACACCTTGAGCAACAGCCATACCGTGGATATCATCCGGACAAGTTTCAATTCTTACAAGAATAACTTTTTCACCGTTTCCGCCACGTTCTGCAGCTTCTTCTGTATCAAATACAATCTTACCAACAGCAGCACCAGGAGAAGCGTTTACACCTCTTGAAATCAAGTGTGCTTCTTTCTTAGCTTGAGTATCAAAGTTTGGTAATAAGATTTGGTATACAGAATAAGGATCAACTAATTGAATAGCACGTTCTTTTGTAATGATACCTTCATTGTACATATCTACAGCAATTTTAACTGCAGCTTTTGCAGTTCTTTTACCGTTACGAGTTTGAAGAATCCATAATTTACCGCGTTCAATAGTGAATTCCATATCTTGAACATCTTTATAGCCTTGTTCAAGTTTTTTAGCAATATCAACGTATTGTCTGTATAAATCAGGCATTTCTGTTTCTAATTGTGCAATTTGTTTTGGTGTTCTAATACCTGCTACAACGTCTTCACCTTGAGCGTTTGTTAAGTATTCACCGTAGAATTTGTTTTCACCTGTTGCAGGGTTTCTTGTGAATGAAACACCTGTTGCACAGTCATCACCCATATTACCGAATACCATTGTTTGAACGTTTACAGCGGTACCGTAATTGTGGTCGATTTTGTTCATGTTTCTGTAAGCAACAGCACGAGGAATATTCCAAGATCTGAATACTGCTTCAATTGCTTCTTGTAATTGAACGTATGGATCTTGAGGGAATTCTTTTCCTGTTACTTCTTTAATAACGTTTTTGTAGATAGGAATCAAAGATCTCCAGCCGTCAGCTGAAACTTCTGTATCTGATTTTACGCCTTCTCTTGCTTTAACTTTTTCTACTTCTGATTCGAAGTATTTTTGTCTGTCCATTTCCCATGCAACAGAACCGAACATTGTTAAGAAACGACGGTATGAATCGTAGCAGAATCTAGGATTGTTTGTTAATCTAATCATAGCTTCTACTGTGTCATCATTCAAACCTAAGTTTAAGATTGTTTCCATCATACCAGGCATTGAAATTCTAGCACCTGAACGTACAGATACCAATAACGGATTATTGCTGTCGCCGAATTTCTTTCCTGCTTGTTCTTCAACGTCTTTTAAAGCTCTCTTAACTTCATCCATCAAACCTTCAGGCATTTTGTTGCCGTGATTGATGTAATCCATACAAGTTTCTGTTGTGATAGTTAACCCTGGAGGTACAGGTAAACCTAAATTTGTCATTTCTGCAAGGTTAGCACCTTTACCACCAAGAAGGTTACGCATATCGGCATTTCCTTCTCTGAATAGCCACACTCTTTTTTCTGCCATCGTTTTCTCCTTTTTGAACATAAAAAACTACCGAAAGTATTATATCACAAACAAAAAAAAATATTGCAAGTAGAAGTATATACTATATTAAAAAAGCCTTACAATTGACTGTAAGGCTTTTTTAAAGATTTTATTTAACATGACTCAAAGGTTTTGGACCGGCATTAACAACCTCTTGCGGCATATTCGGATATTTTTCCGAGAAATTATCCGCAAACATTTGCGCAAGCTTATTAGCCGCAGCATCGTAAGCCGCTTTATCCTGCCACATTCCTCGAGCATCAAGCATTTCCGATGGAACATCAGGACAAGATACAGGATAATCTACATTAAAGATGTCATGGTGCTTGTATTCAACACGATCTAAATCCCCGTTCAAAGCAGCCGTTACCATAGCTCTTGTATAACTCAATTTCATTCTCTTAGCGCCTGATGCTGCACTTCCGCCTGCCCATCCTGTATTTACGAGATAAACCTTTGTTCCGTATTCTTTTAGTTTATCACCCAGCATCTTGGCATAAACAGATGCATCCATCGGCATGAACGGTTCGCCGAATAATGTTGAGAATGTCGGCTGAGGCTCTGTTACACCGCGCTCAGTTCCGGCAAGCTTTGACGTGAAGCCTGTTACGAAGTGATACATAGCTGCATTATTATCCAGTCTTGAAATTGGAGGTAATACCCCGAAGGCATCGGCGGTTAAAAATACAACAACTTTAGGAACTCCGCCCTTAGATGGTATCTGTGCATTATTTATATAATCGATAGGATAACCAACACGAGTATTTTCGGTTAATGAACCATCATTGAAATCCAATTCACGCGTTTGAGGATTCATAATAACATTTTCTACCAAAGAGCCAAACTTAATTGCGTTATAAATATCAGGTTCATGCTCCTGAGAAAGGTTGATACATTTTGCATAGCAACCGCCCTCGAAATTAAATATACCGTCAGGTGACCAACCATGTTCGTCATCCCCGATTAATTTACGAGCAGGGTCTGCGGATAATGTTGTTTTACCTGTTCCTGACAATCCGAAAAATACTGCAGTTTCTCCGGTGTCCGGATTCATATTGGCTGAACAATGCATCGGGAGAACATTTTTCTTTGTCATTACATAATTCATTGTTGCAAAAACTGATTTCTTAATTTCACCTGAATATTGTGTTCCGCAGATTAAAATTGTATGTGCTTCATAGTTTATTATAATTGCGGCTTCGGAATTAACTCCGTCAATTTCCGGATTACACTTAAATCCCGGAGCACATAAAATTGTATAATCAGGCTCACCATAGCTTTTTAACTCTTCTTCAGTCGGACGAATCAGGAGTTGATGGATAAATAAATTCTGGCTTGCCATTTCATTTATAACTCTAAACTTTTGAGTATATTTTTTGTCTGCACCCGCAAACCCATCAAAAATAAATATTTCACGGTTTTGCAAATATGCCGTAATCTTTCCTTTTATTGAATCAAATTTTTCTACGCTTATCGGACGGTTAACTTTTCCCCATGCGATATCATTATGAACAGATTCCGTATCAACAATAAATTTATCTTTAGGCGAACGTCCCGTATATTTACCGGTTGTAACTACAAGCGCACCGGTATTACTCAACTTGCCTTCTCCCAATCTTAATGCTGCTTCTGTCAATGCAGCAGGTGATAAATTTCTGTATACTGCCCTAGGCTCAATAATTCCTAATTTTTCGATACCGTATGTTTCCATAACCAGCCCCCTTTTTTATATGTATTCAGGTTTTTACAACTAGAAAATAGTAGTACAAACTATATGAAAAAGCAACTTTAAAGATACAAAAAAAGAGGGTGATTTTTCAATCACCCTCTTTTTAAAAAGTTTTAATTAAACAGCTTTTTGAACTTTTCCGGCTTTTAAGCAAGATGTACAAACTGTCATCTTTTTAGTTCCACCGTTAGTTGCAACCTTAACTGTTTGTAAGTTAGGTGTTTGACGGTGAACAATTTGCTTATGAGAAAATGTTAATTTTGCTGCTTTAAGTGGAGTTTTACCACAAATTTCACATTGTTTTGACATAATAAATCTTCCTTATTTCCTAGTGTATTACTAAAATACCCTAAAGATATCTATTTTACAAGTGTTTTAAAAGTTTTGTTAAAAATAATTAATTTTCAACATATTCTTTTAAACGTTTGCTGCGGTTAGGGTGACGTAATTTTCTTAAAGCTTTAGCTTCAATCTGTCTGATACGTTCTCTTGTAACACCGAAGAGCTGACCGACTTCTTCTAATGTTCTTTGACGTCCGTCATCCATACCAAAACGTAATCTTAAAACGTCACGTTCACGAGGAGAAAGTGTGCAGAGAACTTCTGCCAAATCTTCTCTTAAAAGCTCTGATGCAACTGTCTTAATAGGAGCATCAGCTTCTTTATCTTCAATAAAATCACCTAATCTTGAATCTTCTTCTTTACCGATTGGAGTTTCAAGAGATAAAGGTTCTTGGGCGATTTTAACGATTTCTCTTAGCTTAGAAATAGAAACACCCATTTCTGTTGCTAATTCTTCTTCGGTTGGTTTTCTTGAAAGTTCTTGAGCTAATCTTCTTGTGACTTTCTTCAATTTGTTAATTGTTTCAACCATATGAACAGGGATACGAATAGTTCTTGCCTGATCTGCAATAGCTCTTGTAATTGCCTGTCTAATCCACCAGGTTGCGTAAGTTGAGAATTTGAATCCTCTTTCGTGGTCAAATTTTTCTGCCGCACGGATAAGACCTAAGTTACCTTCCTGAATAAGGTCTAAGAATAACATTCCTCTGCCGACATATTTTTTTGCAATACTTACAACAAGTCTTAAGTTTGCTTGAACCAATTTTCTTTTCGCAATAGCACCCGGAGTTCCTCCTTGGATAATCTTGCGTGCCAATTCAATTTCTTCGTTAGTTGTTAAAAGTTTAATTCTACCAATTTCTCTTAAATATAACCTTACCGGATCTTCAACTGCAACACCTTTTGGTACTTCAAGAGATGATTCCGCTTCTACAATTGATGAATCGTCAGACATATAAATGTCAGATGATTTATGTTCCATTTTAGTAGTTATGATATCTTCAATATTATCTGTTGCAATATCTTCTGTCATAAATCCGGCATCAAGATCTTTGTCTGTTTCAAAATCTAAAACATCAAGATTATCTTCAGGGTCTACAACACTAACAATTGATGAGTTTGGTTCTCTTTTTTGGTTCATTTATTATCTCCAGTCCTTAACTTAATTTTATCTCTAAGTTGCATTTGTAATTTTAACGCTTCTACATCATCATCGTTTACTGAGTTGTATAACTTTTTCATTTCTTCTGCAGTTTCAGCATCCTTAATTTGTTTAATCTTTTTAATTATTTCTTGAATAGTTTTTTCTAAACTGTCAGCAGGTAAACCTTTGTATGCTTCTGCAAGATATATTAAATCAGTTATTATTTTACTTGTTTCTTCGTCCTCAATAAACTCAGTATATAATTGTTCCACTAATTCCCTGACATTATTTACGATACATAAAAATTTGTCAATTGTAGTTTTTACAATTATTAACTTTTCATCCGAGAATACGTCGGGGGGCACCATTTCACCTATTTGTTTAAGTGAGAAGGGGTTTCCGTCTATAAGAAAAACGCTCAATAAATTTTTTTGTGCATTTATACTTATTTGTGAAGATTTTGTTACATTCGTCTGTACAACCGTTGGTATAACAGGTATAGAATCTTCTACGGCAAATTTTTTCAATTCTTTGAACAAAATTGATTCACTTACATCAAGTGTACTAGATACAATTTTAACGTATTCTCCCTGTATTACTTTATTATTTATTTCCGCCAAAATAGGTAAAACTTCTCCTACAAGATGCGATTTTTCCTGCGGTGTTTTCATATTATGTTTTTGTTTCAATATGGTATTTAGTTGAAAATCAAGTAACAGCGGTGCATTTTTGATATATTTTTTGTACTCTTCAGCACCAACCGAACGTATAAATTCATCCGGGTCTTTACCCTCCGGAGGTGATATTACTCTTATTTCACAAGAATATTTATCATCACTTGTTTCAAGATGGCTTTCATCAAACTGTTTTATATTTCCTAATGACTTAAATGTTTCTTTAATAATCTCTCCGCCTCTGTTTGTTGCCTTGACTCCGGCAGAATCGGTATCAAATGAAAGGTAAATTCGTCTGGATTTGGTATATCTCGACAATAATTTTACATGCTCTGATGTAAATGCCGTTCCGCAGGAGGCAACACAGTTTTTTATACCGTGCGCCTGAGTCGAGATTACATCAAAATACCCCTCCATAATAATAACGGCATCTTCTTCCTGAATTGTATCTTTAGCGGTGTATAGTCCGTATAAAAGCTTACTTTTGTTATATATAAGCGAATCGGAGGAGTTTAGATATTTTGGATTTTGACCTTCATCAACAGCACGAGCCCCAAAAGCTACATATTCGCCATTTTCGTTTTGAATCGGGATAATTATCCTGTTTCTGAATCGGTCAATCCAGCCGCCTTTATTACTTTTTAGAATAAGTCCGGCTTTTTCCAAAACATCATCCGAGAATTTAGATTTTAAGTTGTCATATAAATCATGATAATGGTTTGGTGCCCATCCGAGCGAAAATGTTTTTATAATATCTTCATTAATATCACGTGAAGTTAAATATCTCATAGCCTTTGAAGCATCTTCATCGGTTTTTAACTTCTCTTGATAAAATTTTGCAGCCTCTTTGCAGGCCTTTTTCATATCATCTTTCAGAGTTTTTGCTTCCGGATTGGAATGATAATTTTTAGGCATTTCAATCCCGAACTGTTCTGCAAGCTCTGCTATAACTTCCTTAAACTCTTTGTTTTCTGTTTTTACAATAAATGTCAGAGCATCTCCGCCGGCACCGCAGCTAAAACACTTGTAGATTCCTTTAGACGGACTGACACTCAATGACGGTTTTTTATCGTTATGAAACGGACATAGCCCCCAGTAGTTTGCTCCGGACTTTTTCAGGACAACTTTCCTTGAAACTACATCAACGATATCCAACCTATCCTTAATCTGTGATATTACTTCTTCGTAAGAATTAGCCATATTAATATGGTAACACTAACAAAATTCAAGGTAAAATTTTTTCATCCTATAGGTTGAGAAAAAAGAACCTGTCTTGAAAACTAAATCGGGGAAACTTATTCAGTTTCCCCGATTGATATAGTTATTAGTCATTGCCAACGTTTTTATAAAGTTTTGTCCACTTATCTGAGTATGTTGTATGCAGCAATTCGTGGGCCATATGTGATCCCGGTTTTTCAAGATGTTTTGAATATAAATCTTTAATATCCGGATTTTCGTGAGATTTTCTCCACTCATCAGCTGCATCGTCTTCGTAAAGACCTTCTGCACGTTTTTCTCTGATAGACAAATCATCACAGCTTTGAGGCTGACCGCCGCCGTTTATACATCCACCAGGACAAGCCATTACTTCAAGCAGTTGATAATCAGCTTTACCCTCCTGAATTTCTTTTATACATTTTTCTGCTTCACGAAGAGTATTTACTATCTTAACTTTAACTTTTGTACCTTTTAAATCAAGTTCAACAGTTTTGACACGATGTGTACCTCTCATCGGCGAGATTACAACATCTTTCAATTCCTCTCCTGTTACCATCTGATAAGCAGTTCTTGCAGCTGCTTCCGCTACACCGCCTGAAACACCAAAGATTGTTCCCGCACCTGTATACTTACCAAACGGAGAATCTGCTTCAACAGGTTCTAAAGAATTAAAATCAATACCTGCTGATTTAATCAATCTGCCCAATTCTTGTGTTGTCAAAACATGATCTATTTCATAAGTTCCGTCTTCACGTCTGAATTGTTTTCTGATTGCCTCTGCCTTTTTAGCGGTACAAGGCATTATTGATACACTGACAAGATTTTCATCAGTAATATCTTTATAGTATTCAGGAACAAATTTTCTGATTATTGCCCCCATCATACCTTGCGGAGATTTACAGCTTGATAAATGCTCCAGCATTTCCGGATGTTCTGTTTCCAAATACCTTACCCAGGCAGGACAGCAAGATGTAAACAGCGGTAATTTTCCGCCTTTTGTAACTCTTTCGACAAACTCATTTGCTTCTTCCATAATGGTTAGGTCAGCCGAGAAGTTTGTATCAAACACCAAATCAAAACCAATCGCTTTTAATGCTGCATTAATTTTCTTGGTAGAATTAACCCCCGGTTCAAGACCAAATATTTCACCGATTGCTACACGTACAGATGGCGCAAACTGAGCAACAACTTTCTTTTCCGGATTATTTAATTCTTTCCATACATCGTCCACCTGTGATTTTATAGTTAAAGCTCCCGTCGGACAGACCGCAACACACTGACCGCAATAAACACATTCGCTTGTAGCAAGTGCTCTGCCGGCCATTGGTTGAACAACCGTATTCGCACCTCTGTTTGCAAAACCTAATACCTGTAATCCGTGATATTGATCACAAGCTCTTACACAGGCGCCGCAAAGAATACACTTGTTGACATCACGTACAATTGAAGGACTTGAATCATCAATAGGACGCATTTCTTTTCTTTGCATAAATTTTGTAACATTTTTGATTCCGTATTCTTCAGAATATTTTTGGAGTTCACAGCTTCCTGATTTATCACAGGTTGTACACTCTCTGTCATGATTTGCAAGAAGCAGTTCTAATACGGTTTTTCTGATTCGTCTTACCTTTGCAGTATTCGTATGAATAACAAGCCCGTCTTGAGGCGGCATTGTACAAGAAGATTGTATACCTCTGCCTTCGATTTCTACAACACACATTCTGCAAGCCCCGAATGCGTCTTTTAAATCAGGACGATAACAGAATGTTGGCACATTAAACCCGTATTTTCTTATAACCTCTAGTATATTTGCTTCATCGGTAAATTCACACTCTTTACCATTTATAATCATTTTACCCATTATCTTTATTCCTCATATCTTAAATCTGTTCTATTGCCTTGAATGGACATGCAGAAATACAAGCTCCGCATTTAATACATTTTTCCTGATCAATCTTGAATGGTGATTTAAGTTCACCGGATATTGCGTGAGCAGGGCAATTTCTTGCACATTTTGAACAGCCCTTACATAAGTCAGGATTGATTACGTAAGTTTTTAATGCTGTACAAACACCTGCAGGACATTTTTTATCCTTAATATGAGCAATATATTCATCTCTAAAGTATTTTAAAGTTGATAAAACAGGGTTAGGTGCTGTTTTACCCAGCCCGCAAAGAGATCCGTCATTAACGGCATGGGCAAGCTCTTCCAATGTGTCCAAATCCTCCATTGTACCGTTACCCTTAACAATTCTTTCAAGGATTTTTAACATATTCTTTGTACCTTCACGGCACGGAACACATTTACCGCAGCTTTCGTGCTGAGTAAAGTTCATAAAGAATCTTGCAACCTCAACAATACAAGTATCTTCTGCCATAATAACAAGCCCGCCTGAGCCAACCATGGCGCCGACACTTCTTAAGCTGTCATAATCCATCGGCAAATCAAGGTGTTCTTCGGTTAAACACCCGCCTGAAGGACCGCCGATTTGTGCGGCTTTGAATTTTTTACCGCCTCTAATACCACCCCCGATATCAAAAATAATTTCTCTCAAAGTTGTTCCCATCGGAACTTCTATAAGACCTGTGTTATTAACTTCACCTGTAAGAGCAAAAGTCTTGGTACCTTTTGATTTCTCTGTTCCCATTTTAGAAAACCAATCAGCACCTTTTCTCATTATTACAGGAATGTTTGCTAAAGTTTCTACGTTATTAATCAATGTAGGTCTGCCAAACAAACCTTTATTTGCAGGGAATGGCGGTTTTGGTCTTGGCATACCGCGTTCACCCTCTATTGATGCAATAAGTGCAGATTCTTCACCGCAAACAAATGCGCCGGCACCTTCTTTGATATGGATTGTAAAATTGAATCCGGAACCCATAATATTTTGGCCTAAGAAACCTGCTTTTTCAGCCTGTTCTATAGCAATTCTTAAACGCTTGATAGCGAGCGGATACTCTGCTCTTACATAGATATAAGCTTCATCAGCGCCAACTGCAAAACCAGCAATTGCCATACCTTCAAGAAGTTTATGCGGGTCACCCTCCATAACACTTCTATCCATGAATGCACCCGGGTCGCCTTCGTCACCGTTACATACTACATAAGATTTTCCGCCCTTATTTGCAGCAGTAAACTTCCATTTTAAGCCTGTAGAGAATCCTGCACCGCCTCTGCCTCTTAAGCCGGATTTTTCAACTTCTTCTATAACCTTATCCGGATTATTTTCCTTCAATATATTTGATAATGCTTCATAAGCATGAACCGAAATCGCCTCATCAAGACATTCTGCATTGATATGTCCGCAATTTTCCAATGCAGTTCTTACCTGTTTTGCATAAAAGTTAATTTCTTCACTTTTGTGTACGTGTTCACCGGTTTTCGGATCAACATATAAAAGTCTTTCTACCGGTTTTCCTCCAACAATGTGACTGTTATAAATCTCTTCTACATCTTCTACTTTAACCTTTACATAAGCAGTATGAAGCTCCGGAATTATAACAAGAACCCCTTGTTCACAAAAACCATGGCACCCTGTCGGAACCAGTGTCATTTTGTCGTAATTTGTAAGAGCAGAAACATTAACTCCAAGCTCTTTAAATTTTTCTATAACATTCAAAGATCCGTTTGCAATACAGCCCGTACCAGTACATACAAGAACTCTCAAGCCTTGTTGCGCTATCTCTTGTTTTACACGTTCTTGCTCTTTGTATATATCTTTTGTTAATTCTATAACCATTATTTTGTTTCCTCCTTGATGATTGTATCAATGATAATGCCAATGGCATCCGAAGTCATTTGCGGATATACTTTGTCATTGATTACAACTACTGGAGCAAGACCGCAAGCTCCCAAACAACTTACTATTTCAAGAGAGAACAAACCGTCTTCGGTTGTCATTCTCTTTTCTCCAACACCTAATTTTGTTTTAACTGCATTCAACACACTCATTGAACCTCTTACGTGACAAGCTGTTCCGTCACAAACCTTGATTTTGTATTTCCCTTTTGGTTCAAGTGAAAACTGTGCATAAAATGTTGCAACACCATAAACAGTTGCAGGAGATAAACCTTCTATCCTGGTTCCGATAAATGTCATTGCATCCTCAGGAAGATATGTATACAATTCTTGCACCTGCTGCAAGATTGCTATCAGATTAGACTTCTTATAATCATAAGATGCCATAATCTCATCAATTTTTTTAAAATTGATATGGGACTCGCGTTCTGTAGTCATACTGGCTCCTTTATCCTTTAATCGTTCTGAAAGTCACAATATAACACCACTTTATTGTGACAAACTCCACTACATTGTACTATTGTAAAAATAAAAAGACAAGAAAAATATATCAAACAGAGTAAAAATGAATATTTGACACTATTTTAAACGTAATACAAACGCTCCTGAAAAGTATTCAGACTTTAAACCCAGACATCAAAAATTAATTTAAATGAACGGATAGAAAATACATACCGACAACAACCAGAACAACAAAAATAATTGAAGAAATAACCTCAATATGAGAATGATGGTGCTCATGAGGCTGATGGTTAGATTTATTCTTATCTTGCTCCATAAATTTTCTCCTTATAACATTCGAAAACTTATTATCACTGAAACAAGTATAATTTGTCAATATTATAAATTTTATATTAATCTTTTTCTTCAAAAAGATTATCTAGATTAAAAGAACCATCAAAAAATAAATTACTCTTACAATCAGCCGTCAATGAATAAAAAGCATTAATTATCATTTCTTCTTCTGCCAATTTTCTCTCTTCATCATCAATATAATAAATCATACAAACGACCTCAAAAAAAATAAACAATTGAAGCTTAGCACATTAAGCAAAATATAACTATCAGCCGACTGTCTTATTTATCATAGAAAGCAATACTATCATTTATATTATTCCACTCTTCAATAACTTTCTTTGTCCATTCAGGATTTCCAGGACAATATCCGCCCCGTTGGACTTTATCTGGGGTAATTTTACCGGATTTAATATACAAACGCTTAATAGTTGAGCCTAACGCTTCAACACTTTCAGCAAAACTTTTAGGTTTTTGGTATCCTCCGCCGTATTTTTTTGCACGTTTTAAACCAGCAAGATTATATTTTGTTCCTTTTGCAGGTGCATTACCATAACCGGATTCAGTTTTTATTATACCCATTAAGAAAAGTGCATTCACTCCGTATTTTTCTTGTACATCTATAAAATGCTGTCCAAGGCCTTTTAAAGGTGTATCCGCCAAATACTTATTTAAATCCTCTGCGGTACCATCAAATTTAGTTGTAATATTAGTATTCTTAGTAACTTTTGCTTTAGGGAACTTACTGCTTAAATCCACTTTTTTATTTAGATGAAAATCTATAACCGGCTTTTCAACCCGCAGAGCATCTACAGGCTCAGTTAAATCAGGAGTTATATCCTTTTGAAATGCCGTATCAAATTCTGACTTAATATCTAAGTCCCATTTTTGACCTTTATAAGTTTCGAAAACAGAATTGAAAGATTTAAAACTACGATGAATTTCATCAAAATCATCAGCACTTACAATATCATCTTTTGAATTAAAATACTGATTAATTTTTTTATCAGTAGCATTTTTTACATCTTCGGATGATTTTGTATCTTTATTTAAATTAGAATTTTCTACACGTTTATTCTTGTCAATCTCAAAAGACATAAATTACTCCTTATACACATGGAGTAATACGGCATAAAATAATAAAAATTTAGATTTTATTACAAAATATTAAAAAAGCGGGTTTGAAACCCGCTTTCTATTAACCATGGTGATGGCAATGATGGTGCTCATGATGATGACCGCCGCAATGGCTGTGTTCTCCGCCGCAGCTATTTTCTCCGGTTATAAGAGAGGAGTCTAAATACTGAGCAACAAGCTCTTTTATCGGAAGCTCAGGACAACCGGACACAACAGTTACACCGTTTTGACTAAATATATTCAAAGGTCGACCGCCCATACCGCCTGCCAAAATAATATTTGCACCTTGCTCTGATATCCAGCTTGCACTCTGACAGCTAATACCTTCTTCAGGAACCTTTGTTTCAATATTCAAGATTTCTTTTGTTTCAGGATTAACGTCTACAAACGTGAAAGATTCACAATGACCGAAATGTGAACATAATTTTTCATCTTCTGTCGGGATTACAATTTTCATAGTTTTATTTCCTTTCTGCTTATCAATATTTGATTGTAATAAAATAGCACTTTCTAAAGCTTCTGTTTCAGTCATATTATGAGATTGTGCAAACTCGCGTAAAATATTCAAAATATTTTCGTTAATTCGCCGATTAAAGGAAACCTTCTTTGTACAGGTGCGTTTTCTGCCTGCATTATCACGCCTGCCACCCCAGTTTTTATTTGGACAATCTCTCATAATAATATTATTATAAATCTGCTACTTGATTATGTCAATACATTTTCAAGATAAAAATTCGGGTTCATATTCCATTAAAAAAGACTCCTGATGGAGTCTTAAAAATGGGGCGGGAGATGGGATTCGAACCCACGAATATCGGAACCACAATCCGAGGTCTTAACCACTTGACGACACCCGCCATATTTGTTTATTTAAATTTTGGGAAGATACTGAAACAAGTTCAGGACGATATTTTTCTGTGATTCGGCAAGCTCATCACGAAAAATTATCGTTTGACGACACCCGCCACATTTCACAAAAATTATTATAACAAATCAAATTTTTTCTACAAGTATTTATTAAAAAAGAGGTTAAATAAATTTAACCTCTTTTAAAACTTATATCAAAAACCTTGCCCTAGTTAATACGTTGGAACATATATCCGATACCGCGAGCAGTAAGAATTAATTCCGGATTTGTAGGGTCTGTTTCCAACTTAGAACGTAATCTGGAAATATGAACGTCTACAACCCTTGTATCAATTCTATGGTCTGCAGGGTATGACCATACATGCTGCAAGATTTCGTTTCTTGAATATGCTTGTCCGGAATTGTTTACCAATAATTCCAACAAACTGAATTCCATACCTGTTAAACGAATTCTTTCATTCTTTCTGTATACTTGACGTCTTGCTGTATCAATTTTGATACTTCCTGTTGTAATAACGTTTTTAGCGACAGCCTTACCGCCAGTCGGAACAACTACTTCTTTATTTGTTGTTCTTCTCAATACAGCCTTAACCCTTGCTTCTAATTCTTTTGGACTGAACGGCTTAATTACATAATCATCTGCACCCAATTCTAAACCGGTGATTCTTTCTGAAACATCACCAAGTGCTGTTAATATAATAATCGGAACATCAGATGTTCTTCTTATTTCTCTTGTTACACCGTAACCATCCATTTTAGGCATCATTACGTCTAAAACAACCAAATCCGGATTTGTTTTATTGAAAACTTCTACGGCTTCTTCTCCGTCTTCTGCGACTACAACATCGTAGCCAACCATTTTTAAACGAGTTTCCAGAATTCTTCTAATACTGGCTTCATCATCTGCTACCAATATTTTTTGTGCTGATCCGGATTCGTGTTGAGAATCTTGTAATTCTTCCTTGTCAGTCATTATAAACCATCCTTATGATTATATGTTACAAAATATTTACTTTCGTGTAGTTTTTTAAATAAATATAAACTTATATTAATTGATTTGAGCAAAAATTGCAAGCACTTTTTGGGATTAATTTTTATAACTGACTTGCCATTATTCTGTTTTTAAAATTGTTCAAATCTTCAATAGTATCAATACCTATAGGGCTGTCCTCGACTACGGAAACTTTTATTTTCATACCCATCTGCAACGCCCTTAACTGTTCTAAGCTCTCTGCAAGCTCCAATGATGATTGGTTTGCACCTGTCATTCTGAATAACGCATCACGTTTATATCCATAAATGCCTAAATGTCCATAGAATTTCGCATGACCCGTATTTCTTTCAAACGGAATTTTTGAACGTGAAAAATACATTGCATAACCGTTATTATCAAATACGCACTTGACCAAATTCGGATCCATTATATCCTTTTCATCTGTTATTTCATGAACCAATGTTGAAATATCCGCATTTGAATCTTCTTTCAAAAGTCTGATAACAATATCTATTGTATCCGGATTAATCAACGGCTCATCACCTTGAAGGTTAATAATATAACTTATTTCAGGGTGTCTTTCCGCAACCTCCGCAATCCTGTCGCTGCCGCTATTATGTGTATCAAGAGTCATTTCAGCCTCTGCGCCAAACATTAATGAAGTTTCATATATCTGTTCATTATCAGTTGCAATAATTACTCTATCTGCAAGCTGTGCCTTTACGGCTTTCTCAAATACCCATTGTATAATCGGTTTTCCGCCGACTTCTATAAGAGGTTTTCCTCTTAAACGGCTTGATTCATATCTTGCAGGAATTATTATTGCAGTTTGATTATCCATAGTAAATTCTCCATATTTTTACCATGTAATAATATCACTAAAATTATAAATGACCATCACAAGTATCAAAAATATATTTTACATTAATTCCGTCGCCCGTATTATATTTTTCCATATCATCCAGGGTTACCGGCCTTGTATACATACGGAATCTGCCGCCGTCACCTACTATCTTTAACTCGGCATCATAATCATTACCGACAACTGTCTTTATTCCCTGACCTTTTTTATCGCCGGTTCTGTTTTGAGCGGCTGAGAAAAATTTATTTAAATACTTATCAAAAAGAACCATATTATCACCGACCGCATCGTAAAGTTCTTGTTTTGCTTTCGCCGTGATAACAACCTTTTGAGGAATTTTATCTTTATCCATCACCAAAACTTCATCATTATCAAAGTTCCATGAGGTTATTTTGTCATGCATCCTTGCAGCTTCATTAACAAAGACATCATCACGAACTTTAGTCATACCCTTCAAGCCGGAAAGATACTTCGGTCGGAATGTTTCAGGAATTGATTCATAATACCCGATAACAGTATTTGCGCTGTCATAATCCGGCTTATCCGAAAATACAAACCTGTCGGCAATAATAGAACTAAATTCATCCTCGCCTTTGGTTTGAAGTCTTTCTGCAGAATTAAAATACTGTAATTCTGACTTTGTATCCGAATATGCCCGTTTATAATCATAATCGTCACCGGTTTTATACTCAGATAATTCATTTGCTACAAACTCATCTTCGGATTGCTCCTCATCGGAATTCAAAATTTTGTTTAAATACTTATCATGTAAATTAATTAGCATTATTGCTTTATCTTCATCTATACCGTTTTCATCAGAGGATTTTTGGATAATTTTATTGACAGAATCAAAATAAGCCTTATCAACTATTTCCGAAGTTGAAATACAGCTTTGGCAGCGTTCTTTTAAATCGTTATTTTTTATACCGGAGGTTAAATACTTAAATTTAGCCATATCCTCATCAGATACCTTGTCAGCATTCGAAGGAATTACAGTATCGATTAATTCTCTGACATCTTTATCAGTAACCTGTTTCGGCTGAATTTGTTCTTTCAACGCTATTTTTTCGTAAATCATATCATACGCTGGCTGCAATTCATTTTTTAAGCTGTCAACTCTTTCTTTTGTCCAGTATTTTCTGAAAAATGTATTTGTATAATTATCCTCCAAATGTTCAAATGATTTACCCATAGCCTTTGTATCAAACCGGGACTTGAACTGTTGAAAATCTGCGGAATCCTTTATTTTTTCATCGTATTTTTTATACCTTGCCCAATATGTACCGTTTATTATTTTTTTCATATCACGGGAAAGATAGTTTTTATCATCAAATTTCTCAAGAGGATTAGCAGGATAAGATTTATTCTTATCATTCATATAAAGATAAGAAATATAAGTATTAACCATCTTATCCGTAGAATAAGGACTGTTTACGTTATCCAGACGTTTATATTTTATTAATCTGACAGGAAGCCAGTTTTTACTTGTCATTTCCGAATAATCAGCCCAAACTTTACTTTTATTTATTGCACGTTTATTCGCAATTTTCTTTATTTGTTCGTCATCAAGTTCCGGAAGGTTTTCAAACTTAGAAACTATTTCATCGCCTTTATTTAAAACAGATTGAATCTCATAAGACGGAGCGCTGAATTTGAATCCCGCTCTTTCTAAACTCGTAAGAGTTGTAGGACGCGAATTTTCTAAATTGACATAAAAACCTGTTTTAGGCTTCATATCAACATAGTTATTCTTTAAAACAGAAATTACAATCTTATCAAAATCTTCGTTAGCAAGACGATTATCCAAATAATCCTTTGAACGTGATTTGTCATACTGAGGTTTTTCTTGAGGATACTCTAATTCAGGATAAAATTGTTTAACCTCATCTATCGTTTTACAATCATTCAGAAGCGAATAATAATCTTTATACACTTTTCTTAAATTAAAATCATCGTTTTTTAATGCTGTTTTCATTCCGTTATATAAATCATCAGGCATTTCATCGGAATTTTCTCTGATTTTATCAATATCCGCCATCATTTCTTTTTTCTTATCATCCAAAGAAATAAAGAAGTCCTGTTCTTTAAAATCAACATTTTCTGTTTTTGAAGGAGTATCTCCGGCAACTGCATTCTCTATTTGTAAACGCCTTGCTGCTTTAGCGTTTCTTATATCCTTCGCCGTATTCTGCGGACGAGGTTTTAATTTTGCCGAAATACGCAAGCGCCCTTTGTAATCAAACAGAGATTCAAACTTCTTGGAATTAAAAGATTTTGAATCATCATCAAGACACGTTCTCATTACATCTTCCATTTTTGGAATCTTAGCATTAAATAACAATGCTTGTTTAGTAAGTAATAACGCTTTTTTATTTATTACTACATCAGATTTTTCATTCTCAAACGTACAGCTTAAAATATAATCTGTTTTCTTTTTATCTGTTGTATTTACACATTTGAATTCGTCAACGGCATCTTTTAGAGATATAATCTCATCATCTTTGGTATTATATATTCTTTCAGAAATACTGTTGAAGTCTTCAGTATCCGATTTACTTGTGACAAGAGCTTTCCCGTAAGAAGTCATCGCTTCTGAAGATGAAACATAGTCAGAATCATAAGAATACCCTTTTGACGGTTCTTTTTTTTCTTGATACCCTTTGAAATTTAGTTGAAGAGAGTTTATATTTTTTATGCTAATCATATTTGAATAAAGCACAAAACCAATATTTTTTGCCTATTTGTAACTTTTTATTACGCAATAATATCCGCCAGATTAAATTTTATAACTTTTCTAAGTTCATCAAGCGAAAGTTCAATCTGGTAGCCTATTTTACCGGCGCTGAATATTATAGTTTCAAAACTCTGCGCTGATATGTGAATTGTTGTCGGAAAACTCTTTTTCATTCCGATAGGAGAACATCCGCCGTGGATATACCCGACAGTATGCAGCAAATCCTTGGATTTCAGCAGCTCTACAGATTTTTCATTAACGGAATGTGCCGCTTTTTTCAAGTCTAATTCTTCTGCAACAGGAATCATAAAAACATAAATCTGTTTTGATTTTCCGACGGTTACAAGAGTCTTAAATACCCTATCGGGATTTTGCCCTAATACAGCTGCAACCTCAACTCCTGATACCGCATCAGTATCTGCGTAAGAATAATGATTGTATTTTATCTTGAGCTTATCTAACGCTCGCATTACGTTTGTTTTGTATTCCATAAGATCAATATAAACAAAAAACAGATTGAATAAAATATCAACCTGTCTTTTGTAATTAATATTAGATAATTCTTACTTTGCCATAGATTGGATTACAGAAAGAGCCAAATCATAATCCCAGTTTGCATATTTCTGAGCTTTACCTCGGCAACTAGCATATTCCGTAGACCAATTTTTACCATGTCTTAAGAGATTGTCAGCATTACATTCCGTTAATTGATGGAATACATCAGGTTTTAATTTTTCAGGATTATCAATGAATTTTAATAAATCTTGTTGAACCGGAGTAAATTTACTATTTGGAGATAGAAGGAAAATAGAATATCTGGTATCAGTACCTAAGTCCAAACGAACTATCGCTCTTTTTTGACCATTAAAAGAGTGTACCCCTTTTGCAATAGAAGCACCTGTATTTCCTATATTAACGTATTCTGCATTTTGTCTCCACTTGCAGCTATCACTAATAACACTAGACATCATATCCAACTCAGGAGATTTTCCAGTATTTGATGATAAAGCTTTAATACAACCTTCTCCTTCACGGCAGGCAAACCCATCTTTATAACCACCGAAAGAACGATATACTGCAATTATAGGACTTTCTTTTGATACGTCATAGGTATGAGGTTTTATATCCAAACCTTTTATATCAGCATTTTTGATGGTTTCTTCTATTGTGTTGCCGCGATTGGTTACACGCTCCATTTCTAACTTGCCTTCACCAATCAATGCTCTTAATTCCGCATGCAAATCTTTGACAATATTCTTGGAAGCAGATTTATTCTTTATCGCAATCCCTGCAATTGCAACCGCCGCCAATGCACCCGCACCTATCAAAACCTTTGCGGTTGTACTCATCGGCTTATGCGAAGATTTTACCGTTTCCGCAGCCTTCGGCTGTGTTTGAGGGGTTTGCATTTGATTATACGCATTAACATTTGAAGATTGAACAGATGTCATAAAATGCCTTTCTTTTATAAGTAACCTTACTCACATCTATATTAAAACCCGAAATTATAATAAATTTGCCCCGTCCCGTCACATCATATCACATCATATCGGGCATTATAACTCGTTTTCAGCCGTTGCAAATTCGTTTTAATATTTCGTTACATTTTAATTAGTAAAGTGTAAATTGTGAGGAGTAAAGTGAAACCATCATTAAAACATTAGTGATGAAAATTAATAGGATAATTTATGATATAATTGATTAAAAAAGGTACTATATGGTTTTAGAAAACAAACTTGGAATTACGGATTCAGCAGAACTTGCCCGACAAGAAGAAAAGATAAGCAAGAAAAAAGCCCTTGAGCTATTTGAAAAAGGTATTCTTAACTCTCTTGAAGCCGGAACTTTTGAATCATTATCAAAAATTCACAAATACCTGTTTGATGAAATTTATGAATTTGCAGGAGAAATCAGGAATGTTAATATTGCAAAAGGAAATTTCAGGTTTGCTCCGGTTATGTACCTAAAACAAGCATTAGAACATATTGATAAAATGCCCCAATCAACGTATGAAGAAATCATAAAAAAATACGTTGAAATGAATGCGGCACACCCGTTCAGAGAAGGTAACGGGCGCAGTACACGTATTTGGCTCGATTTGATACTAAAAAAAGAAATTAATAAAGTTGTCGACTGGAGTAAAGTTGACAAAGAAGATTATCTGCTTGCAATGGAGCGCAGCCCGATTAAAGACGTAGAAATCAGAGAACTTCTGAAACAAGCGCTTACAACCGAAATTGATAACAGGGATGTTTATATGAAAGGAATTGATGCAAGCTATAACTATGAAGGTTATTTTGCATATAAAATAAATGATTTGGAATGATAAATAAATTGAAACAAGGAAAAAGTGAACACATTTTCCAATCGCCGGCAAACAGATTTGAACACTTAAAAGGTGATTTAAAAAATTATTGCTCAATTCGGATAAATGACCAATACCGAATTGTATTTAAATTTCAAGACGGTTATGCCGAAGATGTTTATATTGCGGATTATCACTAAGAAAGGTATATACTATTTACCCTCCACAACAAAAGAAACCCACTGATCCTGACGGTTTGTCTTTAATATTTTAAGATTATTCTCTTCAATCGCCTGTAGTACAACATCTTTTTTCTCATCCAGAATCCCTGACAAAACCATTTTCCCGTTATCATTCATCAAACGTTTCAAATCAGGCATAATCTCATACAAAACGTTATGCAGAATATTTGCACATACAAAATCAAACTTGTCATCTACTTTGTCTGCTGTATTATATTCAAACTTACATTCCACACCGTTCTTCTGAGCATTTTCTTTCGCTACATCTATAACATCAGGGTCATTATCACAGCCGTAAACATAATCAGCCCCCATTTTTTTAGCAATGATTGCCAGAATACCTGAACCGGTCCCAATATCCGCAACAGATTTAAAGCCGGGATATTCCTCCATAGCTTTTACGCACAATTGTGTTGTCTGGTGTGTCCCTGTCCCAAATGCATGACCAGGGTCAAGAGAGATTACAATTTCATTCCTTTTCGGAGTATATTCAAGCCAGGACGGAACAATAACTACATTATCCGAGATATGAGTTACATCCCAGTTTTCTTTCCATTTTTTTGACCAATCCTCGTTTTCTTTTTCTTCAAACGAGATTTCCCAGCTTCCCAAATCATCATCGGACAGACCTTGAGATTTTAAAAACTCGCGCTCCTCTTTCAGAACAGACTTGATTTCATCGATATCTTTTACGCTATTCTCGGTTAAAAATACTTTTAAAGTACCTTCCGTCGTAGATATCATCTCTAAATCTTTATATTTTTCTTCAGCCAGAACAACACCTTCACAATTCAAACGTTCAAAACAAATAGAAGATACTTCATCCTCTATTTTTGGATTGATTGATATATGAAGTTCAAAATATGTATTCATTAATTAACCTTCTCTGAACGCGCCCAAAACTCTGAAATGGTCATATCTTTGGTTACGCAATTCTTCTTTTGTCATGCCGGATAATACATCAAGATTTTCAAGAATTGCCTGTTTCATATTTTGACCCATTTCATCATAATTTGTATGAGCACCGCCTACCGGTTCTTTGATAATCCCGTCAATAACGTTTAGTTTAATCAAATCATCGGCAGTAATTTTAAGAGCTTCTGCAGCATCAGCATATTTTGCTGCATCACGCCAAAGGATTGAAGCACAACCCTCCGGTGAAATTACGGTATAATATGCGTGTTCAAGCATAAGCACTTTGTTTGCGACACCTAACCCCAAAGCTCCGCCGCTGCAGCCTTCACCAGTTATAATAGCAATAATCGGAACATGAAGCTTTGCCATCTCGCGGAGATTCACCGCTATCGCAATACCTTGACCTGTTTCTTCCGCACTGATTCCGGGATATGCCCCCGGAGTATCAATAAGAGTAACTATAGGCATATTGAATTTGTTTGCGTGATAGAAAAGTCTTAATGCTTTTCTGTAGCCTTGCGGCTGCGGCATACCGAAGTTGTACTCAAGGTTTTCTTTTGTTGATTTACCTTTTTGGGTTCCGACAAGCATAACCTTGTGTCCGCCGATATTTGCCAAACCGCCGATAATTGCTCTATCGTCCATGCCGGTTCTATCCCCGTGCATTTCGACAAAATCATCGCAAATTAATTTTGTATAATCAAGAAAATTAGGACGCTCTTGATGTCTGGCAATTTGAAGTTTTTGCGACGGTTTCAAATTGGAATATAACTCTTTTTTATAATCATTTGCCTGTTGTTCAAATGTTTCAATTTCTTTATCTAAGTCCATGCCTGACTCCGCACTTATTTTTTTCAGTTCTTTTATTTTGTTTTCAATTTCTACTAAAGGTTTTTCAAATTCCAGTACTGTCATATTTGATTACACTCCGTGCATTTCTAATATTCTTGATAACTTATCTCTTAATTCCGAACGTTTAAATACCATATCAACCTGACCGTATTTCAGAAGATATTCTGCGGTTTGGAAATCGGAAGGAAGTTTTTGACGAATAGTTTGTTCAATAACCCTTCTACCTGCAAAACCAATTCTGGCGCCTTGTTCTGCAATAATAATATCGCCGAGAGTACCAAAGCTTGCGGTTATACCTCCAAATGTCGGTTCAGTTAAGACGTTGATATACAACAATCCGGCCTCATCCAATCTTGCTAAAGCACAAGAGGTTTTGGCCATTTGCATAAGAGAAAGAGCGCTTTCCTGCATTCTTGCACCGCCTGATGAGGTGATTGCAATAACAGGAAGTTTTTGTTTAATAGCTTCCTCAATAATACGGGTAACTTTTTCCCCTACAACACTACCCATAGAACCGCCCATAAAATCAAAGTCCATTATGGCAGCTGCCACTTTATGACCTTCAATCGTTCCGATACCGGTAATAACCGCTTCATCAAGATTAGTTTTCTTATGAGCCTGCTCCAATCTGTCTTTGTAAGGTATTGTATCAACAAAATCCAAAGGATCTGTCGGTAATATGTTCTTGTTTAACTCTTGGAAAGAATCTTTATCAAATAATTGTGCAATTCTTGTTGTTGCATTTATTCTGAAATGGTATTCACACAGAGGACATACCATCATATTTTCTTCAAGTTCTTTTTTGGTAAGCTGAGCTTCACAGTGAACGCATTTAACCCAAAGCCCCGGAACCGTTTCGGCCTCCATTCTTGCTTCTCTTGCTCTGCGTTCGATTTGAGCCTCTTTTCTTTTATCAAACCATTCCTGTATAGTCATATATTTTTATTATTCAGCTAAAAAGCTGACCTCCATTCCCTAATTGTCGACTTTCAAATTATACACTAAAAATACAATATGGCAAGTGGAGAGAGAAAGGTGTTTTATTGATTAAAAAAGTGACTAAGTGACTAAGGGGGCAAATATTATTATGTCATTGCAAGCGTTAGCACAGTAATCTATTAAATAAAAGTCAAACAAAAAGTTAAACGTAAAAACGTAACATCTCTGCGTGCGTATCACCACTTGCACTAAAAGTTTGTTTGCGCTAACCTTAGAATGGTTTAATATATAGACAATAAGGGAACAAAAATGAAAGTAGATTTAGAAAAAGAATCAAACAATATAGCAAAAGTCGAAATAGAAATACCGGCAAAAGATGGAGTAGATGCTTATAACAAAGCAGTAAAAAGATATGCAAATTATGTAAATATACCTGGATTCAGAAAAGGTAAAGCACCAAGAAATATTATAGAGAGAAACGTTGGTGTTGACAGAATTAAAAACGAAGCATTAGAAATATTATTACCTGAAGTATTCAGAAACGTAATAAGCGAAAACAAGCTGGATGTAATATCTCAGCCGACTGTTGAAAAATACGAATTTGAAGTAGGCAAAGATATCAAATTATCAGCAAAAATAGAATTAAGACCGGAAGTTAAACTTGAAACATACAAGGATATGACTGTTGATGTTGAAGAATTCAAACAAGAAAAAGATGCGTTTGACAAATCGCTAGAAAACCTTCTTATGCAGTCAGCAAAACTTGAATTGGTTGTAGACAGACCAACCAAATCAGACGATATAATTGTATTTGATTTTGACGGCTACTCAAACGGAGAAAAAATTGAACACGGAGATGCTAAAAACTATACGTTAGATTTAGCACATTCAAGTTTCATTCCTGGGTTTGCGGAACAGTTAGTTGACAGAAAACTCGGCGAAGAGTTTGAAATCAATGTAACATTCCCGGAAACTTATCACGAAAAGAAATTAGCGGGTCAGCCTGCAACTTTCAAATGTAAGATTAACGAAATCAAGACAAAAGTTTTACCGGAGCTGAACGATGAATTTGCACAAAAAGTAGGTCCGTTCAAAACTGTTGACGACTTGAAAGCTGATATCAAGAGCTACTTGGACAAACAAGAAGAAACAACAAACAAACAAAACGCAGACAAAGCAATCTTTGAAAAAGTAATTGAAAATGCGGAAGTTGAAATCAGCGATTCAATGATAGAAAGAGAATCAAACTCTTTGTTAGAAGAATACAAACAAAAACTTACGGCTCAAGGCTTCACCTGGGAACAGGCTGTAGACACTCAAGGGCTTGACAACATAATGGAAAAAATTAGAGAAGATGCTAAATTTAGAATCAAAAACTCATTAGTAATTGACAAAATTGCATCTTTAGAAAACCTTAAAGTAGAACCTGCTGACTTTGACGAAAAAATGGAAACATTAGCCGGCATGTACCAAATGGATAGAGAAACATTTACAAAATACATGTTCAAAAATCCTGGCATGCTAAACAGCTTGTCACAACAAGTGTTGAACGAAAAAGTTATGAAGTTCTTATCAGAAAACAACAAAGTTAATTTTGTTAAAGCAAAAAAATAGATGTATAATATAAAAAAGAAAGGAAAATACTATGAGTTTTGTACCGGTAGTAATTGAACAATCAAGCAGAGGTGAGCGCTCTTTTGATATCTTTTCAAGATTATTAAGAGAAAGAATCATCTTTTTGGGTACCCCAGTAGATGACATGGTAGCAAACTTAATCGTTGCACAAATGTTGTTATTGGACAGTGAAAACCCTGAAAAAGATATTATGTTATACATCAATAGCCCTGGCGGAAGCGTAACTGCAGGTTTTGCTATTTATGATACAATGCAGCACATCAGAGCAGATGTATGTACAATCTGTTTAGGTCAAGCGGCATCAATGGGTGCATTCTTGTTATCATCAGGTGCTAAAGGTAAGAGAATGGCATTACCTCATTCAAGAGTATTGATTCACCAACCGTTAGGCGGCGCTCAAGGTCAAGCTACCGATATTGAAATTCAGGCAGCTGAAATTATCAGAATCAAAAAATCATTGAATGAAATTTTGTCATCTAATACAGGACAGCCTTTGAGCAAAATCGAAAAAGATACAGACAGAGATTATATTATGACTCCGGAAGAAGCTCTTGAGTATGGTATGATTGATAAAGTTATTACTAAAGACGTACAATAGGAGAAAACTATGTCGAGCGATAGCAGATTAAAATGTTCATTCTGTGGAAAGACACAGGATCAGGTAAAAAAATTAATCGCCGGTCCTGAAGTTTACATCTGTGATGAATGCGTTGAACTTTGTAACGAAATTCTTGATGAAGAATTCTTCGAAAACAAAGAAAAAGATGCAGAAGCAGGTGAACGCTCTATTGAAGACGAATTAAAATCTGTACCGAAGCCGCACGAAATTAAGGCTTATCTTGATGAGCATATTGTAGGTCAGGATGATGCGAAAAAAGTATTATCAGTTGCCGTATATAACCACTATAAGAGATTAGAGCACAACAAGGATAAATCTGATGTTGAGATTCAAAAATCTAATATTTTATTAGTTGGTCCGACAGGATCCGGTAAAACTTTATTAGCACAAACTCTTGCTAAATATTTGGATGTACCTTTCGCCGTTGCGGATGCAACGACATTAACCGAAGCAGGTTATGTCGGCGATGACGTAGAAAACATTCTTCTGCGTTTATATCAAAACGCTGATTTTGATTCTGCAAAGGCAGAAAGAGGGATTATCTATATCGATGAAATCGATAAAATTGCAAGAAAATCTGAAAACACATCTATTACAAGAGATGTTTCAGGTGAAGGGGTTCAACAAGCATTGTTAAAAATGATTGAAGGAACCGTTGCAAACGTACCTCCTCAAGGCGGCAGAAAACACCCTCATCAGGAATTCATTCAAATTGATACAAGCAATATTTTGTTTATCGTAGGCGGTGCGTTTGTTGATTTGGATAAGATTGTAAGCCGACGCGTAAAAGACGGTTCATCTATCGGATTTGGAGCGAAAGGCGCCGGAACAAGAGCAGAAAAAGAACAAGAAGCAGCAAGAATGCTTAAGAAACTGCAGCCGGAAGACTTACTCAAATTCGGTTTGATTCCGGAATTCATCGGTCGTATTCCTATTTATGCGGTGCTTGATGCACTGGATGAAGATACCTTGAAGATGATATTGACAGAGCCTAAGAATGCTATTCTTAAACAGTATCAATGTCTACTTAAAATGGACGGGGTTGATTTGGAATTTGAACCTGATGCAATCGATTTGATTGCCAAAGAAGCAATCAAACGTAAAACCGGAGCAAGAGCGCTGCGCTCTATTGTTGAAGAATTAATGCTTGATATTATGTATGATATTCCATCTAAGAATGATATTGATAAATTTATCATTACCAAAGAGATGGTAGAAACACGTAATAACAAAGCAGACCATGCAGAACTTATACCGCTTCCGAAAAAAGAGAAAAATAAGAAAGAGGCGGAGCCTGCAAAAGAAGCTGCAGAAATAGCTTAAAAAACTGACCTTCGGGTCAGTTTTTTTTATTAAAAAATGTAAAATAACTAGCAAATTTTTTTATTCAGGGGAATTAAAATAGCGATAGCACTTACTTTTTTAAGGAAGAAAGGTTTTACACGATGCTTAGCAGCATAAATTTATTCCGCCCTGCGATAATTAATACTAAACAAAACAATTTTGAACATAAAAACTACTACCCGAACTTAACACCTCTAAAACAAGACACAATTTGTTTTAGAGGTATGTCTCAAGCATCTGAATACAAAACAGTATTCCAATATCTTGCTGCGGATGTTTTGAGTAAACAAAAGAAATATGGAGTTGATGGCAGCATGTTATCCGCGAATAATATTTCAAAAGGCATCGACGGTTTATTCAAAAATAATGGCGTTTATACTTCATATACGTTAAGCAACGTAAACAAAATCAAATGGAAATCTTATGTTCCGCAAGATATTAGAGAGTTTTCAATAAACAAAATCAATGAAGCCAGACAAAGCAGATTAGACAGCTGGAAGAAATTCTTAGAAAACCCTGAAAAAGATGAAAGCGCCAAAGAATTTCCGAAACTGGTATCAAATATAAGCAAAAGAAACCCGTTAAAATTTGTTATCTGGCATGCGGTAACAAGCGAATTAAAAGATAACAACAGACATATTCCGGTGCCTTTTAACGCAAAAGCACTGGCACAAACAGTTGAAGACTTTGAAGCAATTCCGCCTATTACAAGAAAAGTCAGATGTGCATCACCATCGTTTTTAGAAATGTATACCCACCGATTACGTGATAATCTGCTTATAGAAAAAGGTGTATCAAATAATGATGCTGTGTGGGTAAAAATACCTTCAATAAAACATGATCCTAAGAATAAAGAAAGAAACATTTCAGAACTTGAAACACTAAGCTGCCGCAACTGGTGTACAAGATCCAGTGTAGATAAAGCAGAAGCTGCGTTAGAGGACGGGAACTTTTATATTTATCTTGAAAGGGATAAAAAGAATAACTTATGGCAGCCGCTAATCGGAATGGCTTCTCACCAGAACAAAATCGACCAAATTCAAGGTGTTGAAAACAATAACGTAATCCCGATGAATCAGCTGGAAAACGTTAAAGAATTTTTGAAAAAAGAAGGATTAAAATGTAAATCCGACATAGTTGATGAAGGTCCAAAGGCTTATCAACAAATACTAATCGGAGAAAAAATGTCAGAACACCGTCCTGAATTGGGCAAGTCATTTGAAAAAGCGGTTAAAGAAGATGATACATATACCTTATTTAAGTATCTGGATAAAAAAGTAAAACAAACAGAAGACGGAAAACTTATAATAGATACATACAAACCGTCATACCTTGCCAACGCCCAAAGCGGTATAACAATACCTTATAGTATGATGGGAATAAATGAAGATACCCTTTTACACGATGTTAAAGAAATCAACGGAGATTTAATTTTATACAATAAAAAACATCTCTACAATTCCTCAATAAGAGAATTCCCACAAAATTTAGAAAAAGTAAGCGGGAAAATTGTATGCAGCCAAGCTCAGTTTGAGAAATTCAGAGATGAGATGAAACGTGTTGTAAAAGCAGATAGAGATATTATCGTCCATTAGGGGTAGGGGTAAAGGGGTAGGGGTAAATGTATATTTATATATTGCGCCTACTCGTTGAAGAAAGTCGCTAAGTAGCTATGAAGTCAAGAAGCTAGGTGAAATTATTGTAATATTCGAAGCACAAATCAGCTTAGCTGCCTAACTACTTGACTACTTAGCAGCATTTCCATTCACACCTCACCCTTAATCCCTCTCCTATCAGGAGAGGGAAATGCCTAGCTGCCTAGCTGCTTAACTACTTAGCCGTATTTCTATTCATTATTCACCATTAACCACTTAGTCACTTAATCACTCAGTCACTTATACAAAACAGATTGCCGCGGCTTCGCCTCGCAATGACAGGATTCGTCATTACGAGGAAGGGTTATAATGTGGAAGTTAAAAATCCAACTGGAGTATTTACCCCTGACGAAGTAATCTTTTGAGAGTACTTCGCTGTAGCTCGCAATGACAGGATAACATTTACCCCCTTAATCACTTGTCCCCAATGCTGGTATTTTAATAAAAAAATTGTTATAATAATTTTATGAATCAGAATGTAAAGACACAATTATTTTCAGAGGTAGCGGCAACACCTGACAACCCTAACTGGGAAAAATTTATTAATCGTGCAGGCGAGCTTGAACATAACGAGGAAGATATCCGCAGTGAGTTTGAGCGAGATTATAACAGAATAATAAACTGTGCCGCATACAGCAGACTTAAACATAAGACACAGGTATTTTTTGCAACTGATAATGATCATGTCTGTACAAGAATTGAACACGTCAATTATGTTGCATCAATTTCAAAATCGATTGCAAAGTGTTTGGGGTTGAATGTTGAACTTGTGGAAGCTATGTCACTTGGACACGATTTGGGACACTCACCTTTCGGACACCATGGTGAAAGAATTTTACGCAAAATTATGCAGGAGGAAGGGTTCCCGGGCAGGTTCTGGCATGAATACAACAGCCTGCGTTTTGTTGACGATATAGAAACTTTGCCTAACCAGGAGGGTTGGTGCGAAAATTTAAACCTGACTTATGCGGTAAGAGATGGGATTGTAAGCCACTGCGGAGAAGTCGATGAAAAATCATTAATTCCGAGAAAAGAATATGTTGACCTGAGAGATGTCAAAAAAGGGCAATACATGCCATACACTTATGAAGGCTGCGTTGTTAAGGTTTCGGATAAACTTGCTTATCTGGGACGCGATATACAGGATGCCACATTATACCACTTTTTCGATAAAAATGATTATGCAACATTAAGACAAATTGCGGAAAACATTGTAAAAGAAAAAGTTAAATTGAAAGAAATTAATTCAACATATTTAATTCATAAATTTGTTATAGATTTGTGCGAAAACTCGACTCCGGAAAGCGGATTAAATTTTTCACACGAAAACTACGAATTGATGAAACAAATAAAAAAATTCAATTACGAAAAAATATGTATGAACAAAAGACTCAGACCGTTTATGGATTATGCTAATCTGGTTTTAAGAGCTTTATATGATTTTCTAAAAGACTATTATGACGGTTTTATGACAATAAGCCGGCTTGCCAAAGATGCGCCATATTATAGAACACTGATAAAAAGTTTCTGCGAATGGCTTATCAAATATTCAAACATTGATACAAAACAACGAGTCACAAGAAAATACAAGAACAAAATTATTTATAATATGGAAAACCCTCTGGATTATAAACAGGCAATTATAGATTATATCTCCAGTATGACTGATAAATTTGCAATCAAGGTTTATGAAGAATTGATTACCCTTTAGAGGTATGGAAAAGTACTGTCATTAAAGGAATAAAATGACAAAGCAATCTTATATATACATAATGACAAACTATAATAAAACTACTCTGTATATCGGAGTCACTAATAACTTAGTTCGAAGAGTATATGAACACAAACACAAGTTAGTTGATGGATTTACAAAACGATATAATCTTACAATTTTAGTTTATTATGAAGTATTTGATAATATTGAAAATGCAATAATTCGAGAAAAACAACTGAAAGCAGGTTCAAGGCAAAAGAAAATTGACTTGATTAATTCATTGAATCCATCTTGGAATGATTTATACAATAGTATTATTTAAATTGCTTCACTTTGTTTGCAATGACAGGATACGTCATTACGAGGAGGGGTTAATGTGGTGGTTAAAAATCCAACTGGAATATTTACCCCGACGAAGTAATCTATTTAGATTGCTTCGCTATCGCGCGCAATGACGTTTTTTTATCACTTATCGAAAAGATTGCCACGCTGAATATATCCTCTATGCGGCTGCTCCTCCTGCACCGGCACCGCCATCACCGCCGCCGGCTGCGACTACCGGTTTTTCTTCCTCAGGCTCAGGTTTATCTTCTTCCGGTTTTTGTTGTCCGGCTAAAGCCTCTCCTTGTTTTTGGTTTGCTTTATCTGTTTCTTTTTGTGTTTTATCTGTTGTTTCAGCAGATTTTTCATCGTTTTCTAAATATCCTGCTGTTGCTTCTTCTGTGAATCCAGCCTGACCTTCAATATTTTCGTTTAATGATGCAACAAAACCGGACATTTCATCACCGGCATCTGCAGCGGCACCTTCTGAATCAGCATTTTTTAACATAGTATTTGCTGCAATACCAAAACTTAAACCTCCTGCAACAAATAAAATCTTAGCGATTCCAGCAGGAGCTCCATCTACAGGACCAAATGGAGTCCATATTTTAGGATAAATTACTGTTGCAATACAAGCTAATGATGCAACCATTTGAAGTGCTGCACAAGCTTTTGCTTTTTTACTCATTGGTTCTCCAGCCTGTAAAAATGTTGAAACAGTAGAACCGGAACTTGCAACACCTTGAGCTTCGGCATTATTTCCCGTATACTGTTCAAGGTTGCCTTTTATTGTTTCCATATTTTTCTGTGGCTCTTCAAGTTCTTTTTCTGATTCTCCTTGAAGTTTTTCAATTTCAGCTTTTAATTCGGCAACTTTTTCAGTATTACCTTGGGCTTGATATACCTGCATTTCGGCTTGTAATGCTCCGACATTCGTTATACTATCCATTGTTATCTGTGTCTGCATCTCAGATAATTCGGCATAAGTTCCGCTTTCTTCTGTCATTGAATCCATATCTGCATTCATTTTATCGGTATATTGCTGAAGTAAACTATTATTACCTGCAGCATTGTTTGTTTGATTTTCACGTTCCCCCAAATTTGAATCAAATACGCCAGGTAAAGATAAAGCAATATTTGCAACACCTAACCCTGTCACGATGCCGCCAAGTACGAGATCAGAAAATCCATCAAGAACTGGTGCTTTATATGCAGCAGTAGCCGCAGCAATTGCACCACCAACAGCACCAGCCGCAGCACCAGCAACCGCAGCATTAGACCCTGCTTTCTGGTCTTTTTCAGACAAGTCTTCGCCGTCTTCACCTTTGGTATCTATCTGGTTTTCGCCAACTTTTTGCATTTCTTCATCTGAATAATCGAGAGTGTCCTGATCAACCCACTTATCCAGCCATCTTTGTTGAGCATTGTTCAAAGACTCGGTATTACCCTGATCAACGTCTTTTTTGATAGTATTTGCATTATTTGAGGTGATTGCAATAGTATCACCGGCTTCTGCAAAGCCCGCTGTGCTACTATCGTTTTTGTATTTTACAGGTTGGATTGCCATGATATAGACCTCTCTCTTTTACTTCTTATAAATAAAAAGTAAAATTTTACGTTCCAATTTCAAGAGAATTATTTTTCGTAACAATTGTTAATAATATAATTAAAGTTGAATAGTGAGAAGTAATTGGAAATTCGGCGAAGCAGCTGGTCACTTGTAAAACATATTGCTTTACTCCGTTCGCAATGACAGAATACGTCATTACTATTCACATCTTAGTCACTCAGTCACTTAATCACTTGTAAAGAAAGATTGCTTCGCTATCGCTCGCAATGACAGAATACGTCATTACGAGGAGGAATTAATGTGGAGGTTAAAAATCCAACTACACTATTTATCCCTGACGAAGTAATCTATTTAGATTGCCACGGCTTCGCCTCGCAATGACAGAATAACATTCTTAGCCGCTTGACTACTTAACTGCTTAGCCGCTTTTCCCCTTACCCCTCACTCTTCACTAAACAATACATTTACCCCTCACTATTTACATTTTCCCCTTATGTATGGTATGATTAAACCAGATGTAGTAGATAAATTTTTTTAAGATATATGCGATGAAAATTGTTTAAAATTAATATTTTGAATGACGTACGGTAGGTTATATGTACCGCACCATCGTGTATTAAATAAAAAAATAGAAAAGGATAAGGTGCTTATGAGCGGTTTGTCAATCATTTTATTGATTGTATCGGTAGCTCTACTACTTGGTATTGTATTCCTACAGCAACGTTACAGCAAGCTCGCACAGGAATCCAGAACACTTAAACAAGAGCAAACCGAAAAAGAAGAATTAATCAAAAAAGAAGCGTTAATCCAGGCAAAAGAAGCACTACAAGCAGAACGCGAAAAGATTAACGAGGATGAAAGAGAAAGAAGAAGAGAACTTAACAATCTCGAAAACAAATTAACAAGAAGAGAAGATATTCTTGAAAACAAAATTCAAGAAGTAACCGACAAAGAATCTCAACTGGATAAAAAAGAAGAAGAACTTGAACAAAAAGAAAATTATCTGGCTGAAACAATACAAAAACAAATTTCTGAACTTGAGCGAATTGCAGGCATGTCAAGAGAAGATGCAAAAAATATGCTCTTAGAACAGCTTAAGCAAGATTTGGCACAAGAGCAGATGCAATTAATCAGGGAAAACGAAGCAAAAATAAGAGAAGATGCACTTGAAAAATCAAAAGAAATCCTCTCTACAACCATGCAAAGATGTATGATGGATCAGGTTGTTGAATCAACCGTATCCGTTGTATCACTCCCTAATGACGAAATGAAAGGCCGTATAATCGGACGTGAAGGAAGAAATATCAGAACGCTTGAAACTCTGACAGGCGTTGACCTGATTATTGATGATACTCCGGAAGCAGTTGTTTTATCCTGCTTTGATCCGGTCAGACGTGAGATTGCAAAAATTGCACTCGAAAAACTAATTCAAGACGGACGTATCCACCCTGTAAGAATCGAGGAAGTCGTAGAAAAATCTCGTGAAGAAGTAGAAAAGAAAATCTACCACGAAGGTGAAAATGCGGCTCTTGATATGGGTGTTATGGGACTAAGCAAAGAACTTGTAAAAAACTTAGGACGTTTATATTACCGTACAAGTTACGGACAGAATGTTCTTAAACATTCGCTTGAAGTCGGACACATAGCAGGCATGCTTGCAGCAGAACTCGGAGCGAATGTTTACGTTGCAAAACGTGCAGGCTTATTACACGATATAGGAAAAGCTGTCGACCAAACTCAAGAAGGTACGCATATTCAGCTTGGTGTAGAACTTGCAAGAAGGTTCGGAGAAAAAGAAGAAATCATACACGCCATCGAAGCTCACCACGATGACGTAACTGCAAATACAATCGAAGCTGTTCTCGTTAAACTTGCGGATGCAATATCTGCAGGCAGACCGGGAGCAAGACGTGATACGTTAGAAATTTATATCAAACGTTTACAAAAGATTGAAGAAATCGTAAACGGATATGAAGGTATCAAACAATCTTTTGCAGTACAAGCAGGAAGAGAAGTACGAGTTATTGTTGAATCAGAAATGTTTGATGATTTGGCATCTCAAAAACTCGCAAGAGATATCGCGAAGAAAATTGAAGACGAACTTGATTACCCTGGACAAATCAGAGTAACGGTTGTCAGAGAATTCAGAACGGTTGAAATAGCTAAATAGTAAAACGGGGGATTTTATCCCCCGCTATATAAAAAGAAACATGGAAACAAATAACGAAATAAAAATTTTATTTTTTGGAGATCTGGTTGGTAAAATTGCAAGAAAAGCTGTTGCCAAATATATCGACGGGTTAAAAAGTTCCGATAATTGCCCCGATTTTATCATCGCAAATGTTGAAAACGCATCCCACGGATTTGGTCTGACAGAAAAGAATTACAACGAATTATCCCAAGCCGGTATTGATTGTATGACAGCAGGTAATCATATCTGGGATAAAAAAGAAATTTTTAACTACATCGAAGGTGCGGAAAAACTTGTCCGTCCGATTAATTACCCCCAAGGTACCCCGGGATTCGGCTCAAGAATATTTGAGAAAAAAGGAGAAAAAATCGCGGTTATAAACGCTCTGGGCAGAGTATTTATGCCGCCGATTGATAATCCTGTCGAAATACTTAAAAATGAAATCTTAAAACTGAAAGAAATTACCCCTTATATATTACTAGATTTTCATGCCGAAGCCACCGCAGAAAAAATATGTGTCGGAAGATACCTCTCCGAATACGGTTTGACGGCGTTTGTCGGAACACATACGCATGTTCAGACATCCGATGAAAAAATCATTAATAATATGGCATACATAACTGATGCCGGATTCTGCGGATCTTATGACAGTGTTATAGGTATGGAATATATAACCTCACTCAAGAGATTGACAACAATGCTCCCTGAACGTTACGAAGTAGCAGTCAATCCGCCTTGTGTTATTAATGCAGCAGAAATTTCAATGGTTAACGGAATTGCCTCTGCAATAAAAAGAATTAATGTTAATGTAGATATGAATAATGAAGAATTGGAGGTCAACGTTGAACATAACAGCGTATGATGAAAGGAGGGTGAAATGAAGTCGGATTTTCATATTCACACGTACTATTCTGACGGGATTTTCTCTCCTGAAAAAATTGTAGACTTAGCTGTTGAAGCAGGACTGGAAGTTATTGCACTCACCGATCACGATAATATTCTTTCCTACAAAGTAGCTAAAGATTATGCTGAGAAAAATAACGAAAATCTTGAAATAATTCAAGGGGTAGAAATTAATACCATTCATAAAGGTTACGAAGTTCACATCCTCGGATATTTTATGGATGTTAATAACAATGACTTTAAAGCAATGCTCAAAACTCAGCAGCAGGCACGTGTTAAACAAACAAAAGAAATATTGAACCTTCTCAATAAAAAAGAAGGAATCAAGATTAAGTTTGACGATGTCAAAGCTATGGTTGCAGAAGGCGGAAGTATCGGCAGACCTCATATTGCAAAAGCAATAACCAACGTCGGCGGAACAGCCAATGTAATGGAGGCATACAGCAAGTACATAAACAATTCATCACCTGTTTATGTGGAGAGAAAAACCGTTACACCTTATGATGCAGTGGAAATCATATACGATGCAGGTGGAATTCCTGTTATTGCCCACCCTCACGATATTCCGATAGCGGATGAATTGATTCCGAAACTCGTCAACTGCGGACTGAGAGGGATTGAAGCATACCACAGAAAACATTCTCCTGCTTTTATTGAACACTTCTCATCTTTAGCGGAAGAATACGGTCTTATTGTAACAGGCGGATCTGATTTTCACGCTCCAAATGTTATGAACGGACAAATTATTCTGGGCAAAAACTTTGTTCCGGAATGGATTTATGATTCACTTATCAAAGAAAAGAAACGATTGGACATGGCATAGATGAAAAAGGCATTCACATTAGTTGAAGTTATAATTCTGCTTGTAATATTTGTTTTGGTGGCATTATTGGTAATTCCGCTATCCATTGATGATACTATTCAGGCCAGAAACGTATCAAAATGGAGACAGGTGCATAATGATTTTGCAGAAATACCAACATCAATTAAAACATTCTCTGACAGCGGTATTACATTACAGAATTTTATTACGGCGCTTGTGAAAGTCCACCCGTTAAATAAAGTTGTATCATACAAGATAAAATACATGAACGGCGAAGCACCTAAGGACGAATTTACGTTCAAAGAAATCTATACAACCGATTCAGGTGCAACACTAGCCTTCAAATGGTATACCAAACCAAGAATAGAATCTCATTCAAACAGAGAAATCTTAGGAGTCCTCATGTATGATACCAACGGTAAGTCGGGACCAAACGTATGGGGCAAAGATATATTCGGTATGAATATTTATAAAAATACCATTGAACCGTTTGGAAACTCTTTGAGCAGCGATGAGATTGAATTTGACTGTTCAAGACAGGGAACCGGATTATATTGTTCGTCCTTTTATCTCAATGGCGGAGGGAATTTCTAATGAAACACAGAGTTTGCGTATTCTCATCCTCATCAAGCACTCTTGCTCCTGAATTCTATGAAGATGCAAGAATCCTCGGAGAATTAATCGGACGGAATAATATGGATTTAGTATACGGCGGAAGCAAAGTCGGAACAATGTTTGAAATTGCAAAAGCCGTTAAACAAAACGGTGGGAAATTGATAGGTGTCATGCCGGAAAAGCTTTACAATTTCGGAGTACATTTTGATGAATGTGATGAGTTTTATCTGACAAAGGATATGCGAACAAGAAAATCAAAGCTTGATGAAGCATCAGATTCAATCATTGCAATGGCAGGCGGATTCGGAACTCTTGATGAAGTATCCGAAATGCTGGTTTTAAAACAACTCGGATACAATAATAAACCGATAGTTTTTCTTAACACAAACGTATATTATAATAACCTGTTAAAATTCTACGATGATATTGTAAAAAATTCGTTTGCAAAAGATACGGCAGAAAATTTATACTATGTAGCCCAAACTCCTAAAGATGCAATAAATTATCTTCTAAGTTATGACTACACACCTGTGAAACTCACCATGGAAGATATATACACAAGAATACCGGAGGGAGTTACCCCGAAAAGTTAGTAAAAAACTTTACCACAAGGTTTCCCTATGATAAAATAAATGTAAATTAATATTATAAAGGTTTATTGAAAAATGAATATTATTGAAGTTAAAAATAATCTGGTTAAACTTACGTATGATGAAGATATTTCTCTTGCATCTTTTATAAAAATAACTGATTTAAAAAATACATATATCGCACAAATTCTGCACCTTGAATCATCAAGAGTGGGGAAAATTGCCATAGCAAGATTAATTTTTAACTACAAAGGAACCGTTCAAGCATACGATGGTTCAATACCTTCTATACAAGCTGAAATCGAAGTATTAAGCGATGATTTTATAGTAAATATGCTTGACAAATCAGACCCGATGCTTTTGGGTAAAATCGCACAAAAAGATACAAACGTTATCGTATCTGCAAAAATGCTGAAGGATAAACCTATAATCTGCGCAGAAAAGTCTTATCAATATACACAGTTATTGGATAATATTATAAGCCAGAACGAACTAAACGGCAGAAAAACTGTTGTTATTGATATAACAGGTGATGTAAAAGGAAACAAAATAACCGCAACGGAAGATTTCAAAATTCCTCTTGATAAAAACTCCATAGGCTATATTTTTGACAGAGGCTTTAATGATTTAACCGACGAATACAAAGCATTCATTCAGGATATTTTCTCAGAATTGAATGCGTATATTAAAACTGTTGAATATATTCCGTTCCACGATTTTAATATGGCAGTTGATTATGAATTCAAACAATCGCAGCAGCTGCAATTAATTATCCTGAAAAACAGATTATTACAGTTTGAAAAAGCAGGAATATTCGCTCAAGAAGAAAAAGATTTCAGAATATTGGATGAAAAACTTAATTCAAATAATACGTTAGTCATAGATATATCAAGATTAAACGATTCACTTCAAGCTGAATACATCTCTTATATCTATTCTCAAATGGAAAAACAAAATACAAACTTCTATACGGTAACATCTTTAAATAACAATAACTCAGATAAAGAAGTTTTGAATAAGATTTTTGCATCTAAAAATGTATTCTCATCTATTGTATGCCCTTATTCATATAAGTACATAGAAGAATTAAAACAATGTTCTAAAAATATGATTATGTTTACACCGATGAAACAGCAGGAAGACTTCGGAGCATACAATATTTTCTTAAACAAATTGGCGGAAGATGAATTCATTCTTTACGGAAAATCAACAAAATTTGTTCCGTTAATTATAAAACTTGACGAAATCGAAATGATTGATGAAATCATGCCGGCGCCTAAATCTGTTGAAACAACGGTCATACTGCCAACTGAAACCGTTGAACAAATCGTTGAAGAAGAACCGGTTGAACAACCGGCAGAAGAAGATACCGTTCAAGAAATGGTTGAAGATGTTGTCGATGAAGAACCGGTTATGGAAATGCCTGTTATAGAAGAGCCGGTTGCACAACCTGCGGAAGAAGATACCGTTCAAGAAATGGTTGAAGATGTTATCGATGAAGAACCGGTTATGGAAATGCCGATTATTGAAGAACCGGTTGAACAACCGGCAGAAGAAGATACCGTTCAAGAAATGGTTGAAGATGTTATCGATGAAGAGCCGGTTATGGAGATGCCGATTATTGAAGAGCCGGCAGACCAACCTGTGGAAGAAACACCGGTTGCTATACAGACAAAAGAAGATGAAAACCTTGAAAATATAGCCGACGAAGTTCAAAAAGAACTAATAGGACTTTCTATAGATATAGATGATGATGAAATCCCGGAGGCAATAGCAGCTCCACCGCCTTTAACAGAGGAAGAAGTAAAACAAAATCTTGATCCGAGCGATTTATTCAAAGCTAATGAACCGGAAGAAGATGCAACAGCATTAACTGAAGCCGATTTGGATATGATTGAATCTTTAGAAGAAGAAAAAAAAAATCCAACAGAGGAATCTGAACCGGTAGATGAAGCTTTAGAAGACTCGCAAACAGAAGAAGAAGAAGAAACTCAGGAAGAAGAGATTGTTCCGGAAGCAGAATCTGTAAATGATGAAGAAATCATAGAAGAAGTTACGGAAGAACAGGCAGAAACTCCTGCGGCACCGCCTGCAAAAGAAGAAAAAATACCGGAAACCAAGGTGGAAGATGCTAAACAGGAAGAGCGCAAACCTTCTATAACCGAGCAAATTCTTATGGAAGATGCAAAACGAATTGCGGAAGAAGAAGCAAATAAGCCTGACCCTGTTGAAGAACAAATAGAAAAACCAGCCGACAAAAAACATCAGAGTGAAAAGCTTGAAACTAAAACATCTCAAACACCAATAGTTCCTGTATATTCTGCAGAAATTCCTGATGAAGATATCGTTGAAAGCGATAATATTCAACAAGGCGACAGAATCATACACGCAGAATTCGGACGTGGAGTTGTCGAAAAAATAATAAACTACGGAGAGAGAAAACTTTGTTCGGTTAATTTTGAACAAGTCGGAAGACGACTTCTTGACCCGAAAATATCAGAAATGAAAAAAGTTTAACGAAGATTTCTTTTAAACTCGATTATTGATTTGAGAAGTTTTTGGTAGAACAGTATTTTTTTCATTCGCCAGTTTGTTTTGAGTTTTATACCTGTAAATGCCATCTCAAGAATTGAAGCCTCAACAACCGGTGCTGATGCATCAGAAAATTTACGGAAGAAATTAAACTCCATTTTTTCCGCATTCTTTTCAAGTTCTATCACCTTAATATTTTCCAAATCCTCGTTATTTCTAATATATAGAATTTTAATAACTTTCTTTGGATATTTAACCCTGAATTTCTGGCAAGCTTCAAGAATCAATGAAGCATTATCAGCCTCATCTTCCTTTATTTGAGGGTTTTCAACATATACCAGAAGAATCTTCTTGGCAGCACCGATACAAACTCTAAGATTCTTTATATACTTATCATAATTTGCCTTTACCAGAGGATAATTATTCTCAACAGGAAGTTTAGGATTAAAATCGTTAGGATATATAAATCCGGTTTTCGTATCTTTAAACTGGGTCACGCCCTCAACCGGAGTATTTTCTTGCGCAACAATATTCTTTTGCTCCATAAAATTGTTACAATCAAGTAAAAGCATACTCATACGAGTAAAAAAATCGGCCCCGATAACATTATCAAAAGGGAAGTCAAAAATCTGAAGCCCCTTATCCTTCAATAATAATGAAACCAGAGGGAACGTTCCTAAACTGAATATTAAATCGTACTTTTCTGCCATAATAATAGTTTAACACGATTTCAAATAATATATATGATTTAAATGTAGTAAATTAATCTTGTTGAGATATAATATTTGTATTAATTACGTTACACTGTTTATTAACAAAGGAAGGCGACAATGAAAAACTTATCACCATTACAAGAAGAAAGACTAAAATACCAACCAAAATTACCTTCTTCATTAGCAGGAGGCATCAGCAATCTGGTTTATAAAGAAGGTTCTGCAACAGAATCAGTAGCAAATCAGGCTGAAATCAAAGCATTATTCCAAAATACATACGGAAAACCTGTTGTAACATTCTCTTCTTCTGCTGACACAAAATTAATTGAAGCAAGAAATGTCGGAGTTATTTTATCAGGCGGACAAGCTCCGGGCGGTCACAACGTTATTGCAGGTTTATACGATGCATTAAAACAATCTAATCCAAACAGTAAATTATACGGATTCTTAGGCGGGCCTTCAGGGATTATTGACGGCAAATACGTAGAATTCACTGACGAATTTATTGACGAATACAGAAACACAGGTGGTTTTGATATTATTGGTTCAGGTAGAACTAAACTTGAAACAGAAGACCAATTCCAAAAATCATTGGAAGTTTGTAAAAAATTAGGTATTACTGCTGTTGTTATAATCGGCGGTGATGATTCAAATACAAACGCTGCATTACTTGCAGAATGGTTCGTAAAAAATAATGCAGGTATTCAAGTTATCGGATGTCCTAAAACCATCGACGGAGATTTGAAAAACGAACAAATCGAAATTTCTTTCGGTTTTGATACTGCAACAAAAACTTACGCAGAATTAATCGGTAATATTGAAAGAGATGCAAACTCCGCTAAAAAATACTGGCACTTCATCAAAATTATGGGAAGAAGTGCTTCTCACGTAGCTTTAGAAGCAGCTTTACAATCTCAACCTAATATTACTTTGATATCAGAAGAAGTTGAAACAAAATCAATGTCATTAGCATCTGTTATTGACTATATGGTAAATATCATTGCAAAACGTGCTGATATGGGTAAAAACTTTGGTATTGCAGTTATTCCGGAAGGTTTGATTGAATTCATTCCTGAAATGAAATCTATGATTGCAAACCTTAACGATATTATGGCAGAACTTGAAACAGACCCTGATTTCGTTAACGCTTCAACTATTCGTGAAAAATTTGCAATTGTTGAAAACAGATTATCAACAGATAATGCAAAAGTTTATAACTCATTACCTGCATTGATTAAAACTCAATTACTTGCAGACCGTGACCCTCACGGAAACGTTCAAGTTTCTAAAATTGAAACAGAAAAACTGTTAATTGAAATGATTACGGAACGACTTGAACAAATGAAGCTTGAAGGTAAATATATCGGTAAATTTAATGCTCAGGCTCACTTCTTCGGATACGAAGGAAGATGCGCATTCCCTTCAAACTTTGATGCAGATTACTGCTACTCATTAGGCTACAATGCGTTTGCACTAATCTCATTCGGTTTGACCGGTTATTTGTCATCTGTAAGAAACTTGACAGAACCTGCTGATAAATGGATTGCAGGCGGTGTTCCGCTTACTATGATGATGAATATGGAACGCAGACACGGAGAAATGAAACCGGTTATCAAAAAAGCATTAGTTGAACTTGATGGTCCTGTGTTCAAAAAACTTGAACAAAACAGAGAAGACTGGGCATTCAATGACAGATACTTATTCCCTGGTGCTATTCAGTACTTTGGACCAAGCTCTGTCTGCGATATCACAACAGTTACTCTTCAACTTGAACAATCAAGCAAACTGTTAAATGTTTAATTGAATATAAAACATTATAATAATTAAACAGGCTGTCTAATCAGACAGTCTGTTTTTTATATACAGTAAGAGAATATACAATATCCGCTTATAAAGCATAATACTATTACTATGTTTTATAACTACTATGAAGATTATCAATATGACAGCTGTGTATCAAAGGGGATATGTTCAATAGGTCCCAGAACATCTTCTCTGCAAGAAATTCTTATTATGTATCTAAAGCTTCTGGCTTTTTACACAATCGAATTGAGAAATTTTGGGGGACATAACAAAGATTCGGAAAAAGTCATTCTGGAAACAATTTCGACTCTGATGACAAATATGGAATATCAGAATAAACAGTTTTCCGAAATCCTTTTGAAAATAAAAACTTTAACAATAGATTCAAAAAATACTTATTTAAAAATATGCAAAGAAAAAGATATTGCACCAAAGTTTATTCAAACGAATATTAAGCTTGATGAGAAAACAGATGATATTACAACTCTCATACAACAGGGAGAAAAAGAATTCACGAAAAGAACCGAGCACTTATCACCTGAGAGAAAAAATCTGCTTGAGGTTATGGCTTTTATTGTCAAAAGTTTGTGTATTAATATCGTAGAATTAAAAAGTTATTCCGAAAATAATCCTCTTATAGAAGAAGGGTTCCAACAAATTTTGATACTTTTAAACTTTTTGAATTATCCGGACGAAGATTTAAAAGATGTACTTGATGAAATAAAAAACAGCACAAACACGGATAATAAAATCTACAAGAAGATACAAGAATTAAAGATAGAACGTTACGGAGAACCGAAAGAAATTCAAGTATCACTATCTACACGTCCCAATAAAGCGATTCTTGTTGCAGGAAGCAGCTTAAGAGAACTTGAAGATTTGCTTGAGTATACTAAGGATAAAAATATAGATATTTATACCCACGGAGAAATGATTCAAGCACATATGTACCCGAAATTCAGAGAATATGAGAATTTGAGAGGACATTTCGGAATCGGTGTAGAAAATTGCCTTCTGGATTTTGCAAATTTCCCGGGCGGAATCTTAATCACAAAATACGCAACAGAAAATGTCGAGTATCTGTATAGAGGAAGACTGTTTACCACGGACTTTTTTGTTCCGAAGGGGGCAATAAAAATAGAAAACAATGATTATTCTCCGCTTGTTAAATCCGCAAATGAGGCAAAAGGCTTTAAGCGCGGGAAACAAAAAGCAAATATCACAACGGGTTATTCCACTCAAGATATAAAAAAACATCTGGAGAAATTGCTTGCGGAAAAAGAAAAGTATAAACACGTTATTATATTTGCACCTGAAACGCAGAACAGAAAAAACAGAATGTACTACGAAAACATGTTAAAAAACATGCCAGATAACGTTTTTGTAATCAGTTTTTCATACTTTATTGAAGGTGATAATATTTTATACGTTAAGGATTCTTCTGATTTTTCACTTATATACTACATCTTAGATATCATTAAAGAAGAACTTAAAAAATCCGGAATAGATATCTCAATATTTATTTCAAAATGTGACAAACATATTATTTCTAATATTATCAGTCTGAAAGAAATCGGTTTGAAAAATATATTTTTAAGTAAGTGCAGTCCGATAATGCTTAACCCGAGCCTTATAAAGATTTTGACGGAATACTATGACGTAATTTCTGCCAACCATCCGATTGACGATTTAAAAATAATAACAGGAGAATACAAAACTTAAACGAGTAGGCGGAGATTCAACCCAATACATTTACCCCCGGAAACTCGAACGGGTAGGCGGAAATTCAACCCCATTTTATTTACCCCCGGAAACTCAAACTGGTAGGCGAGAATTCAACCCCATTTTATTTACCCCCGCCCCTAGCTCATAACAATCCAGAGGATACGTTTTGCAATCTGTCCCAGATAAATTGCAATAACAGAGAAAAACATATCATAGACCATCTTCATACCGCTCATGGTAAGAATCCAGCCAAGTATAACCATAGATGATTCGTGTTTAAGAGTTGCAATAAATATCATCCCTAAACTACCGATTAAGTGAACAACAAGAACACCTACAAAAGCTGCTTTTAAGATATTCCAGAAGGAGTAATTTCCTTTGATAATAGAGCCTGCAAAAAAGAGTGCCGGAATATAACCCAGAATATAATAAAAGCCGTATTCAAATATATATCTCCAGCCGCCGCCAAGAGCAAATATTGGGTATCCTATCAGACCTAATATGATATATCCTGTAACTGTCAACATTGAATATTTTCTGTCCAATAGACTCAGAATAAAAAATATTGCAGGTATCTGAGGAATATATTTATAGTGTTTCAAAAAATCATGCCAGTTAACACCTGTATCCGGGAAATACTTATCCCAATTTGAAAATATATCAAGAGGAATAATCGGGTGGGTAAAGTTCAACTGGGTAAAAGTTGAAATTATCATCAATAAACCGCAGCACAACATCAGAACTAATGTTCCAAGCGTAAATCTTGCAGCCTCTCCGTTATTAATAAATTTATTTAGTTGTGACTCGAGTCTTTTGGTCATTTTATAATCAGATAATTTTCAATTTCTTCAATATTTTTTTTGTATAAATCCTTAAAACTGTCATGAAAGATATTTTCAGTCCACATAATCAATGCATCTTCGCCATTATCCTGATAATACCCTTTTCTGACACCCAGAGATTTAAACCCGTATTTTTCATAGAGCTTGATTGCCGGCATGTTGCTTGCTCTGACTTCAAGTGTTATGTATTTAATATAGTTATTATAGCAATCCTCCAGCATTTTAGCAATAAGAGCTTCCGCAATATGGTGGCGCCTGTATTTTTCATGTACGGCAATAGTTGTTATATGCGCTTCATCAACAATATGCCAAACACCTATATAGGCAATCAGTTCGGCATCAGTATTTTTAACGGCGTAATATCTTGCAACTTTATTATCCAGCTCCGCAACAAACGAATCTCTTGACCAGTGGTGCGGACCGTATGCCGTTGATTCTATTTCCATCAAGGCATCTAAATCAGATAATTGTAATTGATTTATATATACTTCTAACTTACTCATCAATTTCTTCGCCGGGTTCTATTATTCTGTCGTTATCCTCCAACATTATCATTAATGTCAGTTTCAACTGTTTTTTATAATGCTCCAGAGCTTTTTCACGTGTTTTGGCACAGAAAACAAAACTCGGAATTTCTTTTATTTCTATATAATGATAAGGATTCCCGTTAAAATCCAAATCTTCGCCTTCTATAAGTGTCCAGTTTAGATTCATATAATAATCTAAATCTTTAGTCATCTAAAGAACTCCCGTTAAGAGGCTGCTTCAACATCAAACCTTCGCCGCCGAGAGTTTCAACCATTTTCCCGTTAATTTGAAGATAGACAGGTTTATTTGTATTAAAGTTAACGGTTTTAATTAACTGATACATTCTTTTATATAAACTATCCGCACCGCCGCCGGATGCAAAAGAATCAGATACATTTATTACAACACGGGAAGGCGTTTCCGTAACGGATAACAACTTTGCAGGCGGAACTTCCGAATAGATACCTTTATTTTTTTCGTATTTAGTTGGCCCAGATAACAAACATCTTACGGCATATTCGATATCAGACAATCCGGAATCGTTGGTTCTATATACCGTACGATAAATAGATTTTCCGTTTGATTGACCGATAAAAAATATTTTAACCTTAGAATGTTCTTTGGTTGTTTCAACAGGCTTGGAAACAGGTTCTTGAGGGATTATAGGCTCCTCTATTCTTGCGGCATTTTTATGTTTATAAAAAATATCCATCGAAGGAAGTTTGTAATTCCCGTCAACATAATTTAAATAACCAAATATACCAATAAGAGCAACTAAAGCTCCAAGACCAATATTTTTCAGATTATTATTCTGTTTCTTCTTTCGTCTGCCCATTATAAGACCTCTTTATGACCATAATACCATCAACATACATCTTATTGTCAAGTATTTTGATATTGTTTATTGATAAGGTTGAATCAGCTCCTCTAAATATTCTGAGAGGCAAATCAAACGGATTCATTGAATTTATTATATCGACAAAAGCGTTCAAATTTATATTACGAAGGTTTTCAGACTGGAGATTATCCAGAACAATTTTGCCGTTTTCAACATTTAATTTCCCGGAGAAAGTAAATTTAACTACTCTTTCACCCATCAAAAACGGTGCCTTCATCTGAGCAATCAAATATATTTTATTATTTTTCATCTTAAAAACAACATTATCAACGGTAAAGAGTGAAACACCAGCAATATTTAAATCAGTAAGTTTTTTAATATACCCTAAATCTACAAGTGTTTTATTCAAATCCTCTTCCGTAATTTCAGCCTTAAAATAAAGCGGCAAATCCGTATAGAATATCACAGGACGCTTCCAGTAATCTACATAATTGTAATCGCATATAGTATTCATAACAACGGAGGAAACATAGACCCCGTGAGTGCTAATATTCTTGCCTTCAATCTCAAGTGATTTGAACTTTCCTTTTTTCAAATCCATTGCGGAAAAAGAGTCTATTTTTACATCGTAATCCCCTTCAGCATTCCGTTTCAGGACTTTAATCATAGCAGTCTTTGCTGCCTTTTTGGTTAAGAAATTAAACCCGAGAGCATTTGTTATCCCTCTTGCAACTGGCGATGCAAGATTTTCAGGAACCTGACACCCGTATTCTGCCTGAGCAAATGCCGGAGATATTAACAACAGTAACATTAATAAACTTATTAAAAATCTTCTCATATTTATCCTCTTATTTATTTTACTACTTTAACAGAGTTAGAGGTAAAATTTCAAGCAGATATATTTACAAACACACCTTCTGATGTTACTATATTAGAAAAGAAGGAGAATATTATATTATGGCAAGATTAGTAAGACCTTCATGGGCAATAAGATGCACACAATCAGGATGCAGAACTTTATTTGAAGTTGCAGAACTAGAAGAAGGCAAACAGCAAGAAGTTGTTTGTCCAAACTGCGGCGAACACTATGTATATCCGATTGTTGAAGAAAAACACGAAAATCAATAATGTTTTTTAATAATACAGACAAACGCTATAATCAATTCAGCGCGTTTTTAAAAAACAAATTTCAAGCAAAAGTTTATAAAATCACCCTTGACGCAGGGTTTTCCTGTCCGAATCGTGACGGAACAATCTCTACGGGAGGGTGTATTTTTTGTGACGGCTCGGGAAGTTTTTCGCAGGCTCATTCAAACCTTTTATCAATAGAAGAACAGGTTAAAACAGGTGCCGAAACATTATCCAAGCGTTTCAAAGCCCAAAAGTTTATGGCTTATTTTCAAGCATATACAAATACATATAAACCCGTTAATGAACTGGAAAAAATATATAGAGCCGCATTGACTCACAATGACATTGTCGGCTTATCAATCGGCACCAGACCGGATTCTGTTGATGATGACAAGTTGAAGCTGATAAGCGATATTTCCAAAGATTATTATACCTGGATAGAATACGGGCTGCAGTCTATCCATAATAAAACGCTAAAAAAAATTAACCGCGGCGAAACTTTTGAAACGTTTTTAAAGAGCTATGAAAAAACCAAAGAATACGGGATAAACGTATGTGCACACGTTATTCTGGGTTTATGGGAAACCCATGATGAAATGATGGAAACGGCTCAAAAACTTGCCGAACTAAAAATTGACGGAGTAAAAATACATATGCTCTGCGCTTTAGAAAACACCAAACTTGCGGATATGTATAATAACGGCGAAATTGATTTTATGACTGAAGATGAATACGTGAATACCGTATGTGATTTTCTTGAATACTTGCCGGCTGATACAACCATTCACCGACTCGCAGGAAACGGACTAAAAAAAGAACTCATCGCTCCTCGCTGGATTGGTAAAAAACTTGACTGCCTGAATAAAATTGACAGGGAATTTATAAGACGAAACTCTTTTCAATCATCTAAGTTTGGATTATAATTCAAACTATGGGCAGAAAGATTATCACAACAAACAGAAAAGCTTTCCACGATTTCACAATATTTGAAAAATATACTGCAGGAATCGTTCTTACAGGTACGGAGATAAAGTCTATCAGACGTAATGCCGTCAACCTGAAAGATTCGTTTGCAAAAATTGAAGACGGGGAAGTTTTCTTGTACGGCTCACATATCTCACCTTATGAACAAGGAAACAGATATAATCATAAACCGGATAGAGTGAGAAAACTGCTTCTTAATAAAAAAGAAATCCTAAAAATTCATACAAAAGTAAAAAAAGACGGGTATTCGATTATCCCTCTTGAAATGTTTTTTGTTGAAGGATTGGCAAAATTAGAAATAGGACTTGCTAAGGGTAAAAAGCTCTATGACAAAAGAGAAGCTATTACCAAGAAAACCCAAGAACGTGATATTGCAAGACAAATAAAAAGATAAGGTTAAAATAAATGTATAATAAAAATGATATTCTTTTAAAACTTAACAACGAAAACTATTATATCGACAGAAAAACTCTGGAGTCGTTTATAGAGTTGTGGAATATAGATGCAGTCTATGAAGATGATTCAAAAGAAGAATATTATGATGATTATGCAATTGAACGTATAAAAAAAGGGATAAATCTGAAAGCTCAAGGGTTTTCTGACGAACAGATAATTCATAAACTCGGAAACATAACTAATCCGAATAATGACGAAAAAGAAACCCCAAATACAGCTCTTGCAGAAACAAGCAATACAGACCCTGCAGAAATGACTTACCCTAAATCGGAGTTGAGAAACCTGACACTTGATGTTACAACTCAGACACTTCAAATGCTTGCGGAATCTGTCGCAAAAAAAATCACCGATGATATCAGAAATTCGGATATGGCAGAAAAACTTATTGAAGCCGGCGGATATAAAAGAGATAATGAAATTCTGTCAGAGCAAATACAGGAGCTTATTGAACACAATAAAAAACTATCCGAGAGAATAGAACAGCTTGAAAAAAAAGACAGCTTCTTAGGAAAGTTTTTTAAATTATTTAACTAATCCGCTCAATTCATTGTACAAGCTCTCAAAGACGGAATCCCAATTCCCCGGGTTATCCTGTCTGAATAATTTTACAGAATCATACCAATCACATTTGGTTAAATCCTGATGCCAGCGCCAGTTATATAAATACGGCAAAAGTACCCAGCAAGGTTTGTTCATAGCACCTGCGACATGTGCTAAGGAGGTATCGTTGCAAATAACTAAATCGAGATTCTCTATCGCACCTGCCGTATCAGAAAAATTATTGAGAGTCGAGCCGATATCTACAATATCGTAATATTTTTTTAACTCGTTGACCCCCTCAGAGCCTTCAAAAGTTTGGAAGGAATAAAACCTAGTATTCGGAACTTGAAATAATTTAACAAATTCCTTTACATCAATTACTCTATCCCAGTCATACTTGGTATTTCCCTGCCATTTGATACCAATTTTTATTAAATCATTATCAAAAAATCTGTCATGATAACTCTTTACCTTATCGGGATTAGCCTTTAAATATCCGCCTTTTGCAACAAACATATTATCTTCATCTAAGCCCAGAGCATAAGGCAGACTGAGTATTGGAACATGATAATCAAAGTGAATCTTATTTTCAGGCTCAAAATAATGCATAACATGAATATTGGGGAAATTCTCTTTAAATAATTCTTCCAAAGGAACCTGTGTTTTAAGAATTACCTGTTTACATTTTTTCTCCAAGAACGGCAGGTATCTTGCAAACATCAAAACATCTCCGAATCCTGCCTCGTAGTATGTATAAATAATTTTATCCGGAACATATTCACCATTCCAAAGTTTAGCCTCTCTCATTAAATTCGGATACGTATGCTCTTGCGTTACAACAGCACTTAATCGGCAAAGACGATTCTCAAAAAACTTTAATCCCTCTTTGTACTGTCGGTTCTTCATATAAGCAATCCCGATAAAATATTTGGTTTCTTTATCCTCCGGATTATATTCCAAAGCCTTATTATAATAATATATTGAGCCATTCATATCACCTATATCCGCATACAAAGATGCAATATTGTAATAAGCCTCTGCAAGATTCGGATAAAGAGAAAGAACCTTTTTATAATACTCAATTGCATCTTCAAAATTTCCAAGATTTTTAGATGCAATAGCAGAATTAAAAAGAGCTTCTTTGTTATTTGAATCCAACTCTAAAACTTTATGGCATATATCAAAACAAGATTGAAACTCTTTTTTTTGAATCTTTATATCGGAAAGAAGCTCAAGAATTTGTACATTTTGCGGTTCAATTTTGAGTATTTCATCGTATATCTTTTCAGCTTCAGAAAAATTACCGTTTCTATGCAGCTCTAATGCCTCAAGTAATGTATCCATACCGAAATTTTAGCATAACAAAATATAACTCACATGAACCAAACACAGTAAATTAAAAGGATTTACATGGTCCAATCAAATTTCTTTTCATTCACACCATAATGCGGTGACAATTCGCCCGTACCTATAGAATCCAACCTTTCAAGCAAAGTATTTCCTTGCGGTTTACTTCCAGATGAAGCATAAAAACTTGAAGGAATTTCACCTCTATCAATTGCAGCCAGTCTATCCTGCAAACTATTAACTTTTGGAGCAGAACCGCCGCCAAAATGTGCACCGCTTGATGGCGATTGTACTTTATGTCCGATCTGCAATGCACCTTGTGTTAACCAATGTTGCTTATCAATACTGACCATAGATTCCTTTTTGCTACGATACTATACGATTCAATAAATCACTTACCTCTATAAAGTCCATTTTTACATACACGATTTCAATGGGGCAAATAATTTTTACAAACCTTAACTTTATGACAGGGATTATGTAATTATTATAACATTTTTTGATATAATTTACTAGTGTCAAAAGTACAAGAATATACAAAAGTATACAATTGGAGAGAAGTATGATTAATAGTTTAATATATGCATCAATTACAGCAGTAATAGCCTATTTGATAGGTTCAATTCCGACAGGATATCTGATAGTAAAATCAAAAACCGGACAAGATATCAGAAATGTAGGCTCAGGCTCTACAGGAGCAACAAATGTTAAAAGAGTTTTGGGTAAAAACTGGTTCTTTATTGTAATGCTTTTAGATGCACTCAAAGGTGCACTACCTGTTATATTGGCAAGCCTATTTTTGCATTCAACATCCGGAATTTATCCTGTAATTGCAGCTGTTGCTGTTATTATAGGACACAGCAAACCTGTATTTCTGAATTTTAAAGGTGGAAAGTCTGTTGCATCAGGTGTCGGAACAATTCTGGCTCTAAATTGGCAGGTCGGACTTATTATTGCTGCAATTTGGGGAGTTATCACATATATTTCAAAATACGTTTCTCTAGGCTCAATTATTGCCCTTGCCCTATCACCATTTATTATGTGGTACTTACATAACCCTGTTGCATATGTTTGGTATTGCGGACTCGGCGCTGTATACATTATTTATCTTCACCGTTCAAATATCGTCAGATTAATTAAAGGTGAAGAAAACAAAGTCAGATAGCAAGTTTTATTTTTACAGTCCTTTAGATATCTAAAGGACTGTTTTATGGGATTAAAATTCAACACAAACGGACATTGCCTGATTAGTAAGCAAACCGGCATAAAACTCACTGAAAAGCTCAAGGAAATAAAATATCCTCAAAGAGCAAAAACCTATGATATTGTTGAAATAGGACATAATTTTAAACCGGAAGAATATAATACCCGAATAATAACCTTTAGAGATAAAAACGGTAAAATCCTTCAGAGAAATATTACAGAAAAAACTCCAGATGAGATAATTGAAACAAAGAAAAATTATAAAGAATATCCGAAGGAATTAATAGAAAGTCCAACAAACCACTTTGCAGATTTAGAAGTCAAATGCAAAAAAATAAGCAGTATAACAAAGAAAAATGGTGAATATTTTTCTAAATCTGAGGAAATTCAAGCAATAGCAGACAGTCAGGGGAAACCTGTTGTAACTATCAGCAGAATAGATACTTTTCCAAGCGGTTATCCGGGATTAGAAACCGAAAACCAGTCAATGTACGAATATCAAAAAGGAGCTAAAAAGGGATATTCCGCCAAAAACTATGTCCGAAATAATCATGCCGGTATATTTAAGTTTGGAGATTTTGAAACAAAATATGAAAATATGCATTACCACCCGATTGATGACAGGTACGGTCTGTTATTCATATATCCATTGAAGCAATTCAAACGTGTCGCACCATATATAATTGAAAATCCTGTACATAAACCACCGCATACAGTAATTAACTGGTATAGTAAATACCCGAAACCTGACAGTAATAGTATCAGCAGGGGTTTCTATGACGGAAGTGTTAATCTAAATCGCAGAACGCTTATAAGAAAATGTGATGTTGTGAGAACAACAGCCCACGAAAAAGAGCACGCCTATCAAAGAATGGAACGATGCAAACCGGTCGAAAAACAAACCGAAGAAATAAAAAAGAATATCGAAGCCCACAATAATTATGTATCCGCAGATGAAAACTTTGAAAAATACAAAAATAATTATAATGAAATAAAAGCAAGAGAAGCAGGATTTTTGGCAATAAAAGAGTACAAAACTTCTCTTGATAAATTAAAAGATGAGTTTATGTACGCACCGAATTATCAATTCGGATTTTATGAAAAATAATTAATAATTATAAATGTTTACCTCATCTCTCTTTTGTGATAATTTTTTATTATTATCACAAATATGGAAGAGGAAAAAATAAATGAATACAACAAAAATTAAAATCGAAGATTTACCTACAAAATACGATGCTCAGGAAACAGAGAGCCGTATTTATAAATTTTGGGAAGACGGAGAATATTTTAAAGCTGATAACAAAAGCAAAAAACCGCCTTATTCAATAGTTATTCCTCCTCCAAACGTCACAGGTGTACTCCATATGGGCCACGCATTGGACGGAACATTACAGGATATCCTGACACGCTACCACCGAATGGCAGGCTACGAAGCTCTTTGGGTTCCCGGTACCGACCATGCAGGTATTGCAACACAAAACGTAGTTGAGAAAAAATTAAGAGAACAAGGACTTTCAAGATACGATTTAGGGCGTGAAAAGTTCCTGGAAGAAACATGGAAATGGGCAAACGAACATAAATCAGCTATTTTGAACCAGTTTAAAAGATTAGGTGCTTCTTTTGACCGTTCACGTGAAAGATTTACTTTTGACGAGGGTTGTTCGGAAGCTGTCAAAGAAGTTTTTGTAAAATTATACGAAAAAGGATTAATCTATAAAGGGAAATACATCGTAAACTGGTGTCCTAGATGTATGTCTGCAATTTCTGATATTGAAACAGAATACAAAACAGAACAAGGTCACTTATGGGAAATTTCATATCCGGTAAAAGGTGAACACGGAGCAATTATTGTTGCAACAACACGTCCTGAAACAATTTTCGGTGATGTTGCGATTGCTGTCCATCCGAGCGATCACAAGTATTCTGAACTTATCGGGAAAACAGTTATTATTCCGCTGTCAGGCAGAGAAATCCCTATCATTGCGGATGAATATGTAGATAAATCCTTCGGAACAGGTGCGGTTAAAATAACTCCGGCACACGACCCTAATGATTACGAAGTCGGCAAACGCCACAACCTGAAACCTATCTGGGTTATTGATGAAGAAGGGAAAATGAAAGCCTGCGGAGAAGTTCCGCAAGAATTCCATGGTTTAGACAGATATGAATGCCGTAAGAAACTTATTGGACTATTGGAATACAACAAATTCTTATTAAGAACAACCGACCACGAACACAACGTAGGTAAGTGCCAACGCTGCGGAACAACTATTGAACCGCTGTTATCCGAACAATGGTTTGTAAAAATGGAGCCTTTGGCAAAAGAAGCTATCGCAGCGGTAAAAGACGGCAGAATCAAATTCATACCTCAACGCTGGGAAAAGGATTACCTTGGCTGGATGGAAAATATTCGTGACTGGTGTATTTCACGTCAATTATGGTGGGGACACCAAATACCAGCATATTACCACAAGCAAACAGGTGAAATGATTGTAGCAAAAGAAAATCCGGATCCGGAAAATTACGTTCAGGATTCTGACTGCCTTGATACTTGGTTCTCATCAGGATTATGGCCGTTCTCAACAATGGGATTCCCTAATGCGGAAACAGATGATTTCAAAAAATTCTACCCTACATCTGTTCTTGTTACGGGTTTTGATATTATTTTCTTCTGGGTTGCCAGAATGATTACAATGGGATTGGAATTTACAGGCAAAGCACCTTTCCCTGTTGTATATATCCACGGACTAATCAGAGATGAAAAAGGTCAAAAGATGTCCAAATCAAAGGGTAATACAATTGACCCTGTTGAAATAATTGATAAATACGGCTGTGACGCATTGAGATTCACAATGACATCTCTATGTACATACGGAGGTCAAGATATCAAGGTATCTGATGATAAGTTTGAATACGGAAGAAACTTTGCAAACAAAATCTGGAACGCATCAAGATTTGTATTGATGAATTTAGAAGGCGTTGACGGCAAAGATGTAGATATGAATAATCTTACAATCGCAGATAAATGGATTATTGATAAGATGAATTCTGTTGCAAAACTTGTTAACAGCAACATCAAAGAATACCGAATCGGTGAAACCGCTCACGTATTGTATGACTTTTTCTGGAATTCATACTGCGACTGGTATGTAGAAATTGCAAAAATACAATTAAGAGATGAAGGATTAAAACTCAATACACAAAGAGTGTTGAGATACGTTCTTGATATGTCGTTGAGAATGCTTCATCCTATTATGCCGCATATAACGGAAGAAGTATGGCAATTAATACCAAAAGCAGACAGCTGCACAACTCCTGCAATCATTGTATCTGATTATCCTCAATATGATGAACAACTTGCATTCCCTAAAGAAGCAAAGGAAATGGAGCTGGTATTCAACACAATTTCATCTTTGAGAAACTTAAGACAAAGCTTTAATATCCCGACATCTACGGAAATTAATGTTGAAATAAGAGCGGAAAAAGATGAAAAACCTATATTTGAAGAAATTGAATCTTATATCCATAGATTAGCAAAAGTTGCTGATATAACATACGGAGATGAAGCATCACCTCTGCCTCCGAAATCGGCAACCGCTGTTGTTTCTGCATCAAAATTAATCGTACCGCTTGCAGACTTGATTGATATTAATGCTGAAATCGCACGTCAGGAAAAGAAACTCGGGAAACTTACAAACGAGAAAAATTCTCTTGAAGGCAGAATGAAAAACGAAAAATTTGTTCAAAATGCACCTGAAGAATTAATCAATCAGACCAAAGAGAGAATACAAGAGATTGAAACACAGGAAAACGTTATAAAAGATTTGATAAAATCTTTATCCGAATAATAAAAAAGCCGGAATTTAATCCGGCTTTTTATTGGTTAAAATCTGAAATATATAAACGGATTATATGTTGATGCTGCAAGAAAAGCGGATGATAGAATTAATAAACATATAAGCCACACGTTAACAAATAATTTACCGATTTTGTTTTCTGTATAGATAATATTTTTAAATACAGGTGTGCAGCATATCAATCCGACAATAAATGTTATTATTTCAATATTCCCGATATAATATTCTATTGAGTATTCACTATGAACAGATAACAGCCCAAACATATTTTTCAGATATTCAAATGCATACCCCATATTTTCTGCTCTAAACATAACCCAGCCGATTACAAAGATTAAAATTGTATAAATATGCTGTAGAATTATCTGCCATAATTTTGTTTTTTCTTTATCTAATCCTGTAAATTTCTCCATTATTATAAATACACCATTCCAAATACCCCATATTACAAAATTCCAGGCTGCACCATGCCAAATACCTGTTAATAAGAATACAATACCTAAATTTCTTGCAATTTTAATTTGCGAACAGCGATTTCCGCCTAATGGGATATAAACATACTGCTTGAACCAGGTTGATAAAGATATATGCCATCTTCTCCAAAATTCGCATATTGATTTTGAAATATACGGATAATTAAAGTTTTCCATAAATCTAAACCCGAATATTAACCCAAGTCCTATTGCCATATCTGAATATCCTGAGAAGTCAAAGTATAACTGCATAGAATAAAATATCGCGCCTATCCAGGATACAAGATGAGAAAATGTATCCGGTGATTGAGAAAATATATTATCAACAACAGCAGCAAGAGTATTAGCAATTAGAACCTTTTTAGATAATCCGATAATAAAACGTTTTACACCAACAGTTACTTTATCAAAAGTAACCTCCCTATTATCTATTTGATCTGCAACATCGTGATATTTAACAATAGGCCCGGCTATTAATTGAGGGAAAAGACAAATATATAATGCAAGTTTGTATATATTTTTCTGAACTTCGCATTCTCCTCTGTACACATCCACAACATAAGAAAGAGCCTGAAAAGTGTAGAATGATATACCTATTGGCATAACAATATCTAATGTATTTATATGAGAATGAAAAAGATGGTTTATATTATCAAGTATGAAATTGAAATATTTGAAATAAATAAGGAAACTCAAATTAATAACAATCGTTAATACGAGCGGAAGTTTTGCAGATAAACCCTGGATTTTATTTTTATCAATAACAACAGCCCCGAGGTAATTAACAATAATCGTCAAAAGCATAATCGCTAAATACTTTGGTTCACCCCAGGCATAAAAGATTATACTTGCAATCAAAAGAATCGGGTTATGCAGTTCTTTACGGCAGATCAAATACAAACTGCACACAACAGGTAAAAATACGTATAAAAAAGTCATTGAACTAAATAACATTCTCTCCTCCCGTTATTCTTTTGATACAACATTATTACAGAAATAAATAATATTAGACCCTGATAATAAACAAAATATTAGAACTTGCGGTTTATACTCAAGTATTTGTTCTTTATTATTCTTTAATATTTTGAATGTTTCTTCTTTTACAGAATCAATTCTTATAAAACGTGTATTTTTAAATGTATATGGAATAAAGCGCATTAGATTAGGAGTAAAACTTGTACCTATAAAAACTGCTCGAAGATCTGCGCCTTCAGGATAGAAATAATCACCTGACTCTGAATCAGGCTGCTTATCTATTATTAAAGCAGATGATTTTTTATGTTCATACAAAGGATAATGAACAGGAGGCAGCTTTTTTATTTGTTTTTCTGAAAGTTTCAAAAAAGAAGCGGTCAGACCATGATATAATTTTCCATCAGTTACTCTTACTAAAGTATTATTATTATCAATATTATAATCTGATACTGATACCGTATCAATGTTAGGAAAATCCTTTCTTATAATATTCATCAGAGCACTATATCCTATATATGCTCCATAATCAGTCCAGTGACCATCAGTTTTAAAATGTACCAAACCATATTTAGATGCTTCTTTAATCTCAGCAATCGGATGTATGATTGGAATACCGGTATCTTTTGTAATTTGTTCATACTGTTTCAGTTCTATAATATCCTGATTTTTATCTTTAAATGGCAATAATTCTTTTTTATAGATATCAGAAGGTCTTGTTGTTACAAGGATATAAGGTTTAATATTATTTGAATCACAGAATTGTTTTAATTCCAAAAGATGTTTTTCTGCATTTTGAAACTCTTTACCTTCTTTGAATGTAGGACGATTTAATGCACCCAATTCTGCACAGAAACCGTTCTTTTTATTTACAAAAGCTTTACGGTTTTTATAGATATCACCACTTAAATTAAATGTTAAATCGACATATAAGTCTAACAGCTCACCACGTTTCGCAAAGCGGTCAGAAAAATAGGAATCAAAATCTTTGCCGAAATTATAATTAATTGAGCCGTCTTTTTTTATAAATGGTTTCCATTTTGCGAGGTTTCTATTTTCACATTCTGAACGTTTCGCCTGGGAAATATAACTCATAGGGATAAAAAGAATAATTGTACAAACAAGTATAAATAGTATATCCAGTCTTGAATGGTTTTTGGAGATTTTAAAATCCGCAAGATAATATGTGAGTTTATAAAACAGAGCAAATGAAAGAATAAATATAATCGTAAAGATTAAAAATTCGAATTTAAATGTTGCTCTGATATTCAAAGGTTCTTTATAATAAATTGAACATTTTTTTGATTTTGGAATAATAACTAAACTGTTATTATTAACTGTTAATTCTGCATTTTTTGATTCGTATTTATTATAATTATTCAGGCTGTATTTAGGTTTTCTAATCCATACATTATTGATAATAATTTTTTTATTAATAATATCATCACCCGCAAGCGATAAGCGAAAAGCTTTAACACGTTTACATCTTTTAACTTTTATATCAAGCGGTCGAAAAGAAGATTTTCCTGTTCGTTTGATTATTCCTGATTTAAATTTCTTAAACTCAAAATTGTTTTGTTTATTTAAGTCAGCAATAAATTGAACTTCTCCAGTATAATTTGCATCAAAATGAACAAGTACAGGTTTATAAATCAACCAGGTTTTGTTTGTCAGAACAAGAAACAATATTGAAGCAAACAAAGCCAGTAAAGTTCTCTTTCTCATCAACTATCCTTTCATAACATAATATGTATTGTGTTATGAAATATCATAATATAATGATATTTTAATGTAAATATATAATTAATTTTTGTATTGTGAAATAAGCCCTGTTAATTGTAATAAATATTTCTTTCTGCCTCCGGCGGGTTTAATCAAATAAAAGCGGGGTTTATACTCAACTGTCGTCGAATCAAATTTTACGTATTAAATTATCTTGGGGGGTATGCACCCCCAACCCCCGCACATTATTTCTTTCTTTTTGTTGCGATGCAAAAAGAAAGAAATAATGGAAAGAAAGAAAAACCGCAGACTTAATAGTGTCAGTAAAACTCAACATCCAGCCGATGAACTCGCTACGCTCAAACAGCATCGGCTCACCCCTGTTTCGTTAACTGACACTAGCCTATAACGTCTAATCACTATTCACTAATCACTATTCACCTGCTTAGTCACTGTCTTGGATTATTGGCGGTTCACAAGCTTTGCATTCCGCTGCGATTTTGCTTTTGCAAAATATGCACTCCATCAGCTTGTTCACAAGGACGTGTCTAGACCTCACTACGTTCGGTCGTCGCACTTGCCAAAATCCGCTTAGTCACCTAATCACTTGTCCATCCACTCCTCACAAGTCACTATTCACTGAAAACTACACCTCACCCTACCCTCTCCTCAAGGAGAGGGATTGATACTATGCTATTCACTATTCACTACTCACTATTCACCTGCTTAATCACTTAGTCACCTAATCACTTAATCACCTAACATAACACAATACATATTATGTTATGAAAAATTGACAGCAAATATTTTTTTTGTTACATTAGTAGAAAATTCTACTCGTAGATATTTCTACTGACGGGAGGAAACATGAAATTTGAAGAACACTTTATCGATTCATTAGGATACGAAATAGAATTGATATCAAGAGTCAATCACGAAGTATTTAAAAGATGGTTTGAAAACAACTCATCTATTACTAGTGATGAGTTTGTAATTCTTGATATGATTGATTGCAATAAGAATCTTTCTCAAATTGAACTTGCAAATGCAACCTTGAAAGGAAAAGCTCACACAGGAAAATTTCTTGATTCATTAGAAGAAAAAGGTCTAATTACAAGATTATATGATACAAAAAATTCTCGTATGGTAAAAATTCCTGTTATGACAGATGCAGGGAAAAAAACGTATAATGATTTAAGAATCCGCTTGGAAGAGATAACAAATAAAATATACGAATATTATCCTAAAGACAAAATGGATGAATTAAAATCGGAACTAAAAAAATTGAGAAAAGTTTTGACTGAAGAAGAAAACATTTCGTTTAATTAATAAGGAAAGACATAATGAGCGAAGAAATAACAACAGAAGAATGGAGACCCAGTAAAAACCCGTGGTTGATTGCTGCACCTTTGATGATTGCTGTATTTATGTATGCATTGGATGAAACAATTTCAAACGTTGCACTGCCTTATATGGCGGGAAGTTTTTCAGTAAGTCATACGGAATCTACCTGGGTTATTACAAGTTATCTGATTGCAAGCGGTATTATTATCACAACCAGTGACTTCTTTTGTAAGCTGATGGGCAGAAATAATTACTTTATGTTCAGTTTATTTCTTTTCACTGTTGCTTCATTTCTATGCGGTATATCAAATTCTATCGGAATGATGATTATATCCAGATTTTTACAAGGCCTCGGCGGCGGCGGTATATTACCATTGACGCAGGCTATTATGCTGGAAAGTTTTCCTCTGAAACAAAGAGCACAGGCAATGGCTATGTTTGGACTTGGTGTTATTGTTGCGCCTATTGTCGGCCCGGCATTAGGCGGATGGATTACAGAAAATTGGTCCTGGCCGTTCATTTATTTTATTAATATACCTTTCGGGATATTTGTATTATCAATAGCTCCGAGCCTTTTGGAAGAACCTCCTTACGCCAGAAAACAAAAAAATGTTACGATGGATTATATAGGATTCTTTTTCTTAACTATCTGGCTTGTAGCTTTTCAAGTATTCCTCGATAAAGGAAACGATGCGGATTGGTTTGGTGCAACATGGATTTGCTGGACTTTCGGGATTTCAATGACTGCATTCTTATTATTTATAATTTCACAGGTAGTTAATAAGAAAAATGCGCTTGTCGATTTAGAAATTTTGAAAGACAAAAACTATTTATTCGGAACAATTATTCAGGTTTTCCTTATGGGAGCAATGATGGGATCAGCTGCAATGCTGCCTTCAATGCTGCAACAGATGATGGGTTATACATCATTCTTAAGCGGTTTATCAATGGTTCCCCGGGGGGCAGGATGTCTTGTTGCAACTATTATCAATGCAACTATAACACCTATCGTTGGAGAAAAACCTATTGTTGTAGTAGGTTTACTGATTCTTGGAGCAGGAAGTTTAGCATTCGGAGAAATTAACCTGCAAATTGCTCTTGCAAATATTGCACTGCCAAACTTCTTGTTCGGTATGGGAATGGTAATGGCTCTGGTTCCTTTAATTAACCTCTCTTGTTGTACTCTGCGTAATGAACAATTGACAAATGCCAGCGGGGTACAAAACCTGTTTAAAAATATAGGTGCCGCAATCGGGACATCTATTGTTACAACCTGCGTTTCAAGATTTTCACAAATTCATCAGTATATGCTTGTCGGAAAACTCAGAGATACTAATTCTGTATTTGTTGAAAGAATACAAGCAATGACCGGCTCTTTTTCAGGATTAACCGATCACGCAACCGCAACATATATGGCAATGACACAAACTTATCAACAACTTGTACAACAATCTCATTTGTGGGCATATATTGATACATTCAGATGGTTTGCGGTTGCATCATTTGCAATTCTGCCTTTAATGCTTCTTGTCCGCTCACCTAAAGCACTGACAAAAGAATTGGAAGCCAAACATATCAAAATAGACTAGGAATTAAACAACCTCTAAATTTACGGTATGAATGTCAAATACAACAGGCATATTTTTAGAAATATACTTATCTAAAGCGCTTTTCAAATCTTCAACCGTTCGTATTGTAATACCTTTAATTCCATAAGCCGCAGCAATCTGCACAAAATCCGGATTAACCATATCAGACTGATACAAACGTCCGCCGTAATAATGTTTTTGCGCCTGCTTAACAAGGCCTAGTGAGGAATTATTCATAATAATTATTTTAATAGGAATTTTATACTCTAAACAAGTTCCTAACTCCTGCATATTCATCTGAAAAGATCCGTCACCTGTTATATTCAAAACAAGAGAATCCGGTTTTGCAAGATATGCCCCGATTGCAGCAGGAAAACCAAAACCCATTGCTCCAAGACCGCCCGATGTCAAAAAATTATAAGGTGTTTTAGAAGAAAAAATCTTGCTGGATAAAATCTGATGCTGACCTACATCCGTTGTTATAATAGGATTATATTTTTGAGTATATTCCTGAATAATCCCCAGAACATTTTCTGTAACAAGCCGGTTATCGGATGAGGATATGAAACTTAAATTTTCATTGGAATAAATTTGTTTTAAATGCGCTATCCTATCCAGCCAGTCAAATTTTATATGAAACATTATATTGTTAGATTTAATGTTACCGATTAATTGTTGTAATATTACTTTTAAATCACCAATAATTTCCTGTGAAATTTTAACATTTGAAGTAGTATTTTCTTCGAGATTTATATTGATAATTTTTGTACCGGAAAGAAATTCTTCAGATTTTCCGGTTATTCTTGTATCCAGCCTTGCCCCCAAAACAAGCAGCAAATCACTCTCTTCAATAACCGAATTAGCAAGATTAGAACCGTTCACTCCGACCATACCCAGTGATAAATCTTCAACGATACCTTTGCCCATCAAGGTATGTACTAAAGGAATATTAAACAAATGAACAAGTTCCCGAATCTGAGATACAGCATCACAACATCCGCCGCCAACTAATATAGCAGGTCGTTTTGCCGTTTTCATAGAATCAATCAGCCTCATAATATTAGTTTGGCTTGTTTCAACTTTTAGTGTAGGCACATATTCTTTTTTTATCGGCTCAGATTCAAATTCTTTTGTTAAAATACTTTTAGGCACCGAAATTAATACAGGACCCATAGGTGGTGTTTGTACAGTTTTAAATGCATCTTTCAAAACGGAATAGATTTCTGTTTCGGAATGAATAAAATAATTCTTTTTAGTACAGGATTTTGTAATAGAAAGCATATCCGCTTCCTGAAAATTATTACATCCCAATTCTTCACATTGACCTGCAATTACAACAATAGGGGATTTGTCAGAATATGCGTTTACAATCCCTGTCAAAGTATTGGTTGCCCCCGGACCTGAAGTTACGAGTACAACACCGGGTTTTCTACTTACTCTTGCATAGCCTTCCGCCATATGTACAGCAGCCTGTTCATGCCGGCAAAGATAATGGATTATTTTATTTTGAAGCCCTAATTCATCATAAATAGGAAGCACAGCAGCTCCCGGGTACCCGAAAATTTTGTCAACATTTTCCGATACCAAAAAATCGACGAATAATTTTGCCCCGTTTATTAATTTTGTTTTTGTATCTGATACCATATCACTTGATTGTATATCAAACATACAATTATGTGAAAAGATTATTAACTAAAGAGTTTAAACGTTCTGTCAACATTATCCTTAGCTACTGTTTTCAAGGTATCCATTTCCGTTTTAATTGCGTTTCTTTCAGCTTCTAAAGCTGCCAAATCAGTATCATACTTTTTATCTTTGGCATCTATCTTCCGCATATCTGATTCATATTTCGCTTCTGCTTTTTTCAAATAAACATCGTTAGAGATTTCTTGCAGATTTGTATTTGTTGCAACATTTGTATCATACCATTCACCTTCATAGTCAACAGATTTAATATATACAAAGCCGCCATTTATCATATTGGTAACCCAATCCGTATTATTAAGCATATCATCAGCTATAACGGTATAACCTCCTGCTTCAACAATAGCATTATATAATCTTATGTAATAGTTATATTTTGCTAAATCTGACGCCGGATCTCCCGCATAAACATTGACAGCAGATGAATCATTTGATGAAACTCCGCCATTAGAATATGTATAACCGGTATTATATGCAGAGCTGCCAAATATTGCAAGATTTGGAAAATAACTGAAAAACGTATCCATCGGCACTTTTACTACATCTTTGTCATCCCAAGGATTAATCAATTCTACATAAGTTGATGTTACGTTCTTAACCGCATAAGCGTGGTTATTAACAATTCCTTCTGCTGTATTTGAGTTTCCGTTTGTAGAAACAAGAATATTGTTTATTTTACCAGCTTGATAATCTTTCCAGGCTTGGTTGAATTTTGCGGACGAGTTGCCGTAAATACCCATCATACTGTTACCAAGCAGATATTCCGATAATTTGTTCCAGGTACAAGTTGATAAATCACCATGCCCGTTTTGCTTCATCAAAGCATTTAAAGCATATTCCATAACCCTTAAATCTAAGTCACCTCCGGCATATCCTGATGCATCTATATCCGATTTTTTAACGGTTATAGTATTGTTTCCAGCAGTATAATTGTTAAATTTTACTGTATATGAATCACCTGATTGAGTAATCTTAGCATATTGAGAAATGCTTTTGTTATTCAAAGTTAAACTGTTTATTAATGACAAGAATCTGCAATCTCCAAGTCCGCCTTGTGTTGCCCAACCGTCTTTACCATCTAAAGAGCCGCCCTGTTTGGAATATGTTTCCTCTATTCCGCTGGCGGAAACAGAACCGCCCGCAATAAGCATAAATGAATCTGTACCGGCACCTCCGTTTATTACATTGTTATGACCGTAGCTTGTCACATAATCATTGCCGTCACCGGTATTAATTTTATTACTTCCACTGCCCGCCGCGAAATAATTGCCGGTAAAACCAAGAACACTGCCTATTCTTACAATATCGTTTCCACCATTTGTATTTAATGTATTATTACTGCCTAATAAAATAATATCGTCGTTTTGAGATGCGCTTGCCGCGGCATCTATTTGCAACCCGCTGCCTCTGATAACGAGTCTGCCGTTATTTAGAAATTCAAATGTAGCAGTTGTATCAGCAGCCGCAGAAATCGTATAAGTATAGTTGCTGCCCCCTAATGGATTTGTAAGCGTTAATGTTATGGAATCGGCTCCTATTTGTGCATTTGTTTTTTGTCCTCTGTTTAAAGAAATATTACCATTCGTATCAGGGGTTACCGGTTTTAAATCTCCGGTCGTTGTTTGAGCGCCATCAGGAATCGTTGTTAAGCCTGATAATTTTAAAGCAAAATCTTCTCCGGATGCAGTATTATCAAATGCATCAGCAATAGCTTGCGGGACATATATGAAATCGGTATTTGTATCTACTAAAGCATATTGTGACATACAAGATTGATTGTATGTACAAAGAGAATTATATGTGGCATCAAGGAAATTTGCGGAACCATCAGCTGCTATTGACTTATATTGAATTTTTGTTGCATTAAGAGCATTCTCATATTCTTGATAAACATGAGTAGATTCATTCGCCATCTGCAGTTTTTGTGCTTCAAGCTTCTGAGCCTTATATTCAATATCGTGCATTCTTGATGTCAAAGACAGCAATCTTGCCTGAGATGACGATAATCCCATTGATAATTTCCCGATTCCGTAATAATACAAATTAGGAATACGGCATATTAGGTAAAATTCTTTAGTAATATATAAAAATGTTTACACTTAGTTACATTATTTACTTCTCATAAAGAAGGACGCAATCTCATTATGCGGAATTGTTTTCGTAATAGGTCTGCCGTGAGGACAAGTATACGGATGTTTGCATCCTCTCCAGCGTTTTATAATCTCCTGCATCTGGAATAAATTCAACGGGGTATTTGCTTTCACTGCCGCTTTACAGGAGGTCGTGATAAGAATTTTTTCTTCAAGATTATCCAGGTCGCCTTCTAAATTTTCAAGAATATCTTTTATAATATCTTTTGGAGGAATTTTAGATAAAAGCTGCGGAACTTTTTTGAACATAATATCAGTATCATTTAAAAACTCAATTCCGTAACCAAATTTTGCAAACTTAGCAAGATTTTCTTTAATAAGTGCTGCCTCGGTTGGGGACAATTCTATAATATCAGAAATGAACAAAAGCTGTGAAGCAGGTTCTTTTTGATTCTTTAAAGTTTCATAAATATATCTTTCATCTGCAATATGCTGGTCTACTATTTCTAAACCGTCATCTTTTTCTATCAGAATATATGTTTTTTTATACTGCCCTATTATATTTTCATCCATAGCGGCTTTAACAGCATCAGCACCTACAATAGTCGGCTGCTGAATAAATTTATGCTGTTTAACAGGCTCAGGTTCTTTAAATTTTTGAACAGGCTTTATAAAATCAGGATGAATAGATTCGTTCTCCGGCTTTTCCTGAGTATCCGCATTCAAAAATTCTTCACGTTTTGAAAAAAGTAAATTCTGGATATCTGAATTTACAGCCATATCAGTTTCAAAATTATCCGGATCAGGTTCTTTGGGCGCTGCTGTATTTATACGCACAATATTGGAAAGCGCATTATCAACAGATGCTCTTATAAAATTAAATATCTGATTCGGATTTTTGTATTTAACTTCTTTTTTAGTCGGATGAACATTTATATCAAGTTCATCAGGCGGAAGCTCTAAATTCAATATCACAAAAGGATATTTCCCTGCCGGAATCATGTTTTTATAAGCAGTATCAATTGCTTTTAAAAATACAGGACATTTTACTGTTCTTGAATTAACAAATATATGATAATCCTTTTTACTTGAACGGGTAAAATCAGGAGTGCTGACATAACCTGAAATCTTTAGCCCTGAAAGATTATCAATACCCTCTACCGGACGTAATTTTTCAAACAGAGTTTTAGAGAAAAGATTTTTAATAACCTCCGGCAGGGAACCCAAACCGTTTGTTTTTAGAACAGTTTTATCGTTATTTTTGAGTTCAAATCCGATATTAGGATTTACCAAAGCCATAGAGGTTACAAGCTCTGATATATAAGCAAACTCAGTCTTAGGATTTTTCAAAAACTTTAAACGGACAGGAAGATTATAGAATAAATCTTTAACCTCCATAATCGTTCCGATTGCACAACCGGTTTCTATTTTATGGACTTCGGAATTTTCGCAGGTTACCTTGGTTCCGACTTCAAAATCTTTTGTTCTTGTAATACAGGTTAATTTAGATATTGAAATAATACTTGATAACGCTTCGCCTCTAAAGCCCATTGTTCTTATATTATACAAATCCTCTGTTTTTTCAATTTTACTTGTGGCATGTTTAGAGAATGCGAGAATAATATCATCCGGATGTATTCCGGAGCCGTTATCAGCAACACGAATATTTCGGCATTCGTTTGATATTTCAATACTGATTTTTGTTGCACCTGCATCAATGGAGTTTTCAGTAAGTTCTTTTACAACGGAATACGGTCTTTCAATAACCTCTCCCGCGGCAATCTGATTAATTATATGTTTTGATAATTGATGAATTCTCCCCATAAATATAATTCTAACTTAAAAAAAAATATCTGGCACATTTGTAATAAATGTTTTATAATGAGATTGAAAGAGGTATTAATATGAGTTTTGGAATCTCGGGCGCAGACCCTTTTAAACCGTATTCATCAAATGCAGAAGCAGGCGGAAGCATGGGTGTTTATGTGAAACGCAAAAAGAAAAACAAAAACGAAGAAAAAGATGCTGAAAAGAACTCTCTATTGGAAGAAGATTCCGATGATGAAGATATTGAAATAGATATGGATGATGATTTTCTCCTGTAATTGTTAAGATTCATCTCGTAAATAGCAAATTTTCTTAAAATATCGGTTTATATATAGTATATGGAAATAAGAAAAAACGAAATTTCGATTAATTATCAACCGAAAGTATCACCACAAACAAACAACAGTACGGCTGATAAACAAGGTGAAGAAGTACAAGACTACCAGGGTCAGGGTATGAAAACTCTGGCCGCATATAATGCCGCATCAGTAAAATTTAAAGGATATTATGGCAACCAGCAGCCTGCAAAAAAATTATTCTGGATATTAACCGGTAGAAACGAAATATATCGTGATAATGAAACAGACTACAACACGTATCACACAGGCACAAATAAAAAATGGGTTACAATAAATCCGGAGGATTTACTCAAACGAACCCCCGAACAAGCAATTCAAAGTATATGCACATTAAACAACCATCTGGAAATACCAGGATATGTTTTATCCCCAAACTACGGTCCAAAATGGGGACGCCGTGCAAACTATATAGAAATCAACCCGAGAACAATCGCTCAAACATACGGAGATACAAAAGAAGAAGGCTTGTTAAATACATTAAAGCTTCTGCCTGCAATACCGCCTTCAAGTAAAAGTGTTGCAAACTGTATAATCTTATCGGAATTTTATCCGCCAATGTACGGAGACAACGACGGACATACTGGTTACGGCTCATTATATACGGCAGATTTGCATTCCGGAGTATCTAAGACTCTTCTTTCAAAAAATCTTTCAAGAGGAAATGAGAGAATGGGAGCAGATGAAGAAGTAAAAGCATTTAATGATTTAGCACATATAAGAGGTCTTAAAACAGGTATCAGAATGCCTCTATCTGAAGGACAAATGACTGTTCAGGGTCGTCCATTTAACTGGGATAAAGACGAAAAAGCATTTATCGATGCTTGCTGCTGGGCAGTAGAGCTTGGATTTGATGCAATTTATTTTGACAGTGCAAAACACGTCGGGGACTACGATATGGGAAACTATTGCGGAACCGGAAGACTCCCTAATTTCGCACAAATGCAATGGATAACAAGCCAAATAAGAGAAAAAACCGGCCGTAATGATATTTCATTAATCGGAGAAAAATGCAACAACGATACACGATTTAACTCAATGGGATTAACAGCTGGCAATGACTGGGGAAGAGCCGACAATTACGAAAGCGTTATGCATGAATATAAACAGCAAAGATGGAACGATGAATACGCGGCAGGTCCGATAATTTCTGACGATAATGATGACGGAAGTTTATCGTTTGAACAGAGAAGAAATCGGCTCGGAAATGCTCTGAATGCGTATGAGGATATCGGGTATAAACTTCCTGTTTATATGCAGATGCATGATTTATTCCCGCTAAGCCCGTATACAAACACGCATAACGAAATGATGAATTCATATAACAGAACAACATACGGAGATCATGCCAGCAACTATAACAATACCTTCAATACATCTCAAGCAGCCAGAGATTATAGAATGGGTATGTATCATGAATTCTTAAACGTTATTGACCGTTAGTTAGCTTGTTGTAATTATCAAGATACATTTGTGCCTGTTTAGGTTTGTTTAATTTTTTATAAACATAAGCCAAATTGTAATGGAAATTTGCATCGGTTTTCTTCAATTCAATCGCTTTTACAAGATTAGACTTTGCTTTTTTTAACTCTCCTGCTTTTATATAAGCACAGGCCAGATTATAATATGCATAAGGGAAATCCGGAGCATAACGAATTGCTTTTTTATAATAATCTATAGCCATAAAATATTTATCATCGTTAAGACAAATATTTCCGATATTATAATACGGCTTATAAAAACATTCATCTGCAAGGATTGCTCTTTTATACATAAATACTGCATCTTCCGGTTTTCCTAAATCAAGCAGAATATTCCCGACAAGAAGATTATCCTGAGCAGTCCTGTATTTTTCAGGTATTTTCAAGAAGGTATTTAATGCTTCATCAAGATTGTTGTCAGTATATAATGCAACAGCTTGCTGCGAAAGGTTCTGAACTCTTTCTAATTCTTCTTTTACCTGTTCTTTTGAAACCATATCTTCACCAACAACAGGTTCTGATTTTTTAAAAGGATTCTTTATATTGATTTTTTGAGTATTATTTTCATCTGTTTTAAGTTCAATAGCATTTTCTTCCGGTTTCACAGATGTTTCTTCCTGAATACTCTTAGATTCTGTTTTTTTGAATAAAGGTTTTATTTCTTTTTTTGCGACTTCTTTTTTAGGTTCAGGTTTAACCTTTACCTCAGGCTTAGCCGTTTTCTTAAATAAAGGCTTTGTTTCTTTCTTTGTAAGCTCTTTTTTAGGTTCAGGTTTAACCTTTGTATCTGATTTAACTGTTTTTTTTAATAAAGGTTTTGTTTCTTTTTTCTCAGATTTCACAGTTGCTGCAGCATGAGATACAGATGTATCAATATTATTGTTTTTCTTCAAGGATAACTTTGGCATAGCAAAATCAGCCATACAAGTATTGGCAAATAAGCACAAACAAATCAAAGTTAACAAATATTTTTTCATAACAAAATTATATGCGAAATTATTAATGAAATCCAGCAATGAAAAATTGGAAATCATAAAAAAGGTATGCGACAATAATATAAATGTCTCTTTTACTGATTATTCCCTCGTTTTAACTCCTTTTTAACGAGGGATGTTATTTTTGGATTTTGGCAAGAGTGAGCGAAGCGAAACTCGTCTTGGCGAGAGCTGCGTTGAGCCGGTCGAGCCGCCAATAATCCAAGACAGAGGATTTTGGCAAGAGTGAGCGAAGCGAAACAACAAGCTGCTGACGTGCAGATTTTGGCAAGTGCGAGGGTAAATGTATTAAGTTGGAATTACGCAGGAGTAAATACAAGCAGAAAAACTCTTAACATAGTAATTACTTAACTTTCTTTTATCCAATCTTGCTTTTTTACACGCTCTTAATTAAAATAAATTGTATGGGTTTATTTCATGAGAATCAAAAAGCTAAAATAATCTTTGAAGCAGACGACAAAATTGTTGAAATGGATTGTTACATTGGTAAAATTTATTATGACAGAATAAAACTTGAGTTACCCAAAGCCGCAAACAGATACTCCCAGTACCTCAAAACAGGGAATAAAATAACCGTTAATGTATTTTCTCAAGTAGGAGTACTCGTTCAGGATTCTATAATCCTTTCTTCTCCGCTTGAAAAAGAATTTACGGTAGAATATGATATGGATTCAATAACCATTGAAAACAGACGTAGAATTAAACGTTATTCTGCCAACTGCGACCTTATTATATTCAGACCGCTGCTGGGTAATATTGAAACACAAATCATTGATATAAGTACAAGAGGTTTAAGGTACTATTCTGATATTCCGCTTGAGTCCGGTTCAATATTTGATTGCAAATTAATATTAAAGCCGACAGATAAAAAAATTCTTTTCAAAGGACGAATCGCAGATAATAAAGGACTTCCGGCCGGAGTATACCGAATGGTTATACACAAAATTGCGTACAAAGATAAACAAACACTATTGGATTATTGCGAAACTGTTTTACAATAGATTATGGATAAACTATAATGGATAATATGAATATGATTGAAAATGATTCAGTTGATGAACAAAATAGAAATAATAAAGTAAAAAAGGCAATAGAACGCTGTCAATTGGATTTGCAAAGAGATCCTAACAATGCAAAACTCCATATAAGACTCGGAGATTTGTATCTTCAATGGCACTTAGATATCTTTAATTCTTGCCAGTACATTGATGAAGCAATTACGGAATACCAATGTGCACTTGAAACTTATATGGACTCTGCCGAAATTTATTACAAAATAGGCAAAGCACAGTTCTATAAAGGTGATTTGGATAAAGCCATAAACTATCTTAACATGGCAATTGAGAAAAAACCTAAATATGCCAAAGCATATTACGTTCTGGCTGAAACATATACAAGAAAAGCATACTTCTTTGAAGCAATCGATGCCGCTAAAAAAGCCGTAAAATATAAACCGTTCAGCAATTCTTGCGCGCATTATCTGCTGCACAAACTCTATCAAGCATCAGCCTTCAGAGATTTTAAGAAAACATTTGACTCAAAATTCGAACACTTCCTGTCAATTTTGACTTTTATATTTGATAGAAAAGCTATTTCAAATGTAATGAGGACTATTTCTTATCTAAGATTCTTCCCGACACTATTAACGGGATTCTATTACGTACAAATAAGAAATCTGGATGCAGCAATCAACTTGTACTCAAATGCGATAGAAAACGCTCCGGGATTTGTACCTTTATACTGCCTGTTAGGAGATGTCTATCTTGCAATAGGACATTTTGAAGATGCCATAACGGAATATAAAATGGCAATCTGGCTCGATAGCTTAAATATTCCGGCACACAGACACCTGTGCCAGGCCTACGAGGAACAAGGAGATTATGACAGAGCGATAGACGTATACCACAAACTAATTTCAATTATGCCTACCGTTCCTGATTTCCATTCAAACCTTGCAAACCTGTATTATGTTAAAGGTGAAATACCTTCTGCAATATCACAATATCAGGCTGCAATAACACTAAATCCAAACCGCCGCTGGACAAGTGTCATAGCACAAACTCTTGGTTTTGTTTATCAGGAAACACAGAATAATCTTGATGCCGCTATATGTTCATACCAGAACGCTTATACGCTTACACCGGAGGATATTGATATATATATTAATATGGGAAGTGCGTTTTATGACAAAGAGGATTATGATAATGCTGTAACGGTTTACAGAAAAGCATTAGAGCTTGAACCGGAGAATGCAAAAATCCATTGTAACCTTGGATTCCTGCACTGGGGCAAAGGTAATACGGAAGAAGCAATAAAAGAATATGAACTTGCTATCAAATATGATGAAAACTATGATATTGCATACAATAACCTTGGTGTTATATATTTAGATGACCTTGGAAGAGTACAAAAAGCTATCGAATTGTTCAAAAAATCCGCAGAAACAAACCCGAATTACGCTCTGGCACATTTCAATCTGGCAAGAGCAATTACAATTGTAGGGGATAAAATTGAAGCTGCAAAATTATATCAAATTGCACAAGATATAAACAAAGTCACAAACGAAATAGACCCTCAAGATATAATCGATAAGATAAACGGATTATTCTCATAGAAAGGATAATAAATGACTGCAAATAACAAAATTATAATAACAGTATCAGGAACCGACAAAGTTGGGATTGTTGCGAAAATTGCAACTATTCTTGCCGAACTCAATGTAAATATAGAAGATATCAAACAAACCCTTATGCAAGGCCATTTTGTAATGTTTATGTTATGCGATATTACAAATTCCCCAAAATCATTTAAAGAAATAAAAGACCAACTCCAAGAAGAAGGCGAACAACTGAAAATGGAAATCTGGGTTCAAAGAAAAGAAATATTTGATACTATGCATACAGTCGGCTAGGGGCAGGGGTAAACGTATCGGGTTAAAACTCTGCCACAGGAGTAAATACAATATTTTGTTGGGGTAAAAAGCTACATTTTCTAATGGTAGTAAATATAAAATAAAAGGGCAACTTTAAAAGTTACCCTCTTTAAATGTGTGCTTATTATAAATAATAGTTTTATCTGTTTATCTTAGTTAATTTTGTTCTAATACCGTTTGCTAAATCAGGGCGTCCGCTTTTTTCATAGATTTCAGACATTGATTCTAAGAATTTTAAACTATCAACTCTTTTAGGTTGAATTTTAGGTTTAGCTGCCGCTGCGGTTTGCGGTCTTTGTACTCTGTTTTGTGTAGAAACAGGACGTCTTTGCGGCTGCGGAGCAACAGAATCAGCCATTAAATTTCTTTTCGGTAATGATGACATTCTTGCCGCAGTTGTATTATTGATAGGTGATGACACCTGTGTATGATGTTTCAAATACGGTGACTGAGTGCTGTTTTGATAAGCCTTAAGTCCGTAATTCATTGTTGTATAAGGTTTATTCAACGCATTTCTATACCCAGGAGTCATATTAGGTACTTCTTTTGTATTAAGTATATCTCTGTTTCTAAGCCCTTGAGATAACCCGACAGTAATTTCGTTGTCTTTTCCTCTTATTAATTTTGCTCCCAGTAAGAATAACAAACCGAAGAAACCGAATGTAAACAATGTTCCGGTTGTTTTCCCTGAGAATAAAGATTTTGCAAATGTTATTAAAGTTCCAAGGTGAATATTAGACATCAAAGAAGGTTTAGGAGTTTCTTCTTGCTGTTTATAAATAGGAGAATAAGTGTTCATAGGCGCATTCAGCAAAATTTCTTTTTTAGGGTTTGCTCTATCCTGAACTTTTACTGAAGAAACCAAAGAATCAAATGTAATTGATGCATTTGCGGCATTATCAGCCTGGAACATAATGTTTAAACCATCAACTCCATAAGGCTCAACAATTATGTTATCAACATTTGATACATTCTTATATACGGTACTCAAAGTTTTTGAAGCTCTTATCCCCTTCAAGCTCAACATAATTCTGTTAGAAGCCTGTACTGTTTTTTTGACGGAAACAGGGCTGTCAGATACTAAAACTATATTAAATGTATCGCCTGAAGGTTCAATCTGAACGCTTTGTAAAACATTATCAGCTGCAAAAACTGAAATCGCAGTAAATAAACTAATAAATAATACTAAAAATACTTTCTTCATCTGTTTTTCTCTCTCTCCCTAATGATAGAGTACATGGTTTTCATGTTTGGAACATCAATCCTATGATTGAACTTTATATAGACCATATGGTCTAGAAGAGAATATAAAAACAGCCGGAATGCATGTGGCTGCATGGTTTTCAGCCATTGGCTTTTAGAGGATAAAAAAGCATTAGAAACATATATATAAAACCTATTCAAACCCTTTATTCAAGATAGTTTCAAGGCAATTTAGAGAGATTTTCTTATCTTGACCAAAAGATTAAAATTTTTGTAACAAAACTTAATAATTTATTCAAGGCAAATTTAATTACTTGTTAATGCCATAGTAATTACTCTTTTTTATTCTAAGTAAAATGTAACTAATTACTTGACAAGTAGAGCAATAAACGGATTTCGTTGTCCTGAGAGTGTAACCCGAAAGAGCTCATTATTGAGGGAAATGTATGAGATTGTTTTTCTAACCCTCTCAGAGGGAGAGGGCAGAATTTCTTAGTGAACAGTAGTGAACTTAGAAATTCGGGTGAGGGGAAGTTAAAAAATAAACAAAACCTCAAACCAACCCTCACCCGCATCCGTAGTTTTCACTTTATTCAAACACAGCTGCGGCCTCTCCCCCAAAGAGGCAAGAGAGGATATATATTTCTTACTTTACTTACTATTCACCATTCACTAAATCAAATTCAATGCAAGTGACGGAGTCTGATTCGCTGTAGTGAGAAGCGTTGCAGATGCCTGCTGCAGAATCTGCGCTCTGATAAAGTCTGACGAAACTTTTGCTATATCAGCATCCTTGATAGTCGAAAGTGACGAGGTTGTATTATCTATACTTACCCCGAGAGATTCTATTATTGAATCCAAGCGATTCTGTACCGCACCAAATTCGGTTTGTTTTGCTATTACCGAGTTTATCGCATCGTCTATTCTGTCTAACGAATTCCGTGCACTGTCGGTAGTTGATACATTGACATTGATACTGACCGAAACTCCTGTATTGAAGGATATCTGAGAATTAGAGCTTGAATCTATACCAACCTGCAGCGTTATATCACGACCGGTTTTAGGGAGATTAGCCTGTGCCAGAGTACCGTTCTCTATTAATTGGTTTAATTCTGATGTTGTTACACCCTGACTCCCGAGATTTGAATCTGATTGCCCCGTTGTATCCATATTGTAATAACTGTTTATAATAGTTGGAGCAACACCGCCATTTACTGTATCACCAATCAACCCGCCGATTGAAGAACTAGAACTAGGAGTATAAGTCACATGTCCGGTTGCATAGCAATTTGAAATAGTAGCCGAATTTGCAACAGAAATTAATCCGCCGGCACCATTATTTCCATATACATTTCCTGAAGCATAACAGTTTGTAATAGTATCATAAGCATAACCAACTCCAATAAGCCCGCCTGCACCAGAAATTGGGGTTCCTGAAATATCAACATCTGAATATGAATTCTGAACATTCGACATTGCAGTCACACCAATCAAACCCCCTGCAACATCGTTGTCAAGAGTACCGTTAACAATTGACCTGATACTGCCTGTAGTATAACAATTGGATATTTGGCAACTCAGAGCACTACCGGCTAAAACACCTATCAGCGTTGAGGTTGAATTATGATATTCTGAAGATATATAGGAATTTTCAATCCCGAGATTTGATATAGTAGCACCATCAGTATTTGCGAATAATCCAACTATCCATTCTGTTGTATTGTTTATTGTCATATTCCGTATCACATACCCATTGCCGTTTAGTTCGCCGGTAAAAGAAGAGCCATTCCCTATCGGAACCCAGTTTGAATAAGAGGACAAATCGATATCGTTCATCAGAATATATTTGCCCGATAAGTTATTGCGGATATTATCCAAATCTGCAGCCGTTTTAATGAGTGTATAGCCTTGTGCAACGGCTTCATCTTCCGTCAACGGAGTTACCTCTGTAATAAATGATCCGGTCGCTGAATCTGGAGGAGTCTCAAACAGTTTTATTCCGTTATATTCCGTTGTTGACATTATACGGTTTATTTCGTCCGTCCTCTCATCTATCTCCATTTGTATCGCATTTATTGAATCTTCGCCGTAAGTCCCGTTTGCCGCCTGCTCCGCCAAATCCCTGATTCGCTGTAGGTGGGCTATTACAATATCAAGACTGCTCTCCGCGGTATTGAGAAGAGAAGAGCCAAGATTCGCATTTGATTCCGCAACATGATAAGAGGATAATGCCGTTTCCATCTTTGTTGAAACTGCATAACCCGCCGCATCATCACTCGCGGAATTAATACGGTACCCCGTTGTTAGCCGTTCTAAGGCTCTGTTCAAATCTGACGTCGAATTCCTCAACGACAGCTGAGCACGTAAACTCGAAAGATTGGTGTTGATGCTTAATGTCACATGCAATCACCACCTTCCACATAGCCGAAATGCCCTATTACTAGGCTATTATACCCCCCTCCGCCTAGAAACACAGATATAGCAAGCCTTTCAAGCTTACTTAACAAAGCATATTCATTCCATTGAATTAATAATATGTACATATATCTTTGTGATAGTAACTGTTACATTTTTATTATAGATTATATATATACTTTTTGCAACAACTTATCGTACATATATTAGGAAATTTTAAAAAATATTTGAATACGATCTGAAATAATCGGAGATAACATTTGCAAGCATCGGTAAAATCCAGACTAATATAGCGGCACCAAAAACCGGTTTAAATAAGAAGCTCAACTGGAATACGTTTACCTGAGGTGCAGTTTTTGAAATTACACCAAGGATAATATCCTGTCCTAATGTTGCCAAAAGAACCGGAGATGCTATCTGCAACCCCATATAAAGGACATTTGATGATAACTGTATCAGATAATCCATATTAACAATTTTCGTCAAAGGGATTTCGACCGCATAAACAGGAAAAACCTGAAAACTGCGGATAAAAGCATTTACAAGCCAGTATAAACCGCCTACCTCAATAAATATCAAAATACCCATAAGAGAAAAACATTTACCAAGAATTGAAGTTTGGCTTTGGGTTGTAGGGTCTAAAACCATCGCAGATGTTAAACCCATCTGCATATTAATCATATCAGCACCGGCATCAATCGCAAGTAATATTAACTGCGCAACATAACCTATCATTGCACCAACTACAAAATTTAATAATATAGAAAGCAATAACGAATTATCAGCAGGCGGCTGACCAATATGCAAAGTTGCAATAAAAATACCGGTCATAAGTAATGAAAATGACAATTTTACAATAGTATTGATTTCCTTTCTGTTAAATACCGGGGCAAATCTTATAAATCCCAGAACACGCGCAAACACTATCAGACCGGCAGTAATATGCACTGCCAGCTTTGGAAACATCAAACCAAATTGTGCGACAAAATTATCCATAATTCTACTTTAATTCAGGCGGCAAATCGACAGGAACCAATTTAACCCCGTTTACATGTTTTATACAAGTTCTATTTTCTGTAACCCTTACACACAAATTCATGCGTTTTTTACCTTTTTTAAAAGATAGACGGGTAGTACCGACATTATGAGGAATAATCATCATAGCAAAACCACACCCTTCACCTTTTAAAGTATTCATCGGCTCTACCGTGATAATATCTTCATTACTTATTTTTATGTCAGTTATTGTGTGATCAGTCATCAGCATATAATTTTCAAATGCCATACAAGGCGATGACATAAGACAAATCATTAATATAAAAATAAATTTTTTCATCATTACCTGCCTATGATTTTGTTAGTTTCAATAAAGTTTGGTTTTGGCATTGGAGTTCTCGGAGATTTTTCGTATTTGAGTTTTTCATCCTGATTAATAAACGGAGCATCACTCGGTTTACGTATTACATCTCTGATTTTCAAATTTTGAGGATACCTTTCAGACAATTCTCCGGGCTGTAAAGGTGAAGTATAACGGTAATAATCCGCAGCCAATACATAATTATCACTTTTCGGAACAAGATTAAACGCAAGTCCCATCCCTTCCTCAAAAAGATTAGTAAGAAGTTTGATAAACCCCATACCGCCAATAATTATTACTAAAAATACAGCAAAGATTTTAGGAGCCGCCGCGATTGTTTGTTCTTGAACCTGTGTAACTGCCTGAATAATACCGACAATCAAACCGATAATAGCAGCAACAAGAACACAAGGCATTGAGATAGAAAGCATTGTCATAAAACCTTTTGCTAAATATTCTAATAAAACTTCCATAATTTATCCTTTATTTTATCTTGATAATTCGTGTTGTTGGGCAAGTATACCCAACCTGTTTTTATTTTGGGAAGATTGCCGCGCTTCGCTCGCAATGACGTATTCTGTTTTTCCTCTTATAGCTTTATTTAAATGAGTAAGCGCAATTTCAACCAAATCAATTTACCCCCCTCACTAATTATAACTTTGCACCAGCCCTTGAACAATCAGAGCCCAGCCGTCAACCGCAATAAATATCAGAAGTTTAAACGGCAGAGAAATAATTGTAGGTGATAACATAAACATCCCGAGAGCTAAGAGAATATTTGCAACAATCAAGTCCAGAACAATGAAAGGTACAAATACGATAAACCCGATTTCAAATGCAGTTTTAAGTTCACTCAATATATAAGCCGGAGCAACCTCCCACATGGTAATATCCTCCGGAGATTTAGGCGGAGTTTTTCTGGCAAGCTCGACAAAAAACGCCAAATCACTCTCGCGGGTTTGTTTCATCATAAACTCTTTCAGCGGCTTTGAGCCCTGCTCCATTGCAAGAACTATATTCTTTGAAGACTGGTAAGGAACCGAGCCGTATTCATACATTTTTTGGAACACACCGCTCATTGTATAAAAGGTCAGAATCATACTAAGCCCGATAATTACAATAGAAGGCGGAACCTGTTGAGTACCAAGTGCAGTTTTTAACATTGAAAATACTATTGTAAACCGCAAAAAACTTGTCATACAGCAAAACATAAACGGAAGTAATGAGAAAGCAGTCATTACAACCAGCATTTGCAAAACAGGATTTATATCTTTTAAAACTTCCATTTCTTATACCCTTTCAAGAGAATCTATCAGATTCTCCCGCCTAATTTCTTTACTAAATTTTTCATAACAGGTTCTTTTTCCTGTGTGTATAAAACATCCTCTTTTTTTATAAAATCTGATAAATCAACTGTATTTCGAACATCTTTTTTATCATCAAGTTTTGAAATAAGAGTAGTTCTGTCCAAATCTCCCGCAATCAGGAATTTTTCGCCGCGAGCATTAATTACATACAGAGTTTTTCTCGGAGACAAGGTCAAAACCTCTTCAACATTCAAAGAGCCTGAACGTTTGCCTTTTACATTTGTTGCACTGAATTGTTTATACACCCAAAGAGCAATACCGATTACGCTCATCATCGCTAAGATATAAACGATAAAATGTGTCAGATACCCCATAACTCTTACTCCTATAAATCGTCAGCATCAATATCAAAATCGCTGTAATCGAAGTCATCGCCTCCGCCGCCACCGCCGGCAGCAGGTTGAGGCTGTGCTTGATTATCAGGGTTTTGTACGGCAGATTGCACTACAGGCTGTTCGCCTTGCGGAACAGGATTTACATCCGCAACGCTTAATGGTGCGCCTGCGATAATATCTTCTGCCGTAACACTTGATATTTTTACTCCGTATCTGTCATTTATAATAACAAGTTCACCTCTGGCGATAAGTTTATCACCTACTTTTAGAGAAACTTTGTTATTATAAACAGAGCTTATATCAACAACAAGACCCTCCTGGATGTCCTTCAGTTCTCCAAGAGAAATCTTTACTTTATCAAATTCAGCACTCATTTCAACCTGCAGGCTGTCCCACAAGTTTGTAACGTTTTCGCTGTTATCCATATCGTCTCCTCCATTGTCATCATAAGGGATTATTAATTCCTGATTAGGATTAAGGTTGAATTTTTGTAAAATATTATCACATACCAGAGTCATCTCCCGTGAGTTACTGTTTTCAAACACAACAATATCACCGACTGATATATGTTTAATATCATTAACCGAAAACATTGTTGAACCGACATAGAGATTAACCTCAGATAAAGCATCGCGAAGCAAATTATCATCAAGCGGTTTTTCAGGCTCTGCCAAAGTCAAAGGATTGAGCATCTGTTTAGGTATAGATATAACAAACCTGGCACTTTCATCAGAACTCATATTCCTAACAAAATATGATAAATTAATTTCGTCCGGACGCTTCGTTAAATTTTCTTTGTTTATATTATCAGAAATTTTTTCATACAAATAATCGTTAAAAGAGGTAATAATTTTTGCCTCTAAATCAGAAATTGAAGATAAATCAAATTTTTTGTTTGTTTTGCCTAAAATTTTGTCTAATATTACTGAAATTGCTGTTTGGGAAATTCTTATAAATATATCGTTGCGGGGAGCAACCTGAACTTTTGTAACAAAAAAGCTTTCAGATTTGGTTAAAATATTCATATTTTCGGATATAGAAACAAGTTTGAATTCAAATCCTTTATCAAAGAATTCGTCGCTTGCTTCCTGAACCGGGGGCAGGAAAATATCGTCAAACCACCCGTATTGGCGGTATAACTCACTTGAAAAACTTGTTTTTATTTGATTATCTAAAGCTTCCATACCGGTACATTTCCCCATAAATATATTAATGGTTATAAATCAAGATGCCATCAACCATTTAATGTATTTAAAGTTTTGTAAAGTTTTGTAAAATTTTGTTTATACTTGCTTCAAAATCGGGCAATATATTTTAATCTTGAATCTTTATAAAAGAGTAAGTGGTAAGTAATATTTGTTAAGTTATAAGGATGTATCATGATGGGGAATTCAGTTAAGAAATTAGTAGCAAGCGTATTAAGTTTATCATTTTTCTCAATGCAAACAGCATTTGGCTATCAAATGACAGGAGAAGTATTAGGAAATAATCCTATAACAGGCGGAGTAGGAGCTGGTGGGGCTGATATTGTTAGTTCATCAGGCGGTTTCCAAGGATTTCAAAATGGTGGCCTTTTAGGTTTAAATAAAAACGAAGCAAACCTACATTTTAATGGTGATGCTGTTATCAATTGGGGACATTTAAATGTTGGTTCAAACCAACAATTAAACTTCTTGAACGGTAACAATGTTGTTTTAAATAACGTTACTCAAGGAATGTCAACATTTGCTGGTACAATCACTGCTCAAAACGGTCAAATAATTATTTCAAACCCTAGTGGTATTCTTTTACAAGGCGGCAAATTTGAAACTGCCGGAGCCTTAATGCTTACTACAAAAGACTTAAGTGGAATAAAATACACAGACTTAGCAAACAAAGAATTATTAAATGAAAAAATTAACCAAGCTGGATATACAAATGATTATGCAGTTGTTGCAATAAAAGACGGTAAAACAATCTTTGGAATTGACAATGTTTTAAATAACTCTAAAATTCAAGCTGATGATATAAAAATCATTGCAAAAGGTATTGATGTTAAAAATGCAGATATTACAGCAAGCAAAGGTAACATCGTTTTCCAAACAACAGATGGTGCAACCTTCCTGGCAAGTGAAGCAAATAAACAATTTGCTGACCACAATGTAAAATTTGAAAACGGCAACACAATTCAAATTGCAAATGCATCAATCAAAACACCAAACGGCGGCGTTCAATTAATTACAGATAAAGGTAACGTTTCTATTAAATTACCTGTTGACAAAACACCTTCTTTCTTTGCTAAACCTGAAGACAAATTAGCAATTAAAGATTCAAACGTAAATGGTAATTTAACAATTGCATCTCCTATTCAAGATGTAAGTATTGATAATTCAAAAATCAGCGGCAACTTAAAAGTTAATTCTGCAGTTGATTTACCAACATCAGCAGAAGATATCTGGAACTTAATCATTGGAAAAGAAGACTTCTTCGGTTCAATAAAAGTTTCTAACAGTGAAGTAAAAGGAACTGCAGATTTATATACTTGGGGCAGTATAATCATTGACAATTGCAAACAAATCGGTAATGTTGTTGCAGAATCTATGTTCAGAAATATTAATATTGCTGATTCCCACATCACTGGTGATGCTAACCTAAAAGTTACAGGCAGAAATGTTGGTATTATTCCTTACTATGATTTTAGCAAAGGTGAATGGATTGATTCAATCTACGTAGGACCAAAAGGCGGTGTAACATCTACTAATACAGCAATCGATGGGACTATCACATTAAATACAGCTAAAGATGCTAACTTCACTTCTCCTGATAGCTTACATTTTGTTAACCCTAACGTTGGCGGAACATTAACAGCAGACGCAGAAAATGTTTTATCATTTACTAAAAACGGTTCTGATTTAAACGTTAACAAAGCATTCGCTGATAAATATAAATTATCTGCTGGCAATGAATTACAGTTCAAAACAGATAAAAACTTAACAGCAGACAATACTTACGGCAACTTCGTTTCTAAATTAACAAGCTTCTTCGGTAAAAATGTTAACTTAAACAATATCAAAGCAAACTCTATTAAAGCAGTAGCAGATAATACAGTTAACGCTAACGGAATCAAAGTTAATACTGATAACAAATGGGAAAATATCTTAGGCAAACAAAATACCGTAGCAACATTTGAAGGTAAAACTATCAACTCTACAAATTCAAACTACAACGGTGAAGTTGTTGTTAATGCAGGCAATGCAACATTCATCCAAAACGACGGCAAAATCTTAAAAGTTATGGATTCTAATATCACTGATACTTTAAAAGTTACAAGCAACGGCGAAATCTACGTTGGTTCTTGGGACAAAGTTGGTAACAACGGTGAAGCTACTAAAATCGGTTCTCTTAACTTAGATTCAACAAACAAAATCACTATCTGGGATACAAACGTTGCAGAAGATGCATTATTAAAAGCTTCTAATACAATCGGTATCTATGATTCTGAATTCAATACAGCTGATATGACAGCTAACAGCGTAACTTCTTCAAACGCTAACTACGCAGGCGATATCAAAGTTAACGCAAACAAAGCAGATTTTCAAAGCAAAGAAAAATTATCATTCGTTGACACAGTAGTAAACGCTTTCAAAGCTCACTCAAACAACGATGTAGCTATCGACAAAAACTCAACTATCGGTTCTGCAGATATCAAAGGTAACAATGTTGTATCAAATGCAAAACACAACGGTAACATCAAAGTTAATGCAGATAAAGCTGAATTCAACAGCGAAAACAAATTATCATTCGTTGACTCTATCGTAAATGCTTTCAAAGCTCATTCAAACAACGACGTAACTGTTGATAACAATACAACAATCGGTTCTGCAGATATTAAAGCTAACAACGTAACTTCAGATGCTAAATATACAGGTGATATCAAAGTTAATGCAGCAAACAATGCAACTTTCAACAGTGAATCAGATTTAACATTCGAAAACCCTGAATTCGGTAATGAATTTACAGCAAACACTAAAGGTAATATCAACTACAACAAAACAGGTGATGCAATCGTTAACGAAGCTGTTAAATTAACAGGTAACAATGTTAACATTACAGCCGACAACGTTACAGTAAACGGTGAAACAATCAAAGCTAACAACGTTACATTAAACGCTATTGAAAATGTAATCGCAAACAACATCACAACAGACGGTACTTTATCAATCGAAAACGCTAAAAACATCTCAGTTAACAACTGTGACAGCGATAAATTAGCAATCATCAACCCTGAAGACAACAGATTTGAATACGCTGAAATCTTCACATCAAATGCAAACACAACAGAATTTGCAAACGGTGAATTAGTATACATCGATTTAACAAATGCATCATTAATGAACAATAACAGAACAGCTATCAGAAACAGTGCAACAAACGTTGACAGAATTGTAATTGTTCCTAATGAATTCTCAATCGATAGAAACTTAGGTCAAGAAACAACTAAAAACTTAAACAACTTATCTCAAAAAGGAGTTAATACAGTAATTGGTTCTGACTTCTCTCCAATCGCATTTGCAGCACACGATGCAGCAAAAAGAGGCGGTATCTACAAAGCTGTTGGCGATAAAATCTTTAGAGATACTCAAGATATCGTTCATATCACTGACAGATTTGATGTTGATCAATACTAATACAAAAACAAGAACCGGTTAAAAACCGGTTCTTGTTTTATTAAAACTTTTTATACTGATTTGCTTCAATATATCTGAATACATTCCTTATAATAAGCGGAGGGAATGTATAATTGTTATTACAAGGTGTTATTTTTAAAATAGCTTTATTTGTCCCAAAAGAAATAACTGTTGCAAGAAACTTATAGCTGCCTGCGCTAAACACAATATATCCGCCCTGAGATTGTAATTCTTCAACATTAAAGTTATTATTCGCAATTGCTGCCTCTGTTAAGAAAAACAATTTTTCATATCCGGCATTAAAGGTTTTTATACACTGCGGTAATGTTACCTTTACAGGAGCTCCGTAAGGATTATACGTTTGAGGAGCTGAAGGCGCTGCAGCTGCAGACACCGGCAGTACAATAAAACCTATTGTTATAATTAATATGAATAATTTTATGACTCTTTCCATGATTCACCGTAATTTACATCTACAACAAGAGGAACTCTCAACGGTTGAGATAGCTCCATACATTTAACTACTAAATCTTTTACTTCTTCAAGCTCTGTTTTCGGAAGTTCAAACACAAGTTCATCATGCACCTGCATAATCATTTTAGCCGACAATTTTTTATCAGTTAGTTCTTTATCAACCTGAATCATCGCCTGTTTAATTAAATCAGCGGCAGAACCTTGAAGCGGCTGATTAATAGCCGCTCTCTGCGCAAATTCTCTTATTTGAAAATTTGAACTCCCTAATTCCGCAGATAAATATCTTTTTCTGCCAAGCAATGTTTCAACAAATCCAAATTTATTCGCAAACTCTATTTTCCCATTCATATACTGTTTTATTTTAGGATATGATTCAAAATACTTATCAATAAATTCCTGAGCCTGAGAATTTGATATATTCAATGCTTTTGCAAGTCCATATTTTGATTGCCCGTATACTATACCAAAATTAACCGCCTTAGCTTTCCTTCTCATATCTTTTGTTACTTCATCTATTGAAACTCCGAATACTTTTGATGCCGTTAAAGTATGGACATCAACATCAGAATTAAACGCTTCAATCAAATGTTCATCACCGGACACATGAGCCAAGAGTCTTAACTCAATTTGTGAATAATCCGCAGACAGAATCAAATTATGCTCCTTATCCTGAGAACAAAACGCATTTCTGATTTTGTTTCCTTCTTCTGTTCTGATAGGTATATTCTGTAAATTAGGATTTGAAGAGGATAATCGGCCTGTCACTGTTATTGCCTGATTATACGTAGTATGAATTCTGCCGTCACGTTTTGATATCAATGTCGGTAAAGTATCTGTATATGTTGATTTTAGTTTAGAGAATTTTCTATGCTGCAAAATATAGTCACAAATTTCATAATCCATTGCCAATTCTTCTAAAATTTCAGCAGATGTTGAACGTGATTTTTTCTTCTTGCTGTGTTTTATTTCCAATCTATCATATAATACTTCCGCTACCTGTTTTGGAGAATTGATATTAAACGGACCGCCTGCAAGCTGATAAATAAATTCTTCTAACTCTGCAAGCTTCTCTGTCATATAATCGGAAAGACTCTTTAAATAACCGACATCTATTGCAACACCTGTATACTCCATCTTTGCAAGCACTTTTGTCAATGGAAACTCTATGTCATACAACAAACTTTGCTCGGTTTTCGTAAGGTTTTCTTTCCAATATTGTGCGAGTTTTAGAATAGTATACCCTTCATCGGCCGCAAAAAGCCACATATCGTCAGTACATTCTGCAGTCATTTCCTCTTTATCAGCCATCATATGGTTTAGAAAATCCATTGCTTGAAAATCCAGTGCATGATTTCGGCTAGGGTCTTTCACATAACTTGCAAGTAAAACGTCATAATCGAAACCGTCAAGTTCTATGCCGTTTATTTTTAAGATATTCATTACTCGCTTAGCATCAAAAAAAGCTTTCTTAGATTTTTGATTTTCTAAAAACGGTTTTATCTTATCTAAATATTTTGCCTCTATATAATATCCCTTATCTTCGATACCTAAAGATATACCTAAAATATCTGTATCTGCGGCCGTATAAATATTTACTCCGGTCAATTCTGAAGTACTAAGTTTATCAATTATCGTATCAATATTAGAATCATCAGCCTTTGTTGATTCAAGCTCCACATCTCCTACAGTTTCTTTTATAGCTTGAGAAAAAAGTCCCAATTGTCCGTTATTTGATCGAGATTTTGTTTCCTTTTTCTGTTCAAGAATAGGGATAACCCCTTCTTTTTGACTCTTTTCTTCTGAACTGAATGAAGATAGTATTTTATTTATATTCTTGATAAATGAATAAAATTGCATTTTACGCAAAAATTCGCTGACTTTATTGATATCAGGAAGAATTATATCCGCCTTATCAAAATCAAATTCAATATCTACATCTCTGATTATAGTCGCTAACTTTTTACTCAATACTGCAATATCTTTTTCTGCACAGATTTTTTCCTTAACAGATTTTTTTTCAATATTATCGCAATCCTCAAGAACAGCCTCAAGGTTTCCGTATTTTTCTAACAATTGCTGTGCAGTCTTAGGCCCGATACCTTTTATTCCCGGAATATTATCAGAAGTATCGCCTCTTAATGCCTTATAGTCAACAACTTGATTAGGATAAACTCCTAACTTATCAAATACCTGTTTCCAGCCGTATTCTTTTAGTTCACCCTGTGACGGAATCAAAACCTTTATCATACCGTTTTCATCAATCAATTGAAATGAATCCTGATCTCCTGTCAAGATAAGAGTTTTGTCCCCTCTTTCTGATGCTCGTTTAGAAATTGTACCGATTACATCATCAGCCTCAAATCCGGCTTTGGTATAAATAGGAATATCAAAAGCCTTTAAACCTTCAAAAATAAATTCCATCTGAACAGATAATGAATCCGGCATTGTTTCACGATTGGCTTTATATTCTTCGTACATTTCAGTTCTGAATGTATGATGAGAAACATCAAATGCAACAGCTATTGAATCCGGTTTTATCTTGGCAAGTAAATCAAATATCGCTTTAAAAAAACCATATACAGCCCAGGTTGGTTGGTTCTGAGAATTCTTCATTGAGGTGCGTTCCAGTGCAAAATACTGTCTGAATGCCAGAGCGTGACCGTCAATTAATACTAAAGTTTTCCCCATAAATATCCTTCCAACCTAAATACACCTAAGTCTATTGTATCAATTCAACAGAATAAGTCCAGAAATTAATAAATCAAAATGAATAAAAACTATGACATACTGGTATCAGGTGAAACCTGTTTGCCGTTATCATCTAAATAAAGCTTCTTCCCGCTTTGTGTTGTATATTCATTTACCTGAACAGATTTACCATTTACCGTTATAGATGTTGTTTTAACATCACCAACTACAGGATCACCCGCTTTTTTCTGTTCTTCAATAAATTTATTTTGATTATCAACAGATTCTTGCTGTGCAGGATCAGAGGCTTTTAATTTTTCCATTATAGCCTCTATATCACCACCAAACTGTACTTGACCTGAGTTACTTATAGTTATAGTTGCACTCTTACCATCTGCAGATAATGTACATGTATTATTTTTATCCCAGTCAGAAACAGTTATACCGGCTTTTTTCATTGCCGCTAAATCAGATTCACAGCCTTGTTTTGCCTGCTCAATAGCTTCTGTATCAACCGTACCTGATTCTTGTGTACCTTGAGTAGCTTGCGTTTCTTGAGCACCTTGAGTTGCACCAACTCCGCCAATCCCCATGGCACCCATTATGACACCAGTAATCATTGATACAATGGGATTACCGCTTGTTGCTTGCTGCAAATTCTGAACACTGGATTTCAACATTTCTTCAGCAATCATTGCGGTATAATCTTTTTGCGTACCGCCGTTTTGCTGTACCTGCTTCTTTTGGTTGAATAATTCAACATTATTATTGTTATTATTAACGGTTAATGACATGTTTATATCCTCATGAATATAAAAAAAAAATCATTATCTTAAATTTCAACTGCATAATTTATTTTTACAAATCGTAATATTTTGTATATAATAAGTTTATGAAAAAGTTTTTAATCATATTAAGTATTTTATTATTTTCACTGCCTGTATACAGTGAATACTCAAATATAAAACAAAAAACCGAATACAACTGCGCCCCGGTTTCTTCAGCAAACTGCATTATTAATTTATATGATAAACAGTATCCAAATATGGTAGAAGAGCTTACAAAACTTGAGAAAACCAAACAAACCGGAACAACCGTTACAAATCTGTGCAGAGGACTTAATAAATACTTAAAACAAAATAATCTGAAAGCCAATATATCATATTACGGTATTATTAACGCTGATAAAAAATACCAAAAATTACACGGTATTTGCCTGGAAAAACTTCAAGGACAAGGAATTGTTAATATAGGAATCTACAAAAGATATAACGATACCTATATAAGACAAGAAAGCCGATATGTAACAATAACAGGTATAGGTGATAATTCTCTATACGTATTGGATCCATACAGCAAACATCAAGATGTTGAAACCTGGACATTTGAAAAACAAAAACTTAATCTCATAAATAAAGATAAATATGAAACATTTTCTCAAGCCAATGAAGCTTATATTATAACATCACCTGTTGATTACCTTGAAGAAGGTGAATTTATAATTATAAACGGGGTTATAATCGTTAATCCGACTTAACTTGATTTCCGTTGTTATCCAAATACGCTACAGATGTTTCGCCGGAAGAAGATTTAAAAGTACATTCAACAACTGATGTTTCTTTTCCGTTAATCTTTATCTTTTTAATCTTTTGGTCCGCCAGTTCATACCCTTTGTCCTGAAAGCCTTTTACAAAGTTCTCATATTTTTGAGAAGCTTCTTTTTCACCAGGTGAAGCTTGCTCCAAATAATTCTGCATATATTCCATATCACCTGCGAATTCCGGTTCGCCTGCAGCATTTAAGGTTATTGTTGCAGTCTTGCCGTTATGACTTAAAGTACAAGTATTCCCACTCCAGGTAACGGAAACTCCTGCAGCTTTAAATGAATCTAAATCAGATTGTAACCCGGCCTTCGCATCTTTTTGCGCCTGTGTTTCAGGAATATTTTGAGTAGGTTTTGTAACAACTTTATCCTTAGATGCTGCAACATTTGAATTCCATATTGAATCATTCTCAACAGGCAGAAGCCCTTTATTATTGTTTAAATACTCCATTGTATAGCCAAAACTATACTTATTTTGAACAGTTAAAGACATAATTTAACTCCTTAATTTCCCCATATATATATAAAGAAAAATTGAAGAGTTAAATTGATGTTTTATTAAGAAATATTAATTTAAACTAATTTGTTAATTCTGCATATTTCAACAATGCAGAATTAGACTTTTTACCCGATAAATCTGTAAAATAAACAGATGCCAGTTTAGATTTAAAATCTTCTATAGGAATTTCAATTCCGACACGTGATTTTTTAGAATCAACAACAGTTACGCTCTTTTTCCCTATTTTCTTAATAGCATAAGTAGTATCCGGCAACAATTTCACTTTTTCATGGTGTTTATTTAATATTGTTAAAGGCTCTTTTATATCAAATTTACAAGCAGCAGCATACGAATTAGGATTCTTTGCGAAATCATCCATAAATTTTTGATAATAAGATTTTGAATAAAGATTTAAAGAGTTTAAACCTTTAGCATCAGTCTCCGGCATCTTTTTCATATCTATTTGAGCGGATTTTTTACCCGTCAAAAGATAATAAACCTGATTAGCATTTATACTGTCAAATAATGAAGAGTCACCTTTAGGAGAATTTTGAACATAGCCCGGGATATCCTTATTTTGACTTATATTTCCGTTTTTTAAATCATTCATATACTTTTCAAACGCTAATTCAAAAGCAAGAACATCGCCGTCACCTTTTGAATATTTCTTTGCATACTTCTTTACTCTGCCTTTCTCGTCAAAATCTATATCATAAGCCTTACTTGCATTTTTCAATTCTTTCTTAGTTATTGTGTATTCTTTATCAACACCTTTTAAACTTACGGTTACTGATTCATCATCATTAACTTTAACAGCGTTTTGAATAGCAGCTTTACCAATTTGAGAATAAGAGAGCGAATTTAAAGCTGATAATAATCCGGAATCATTGATATTTCCCTGCTTCGTATTAGAAATTCTACCGCTAATACGAGTATTAGCATAGGTACTGTATAAATCGGCAGCAAGACCTAATGCAGCACCAGACAGAACAAGCCAGAAAGTTTTTGACAACATTCCGACAGCAATATGATGTTTTAAACTTTTCTCTGGGTGCAGTTGTTGTGAACGCTGCACCCATTTATCCAAGTTCCCGACAAGCCATTTTATAACCGGCACTTTTTGCACAGAAGGAACAACCTTTGCAAGCCCATAAACACCAGCAAAAAATGCCCCCTGCAATACCCCCCAGGTTGCACCTATAAATGCAGCACCTGCTCTTTCCTTATTCTTACGGTGGTTAGCAATAGTAACAGCAATACTGTTATTTTTTATCTCTTGAATATCATTATAAGTATCAATTATATCCTGGTAGTTAGAATGAATGGTAGGTGCAGTTATTCCCAAAACTTGAGAGTTGCCGGGAATAGAATTATTCATAATCGGATAATTATTAATAACTGCCATAAACTACCTAACCTTATATATATAAAGTATTTTTACGGCCAAAAATTGCTTTATATGGATTGTTTTTATTAATAATATTTATGTAATAAAAAAAGATTGAACTTGAAATCCATCAAATTCAATCTTTTATTTTAAATAAGAACTTGGCAACTAGCTATCTTCACAGAAAATGTCCTACAAGTCTTTGTTCGGGATGACTCTGCCGAGACGACGATTGAGTATCGTCGGCGAGAGGGAAGGGTGGGTAATAAAAAAAGATTGAACTTGAAATCCATCAAATTCAATCTTTTATTTTAAATAAGAACTTGGCAACTAGCTATCTTCACAGAAAATGTCCTACAAGTCTTTGTTCGGGATGACTCTGCCGAGACGACGATTGAGTATCGTCGGCGAGAGGGAAGGGTGGGTAATAAAAAAAGATTGAACTTGAAATCCATCAAATTCAATCTTTTATTTTAAATAAGAACTTGGCAACTAGCTATCTTCCCAGGAAGTGGCCCTCCAAGTATTTTCGCCGCAATGAGTCTTTACGACCGTGTTCGGGATGGGAACGGGTGTTTTCCTCACGCTTGGTCACCAAGAATGCTGTTGTAACTACCTTAAAATAAGGATAGTCAGTGACTGCACTCATCGTGCACTGAAAGTTGCATAAAGATTATAAATCTTGTAATCATCTTAACCTCATAAGGATAAACCTTATTTAGGAAAAGCCCTCGTCCGATTAGTATCAGTCGACTGAAAATGTTGCCATTCTTACATCTCTGACCTATCAACCGTGTAATCTGCACGGGGACTTACTAGCTTATGCTATGAGAGATCTCATCTTACGGTGGGCTTCGTACTTATATGCTTTCAGCACTTATCCGCTTGGAACACAGCTACTGGGCGTTTACCCTTGGCAGGATAACCCATACACTGGCGGTTCCCTCTTCCCGGTCCTCTCGTACTAAGGAAGACTCCGTTCAAATCTCTTGCGCGTATACCGGATATGGACCGAACTGTCTCACGACGTTCTGAACCCAGCTCGCGTGCCGCTTTAATGGGCGAACAGCCCAACCCTTGGAACGTACTACCGCTCCAGGATGCGACGAGCCGACATCGAGGTGCCAAACCTCCCCGTCGATGTGGACTCTTGGGGGAGATAAGCCTGTTATCCCTATGGTAACTTTTATCCGATGAGCGATGGCCCTTCCATTCGGGACCACCGGATCACTATATCCTGCTTTCGCACCTGCTCGACTTGTAGGTCTCGCAGTCAAGCTCCCTTGTGCTATTACACTCTGCGGTTGATTTCCGACCAACCTGAGGGAACCTTTGAACGCCTCCGTTACTCTTTAGGAGGCGACCGCCCCAGTCAAACTGCCTACCAGAAACTGTCCGTCGCCCTGATGTTAGAGGGATCGACGTTAGAATTCAAATTATTACAGAGAGGTATCTCAACGGCGACTCCACAAAGACTGACGTCTCTGCTTCAAAGTCTCCCTCCTATACTGCACAATAAGAACCCGAATTCAATTTCAAGCTACAGTAAAGCTCAATAGGGTCTTTCTGTCCTGGTACACGTAATCCGTATCTTCACGGATAATCCAATTTCGCCGAGCCTCTCGCCGAGACAGCGCCCAAATCGTTACGCCATTCGTGCGGGTCAGAACTTACCTGACAAGGAATTTCGCTACCTTAGGACCGTTATAGTTACGGCCGCCGTTCATCGGGGCTTAGTTTCAGAGCTTCGAGGAGACCTCTAACCCTTCCACGTAACCTTCCGACACCGGGCAGGCGTCAGCCCCTATACATCGTCTTGATCGACTTAGCAGAGACCTGTGTTTTTGGTAAACAGTCGCCTGGATCATTTCGCTGCGACCCTATCACGCTTCACGAGTAAATCGCTACACGCTACCAGGGTACCTCTTCTCCCGAAGTTACGAGGCTATTTTGCCGAGTTCCTTAGAGAGAGTTATCTCGCGCACCTTAGTATACTCTACCAACCTACCTGTGGCGGTTTACGGTACGGACGGTTATTTATCTCGAGAGCGAAGCTTTTCTCGGCAGTGTGGAATCAACATCTTCGGGTCCGTGGACCCTCCCGTACAACGTCTCACTTTAACGACAGAACGGATTTTCCTATCCTGTCTGGCTACACGTTCCGACAAGCACTTCCAATCGCTTGCATGCATATCCTCCTGCGTCCCTCCGCTTCTGGTAACGATAAATAATCGGTTCAGGAATATCAACCTGATGTCCATCGGCTACGCCGTTCGGCCTGACCTTAGGATCCGACTAACCCCACGCGGACGAGCCTGCCGTGGGAAACCTTAGGTTTTCGGTGCATTGGATTCTCACCAATGTTTTCGCTACTTATGCCGACATTCTCACTTCTGCTTCGTCCATTAGTCCTTCCGGTCTAACTTCAACCTACAACAGAACGCTCCCCTACCCATATAACAAGTTATATGACGCAGTTTCGGTTATATGCTTAGCCCCGGTATATTTTCGGCGCGGAATCACTTGACCAGTGAGCTATTACGCACTCTTTTAAGGAATGGCTGCTTCTAAGCCAACCTCCTGGTTGTCAGAGTAATTCTACCTCCTTACTCACTTAGCATATATTAGGGACCTTAACTGGCGTTCAGGGCTGTTTCCCTCTTGGCCACGGACCTTATCACTCGTAGCCTCACTGCCTGACAGTAACATTATGGGCATTCGGAGTTTAACATGATTTGGTACCGGAATACCCGGCCCGCACCAGACTAGTGCTCTACCTCCCATAAGATAAATCAGACGCTGTGCCTAAACGCATTTCGGGGAGAACCAGCTAGCTCTTGGTTCGATTGGCATTTCACCCCTAACCACAACTCATCGTCTGATTTTTCAACATCAGTACGTTCGGACCTCCACGTAGTGTTACCTACGCTTCATCCTGGTCATGGTTAGATCACCAAGGTTCGGGTCTATCACATGTTACTTAACGCTCTATTCAAACTCGATTTCTCTATGGCTCCGGATATTAACTCCTTAACCTCGCAACATAGGATAACTCGCCGGCTCATTCTTCAACAGGCACGCCATCACACTATTAATAGTGCTCTGACTGGTTGTAAGCTAACGGTTTCAGGGTCTATTTCACTCAGCTTCTCACTGTTCTTTTCGCCTTTCCATCACTGTACTCGTTCACTATCGGTCACTGCCTAGTATTTAGCCTTACCGGATGGTCCCGGTGGATTCAGACAGGGTTTCACGTGCCCCGCCTTACTCGGGATACTTACAGAAGATTATTTGCTTTCGTTTACGAGGCTGTCACTCTCTATGGCTCAACTTTCCAGTTGAATTTAACTAACAAATAATTTTGTAACTTCTCGAATATACTACATTATATTCTATAAGTCCCACAACCCCTCTTGCACAACGGATGTAGCCTATCACGTACAAAAGGTTTAGGCTGTTCCAATTTCGCTCGCCGCTACTTTCGGAATCATTAGGTTATTTTCTTTTCGTCCTGTTACTAAGATGTTTCAGTTCACAGGCTTTCCTTCACTTGAGTTATGTATTGGCTCAAGGATTCTGAGGTATGAACCTCAGAGGGTTTCCCCATTCGGATTCCCCAGGATCAAGGTCATTTAGCAACTCCCCTGGGATTATCGCAGCTTTACGCGTCCTTCATCGGCTGGCAATGCCAAGGCATCCCCCATTAGCTCTTTGTAGCTTTACCTAATATTGGTTAACATTGATGATTACGCTTATATTTTGATAACAGTATTTTCTCAAATACATCAAATATACGCTTTATAATCTTATGCAATTTTCAATGTACAATCAGTTTAAACACTGAAAGCAGAACAGACTGAAAACTATACTTGGATTCAAGCCTCGTCCACAAAGTAAATGATAGACAAAAAACTTTGTGTTGTCAACGGCTTCGACCTTGGGATGGAGGCTAATTTTAAAATGCTTGAGCATTACCTCAATCTCCCTAGAAAGGAGGTGATCCAGCCACACCTTCCGGTACGGCTACCTTGTTACGACTTCACCCCAGTCACCAACCCTGCCTTAGGACGCTGCTTCCAAAAGGTTAGCTCACGTACTTCGGGCGTGGTCGACTTCCATGGTGTGACGGGCGGTGTGTACAAGACCCGGGAACGTATTCAACGCAGCGTGCTGATCTGCGTTTACTAGCGATTCCGACTTCATGCACTCGAGTTGCAGAGTGCAATCCGAACTGAGACTGGGTTTAAGAGATTTGCTTGCCCTCGCGAGTTTGCTGCTCGTTGTACCAGCCATTGTAACACGTGTGTAGCCCAGGACATAAGGGGCATGATGATTTGACGTCGTCCTCACCTTCCTCCGGTTTATCACCGGCAGTCTCGCTAGAGAGATACATATCAGTATACCGATATGACCAACTAACGACGAGGGTTGCGCTCGTTGCGGGACTTAACCCAACATCTCACGACACGAGCTGACGACAACCGTGCACCACCTGTCTTGACGCTCTCCGAAGAGCACCCTCTGCTTTCACAAAGGTTCGTCAGATGTCAAGCCCTGGTAAGGTTCTTCGCGTTGCTTCGAATTAAACCACATGTTCCACCGCTTGTGCGGGTCCCCGTCAATTCCTTTGAGTTTCACACTTGCGTGCGTACTCCCCAGGCGGGATACTTATCGCGTTAGCTACGGCACTGCAGGGGTCGATACCCGCAACACCTAGTATCCATCGTTTACGGCCGGGACTACTGGGGTATCTAATCCCATTCGCTACCCCGGCTTTCGTTCCTCAGCGTCAATTACGGCCCAGTAAAGCGCTTACGCCACCGATGTTCCTCCTGATATCTACGCATTTCACCGCTACACCAGGAATTCCCTTTACCTCTACCGCATTCTAGTCTGCCAGTATCCAGTGCCGAACCGAAGTTGAGCTTCGGGCTTTAACACCAGACTTAACAAACCGCCTACGAACTCTTTACGCCCAATGATTCCGGACAACGCTTGCACCCTCCGTATTACCGCGGCTGCTGGCACGGAGTTAGCCGGTGCTTCCTCTGTGGGTACCGTCAGAATTCGTCCCCACTGACAGAACTTTACACCCCGAGGGGTTTAACATTCACGCGGCGTTGCTGCGTCAGGCTTTCGCCCATTGCGCAAAATTCCCTACTGCTGCCTCCCGTAGGAGTATGGGCCGTGTCTCAGTCCCATTGTGGCTGATCATCCTCTCAAACCAGCTACTGATCATCGCCTTGGTAGTCCATTACACCACCAACTAGCTAATCAGATGCAGGCTCATCCTAGAGCGCCGGAGTTTTCAAGATAAGTATTTCAACTTAGCTCATATGGGGTATTAGCAGAAGTTTCCCTCTGTTGTCCCCCTCTCTAAGGCAGATTTCCTACATATTACTCACCCGTCCGCCACTTTCCACTGACCGAAGTCAGCTTCTCGTTCGACTTGCATGTATGAAGCACGCCGCCAGCGTTCGTCCTGAGCCAGGATCAAACTCTCCATTGTCAGAAAGTTTATGTCCATCGT
>CALUXU010000003.1 GCA_944324825.1 Candidatus Gastranaerophilales bacterium
AATAATTTATTAATAATTTTAAAATCGATTCGATAGATACAAATAATATTTTAAATAATATTCTATTCGATATATACTGATAATATTTTACAAAAATATTACAAATTGAGTATTTTCTATCGAGTTGATAAAATTTATATATGGATGGATTTAAACCATATATTACAGGTGATGGTTCAGTAGGACTATATAGTGATGAATTTAATGACATTTATCACTCCGGTTATGGTGCATTGTCAGAAGCGTATGAAAAATTTGTATTCCCTGTTGAAATAAAAAAGGATAACTTAAATGTTTTAGATGTCTGCTTCGGACTTGGTTATAATTCAAAAGCTTTTTTAAATTATTACGGAAAAAATAAAAAAATAAATTTTGATTGTCTTGACATAAATAAAAATTTATTTTTCTTATCGCCATTCATAAAAACAAACCATAAACTTAAAGACTATTTCAGAAAAGATAAAAATGATTCAAAATATGTCAGACTGGGCAAATATAAAAAATACAAAATTGAAGATTGGGTTAATCAAATTTTGATTAAAAATCTCTACCAAGAATTTGGAGACGATTTTTTAGTCAAAAATTTTTTAGGAGAAAAGAAATTTCGACCATTTTTTGAGCCGCGAATCATAAAATTTGACAAATTTTATCAAAAACGGGGGTATAAAACTACCAAAACACAAAATAAACCCGTCTTCTTACATAATATATATTATCAGTATTTATCGAAACGATATAAATATTTATTTTCTAATGATATAAAATTCAATTTTTATATAGACGATGCCAGAAAAACAGTCAAAACTCTCGATAAAGAATATGACGTCATATTTCTTGATGCATTTACGACCAGTAAATGCCCTCAATTGTGGTCACTTGACTTTATAAAAGAGCTATACAGACTCACCGCACCGGAGGGTGTCCTTCTGACCTATTCAAATTCTGTACTTGTTCGTAATACAATGATTGAATCCGGATATTTTACAGGTAAAATAATAAATGAGGATAATAAACAAATAGGAACAATCTGTTCTAAAAGTAAATCCAAAATAAAATATCATCTGGATGATTATGAAACCGGTTTGCTAAAAACAAGAGCAGGTATTCCGTATAGAGATGAAAATTTATCTCAAACAAGTTCTGTTATATTTCATAATCGAGAATTAGAAGTTGAAAACTCAAATTTGATATCCTCATCAAGATACATAAAGAATAAAGGTGTTTTAAAATGAAGTACGATGTAATTGTAGTAGGCGGAGGAACTGCAGGTTGTGCATGCGCATATACCCTCGGGAAACTCGGACTAAAAACTCTAATTATTGAAAAAAATTCATATCTCGGCGGAACAATGACAGCAGGGCTTGTTACTCCGGCAATGAATACCGCATCAAGCGATAACACCGATTTTTACAAAAAACTTATGAAAAAACTAGCCTCAATCGGCGGTCAGGTAACCTATTCTGATGGGAACAAAGGCTGGTTTAACCCCGAACTTCTGAAAATAGTTCTTGATGAGATGATGAGTAAAGCCAAAGTCGATATCCTCTTTGATTCGATAGTTGAAGATGTTATTTGTGATAAAAATCACATTAAATCTGTAAAAATTAACTCTGAAATATTATCGGTATATATCGAAACGATTAATGTTATAGATGCGACAGGCGATTGTGATTTTTCAAAAAAAATTAATTGTAATTTTTTGAATAAAAAAGATGAATTCCAGCCAAATAATTTAAGATTTATCATGAGCGGAATTGATTTAAGAAAATTTTCAGATTGGATAATGGAGTTTGATAAAGACAGAAACGTTACAACCTCTGCAGAGATTGACGGACAAATACATTTATCAACAGCCTATACCTGGGATACTGACAAAAACTGGGCGCTAAGACCATTCTTTGAAGATGCGGTAAAGAAAAAGGTGCTTAAATATAAGGATACAAGCTATTTTCAAGTATTTACCATCCCGGGGATGCCTGATTCTCTTGCGTTTAATACTCCAAGAATTGTTTGTGACCCCGAAATTAACCCTTTAGACCCTATACAAAGGTCAAAAGCCTTGCAGTCAGGACGTCAGAGTATATTAAGGATTGCTAATTTCTGCAAAATGTATCTTTTGGGGTTTGAAAATGCTTACATATCATCTATCGCAAACTCTTTAGGGGTAAGGGTTTCAAGAAGGATTAAAGGGAAATACATTTATACAATAGAAGATCTAAGGAGCGGAAAGAAATTTGAACACCCATGTCTGACATCGGATTATCCGGTGGATATTCACTCCAACAAGAAAAATACCTCTGTACTTGAAAAACACTCGGTGTACTCGCTTCCGATAGAAGCCTTGATGTCTGCGGATTATGATAATCTGTATGTCATAGGACGGTGTATATCTGCCGATTTTGAAGCACAAGCGGCTTTAAGAATTATACCAAGCTGTTTCTCTATGGGAGAAGGAATTGCAAAATATATTGCCTCACAGACTAATTTAAAGAAATAATCATCCGGAGTATACCATAATTGTATAGTCGAATAGGAGATAATATTATTATGGTAGAAGGATCAAGAACAGAACAAGAACTCTTGAATGCGTTTGCAGGAGAATCACAGGCCAGAAATCGTTATACATTCTACGCCAAAGTTGCTAAAAAAGAAGGGTATGAACAGATATCCCAAATATTTTTAGATACGGCAGAAAACGAACGTGAGCACGCAAAATTATTTTATGAACATATACCGTCAGGTGTACGGGAGGTTAAAGCAAAGTACCCATTCTTTTTAGGGAATACTAAAGAGAATTTAAAAGCTGCCTTTGAGGGTGAACGCGATGAATGGGAAAATATTTATAAAAACTCTGCGGAAATAGCAAAATCAGAAGGATATAAAGAAATAGCAGATTTATTCTCCCACGTTATTGAAGTTGAAAAGCATCATTCTCACCGTTATTCTGAATTATTAAAACTCTTAGAAGAAGATGAAGTATTTACCAAAGAGTCGCAAACCCAGTGGATGTGCAGAAAATGCGGATATATAACAATATCAAAATGCGCCCCGAAGAAATGTCCTCTATGTGAACACCCACAAGGATATTTTGAGGTTTTCTGTGAGAAGTTTTAGAGGCATTCTACTCATCTTTACAAGATATAAAGATTATGTAAGGAAATCCAAGTTTTGTTATTTTTTACCTTATAATAATAATGTAAAAAACATTATAGATGAGGTTAAAGATATGCAAACAGTTACAGAAATTTTATCAAAACTAAACGATTCAGACAAAAATGAAATTGAAAATATCTTAGTTAACATTGGTTCACCTGCTGTTCCTGAACTTGTTAATCAATTACAAGTTGTAAGAGGGTTAAAAAGAGGTGTTGTTGCTATGACATTAATCAGAATCGGTACACCATCTGTTGAATATCTTAAAAAAGCAGCAAGTGCAAACAAAGATTTTGAATGGGTTGCTGAATACCTTATTTCTGAAATCAACTGTAAAAAAGCTGCATAACAGCAGTTGTCATAATCAATCTAGAAAAAAGACTTATGGATTAATTTTCATAAGTCTTTTTTTACTATGATAATTTATTTTCTAAACCTGCAAGCTCACAAACCTGTTCAACCCATTGTCTTATAATCTCATCTTCTTCTAGCTCGTATGATATAGGTTTTCCGACTTTAACCGTCATGTGCTTTTGGAACGGTTTTTTAGCATATCCGTCAAATCCGCAGATACCCATTGGAACGATATCAAATTTTGCTTTCTTCGCAATTGCAACAAAACCTTTATGGACAGTAGTTATTGCAGGTTCTTTCGCAATTTTCCCCTGAGGGAATATACCGAGTGACCAATTGGTTTTTAAAAGATCAAAAACTGTTTTAAAAGTTGCAATTTCAGGTGTTTCACGGTTAACAGCAAAGCCGCCGAGATTAATTACAAGAAATCTTAGAAGTTTGCTTTTATCGTTAAATAGTTCCTGTTTTGCCATAAACGCAATCTTTTGCATGGCTGCAAGAGCTACAAAGGGAGGATCTAAATATGATACATGATTTGCAGCATAGAGATAACGTTTTTTTCTGTCAATATTTTCCTTCCCGATAATTTTTATATCATATAACAAGCGCCCTACAGGCAGTACAACCGTATACAAAAAGAACATATAGAAAAATGAGCGTAAAAAGCCGTATTCTTCCGGATATCTTCTGTTATAATTTCTTTCTTCCATACTTCCACATTCCTTATAGCTTATTCTTCGCCCGGTATATATTTAAATCCGGTAAGTTCTTCAATCGACTCACCCCATTTTTGAACCATATCGTCAACATTATCGGAATATGGAATCAGTTTTCCTATTCGTACGATAATTTTGCCTGTAAATGGCCAACGATGCACTTCTTGTGTACCGGTAATCCCAATAGGTAAAATTCCGCATTTAGTAGTTTTGGCTAACGATGCAAAACCTTTTTTTACGTTACTAATTTCGCCCGGAGCCTGTCTTGTGCCTTGAGGGAACATTGCAAGCACCCAGCCGGTAGATTTAATTGCTTTAACCGTTTTGATAGTAGAAACACCCAGTTTTTCTCTGTCAACGGCAAAAGCACCAAGCCAATCAAGCCACCAGCGCAAAAACAGATTTTCAAACAACTCTTTTTTCGCCATATAAGCAACTCCTTGAGGCATAATTCCGCATATTAAAGGCGGGTCCAGAGTTGATAAGTGATTTGCAGCAATTATGAAATCACTGTGCTTCGGGATATTTTCTTTGCCTTGCACTTCAAGACGATATACGAGTTTATAACGAACCATATAACCGACACTGGTTACAAGATAGAGAAATATTCTCCTCCATATATTATAAAAACTCGGTTCCCTCAATGAAAATTTATTTGCTTTAGTTTTTTTTGTTTCTACTGACATTTTTGCACCTTAAGTATTATTTATTATACTACAAAAATTTTTTATCATATAATAAAGGTAACTGATATATTATTGACTAATGGAGAAAGCTATGAACAAAATACCTACTTGTGAATTAGAAAACGAGTTATTTAAAAGTGTTTACGACAAAACACCTGATTATATTAAGAATACAAAATTAATGGATTTTGATAACGAAAACGAATTTACCTTTACATTAACTAAAGAGAATTTGTACCCTTACGATAAAGAAACAAATCCGACAGGGTTAAACCTTATTGAATGGTTTGCAAATTATTCAAAAGAAGCAAAGGTTTCAACTGCTGGTATCAGAGGTCCTCAAAATATTCTTTATCCGCAGGATACAAGATTTCCGATTAATTTAGTGGGTATTGTTCTTGCCACCCTTGCAAAAGCTCTTGTATTAAGAGAAAAATACCCTGATAAAAAGATTTTAAAGCTTGCAGGCAGTGAAGTTCGTTATAATTCTGATTTATACCTTGATGCGATTGCAAGAATCCAAGCAGCACAAGGGATTAAGACACTCACTCCGCAGGATAGAAAAACTATTCCTATATGGCTTGCATCTTTCCTTGCGTTTAAACTTGATTTAGTCGGCGGCGAATACATAACATCTAGTCATGGGATTTCGGTAAAAACCGCAACAAAAGATTTAAACTCACAAGGCAGCCAGTTCTTACCTGAAGAATCGCTTGAATTTGTAAGAAAAATAGAAGAAATCTTCAAAGAAACGGAAGAAAAAGGCAGCTATACAATAAAAATATCTTCAAAAAGCAACCCGTTAATTGATGAATATATTATGGCAAAACTCAACGATGGTATTGATTTATACGTTGAATATCTAAAATCAGGGGTTGCTGAAAACCTTGAAGACTTAAAAAGAATGAAGGGTAAAATCCTTATTGAAGCAGTAGGCGGCTGTGCATACAGAACATTAAGCAGGGTGCTTGATAAACTCGATATTGACGAGCATTTTGTTTGGAATAATACGGAAGAAGACCCGTTTTTCCACTCAATAGGGAAATATGACCATGACCCTAAAGGAAACAAAGTATTCTACGATTACTCGGTTGATGCAACAGTTGTGGCAGTAAAACCTAACGGTGAAACATTCTTTCCAGTAATAGATACTTTGCATTATGAGAGAATTCTTGATGATTGTCCGCTTGGAACAGCTGTACTTATTACAGACCCTGACCATGACAGACTTACAATTTGCCAGATTGAAAGCGAAGGAAACATAGATACTCTGAACGAAACAGGTATTTCTTATATTAAACTCGGAAATGACCGTGTGTTAACTGTATTCACGGCTAATCAGGCATTTTTGATGTTAATGGACTTTAGAGCAAGACAATTAAAAGCTCAAGGCAAATGGAAGCATCACCCAAGATTTATGATTAAAACAACTGCCTCCGCGCTTTCCTGGGATGAATGGGCAAAAAATAACGGGGTGAAGGTTGTCAACGTACCGGTTGGTTTCAAAGAAATTGCAAACATCATGAAAAAAGTTGAACTTAAACTCAAACTTTCACCTTACGACAGTGTAACGGTTGATGATGTATTCGGAAATACAATTGATTTAGGAGTTAACCCTCGTTTGATTTTTGCAGGTGAAGAATCCGGCGGTATGATTATGGGGGCTGAAGATATGGTCAAGTCCTTAACAGGCAGAGAAGCTATTGCAATGAGAGAAAAGAGTGCAACAGAAGCAATCATCGTTGCAGCATCACTTCTTGCGAAGCTTGAACAGGAAAATGAAACGCTTTCTCAATATCTGATTAAAGTTTTTGAACATAACAATATCTCCTCAAAATTTGATACAAGGGTAGATATCGCATACTACAATGAATCAGAGCCGGATATTGAAAAACTTAAGCAATCAAAGGTTGAAGGTGAAAAATTAAGAACCAAAAACGATTTATTCTATCTGTCACTTGCAATCGGTATAAAAGAAGGAATTGCAAAACTTGAGGATGTTAAAAATGTATTAAATAACGCATTTGACTCATTAAACTTCGATAATTTAAAATCGGTTAAATTTGTGGGTGACGGAACTTATCTTGAATTTGCGGATAAGTATATCGAAATCCGTCCTTCCGGAACTGATGCAAAAACAAAAGCATACGGCGGCGGACTTGATTTGGACGAAATAACCAAATACGCAAGAGTTCTAGGCAACTATTCGGGAGAAAGAACCGAGTTGCATAAAAAGCTCATTCCGGACGATTTCTATGAAAATTCAAAAGAAACTGCTTTGAATTATTACTTGAAATTTGTTGATAAAGATGCGAACAACGAAACTTTTGAAATCCCTGATTATAAAAAACTGGAGGCACTATGACAATAGCCATATATCCCGGAAGTTTCGACCCTATTACCAAGGGGCATCTTGATGTACTTGAGACGGGAGCAAAGATTTTTGAAAAGGTTATAATCGTTGTCGCTTATAACCTAAATAAAAAATCATTTTTAACCGTTGATGAAAGAGTTAACCTGATAAAAGAAAGCGTTAAACATCTTGATAACGTTGAAGTAGATTCTTTTGACGGTTTGACGGTTGATTATGCAAAAAAGAGAAATGCAACAATACTATTGCGCGGATTGCGTGCTGTATCGGATTTTGAATACGAAATGCAGCTTTCTCAAACAAACAGCGCACTATCTGAAGATATAAAGACAGTTTTTTTGATTACAAAACCGGAATACAACTTTATTTCATCAAGTACGGTTAAAGAAATATACCTGAATAACGGTGATATCTCAAAATTTGTACCGCAACCGGTAAGCGAATACCTCAAGAATAAGTCTATTTTCTGAAGCTATGAAGTCAAGAAGCTTGGCAGTTAAGTCTTTACATTTTCCCCCTAGCCGCTTAGCTGCTTGACTACCTAGCCACATTTCCATTCACTCCTATCTAATCACCATTAACCCCAAAATAAACCTCTTTAAGGCGTTTTTTGCTTATATGGGTATAAAGTTGTGTTGTTGCAACATCACTATGCCCTAAAAGCTCTTGTACGACTCTTAAATCGGCTCCGTTTTCCAAAAGGTGGGTTGCAAAGCTGTGCCTTAAAGTATGCGGAGAAATGTTTTTGTGAATCAACTGTCCTTGAGAGTGCACAAGGGTATAAATATACTGCCTGTTTACTTCTCTGCCGTCCTCATTAAGAAGAAATTTCTTTGTATTCAGTTTGTTTTTTGTCACAATAAAGTCACGCTCCGGCAGGTAGGCATTAATTTTTTCTTTTGCCTTGTGTCCGATAGGAACAAGGCGTTCTTTATTGCCTTTACCCGTGCAGAGAATATATCCGGAATCAAGATTGATATTGTTTAGATTAAGATTTGCAAGCTCTGAAACCCGAAAACCGCAGCTGTATAAGAGTTCAAGAATAACGGCTTGAAGTTTTGTCAAATCATGTGAGAGCATATCCTCTATATCTTTTATCGTCATTACTTTAGGCAGCAGCTTCGGACGTTTCGGAATTTCTATTGCGAGCGCCGGATTTACTCTTGCGTTACCGGTCATGCATGCCCACTTGAAAAAAGATTTTATCGAAGATATTTTTCGTGTAATAGAAGATGTTGCGTATTTTCCCTCCCGCAATTTTCTTATATAAGCGCTGATATCGTGTCGGGTAATATCATCAAGCGATTTTTTATCTGAGAAATACTCCAAAAAATACTCTATATCACGCCTGTATGCTTCAATAGAATTAGGCGACAAGCCTTTTTCAAGTTCGATAAATTCAAGGTAGATTGATAATAATTCAAACATACTTTTATATTAACATACTTTGTACTATAATTTTTTTAAATATAGGAGTTTTGATTGTGAGTAAGAAATACCATTTCATAGCAATAGGCGGAGTCGGAATGAGCGGGCTTGCAAAATACCTTATACAGCAAGGATGCGAGGTAACAGGCTCTGATATCTCAGAAAGCAAATACGTTCAGGAACTAAAAGAAATGGGTGCAAAAGTTTATATCGGGCACTCAAAAGAAAATGTCCCTAAAGATGCAATTGTGGTAATAAGTTCTGCCATCAGAATGAACAATCCGGAACTTATAAGAGCGCGCGAATTGGGATTAAAAATTTACCACCGCTCTGATACTCTTGCAGAAATTTCACGTACGGATAAAACTTTTATCGGCTTTGCAGGAACACACGGGAAAACAACAACATCAGGGCTTGCTTCATACGTATTAACCAAAGCAAACCTTCACCCTTCATACGTTGTCGGAGGAATTATACCTGATATTCACACAAATGCGGATTACGATAAAGAAGGAAATATTTTTGTTGCGGAAATGGACGAAAGCGACGGTACTCTGGTTAAATACCGTCCTGATATTGCGGTTATAAATAACCTTGAAGCAGATCACCTTGATTTTTACAAAAACGGGCTTGAATCTGTTCTTGAAACCTTCCAAGAATTCCTTGCAAACTTAAGAGATGATGCAAAAATCCTTATCAATAACGATAACAACGGAAACCTTAAACTCAAAGGATACGATTTTATAACCTTCGGACTTGATGAAGCTGAATATATGGCAAAGAATGTAAACTTCGCAAACGGATACACAACTTTTGACATATATCATAACAACGAATTACTTTTGGAAGACGTAAAAATTATACTTCCGGGAGAACATAACGTTTATAATACTCTTGCGGTTGTTGCGGCATGCAATGAAGCAGGTGTTGATGTTTCAGTACTGAAAGAACATTTCGGAACATTTTCCGGCATGGGCAGAAGATTTCAGAAAATGCTTACATTAGACGGGATTCCTGTTTACGATGATTATGCACACCATCCGACAGAAATCAGAGCAACACTTTCCGCTATGCGCTCATTTACACAAAGAAACGTTGTTGCCGTATTCCAGCCTCACAGATATACACGTCTGCAATCATTATGGGAAGATTTCAAATCCGCTTTATCTTCTGCGGACAGAATTATTGTAACAGATGTATATGCAGCATCAGAAGACCCGATAAAAGGAATCGATTCCGAAACATTCACGTCAGAACTCAAAAATGCGGAATATATTAAAGGTTCTATACAAGATGTTGCAGAAAAACTTTTACCGACACTTAAACCTGACGATGTTGTTATCGGTTTAGGTGCAGGAACTATTACTAATCTGGCGAAATGCCTTAAAAAAGCGAAAGAGGAACACCAGTGGATATAGAATTTAAAGAAAATTATGAGATAAAAAATCTTACCAGTTTTAAAATCGGCGGAACAGTAAAAAAAATATATTTCCCGAAGTCACAAACTGAGTTTTTACATCTTATTAAAACAGAAAAAGACTATATTGTTCTCGGAAGCTGCTCTAACGTTTTATTTTCATCACAAGGGTATGACGGAATTATCATTTGTACTACTAAGATGAACCGTATGGAGTTCAGAGGCACAAAAGTAATCGCAGAATGCGGAGTAAGAGGGCCTTTGTTATCACAAAAAGCGCTCGATGCAGGGCTTACCGGATTTGAGTTTATGATTGGATTTCCGGGCTCTGTCGGCGGAAATATGTTTATGAATGCTGGGGCGCACAGCCAGTCAATATCAGATACTCTTTCACTTGCTTGTTTGTATGATAAAGAAAAAGATGATGTAGTATACTTAGATAACAGCATGATGGAATTCGGATACCGCCATTCGATACTCCAATCAGGAAGATATATTGCTCTCGGCGCAGAATTTGATTTGAGAAAAGAAAATAAGAAAACAATAAAAGAACTTATGGACAGAAATCTTGAGTTCAGAAAAAATATTCAGCCGCCTCTGAATTATCCAAACGCAGGCAGTGTATTTAAAAACCCTGAACACGATTCTGCCGGCCGACTCTTAGACAAAGCCGGAGTAAAAGATTTTGATCTTCCGAGAGCTGCTGTTTGGCAAAAACACGCAAACTTTATAATCAACAAGGGAGATGCAACTTCAGAAGATATTTTAGAATTAATGCTTTTGATGTATAAAAAGGTTAAAAATATGTATACGATAGAGCTTGTTCCGGAAATAAGATTTATCGGAAAAATGAATAAACACGAGGAAGAGATATGTCAGGAATTATACAAAAAGAATCAAAAATAGCCGTATTATGCGGCGGCTTATCATCAGAAGCCGAAATTTCCAGACGTTCAGGCAAAAACTGCTATGACGCACTTCAAAGATTAGGCTATAAAAACGCAAAACTTGTTGAAGTAACGGAAAATATTGCTGAAGATTTAAAAGGATTTGATTATGCGTACAACGCACTTCACGGCAAATATGGCGAAGACGGCTGTATCCAGGGGGTTCTTGAATTCTTGAAAATTCCTTATACCGGCTGCGGTGTTATGTCGAGCGCATTATGCATGAACAAAGAATATACCAAAAAAGTTTTATCTTCTGCCGGACTTCCGCTGATTAAATCCGTATTAATCTCAAAAGGCGACAACCTTTATGACAAGGTTAAAGAATTAAAATTCCCGATTATGGTAAAACCCGTATCAGAAGGCTCAAGCCTCGGAATGGCTAAGGTTAATGACACGGACGAACTTGTAAAAGCCGTATTTGAAGCATCCAAATACAAACAAGATATTATGCTTGAAGAATATCTTGAAGGGATAAGTGCAACAGTCGGAATTCTTGAAAAAGACGGAGAAACATTCGCAACAGAGATTCTTGAATTCAGACCGCACACGGAATGGTATGACTACGAAGCAAAATATACCAAAGGAATGACTGATTTTATCATACCGGCTGAAATCTCCGATGATATGACTAAAAAGGTTAAAGAAATATCAATGGCAGCATTTAAGGCTTGCGGTTGTTCAGGAGTAAGCCGTGTAGATTTTCTTATTGCGGATAATGTTCCTTATATCTTAGAGGTTAACACAAGCCCGGGTATGACTGATACGAGTGATTTACCTGCTCAAGCTGCTGCAATGGGAATTTCTTATGATGAACTTGTTGAAATAATTCTACAAAGCGCAGGTCTTAATAAATAATGTCAGATGAAGAAATAAAAAAGATTAATAAATACAATATCAAAAGACGGCTTAAGCAGTCTAAATTAAAAAGAAAAATCCGGCACACCGAACGCCGTATCAAAACTTTTCGTATTTTATTAAGATTGTTACTCATCGCAGGGCTGTTGTATTTATGTTATCACGTTATTTATATGAAAAGCTGGAGACTCCCTCAGGATACATTCTCCAGAGTCAATAACCCGTCATTAAAGATTTCTAACAACAAAATTGTTCCGTCATATAAAATACTGGCGGCAATAAGGCAGATAGAAATACCTGATAAAGCAATATTCCTCATCAAAACCGACGACATAAGAAAAAGTATATTAAGGCTGGAGCCTATACAAGATGTGTATGTAAGACGATTCTGGTTTCCTGCAAGGCTTGATATAATCATAAAAGAGCGTGTTCCGGCAATTCTTATTGCGCCGAATGAAAAAGTTCAGCCGATAGCTTATTTTACCAAAGACGGTAAGCTAATCGGCCACGAATACATGCCTTTAAAAGCCAACTATAAAACTGTTAAAGTACTCGCATACGGAACTAAGGATGATGACTACCGCAAGTGGGATAAACCGCAGCTCTTGTTTATCAGAAAACTTGCAAGAACAGTCGAATATTACGCAAACGAACCTATTGAATACATCGATTTAAGGACACCGGGCGATGTTTATGTTAAACTTAAATCAGTACTGCTAAGACTCGGGCCGGTCGATCAGGTTAATTTTGAAGATGCGGCAAAACGTCTTAACAGACTTCCGTCGCTGCTGCCGCAGGTTAAGCTTCTGGATAAAAACATAAAATATCTGGATTTGAGATGGGATAAAGTAAACTACGTCAAATTAAACAGCTAAGATAAGGAAAATATTATAATGTTTGAATCGTTATCCGACAGATTGCAGAGTATTATTGCAAACACTGCAAGAGAAAAAGAACTTACACAGGAGAACATGAAAGATGCGCTGAGAGAAATTCGCAGAGCATTATTGGAAGCAGATGTTAACCTGAGAGTTGTAAAATCTTTTATCTCAAGCATAAAAGACCGTGCGGAAGGTGAAAACGTACTCCAAGGTGTTAATCCTTCGCAGCAGCTTGTAAAAATCGTTAACGACGAACTTATAAATCTTTTGGGTAAAGATGTTGCCCCGTTGAATCTGCAAGGACACCCAAATATCATAATGATGCTCGGGCTTCAAGGTTCAGGTAAAACAACGTCTTCTGCAAAACTTGCTGTAAAGCTTAAACAAGAAGGCAGAAATCCGCTTCTCGTAGCCTGTGACGTATATAGACCGGCTGCAATTACCCAGTTAAAAACGCTCGGCTCTCAAATTGATGTTCAGGTATATACGGAGGACGAAAATACTAACGTTCAGGAGATTGTATCCCACGCGATTGATTATGCAAAAAATAACGGATTTAATACGCTTATTCTTGATACCGCAGGACGTTTGCAGATTGATACAGACATGATGGCTGAGCTGTTATTAATTGACCGTATATTTAATCCACAGGAAAAACTCCTTGTAATTGATGCAATGACCGGACAGGAAACCGTTAATGTCGCAGAAACTTTTGATTCTCAATTAAGTATAACGGGGCTTGTATTAACAAAACTCGACGGCGACTCAAGAGGCGGTGCGGCATTATCTGTTGCATACTGTACCGGAAAACCGATTAAATTAACGGGTACAGGCGAAAAACTTCACGCTCTGGAGGATTTTTACCCTGAGAGAATGGCAACAAGAATTCTCGGGATGGGAGATATCGTTTCACTTGTTGAACGTGCGCAAGAAGTTTTCGACGAAAAAGAAGCAAGAGAACTTGAAAAGAAAATGGAAAAAGCCGAGTTCTCCTTCAATGATTTTGTCAAAATTCAGAAACAAATGAAAATGCTCGGTTCAATAGACCAAATCCTAGGTATGATACCGGGTATGAATATCTCAAAAGACGATAAAGAAAAAATTTCTCACGAAGGAGAAAAACAGTTTAAAAAGATAGAAGTTTTGATAAACAGTATGACTCCGCAGGAGAGAAACCATCCGGAATTATTAAACTCAAGCCGTAAAAGACGTATTGCGGCAGGATCCGGAATTTCGCTTCACGAATTAAACCTGTTTATTAACCAGTTTGAACAAATGCGCCAGATGATGAAGGGAATGTCCGATATGAAAAAGAGCCTCGGCAAATTCAAAGGAATGAACCCTGCGCTAGGAATGAAAAAAATGATGCAGACAATGCGAAAATTCAGATAAACTTTACATTTTCTTTACTTGTGTCATCGCTATCAGGGGAATATAATTGTAGAATAAACCAGTAATAAATAAGGAAAGTTGAGTATGAGTAATCAAAAAGTAGCTGTAATCGGTTACGGAATGTGGGGGAAGAATGTTGTCCGTAACTTTTATAACTTAAACGTTTTGCATACGGTATGTGATTTGGATGCCGAAGTAAGAGCCAAAATACAGGAGCTGTATCCTGACATTAATGTTATATCCGATATGCAAGAGATTATTGATAACCCTGAAATCACCGGCGTTACGGTCGTAACCCCGAGTCATACCCACTATAATATTGTAAAAAAACTTCTTGAAGCAGGGAAAAATGTTTATGTTGAAAAACCAATCTCAACAGTTGCACAAGAAGCAAAAGATTTAATGGAGTTGGCTAACGAAAAAGGGCTTGTACTTATGGTCGGGCACCTTCTTTTATACCACCCTGCGGTAAACAGATTGAAAATGCTGATTGAAGCAGGTGAATTGGGAGATATCGTTTACGCACAATCAGACAGATTAAACGTCAACTATTTTAAAAATGACAGAAGCGTTATGTGGGATTTGGCACCGCACGATGTATCAATGATATCTTACGTTACAGGTAAAAATCCGCTTAAAGTTATATCTGCTATCGGCTGCTCAACAGAAGACAACACTATTATGGATATAACTCATATCGGAATTGAATTTGAAGACGGATTAATCGGCTATATTTCAGACAGCTGGATTACTCCGCAAAAACGTGTAAACCTTCTTGTCAGAGGAACAAAAGCAACTGCGATTCTTGACGATACCGTTGCGGAAAACAAACTTAAACTCTACGATAACCAACCGGGAAGCCCTGTAAAAGATATTCCGCTTGATTATCTGGAAATTGAGCCGTTGAAACTTGAGTGTCAGCACTTTGTAAGCTGTATTGATAACCATACAAAGGCACGTTCTGACGGTGAAAACGGTTATCTTGTCGTAAGAATTCTTGAAGAAGCCGAAAAGGTAATGCTGGGCGCAAAAGTTAAAGCATTAGACGAAAGACATTTTGCTTTATCAAGAACAAAAGGAGTTTAGAAAGAAGCTGAGAAGTTAAGCTGTTATGCTGTCAGCTGTATTGTAGGAGTAAAAAATGGCAAATTTTGTAACTATATTCAGAGTATTTTTGATGTTTATCGCAATTTATTTGATAATGAACTGTCAAACATCCGCAACAGCCTATATCTGGGCATTGATTCTCACAATCCTTGCATTCTCGCTCGACGGACTGGACGGGTTTCTTGCAAGACTGTTGCACGAAGAATCAAAATTCGGTGCTTTATTAGATATTATGAGCGACAGAATTGTTGAAAACTCTTACTGGATATTGTTTGCCGTTATGGGATGGCTCTCAATCCTATTCCCGTTGATTGCAATTACAAGAGGATTTATAACTGATACAATCAGAAGCGCCGCAATGGAAAAAGGTTTAACCCCGTTTGGAATGCAGGTTAACCCTGTATGCAAGTTTATTACCGGTTCAAAATTTATGAGAATATCTTATGCGGTTGCAAAAGTACTTGCGTTCATCGTTATTATTGCCGCAAAAATTCCTGGAATACCAAACGCGGATTTAATTTTCACAATCGGGTTCTGGCTTGCGGTTATAGCAATTGTTTTCTGCGTAGTCCGCGGATTACCTGTTTTAATTGAGGCTAAGTACGTTATTAATGAAACAAAATAAACTCAACATTGTTTTATATGAACCGGAAATTCCGCAAAATACGGGAAATATTGCAAGGCTGTGCGCCTGTATAGGAGCAAGTCTATATCTTGTCGGGAAACTAGGATTTTCGCTCTCAAGCAAATACACAAAACGTGCCGGACTTGATTATTGGGACAGTGTTGATTTGCATAAAGTTGATTCTATGGATGAGCTTTATCAAGAGTTCCCTGATGCAGATTTTTACTACCTGACAACAAAATCTAAAAAGCTTTATACTGATATAAAATACAAAGACGGCGATTTTATTGTTTTCGGGCCGGAAACGAGAGGGCTGCCGGAAAAATATGTCACTGATAAAAATGCGGTCACAATACCGATGAAGGAAGGACAAAGAAGTCTTAACCTTTCTAATTCGGTTGCAATAACCGCATATGAGGTAATAAGACAAAATGGATTGTAAACTGCCTGAAAGACCGGAATTTTCAAACAAAGGAACCTTCGGAAAAGTTTTGAATATTGCAGGCTCCGAATACTATACAGGTGCTGCATACCTTTCATCCGTATCAGCACTGAAAATCGGCTGCGGATACGTTGCACTTTCAAGCTGTCCAAAAGCGTTAAGCACAGTTGCCTCATTATCTCCGGATATTGTTTATATCCCGATTTCAGAGGTTAAAAATTCACTTGAAAAATTCGATGTTGTATCAATCGGCTGCGGGTTGTCAGTTGAGCCGGGAACCGCGATACTTTTTAAATCTTTAATCTCAGACCTCTCATTGACCTCTAAAACGATTTTAATAGATGCGGACGGTCTGAATATTATGGCGAAGAAAAAACCTGCCAGATTGCCTAAGAAACTTATTATAACACCTCACCCGATGGAGGCTTCAAGGTTATTAAAAACAGATGTTGAAAAAATACTGGAAAAACCGGTTGATTACGCCAAAAAACTTTCTGAAAAATACTCCTGTACAACAGTATTAAAACTCCATAGCACGGTGGTTTGTTCAAAAGATATGGAGATTTATATAAACGATACGGGAAACTCTGCACTCTCAAAAGCAGGTGCCGGAGATGTTCTGACAGGAATAATAACAGGACTTTGCGCACAGGGAATGCCCGAATTTGAGGCCGCAAAACTCGGAGTATATCTCCACGGAAGAACCGGAGAAATTGCATCAAGTATGCTGACAGAATATTCGGTATTGGCATCTGATTTATTGAAATATATTCCGCTTGCGATAATTGATGTCCTATCCGTGGGGTAAATATATTGGGTTGAAGTTCAGCCTCAAGGATTAAACGTATTTTCGTCATTACGAGGAGAGGATTTTTATCCCCGACGAAGTAATCTCTTTAGATTGCTTCACTTAATAGCCCAACATTAATAATTCATTGGGGTAGAAATCCACAACCTACAAGCTAATCCCCCCGTCACTTAATCACTTATATAAAATCTACACCTCACCCCGCCCTCTCCTCAAGGAGAGGGTAACTAATTTTCTTAATCACCCAGTCACTTAGTCACTTAATCACTTGAAAAAAAAAAGCAGCTCATAAGCCGTGTTCTGTTTCTAGATAATCATCTGTCTGGGATTGTGATTACTCACAACCGCTAGCGATATGTCTGAAGTTGGCGGACAGCCTTTATAACCTTCAAGTTTATCTTGCATCCGATCCGGGTTTACCTAGCCGGTATTTCTCAATACCGCTGGTGACGCTCTTACCTCACCGTTGCACCATCGCCTGTGATAAAATATCCATCGGCAGTCTATAAAGCCGACTCCGGTTCACACCGGCTTCGCTTTTGCTCCTGTGGGCTTCGGGCTTACGCCCTGCAGTCCTACGTCGCAATCGTAGTGTGAACCCTGCTCGTCTTGCTCACTGCAAGCCGACTCCGGTTCACACCGGCTTCGCTTGTCATTTCTGTGGCACTTTCCACCGGCTCACGCCGTCCGGAGTTTCTCCGGGGATCTGTCCTTGGATGCACGGACTTTCCTCACTTTGTTAAAAGCGCGATTATCCGGCTGCTTTTCTTCATTTTAACACAAAATTAACTGAATAATTTGAAGGTTAAATTAACGTTATCATTTATAACAGTTTTTAAATCATCTTGTTCTGTTTTGATTGAACTTCTTTCCGCTTCAAGTTTTTCAAGATCAGTATCAATTTTTGTTTCTTTTTTATTGATTTTCTTCATATCTTTTTCGTAGGTTGCTTCAGCCTGTTTTAGATATGTTTCGTTTTGAACCTCTTGAAGTGAAGTTTCATTTGCAACACTTGTACCAATAACTTGCATTTTGTCAGTATCAATTGTAACTTTACCGTCAGCGCCTGCTGTTAAAGCGGAATCAATATCAAAATATACAAACTGTGCTTGACCTGCCTGAACATAATTTGTCAGCCATTCGGTGCTATTTGCTTGTTCATCATCAACAATTCTTATACCTGTTTTGGCAAGTAAATACGCTTGAAGGGCATCTTGAACTTTAGGATTATCCCAATCCCAATCATATATCGGCTGCATATTCGGTTCGTAAGTTTGACCGTATTGCAATGTTGGTGTTGCTGTATTAGCATTATTTATTTTGAATTCATAATGGTCAAGAGTATCAACTTCTTTTGGCATACCTTCAAAAGTCGTACTGTTTGCTGCTATCGCATCCACAAGTTTTGTATACTCAGAAATATTCTTCCCATCGGCATAGTTCATAACTATTTCATTGATATATGCAAGTGTAGCTAAATCTTTTTGATCCGTTGTATCATAACTGTTAATAAATGTATCGACTGAACCTAAATAGCCTTCATCATCTGACATCTTTAATGCCGCCTTGATATTTGCTATAATAGAACTTTTAGAAGGTATGGTTATCAAACCTTTATTATTATTAATTGCATCATAACCAACACTACTTGTAGACATACTAGGTTGGTATGCATCAGCAGTATATTTAGTTTGGAACTGTGCATCTGTGGTTTGAGTAACAGTGCCATTAGCCACATCATTTGTGAATGCAGCAAGGAAATTGGCATCTTGAATGTTGTTTTTTACATAATTATAAATATAATCATTTACGTTTGCGATATTCAATAAGTCCGCATCACTGCCTGCACCGTAAATGCTTTGTACATAGTTTTTAGCAGCCTGTTCTGCATTAGCAAGCTGTGTATCATCAGTAACATCAATACCATTTGCTTTTACGTAGGCCGCAAGAACGTTGTTATAAAAATCACCTGTCCAGTCAGTTGTGTTGATATTAGGTACAGCCACACTGGTTTTAAACAGACCTGATGCCCATAATGAATCATCTTTATTACCGCAAATATTATGTGTACCATCATCTTTGTAGGTAATATTGGTAATTGTTAGTGAACTACCGTTATCATACCCAATAACAGTACCAATTCCTGAACTTGCACCTGTTCCGGAAACATTCACACTTGTTTTACTATCAGTAATAACAGTTGTACCGGTATTGTGACCAACAAGTCCGCCTACCCAACCGCTAGAACTGGTACCATGGACAGTACCTGTACCATTACATCCTGTAATGGTACCGGAGTTATGCCCGGATATGCCGCCGGTACACAAACCACCTGTAACATCAATATCTACGTTACAATCTTTAATTGTACCGCCGCTCCAGCCTGTATCACCGTTTTCACCAACAATACCGCCGGTATGAGCGCCGCTTGAAATAGTACCTGTAACATAACAGTTCTCAATTGTACCTTGTAATTTACCTGTAACACCACCGGTGCCTGAGCCGCTACTGCTTGTGATATTTACGTTTTCTAAACCTAAATCTTTAACAACACCGCTTGCACCGACAGAATTGAATAAACCTTGTGAGCCGGATAAATCACTTATCACATAACCGTTACCATCAAATGTACCGTTAAAGATTTTACCGGTTGTTGAATTTACGCCAATACCGCTCCAAGTAGTTCCTGACATATTAATATCACTTGCAAGAATAATGGTTACACCCGCTGTATTTACACCGTTATCAACCAATTGCTGAAGTTTTAATAATCCGGCAGCAGATGTAATCTTATATTTTTTACCGGATTGAAGAGTTGAAACACCTGTAATATCTTGTACAGAAGTTGTATCTTCAGGGGTTACTGCATTTTTAAAATCATCATAAACAGTTGTATCAGTTGCATCCGTACTGTTTGCAACTGCGTTATTATTAACTCCTCTGCTGAATGAACGATTGTATACGTTATCAACTGTATTTATACCGATAATCTTAGAGGTATCGGTTACATAAGTTCCGCCTGCATCATATTCGCCGACAATTTCTTTTTCCGGATCACCCAAACCCCATACATCTTCAAAATACTCATCCATTGTTCCGGTCCAAGGTTTAGTTGATTCATCTATACCGTATTTATTGGCAATAGCCTGCGTAACAAGAAGCCTTGTTCCGCCGTTTTCATCAATTTCTTGCAAGAATAAAGGATTTGCTGCGGTTACACCGATATAATGATCCAATAAACCGTGTTCTAAAATTGATAAACTAGCATCAACAAATGAATCCCCATTATATTCATCATAAATTCTTGTCTGTATTTTAGTTGCATTTAAAGCATTCAAATAAGTGTTATATACCCTGTCAGAGTCGTTTGCAAGCTGCAATTTATCAGCCTGAAGCCTTTGAGCACGCCATTCGACATCGTGCTGACGAGCAGTCAGTGATAATAATCTAGCTTGTGATGACGACATTCCCATGGTACTTTTCCTAATTAAAAATTTACGTAACATATTGTATTACGGCATTCTAAAGATTTTCTTTAGAAAAATGTTACATAAGTTAATATATTGAATAGGTAGACTAAAATCTATCTTACTGCTGTGAAGCAAAATTGATTTAGTTTTAAATATAAATTATAATTAATTAATGGATAAAAAAATACTATTAGCAAGAACGCTTAGAAAAAATTCAACACCACAAGAATTAAAGCTTTGGAATATATTGAGAAATTCACAAGTTAACCATCGAAAATTTAAAAGACAATACCCAATAGGTAATTATATAGTTGATTTTGTCTGTAGAGAAAAATGGCTAATAATAGAAATTGATGGTGGACAACATAATACTCCTCAAAACATAGAATATGATTATAAAAGAACACAATATTTAGAATCAAAAGGATATAAGGTATTACGTTTTTGGAATACTGATATAGATAACAATATAGAAGGAGTTTATGATACGATTTTAGAGGTTTTAAATGATTAATCCCACCATACCTGCCTCTTTGTGGGAGAGGCCGCAGCTGTGTTTGAACGAAGTGAAAACTACAGATGCGGGTGAGGGTTAGTTTTAAATGCGGCTTAGCAGTTAAGAGGCTAAGTATATTTTTTGTCCACTGTTTAGAGTACACTTCTGTTTGTGGTTTTTATTTTTTTTTGATTAACCCTCACCCAAACCCTGTCTTGGATTTCTTCCACGCTCGAATAGTCTCACTTTCGAGCCCATGGCTCTATTCGTTCGATATTCTCGCTATCCGGACTGCGTCCGTACAGAAATCCGTTCTCCCCCGGAGAGGGCTGGAAACTATTTACCCACATATAGAAATCTGCTATCTACATGAGAGGGATTTATTCTAATTGTAATCAATCTATACCTGCCTCTCTGTGGGAGAGGCCGCAGCTGTGTTTGAACGAAGTGAAAACTACAGATGCGGGTGAGGGTTAGTTTTAAATGCGGCTAAGCAGTTAAGAGGCTAAGTATATTTTTTGCCCACTGTTTAGAGTACACTTCTGTTTGGGGTTTTTATTTTTTTTATTAACCCTCACCCAAACCCTCTCCCTCTGAGAGGGCTGGAAACTATTTACCCACATATAGAAATCTGCTATCTACATGAGAGGGATTTATTCTAATTGTAATCAATCTATACCTGCCTCTCTGTGGGAGAGGCCGCAGCTGTGTTTGAACGAAGTGAAAACTACAGATGCGGGTGAGGGTTAGTTTTAAATGCGGCTAAGCAGTTAAGAGGCTAAGTATATTTTTGTCCACTGTTTAGAGTACACTTCTGTTTGGGGTTTTTATTTTTTTTGATTAACCCTCACCCAAACCCTGTCTTGGATTTCTTCCACGCTCGAATAGTCTCACTTTCGAGCCCATGGCTCTATTCGTTCGATATTCTCGCTATCCGGACTGCGTCCGTACAGAAATCCGTTCTCCCTCGGAGAGGGCTGGAAACAACCACATACATTTACCCTGGATTTCTTCCACGCACGAATAGTCTCACTTTCAAGTCTATTGCAACCACTCCTTACTATTTACTCACATAAAAAAAAGACCAATTGTCATGTGTATCAATCAGTCATTATATAGTTTATTTAATGTTTTGCCAATTTGTATTAGTTAATAAGTTATATGATTAGATATTTAATTAATTATTGTTTCAAACTCAAGTGTTCGCCCTTTTTAGCCTCCGGCGGCGGATTTTTAGGGTCAACATCCTTAGTGAAGTTTTGGACATATACGTGTCCTTTTCTGTCGTTTTCAATATTTGGAGTATCAATTAGATAAACGTGTGCTCTTTCAGGACCCAAGTCTACCTTAACTTTATTGTTTTCAACCTGAATGAAGCTCTTTTCACCATAGTTCTTAACAAGATTCTTTAACGGCTGACCTTCCTTGATTCCAGGAACATCAATTTCTGCAGCTGAACGTCTGTTCTTATTCAAGTTAACAATAACAAGTGCAGTTTTGCCGTTCAAATGTCTTGCGAAAGTCAGAACCTGATCATCTTTATCTTTATGTTTATCCAACTCAATGAATGAGCCTTTTCTCATTAATTCATTCAAATCTTTTCTCATATTGAATGTACTTGTCATAACCTGACCGATTTCAGGAGCATTACCGCCAGGTTGTCTTGAGAAGTTAAAGATATCCATTTTATTCTTATGCACGGTCATAAAATGTTTACCGTTATCAGAGTCAGCTTCTTTTACGACTTTGTTACCGTATTGGTAATCGTATTTGTCACCTGTTTGAATACCGTCTAAGTAATACGGGTTACACATAGGAAGCGTTGCCTGAACAACAGAAACCATCTTACAGAAGTTTTCTCCGCCTCTCATCATTAACGATTCGTCATCGTGTGTTGTAAATGAACCGATTAATGATTTTCCCGGAGGAAGTCTATAGGACATATCAAGATTTTCTTTTACATAATCTTTTACTTCTTTAGCATCCTTCATTTCATGGAAGATATGGTATTGACCGTAAATTGTGTCAAAACCAGCTCTTAAAGAATCTTCCGGTCTGTCATAAGGCATATTTTGCTGAGGTGATGCACATTCATAAGTATAAGCTTCACCTAACCAGGCAAATCCCGGATCCTTTTGACGTGAATAAGGGATAATAATATCCCAGAATTCAGTAGGTTTAGCTCTTGCTACATCTGATCTGATACCGTCGATGCCAAGATCAATACAAGCATCAACATATTTTTTGTGCATATCAACTAATGCTTTATTTAAAGTTCGTTTTGATTCATCTTCCCAAGGATTGAACATTCTGATATCAGTCCAGCCTTCAGGAACTTTAGCCTCATTGTTTCTTCCGATAGCCATCAATTCAGGGTGAGCATTATACATATCAACTGATGCACAGCTTGGAAGATCTAACATAACCTTGATATCACGTTTGTGGCACTCGTTAATAAACGCTCTGAATTGATCATCAGGAGAGCGAGGATCACTCTTATCAATCAAGTTAGGGTCAATTGCAAGATGCTTTCCGTCGTCCGTAATAAATTTTTCAGGAGCGTAAAGAGAACCTGCTGTACCCATTGCATTTATCTTACCGGTAGGATGAATAGGCAAAATGTGAATAGCATTAAATCCTTGAGCCTTTATCTCGTCTAATCTGTCTATGGCGCTCAAGAAGGTTCCACATTTTTCACCGTCTGCTTTTCTTATCATCTCATCGCCGTTCAAATCTTTTGCCGTAAATGTTCTCGGTACAATACCAAGCATTATTACTTCGTTATTTTGGAACATTTGACGCATATTGTTGTGGTAGTTTTGAGGTGCTGAACCTACACCTGAAACTTTTTGTGGAGAGTTAACTGCAGGTTTATTGATTCTTGATTGGTTTTCAAGAAACTTATTAATCAAACCTGATTCGGTATGAGCCTCTTCAGGCTGCGGCTGTTGAACTTCTTCTGTTTTATGCAGGTTATTTAACTTTAACTTGATTAAATTGTTTGAACCGATGTTGTTAACGTTATCCATTAGCTACCTACTTAGTTACTTTATCTTGTTTTCCGAATGCGAACTGAGAAGCAAGTGTTACACCTAATACTATACTACCAGCTGTTGTGCACATCTTCAACCATTTATTTGTATTATAATGATCTTTTAATGCTTTGTACAGCATGTTGTCAGGAGTGCAAGCTATTTTATTGAACTTGGCAACTGCTGTTTTTTGTGCTCTTGTGAATGCACTATCGTTACCTTCTGTATGATTTGGTAAAAAGTCATATACATTTTTACCCATCAGGTTGCCGACATGTTTAGCCCATTTTGTAACTCTTTCTGCCATTGAAGTTTTGCCTGAATTGAATACTTCGTGAGTTTGTTTGCCTAACGCTTCTTTTGTTTTATCAGACATATCACCTGAACCGAATGTATGCCAGATAAGAGCTTTATAGAAGCTTACGTTGTTTGCTGTTTCATGTTTCAAGTAGAATTCACCTGAGTGATCAGACATCAATACTTTTTTACCTTTTTCTATTAATGCCTTGTCTAATTTTTCATTTCCGCTAAAACCGCCTTTACCGTTATTATATTCTTCTGCGCGGCGGAAGAAATCAGCTGTATGTAACAATCTCATATAAGAGCTTTTTACGCTGTCAAGTCTGTCACCTTTAAGTCTGTTTAATTTTGCATCCTTAATACCGCCGATAAATGAACCGTCAACAGGACGACCTTTGATTCTTTCTGCAAGGTTTTGGAACGGTAATGAATTTAATTCGTTTGAAGTACCGTCGCAATTTCTAACAATACCATCTGTCAAAACATCCATTGCATTGCGTTTGCCTTCTCTAGGATTATCAAGTTTTTCATCAAGAAGAGCCATTTTTTCAGCGATATTTGATACAAATTTTTTGTATTTGTTTTCATCTTTAGCAATGTTTTCAAGTTTTCTTGTGAATAACTGTGCGGTTAATTCTTCGCTGCTCTTTGCTTCGTTTAATTCTTTAGGAGAGATTTTTAATTCTTGGATTAATGTTTTTGTAACATCTGACCAGTTGTTAGCAACAATTGTTTCAGGAGCATTTTCAACTTTGAAGTGCGCTGCTGAAGAAATTGTCTTGTCATAAGCTCTGAATTTTCTTAAGATATGACCTGCTTTTGAAATTTGACCTGCTGCATCTTCTGTCAAAATTGCGGCTTTCTTTTTGCCGAATACATCGTTGATTGCATCAGAAGCCATATCTGTGATAACTTCTTTTCTTGCTTCTCTGATTGATTTGTTGCCGTCAAGAGTATCTTGTACCAATTGACCTAAAGAAATTCTTAATTCGTCTGCTTTATCAGGGGTAAGAACTCCGTTTTTAGGGTTGCCGTTTTGATTCATAAAGTTATTAACGTGTTCTGAAAGTTTCTTTGTATCAAATACTGATGCGGTATAACCTTCGCCGTATTTTGAATCAAGCTTCTTAGTAATAGCATCTGAGATTTCAGAAACTGCATCGTTGTTGATAACAGTTTTGTCAGCCTTCATCATTGCTTGCAAATCCATTTTTGCAGTTTTTTGAGTTTGACCGTCAAAACCTTCTGTTAACAAATTGTTTATATCGTCAATATCACGTTCTGAAAGTGCTTGACCAGTTTTTGATTTTAATAATGCTGATAATTTCTTTTCAGAAGCTTCATAAGGTTTCATATCAATAACTTCTGCTTCTGCTTTGGCATCACCGTTTTGGTAATCAGCAATTTTATCAATCATTTTGTTAACTTTATTGTTTGAAATCTTTTCAGTTAATTTACCTAAAGGACCTTCGATTCTGTTGCAAGCCAATGCTGTCATGACAGGAGTTGCAACACCTGCTGTTAACATCCAGAGAGTATTGTTTTGTACGGAAACTTTTCTGATATGTTCTTTTGCAAGTTCGTTTCTGTCCTTTTCATCTTTAGGAATACCCATTCTGTCTGCGATATGTCCTAAATCTTCGCTCTTTCTTTTTCCTTTCATTAAATCAAAAGGAATGTAGTTCGGATCTTGGGTTAAATATTTTTTTCTGCCTTGTTCATCAACATATTGTTTTCTGAAATTGAATCCGTGAACAAGTTGAGCCGGCCATTGAAGAGCTACCTTCGGCCAGATTGCCATACTTGCTAAAAATGCACCAAAACCAACAAATTCCATTGCTTTCATTTTAGGAGTTTGACGTTTTGTCATCAAGTATGCTGCAATTGATAAACCGCCGAGTTTTAAACCTAAATCATTTAATTTACCTAACTCATGGTCGTTTGCTTTACCTGCAATACCTTTTGAAAGAGATTTTGCGGTATAATATGTATCTTTTGCAAATTCTTTAGGTGCGGTTGCAAGACTGTTTTCTACAAGGTAACCTTTACCGTCCAAAGGTTGTAACAGATTTTCGGAATTAACATCTGTTAAATTGGTATAATACTTTTTTGTCGTATTATTAACGGATGAAATTCCTTGACCGATATTATTAGCATAATTTTGAATCAAATTAGTCATCTGTTAATCCACCTGAACTTTCTTGTTGTTGTCAATGGTGATTTTTCTGTTTCCGTAAGATTTTGCACCATAGATTGTATTTATTGCACCCAAAGCACTTATTGCAGTTGCCAGTCCTAAGAAGATTTTACCGGCATGTTTGTTGAAACCGGTTGCAGTTGCAGGACCTTTGTACAACTCTTTTGCTGCTTTTACAAAGTTTCGACCAAAACTTTTTGCAATACGGCCGATATTTTTACCGGCATTTATACCTTTGTCTACAAGGTTGATAAATTTATTTTCGTTTCTATTCGGTACAAATTTTGTCCAGGAATTTTTAGATAATGCTTTGAAGAAGTTAACCCAGGCAGGTTGAACCGCAAGCATTACACCAACACCACCCCACATATAAGTAGATAAACTCTTTGCGGTACTTGAGCGGGAAATTACATCTTTAATCAACGGTTTAACTTCGCCGTCAGAAGCTTCTAAGTTCTTGCCCAAACCGTTTTTCTTCGCAATTTTATCAAAGTAATAATTACGAGGTTCGCCTTCTTTCATACCGTATAAAATATCATAACGAGGGAAATCACGGCTTTCGAATACTTTGTGTTGTTCATATAAAGGATCCGGAGCGGCATCTTTTCTTTCCGGAATTGTATATGATACTTTTTGGTAAGGCATTTCTGTATCAATACCGGTTGCCATTTTTACAGGAACGGTAACAAGTGATTTTGATAAGTTTTTAGCCAAACCATAAAACAACACGCCAAGAGCCATTCTGTTGCCCCAGTGACGTGCACCTTTTTTATTTACATTAGGGAACCATTTTGGTGCTCCGTTAAATAAGCCCATAAATGTTAAACTACCTATAATATATGGAACGTTCCCCATTGTTAAAAATTCATAGAACGTTGATTTTTTATCACCTTTTAAGCCTTTTACAGGATATTCGGTAAATGCACTTGTAACTTTTTGGAATGATCTTCTTGCTCTCGTATTTAAGTTGTTTGGTAAAACGGTTGTTTCATCTGGAATATGTTCCGCAGGAATATGAACATGGTCGTAAGGCGGACAAGGAGCAGACTTTGGTGTCAATGCTATTGTCGTATTTGCATTACTAGTATCAATTCCCATAAAATCACCATCCAAAACTAACGTCTACATATATAATAAGAAACCTAATCAAGTTTTTTTGCTATGTATATAAATCAAAATTTACAAATATTAACATACTTGTTTAACTTTGATAAAACACCTTTAAAATAACTCTAGCACAAAACTTGCACCCGTTCAATCAGGTGTAAATAAATATTAATTGAGGGCTTAAAGTGAGGAGTGAATAGAAGGTAGAATGTGGCTAAGTAGTCAAGTAGTTAGGCCGCTAAGCTGCTAAGTAAAACCGGTACTTTTTGTCAACATGAATTTATTTCAGGTTCTTATCAACGATGAAAGCTAAATTTTGTCCTTAGTCATTTAATCACCTGTCTATTCACTAAACCTACACCTCACCCTGTCCTGTCTTGGATTTCTTCCACACTCACAGAATGTCACCTTCGTGGCTCTGCCACTGTCGGTTCCATCTGTTCGCTATCCGGAGGGGTAAATGAAAAGAAAAAATAAATATTCCCTATTTACCCCCGTACAGAAATCCGCTCTCCTCAAGGAGAGGGTAATGCCTAGCTTCTTGACTTCATAGCTACTTAGCGACTTTCTTCATGCTGGTCGGTTGGGCATACTTGCCCAACAAAAGAGAGGAGTGAATAGAACCCCGTTACTTTTTATAGGCATAAAGAAAATCAAGAACAGCTTTTCTTTGTGCTTCCTCTTTCAACGTAATTAAGCTTTTTATATCCTTCATTTCAACAAATCCGTTTTCAACCATAAGCTCCGCAAATTTTGTATGAGCGCCATGCTTCTTTTGTTCTTCCTGCTGTTTAAGAATAATTTCTGTCTGTTCTTCTGACAGCTTCCCGATTTTTTGGAAATATTCCCCTGTCATGCATTCTCCAGCAATAAACATTGCAATCGCAAGCACCTGTACCGGCACATCCTGTTTAATATATTGGTGGTTATAAGAAAACATAAAAAGCTTTGAAATATCTTCCATAGAATATTTATTTTCAATTGACATTTCAAGAATGGAAAGATTATTTGCGCAATCATAAAGAAACCCGTAAATATCATCAGAATATTCTTCATTCTTCTTGTCTAATTCTTCCATCCCTGCTTTAGAAATGGTCGGTCTATATATGTGGAAAATTTTGCCCTCATCCATTGTTATCAAATCGTCACTCAGGTATGATTCCAAATCCTTTCTCAGGTACACAAGAATAACCTGTTTTACCCATAGAGGCAAAGATGTCAGCTCTTGAATAAATAACAAAAATATATTTCTCTTCATTCTTTATAATCCTTTCTTTGTACGGTTTATTTTTTACAATTATAACATATAATACTGTTAAGAATATTTCATGTGAGGTAAATAAACATGGGTATGGATGGTTTATCAATGGCGAATACGGGTATGCTTAGAGAAGCTACCTCCCGCGATTATGCAATGCAAACAGAAGAAGCTATTGCAAAAGATGACCAGAATAAACAGGTCGATAAACTCCAGACTCAGATGAGGGTTAAAGAAGACGGGCGAAATTCTGCCGGAGGAGGAAATGCCGAAGGCGAGGAGGAAGAAGAAAACCAAAATGATGATGAAGCCGGTGTTTATACCCCATCAGAAGAAACAGAACAACAAGAAGATGAAAATCGACTTGAAATTTCAAAAGAAGATTTAGACAATCATACTTTTTATGTTAAAATAACAAAAGATGGTGATGTCTTTGAGCTTTATGATAAAGAAACAGACAGATTAGTTGAAAAAATAAGTGCTCAAGAGGTTAACCAGCTTTTATCAAAACTAAATATGGCATCAGGAATACTAGTTAACAGGTCAGTATAATGCTAAATCCATACGCTAAAAATTTAACACAATACAAAAATAACGAAGTTTTAACAGCTACGCCGGAAAAATTAATGATTATGCTGTACGATGCAGCTATTCAATTTTTGTTCAAAGTCCGAAAAGCCATTGATGACAACTCTCCGGAAGAGATTTGCAACAATGTTATTGGGTGTCAAAAAATCCTTAGAGAATTTATGAAAACAATCGACCTTGAACATGGAAATGATGTAGGAAAATATCTGTTTGTTTTCTACGATAAACTTGTCAAAAAGCTTTATAAAGTCAACAGAAACAGGGATAAAGAAATTCTTGAAAGTGTTATTGAGGATTTAAAAACGCTTAGAAGAGCATTTCTTGATGCAATTGATATTGCGGCAAAAGAAAAAGCAGGCACGCAAACCCTTATTGACACGGAGGAATAACAGGAGTTTTACTAAATGTCACAGTTCACACAAATTATGTTATTTTATGACCAATTAAATAACATGGCCGACGAAATCCATGACCTGATTAATCGTGAAATGTTTGACGATATTCTAAGCAAGCTCACTTTACACGACAAAGTCGTTTTACAAATAAAACTTACAAAAAAATGCACCCAATTTACAGAAGAAGAGCAGCAGGAAATTGATAAAATAGAAGAACAATTAAGAGTAAAAGAAAAAGAAAATATTGAACTTCTTCAAGCTAATATGGCTGTTGTAAAAAAAGAATTAAACAGCCTGAAACTCAAATCAAAACTGCACAAAGCTTACGGACAAATCCCAGAGAACCAGCATCAGGGAAGTATAATTGATATTGACGATACATACCGCGGTAAGGGGTAAGGGGTAAATAGTAAATAGTGAATAGTGAATAGTGGGTGGTAATGTTATACCGTCATTACGAGGAGGGGATTTTATCCACGACGAAGTAATCTATTTTATTCAATAGATTAAGTGATTAATAATTTCTTGGAGTAGAAACCAAAAACTACATTCTTTTAGATTGCTTCGCTTACGCTCGCAATGACAGTATAACATTTTACCCAATACATTACTAAATTTCAACCTGACGGCAGAGCTTCAACCCAATATATATTTAACCCAGCCCAGTCATCAGAAACTCAAAAATCCCTTCGTTATACCTGTGTTCTACGGAACTAAACGGAAGCACAACCCCGCCAAATTCTTTTTTAATCTTTGAAATCACATTTAAAACCTTATTTTTAGGGACATAGTCTATTTTTGTCGCAACAGTTATTATCGGAAGGTTATACGCATCAACCCACTCGCGCATCTGATAATCATTCTTCTGAATATCATGTCTTGAATCGATAAGTTGTATAAGTGACTTTATCTGACCTCTGTTCAAAAGATATTCTTCCAAATTTTTCTGCCACTTAGCCTGTGCTTCGCGAGAAACTTTTGCATAACCGTAGCCCGGCAAATCCGCTATCATGAATTTATCGGAAAAATTGAAATAGTTTATTAGTCTTGTTTTACCCGGTGTATTAGAAGTCTTTGCCAGCTTTTTGTTGTTGGAAAGCGCATTGATAAACGAAGATTTTCCAACATTAGACCTGCCAAGAAGCGGATACTCATTTAATACCGAATCCGGACACTGTGAAAGTTTTTCTGCACTTATAACAAATTGAGCTGTTAAGTATTTCATCTTTCAACCAAAACTTTTTCACTCTTTTGCTTCGCACGGTGAGTCACAAGCCTTAAGAGGTTATATACCTTTTCATTGTTAATAACAGTAATCTGTGCTTTGTTTTTCAACAAATCAACATTTATTGACGACTGTTTAGCAAAGATATTATCCTGAATATTCACAAGTTGTATCAACCCCTGCCTGAAAAGACTCAGCGGCTCACGTAAAAACAATTCAAATGTTTTGAAAATATTCATTCTATTGTTCTTCCTGAGGTTGTGCTTGTTGTTGTACTGCAGGAACTACCTCCGGCTGAACAGGCTCCTGAGGGTTAGAGTTGTTTATCGGTACTATATTCTTTTCAGGAGTTTTAGGTGCTTTTTTAGAGTTTTTGAGTTCTATTTTGGCAATCTTTTTGTCAAGTTTTCTTGACCAACGAGCAACTTTTTTAATTTGTTTTTCGTTATCAGATGCGCCTAATACAACTTTATAGCACTTATTGGCACCGTAAAAATCTTTTTCTTTCTTTAAGAGTTTCGCAAGCATCAAGTTTGCATCTATATTGTTAGGGTCAAATTTGATTGCTTTATTCAAATACACTTTTTGGAAGAATTTGTCGCCTTCTTTTTTGAAATAAACCGCATTTTTATACTGTTTAGCCGCATAATCAGTCATTTTGTTGATATAGGCAACATTATTTGCGGCATCTTCGTTTGCTGGTTCTTTTGTCAATACATTATTCAACGCCTCAAGAGCAGGTCTGTATTGCTTGTTATAAGTAAAGTATTCAGCGAGATACAAATCACTTTCAACAGGTTTATCAAGTTTTACAGCTTGTGTAAAGATATTTCTTGCATCTCTATATTGCTGCAACTGAATATAAGCATCACCTTTAGTCAGCAAATCAGAAATATTTGCATTCGGTGCGGATACTATTTTTAAAAGTACTTCTTTTGATTCAACCTGATTGTTGATTAATCTGGTTAATTTAGACTTAGTCAAATACAATTCCAGATTATCAGGGTTTTCTTTAATCGCCTGATTTATGTAAGCCAGAGAATCTGCAAGACGTTTATTTGATTTGAACATTGATTTATTTGCAGATTCTGTTGCCAAAGAGAAGTATGCAGATGCAATACCTTCAACAGACTGTGTTTTGTATTTATCAGAAAGTTTAGAATAGTATTTAACAGCATCCTCATACTGACCTGATGCAAGAATTAAATCTGCAAGCCCGAGTATTACTTCGTCATTATTCGGAGCAATTGTGTTACAAGTCTTTAACTGTTCAATAGCAGCCGAAATATCGCCTCTTGCTTCATAAACACCTGCAAGGTTAATATAAGGATCAGTATTTTCAGGCATTAAGAATATTGATTTTTGGAAAGCAGTGATAGCAGCCGCTTCGTTTCCTTGTTTTTTATAAACTTCACCGATTAAATTATAGGCGTAAGTTGAGTGATGGTTCAAAAGCAGGGATTTATTAGCGTAATACAACGCTTTTTGGATATCATCTCTCTTGAACGCAACTTGCGCCAAATGATAGTAAACAGTTGATGAATTAGGATTCAAAGACGCAGCTTTTTTGAAATTAGGTTCAGCCTTATCAAGTTCGTTTGTGATGTAATAAACAGAACCTAAGTTATCCCATGCCGTTGCGTACTTTTGGTTAACCTGAGTAGCCTTTTCAAAATTTACCTGCGCTTGATACAAATCACCGCGTTTCAATTCCGCAACACCGAGTGCGTTATACACTTTTGCATTTTTAGGATTTATTTTCAAGGCATAATTAAACTGGTTTATTGCAAGTTGGATTAATTCGTCATTTTTTTGTCTGAAACGCATGTCAGATGTATCAATTCTTTTAAGGTAAATAGCACCTTGAGCGTAGTAGTAATCAGAATATTTTAAAGAAGATTTTTTAATAGCATCCAAAATATCCTGAGCGGAATCAAGTTTTTCCTGCTGGGTCAGTGATATAGCGGATAAAATCTGGATTTGAACATCCCCCGGATAATCTTGCATCGACTTGCAGATTAAAGAGTCAGCGCCTCTGAAATCATTATTTTCAATACAAAGATTTATTTCCAAAAGTTTTTTATCTAAAGGTACCGTATCATTTTTCGCAGGTTCCGCTGCGGAAATATTCGCTGCAACAGCCAGTGCTAAAACGGACATTGTAATCTTCTTTAACTTCATAATCCAACCTCAATCAACTATCAAACTAGGTAAGTATACATAACTATACTATATTATAAAAGTTATTGTATAATATACTCAAATAAATTGCAATAAATTATACGCAGGAGATTTATGCAGAAAGAGTATCTGGAAGATTATAAAACCTATCTTTCGTTTGAAAAAAACTATTCGGAACATACTATTTCCGGCTATGCATCAGATATAACAAGTTTTCTGATATGGCTTGACTGTGATTGTCTTTCTGTCGATTTGAATAAATTGCGAGAGTATCTGCATTTTATCCAGAGGTTTAATTACAAAAAAACAACGATATTGAGAAAAATCGCATCGCTGCGAGGGTTTTATAAGTACCTGAACAGAGAAAGGCTTATTGATACAAATCCGGCTGATGCTTTGATAGCACCTAAACGAGGAAAATCGCTTCCAAAATTCCTGACAGATGATGAGATGGAAAAAATCCTCGATAACGTTCCGATAACTACCCCTGCCGGATTCAGAAACAAAGCTATATTAGAACTCCTGTGGGCGACCGGCATGCGCGTGTCCGAATTAAGCGGATTAAATTTTGGGGATTTGGAGCTTGATAACAACGAAATACGAGTATTCGGGAAAGGTGCAAAGGAAAGAATTGTTCTTGTATCAAATCGTGCAAAACGTTTTTTGATACAGTATATTGAATCCGCAAGACCTTTGATTCCGGGGGTAAACGCAATCAAAATTGATACCTCGGATTCAAGCCCTGTTTTTATTAACAATACGGGATTCCGCTTGCAGACACGAACTATACGCAACGTCATAAACGAAATTGTTGAGAGAATACAGCTTCCGAAGCATGTTACGCCGCACGTATTCAGACACAGTTTTGCAACACGCCTGATAGAAAACGGCGCAGATTTAAGGGTTGTGCAAGAGCTTCTCGGACACACAAGTATTTCTAATACACAGATATATACACACGTATCAACACAGCATTTGAAGGATGTTTATAATACCGCGCATCCGCATGCATAGTTTTATTTATAAGTGATTAAGGGATTAAGAAATCCTGTGGCGTTTGACAATACGATCCTTCGGGATAAACCCTCAGGACGATGAAAACGGTCAACCTGAATTTATTTCAGGTTCTTACCAATGATGAAAGCTAAATTTTGTCCTTAGTCATTTGCTAAAAACTAAACCTCACCCTTACTCCCTCTCCTATCAGGAGAGGGAAAAGTCACTTAATCCGCTGTCTTGGATTATTGGCGGTTCACAAGCTTTGTATTCCGTTACGATTTTGCAAAACAGCAAAATCTGCACGTCATCAGCTTGTTCACAGGGACGTGACTAGGTTGCTTCGCAACCGTCGCACTTGCCAAAATCCGCTATGCAACGTACATAATATTGCTTGTTGAGAAGAATCCGTAATCTTGCGAGTAGCCGATAGTCAGGTTCAAATCCGGCATGGAATTAAAACCGCGCTGCGCAACCTGACGTAAAAGGTCTTTTGAATAATCATAAGCAACACGCTTAAAATCATTCGGGATAAGAGAATCTTTTTCGATACCGTCTTTAACCAGCCTCAAAATATTTGTTCCGGATTCAGTAAACAGATTCCCGTCTTTCAGTGTTAACTGAGATAAATCTTCACCTGTTAAGTCTTTGATATTTTGGTAAGCTTTATATTTTGTAATCGCATCCTGATTGACACTGCCGGAATTTTGGAGCGTATAATAGAACAATTCCTGACCGTTTTTCCCGCTGTTTAAAAGCTGCGAGATTTCTTCATTTTTAGAGCTGTCCCTTAAGCCCTGAACGCTAACTTCATAGCTATACGGGTTAAAGGAGATTAATAACGTTTCGTCAGATGCCAGTGAAATATCATTTTTTGAAAGAATATTTGACATCTGGCTGCTGATAATTTTCTGGTTGGAAGCTTTGTCCTTCAATTCCTGAGTTTCCCAATCCTCCGGATTCCAGTTAATTCTCGGGTCATTAGGATTGGAATTCTGGTAAGTTCCGTATAAAGTCGCATTCAACTCATTATCATACATGGCACGTGTTGCTTCATCAGCATTAAGCCTGTCCATATATGTGCTTGTTTCTTTGCCGAAATATTTTTGCCCTAACAATTGATAAACATCATGCACAGTTGCACACTTAGAGCGGTTATCCGCGGCGACAACTGCGAGCTGTTCTTCAAACTCACGGACTGCAATATTTTTTTCGCTGTAAGGATCTTCATTTGTATGGTGTAAACTGTCGGAATTAGCATTATATTCGGCAACCATTTCCTTGTATCGGTCGTGCGGCTGCGAAACGGTAAGCCGTTGTTCGTTGTTATAATAGTTGTAATAGCCCATTTCGACCATAATTACACCTTTTATTTAATAAATTGAAGAATGAAGTTGAAAATCCCAGCGCTTAGTTGATACAAATTATATATACATGATACAACATTTTAGAGATTTTTCAACCCCAAAACCGTATAATTGTTACAATTCAGAATGAATTATTTTGGTCATAACGAGAAGCAATGAAGAAAGTCGCTAAGTAGCTATGAAGTCAAGAAGCTAGGCAAAGCGCAAATTATCTTAGCTGCATAGCCGCATTTCACCTTCACTATTCACTTTCGTTTGGTCAAGTATGCCCAACCGACCAGCCCTACACCTCACCCTACCCTGTCTTGGATTTCTTCCACGCTCACAGAATGTCACCTTCGTGGCTCTGCCACTGTCGGTTCATCTGTTCGCTATCCGGACTTCGTCCGTACAGAAATCCGCTCTCCTCAAGGAGAGGGAAATGACACTGTTTACCTAGCTGCTTAACTGCCTAGCTGCATAGCCGCATTCTACCTTCTATCCGCTCCTCACCCCTTCTTAGTCACTTATTAAAAAATTATTAACTTATGTAAAGATTGTTCCGATATTTCTAAAGTTATAACAAAAATTGTCGTTACAGAAAAGTAATTAGGAATAAATGTATATTTTCGTGAGGTGTAAGTATGGCAGATAAATTTAAAATGAACAAATCAAATACCGGAAACTATTGGCAAATAGAAAACGGGAAACGTGTTTTCTACAATAAAGCCGGGAAGAAAATCGACCAATCAGCGTTTTTACAAGCTGAGAATGCTTACATTGACGATAAAGGTAAACTTAGACTTAAAGATAAAGTATATACCGTTTCTGGGTCAAAGAGCGGCAGATATTACAAAATCATTGACGGGAAAAGACATTACTACGCAGCAGATGGAACAGAAATCAACGAAAAATATTTCATGGAACAAGAAGGAGTCAAGAAGAATGCTAAAGGCCAACTTGTTAAAAACAGTGCCGGAACTCAAAACATCCAACAAAAATCCGCTAAACAAATTCTCAATGATTTAAAGAAAGCGACTAAAGGACTAAACGACAGCAAATCGATAAAAGCAGCAATTGCCAGAATTGATAATCCGGAAGAGTTGAAGGAGCTTGAAAGGCTTCTTGAGGCAGAGGGCTACAAAGCAGATGACATGTATTCTGCAGTAGAAAAATTCATGTACAAAGAACTCTCCGACAGCAGTATGTTTGACAACTCTTTTGATTATCTTGAAGAAACCGTTCAAAAATGGATACAAAACGGAACATTACAAGGACAAGATGCAAATAAAGCCCAAGCAAGAATGGCAGCGAGAGTAATCCGTGACGGCGGCGACGGTATGGGGACAGACTGCGATGAAGTTAAGCGCGGTATTGCAATGATAAAAGCCCCGAAACCGACAGGTAATGCAGAAGTAGACAAAGCAAACGCACGCCGTGTAATGGCTGAAGTTGAAAGAATTATCAAAAACGCACACGGGGAATCTCTTGAAGAATATTTAAGAGGTGAAATGTGGGACGGCGAAGTAAAAGAATTAAAAGCTTCACTTGCAGCTAACAAAGCTATGAGCGACGAAAACAACGTCCAAGCCGTTGTTGATTTAGTTATTAAAGCCGTAGAAGGGGCAGGAACAAACGAAGACAGACTTGAAGCTGCAATGAGCGCAATCACAACAAGAGAAGAAAGAATTGCAGTAAACAAAAAACTTGAAGAATACTGTAAACAAAAAGGTATCAAGATTGATAAAAAAATCGGTCAAGATGCGCTTCAAGCAATTTTGTACGATGAAGTAGACACAAATACAGGTTTATCAACAGACCACAAAAAAATCCGTATATACAATGAAAAACTGATTAAACAAGGTGTATACAATGAAGATGAAGCAGTTGCATTAAGAGCACAGCAAGCTGCGAAACAAGCAATGGAAGGTGATTACGACAACATCATGGATGCTGCGGAAAACATCAACGATGCAGATGTCCTCAAAACAGTAAACCAAATGCTTACAGCAAATAAATTCAAAGACCTTGATGATTTGATGTCAAAGAACGGGCTCTCAAAAACAGAACAAAACCTTGTTAATGCAAAACTTGCATCAAAAAATCTTTTATCTGATGAAAAAGCGGCACAAGTTGCATATGACTTATTAAACGAAAAAGACTACAACAGTCGTGCGGCAGGTTTCGCAGCAATCAGAAAAGAAAGTGTACACAAGCTTGTTGAAGAAAAACTAAAAAAAGAAGGCAAGTCACTAGAAAAAGTCCTTGCAGATTTCAACAAAGAAAAAGCATGGAGAAAAGATGTATCAGAAAAATATGATACAGCAGCATTTGCAGGCGGAGTTTTAACAGGCTGGCTTGCAGAATCACGTTCAGACGAACTCAGAGAAAATACCGATATGTCCGATAACCTTTATCTTGAAACAGATAAAGCGCAAGAAGTTCCGGCAGAGCAAAAAGCTGCGTATGATGCTGCACTTGCAAAAATTGAAGGTGATTTAAACAAAATAAAAGAAGATTATGAAGCGGCAAGACAGGACCAAGGTCTTTTATCCGGCTTTGTAAACGGAGTAGCTTCAATTTACAACCTCGGAACAACAAGAGATGAAATCGAAGCAAGAATTGAGCACGACGAAGAAACAGTAAGATTATTGAAGCTTGCTGCAGAAGGCAAGTTAACAAAAATGGTTGACGGCAAACAAGTACCTGTATCGTTTGAAGAAATATTCCAAGAACGTCAATCTGCGGTTGTTTCTGCAAACCAAGCAAGTTTGTCAAAACTCTTCGGATTAGACAAACCGAAAGAAGAAACAAAATTTGACACTGATAAAGTAACTGCTGTATCAAAACAAGCAGAACAAATTGCCGCAATGAATATTGCAAAAGATTTGGTAACAGACAGCTGGGCAGAATTAAGTAATGCAATTGAATCTAAGAATGCGGATAAATTAACTGCAGGTATTGTAAGCACCATGAAAAATCTTGAAACAATGACCGGGCAAGAAATGAGTCTTGATTCATTCGGCTATGAAATCAAAGACGGAGTCATTGTAGATAAAAGCGGTAACGCCGTACCTGCAGATAAACTGGCAGAAGTTGCAGGCCAATTAAAGAATTGTGTATCTGATGCCGCAAAAGCCATTTACGGTAAAGAAATCCCTGCAGATGCAAGCGCAAAAGATGTTTCCAAACTCCTTGAAAAAGGTCAGGAAGCAAAAATGGAAGAGTTCAAAGACCAGTATAGAGCGGCATTCGGTCAAGAACCGACAGATGAAATGATTGAGGATTACCTGACAACTATCAGCACAGGAGTTACAATCATTAATATCGCAGCCGCAATCGGCGCTACAATCCTGACCGCAGGTTACGGTTCACTTGCAATATTTGCGGCAGCAGGCGGAACCTCAATGGCTCTGAACACATTAGAACACGCAACCGATTCAAACGGTTTGTCATTAAATGAACTCTCACGTGATGCCGAACAAGCTATGTGGGACGGTGCATTGGCCGCAGTTGGTGTTAAAGTCGGTAAGTTTGCGGAAGGCTTTGCAACAAGCCAAAAAGTACTTGCTAAAAACGCACAAATGTTGAGTAAAATGGGCGCAAGCGATGATATCGCTCAAAAAGCTGCGCACTGGGTTGCAAGAGTTGAAGCTGCAGGCGGAGAAATTTCAAGCGATACATTACAATCACTCGTTCAAATGTACTGCATGGAGGGCGAATTCAATGAAGAAAGCTTCTTGAGAGCTCTAATTATGTCCGCAGGGTTCAACGCAGCCGGTCATATAGCAGGCGGGGCAAAAGACGTCAAACTTGACGGAATGAAAGGGGCAGATGCTGCCACAGCGCCAAAAGCCGGCGATGTTGAAGGTGCAAGATCTGTAGATGCAGACGGTGCAGAGTACCGTATTGAACTTGAAGGAGTTAAAGCACAAGATACACCTGTATCTCAAGAATTCAAATCCGCAATGGACGATTTGGAAACAAAAGTTAAATCAGGCAAGAATAATACTGTCGAAGAACTTGTTGAGTCAAACCCTGTGTTTGCACAATTTAAAGATGACCTTGCAGAAGTAAGCGATTACAGAATCACATTCTTTGATGATGCAGCAGGAACAACCCTCGGACAACATTCAAAGAAAAGTATTGCATTGAACTTTGAAGCACTGAAAGAAAACGAAGAAGCGTTTGTTAATACGCTGTTACACGAAGCAGAACACGCAAAACAACATAAACGTTTCTATGAAATCCAATTCAAATCGAAAGCTGAAAGAACACCGGCAGAAAATCGTTTTTATGAAGCATATAAAGATATGCAAAAAGCAAACAAAGCACGTGCGGATTATTATAAAAACAACAAAGAAGTAATCGATAAATTTGCTAAAGGAGAAAAACTGACAGCAGAAGAAGAAAATATTGTTCTTGAATACAAAAAGTTGTATGATGAATATCGTACAAATGCACTTGAAGTTAATGCGAGAGAAGCAGGAGCAAAAGCAGAAGAACAGTATAATGCAAATAAAGAGGTAGCTAATGGACAAGAAACAAATGAAGGAGCTCGAGGAGTTCAAGAAAACGATACAACAGGACATCAAGACGGGGCAGTGGGATCAGCTGCACGGGACGAAGCTTCTGAAGGAACAGCAGCAAGACAAGAAGTAAACGCAGAAACTCCTGAAATATCTGATGCAGATAAAAAATTCTTGACAAAACCATCAAAAGAAGAACTTCCTGAAAACATGGAATTCACAGAAGATGGAGAACATGTACTTGTATATGACGGAGATACCGTTGTAAAAACTTATGATTACGTTGACGGCAAATTACACCAAATTAACGAAACCATTGACAACGGAAGAGTTGAAACAACCTTCACTGATGACGGTACTGTTGCAACACGCATAGAATATGATGAAGCAGGTAACGGCAGCGGATTCATTACTATTGACGGAGAAAGAGTCAATGTCGGAATCTATAATGTTCTTGATGATAACGGTAACGTAATCGGTGCTAATCTGTTTAATGCTGAAACGAATAAACCTATCAGTACCCGTACTCAAATGGAGGACGGCGGAGTTAGTGAAGTCCGCTACAATAAGGACGGCAAAGCTGTTGAACGTACAGAATTCTACGAAAATGGTGCTGTAAAATCAAAAGCCGCTATAGATCCTGATTCAGAAATTGTTTTGACACTTGACGAATACGCTCCTGACGGAACAAAAGTCAACGAAGCAGCATTTGACCCTGAAACAGGCAAGGGTTCAGGTACTATGCTTGATGAAAACGGAAACCCTAGAAGTTATGAATACGATTCAAACGAAAACTTACGCTGGGCAGATGAAGAATCTCCGGCGGCAGAGGCAAAAGCTGACGATGCAGAAGTCAAACCTAGCGTAATTCTAGACCCTAATGCGGTTGAACCTAAACCTGGATTCCGATTCATTGATCCTAAAGCTGTTGAAACGAATCCAAAAGCAACGATTATTACAGACCCTAATGCGATTGAACCAAATTCGGATGCCAGATTTATCATTGATCCAAATGAAGTTACAACGAATCCGGATACAAAAATCACTCTGGATATAACAACGCCAGCAGAACCTACGACACATTTAATAAAACCGGAACCATCTGCAGCACCAAGAGAAGTTGTTAAATATGATACTGACGGAACTCAGGAAACTGGCAACGGAACTCCGGAAGCTACAAAAGCAACAGAAGGTGAAACCGTAACTTCCGAAACTCCGACTGCTCCAAAAACAGAAGAAGAAACCGCAGCTTCCGAAACTCCGACTGCTCCAAAAACAGAAGAAGAAACCGCAGCTTCCGAAACTCCGACTGCTCCAAAAACAGAAGAAGAAACCGCAGCTTCCGAAACTCCGAAAACAGAAGAAGGAGAAGTTGTAACTCCGGAAAACGAAGCACCTATTACTCCGGCTGCCAATGAGGACGGAGGCTTAAGCTCACGTACTTCTATCCAAACAGCCGAAATCAAAGACGGCAAACTCGTAGTCGACGGAGAAGAATTTGAAATCCCGAGAACCGTAGAAGAAGCCGAAAAAGTTGCGAACGGGGAAAATGCTATAATGTATGGTTATACCGACGGCAGCAAAGACTTTGATATCAGAAATAATGAAGGCTGGATTATTCTAACCATAAAATTTGATACCGATGGAAAGATAACCGGTTTTGAAGAATTTACCTTCAATGATAAAGGACAGCAAACAAGCATCATTTATAAAGATTCCGAAGGTAAGACTACAACGTCAGAAGAATATTCTTATGATGGACAGCGAACAAGCATCATTTATAAAGATTCCGAAGGTAATGTTACTAAGTCAAAAGAATCCACTTGGGATGATAAAGGACTCCTGACAAGTACAACTTATAAAGATGCCGAAGGTCATGTTACTGAAACGTATGAATACACTTATGATAATGAGGGTAACAGAATAAGAGCATTGAATAAAGAGTACGACAAAAAAGGCAGAGTAAAAGCACAATATATCTATGATGAAGTAGAGCACACGTGGGTAAAAGACCCTGACTTTAAACCTGAAAAACGCAGATTCAAAATCGGTGAAAAAACTCAAGCTGTTATTGACAGATATAAAGAACTAAAAACCAAAGCTAAAAATCAACTTAAGACATTAAACGATAAATTCACAGAAAAACGTGTAAAACGTAGAACAACAGAAACCGATGCGAACGGTAACACTGTTGAAATCACTTACTTGAGCGGCAAAAACGATAACAAAAGAATTGAAACTGTCAAAAATCCTGACGGCAAAACTATAGAAGTACGCAGATTTGATTCAGAAGGCCGCTTGACCTCAAGAAAAGTTTCAACCGATCAGTACGATCTGGATATCAAGTATGACAAAAACGGCAACGAAACATCTTTTGTCAGAAAAATTAAAAACGAAGACGGTCAAATAGTTGCAACTGAAAAATCAAAAGATAAAGGCGAACATTCATTCGGATATACAAATGCTGACGGTGATAATGTAAACGTTGTATTCAAAGACGGAGAAAAAGTTCAGACAACAACTTATCAAGGCAACTCTGATATAATAATGTCTGAAAAACAATTCACTGATAATGGTACCGTTGAAACAACTTATCCTGATGGCAAACAACCTAATCAATGGAACGAATCAACTACAATCTGGAAAGATAATAAAGGCAACATTTATAGACAAAAAGAATTGGCAGCTAACGGTGACATCTATGATAAAGTAACCTATGATGATGGAACTACAGTTGAATTTACTGCATCAAATGGCGGAATGTCTACTAAAGTTACTAAAGACGGTGAAGAACCTGTCAACTACAGGTACAATTTCGAAAATAAACTTTTTGAAGCTGTCGATGAAAATGGTAATGTAACTCATCGCGGTAAATTTGAAAACGGCGCATGGACTGAACTGGACAAAGACGGAAATACCGTTAAAACCTATGAACATAAAGATAAACAATCACACAAAGTAAGAAATACCCTTGTTGGAGCTGCTGTAATAGGCGGTGCTGCATACGGAAGTATGGCTTTATATGAAGCTATTACATCTCCTGATGCTGCAGAACCGGCAACGGAAAATCCTGCAACGGAAGAACAACAAGGCGGCAACGATGGCGGAGCCAGTGAAGTTACTGACGAACAAAACAGCGGAAACGATGGCGGTGCCAGTGAAGTTACTGACGAACAAAACGGCGGCAACGAAGGTGGTGCCAGTGAAGTTACTGACGAACAAAACGGCGGAAACGATGGCGGTGCCAGTGAAGTTACTGATGAACAAAACGGCGGAAACGATGGCGGTGCCAGTGAAGTTACTGATGAACAAAACGGCGGAAACGATGGCGGAAATTCTAATGGCAGCGGGACAACCCCAACCACTACAACAACTCCGGGTGGCAGTTCTACGCCGAAAACTCCGACTACGCCGCAAGAAGACAAACCACCTATAGCCGGTGAAGTACCGCCACAAGTTTATCCGGGACAACAGCCTGTTAATCAGCAGCCTGTAACTCCACAGCCGCAGGATGATAAACCTGAGGTTAAACCGGAAGGCAAGCCGGAAGATAAACCGGAGGTCAAGCCGGAAGGCAAGCCGGAAGATAAACCTGAGGTTAAACCGGAAGGCAAGCCGGAAGACAAACCGGAGGTCAAGCCGGAAGGCAAGCCGGAAGAAAAACGAGAAATCACTCCGCAAGAAAGATTTGAATTAACACAGGATATTAACGAAGCTAAGACTCAAGAAGATATCGAAGAGATTTACGACGAACTTCGCACCTTCAAGAGATTCCCGGGCAGAAAGAATATCCGCAAAGCTCTCCGCGCAAAACGCAGATTAATCAAAGCTCAAGACAAACAACGCAGTGAAAGAGTAATCGAACGTAGAGAAGAAAAATACAACAAACGAATCGATAAAGTAAGAGTAGATAACTACGAACAACAGTTAAAAGAAGCCCGTGAAAAAGGGATTGAAATAAAAGATGAATACGATTTCGTCAAAAAACCTGAAGATGAGTTTGATCAAAATAACAACTACTTCGCATAATAAATTATAAAACCAGTACCACAGACAGCTCAATAGCTGTCTGTGGGGGAAATGTATTGGGTTGTTTTTATAGTAGGTCGTGCTTTAGCCCGACATCAATAATTTATTGGGGAAGAAAGAATAACTTACATGCTCTCCCTCTCCTGATAGGAGAGGGATTAAGGGTGAGGTTTGGATTTATAGATTCAGATAATCCATTAACTGTTGATAAACCCCATCTAAATTACTGTTGATATCATTATTCCAAAATCTTATTACTTTGTAGCCTTTTGATTCTAGAAATTTTGTTCTTTCTTCATCTTTTATAATATTTTTATCTGTATTATGCTGTCCGCCGTCAATTTCAATTATTATGTTTTTTTCTTCACATAAAAAATCAACTATATATTTCCCAATTGGAACTTGTCTTTTGAATTTTAAATTGAAAAATTTTCTATTTCTTAGGATTTGCCATATAATATATTCTTCTTTTGTAGAGTTTTTCCTAAGATTTCTGGCTAACTTGTACTTGTATTCCATAACAGGATTATATCATATTTTTTAATTAACCTACACCTCACCCAACCCCTCTCCTCAAGGAGAGGGTAAAGCCTAGCTGCCTAACTGCTTAGCTGCATTTCTAACCAACCCTCACCCGCATCTGTAGTTTTCACCTTGTTCAAACACAGCTGCGGCCTCTCCCCCAAAGAGGCAATACAGAAGTATCCACTAAAAACTTGCTAAAAAATACACTTAGCCTCTTAGCTGCTTAGCTGCTTAGCCGCATTTCTATTCACCCTTCACAACTTCAAACGGGTTTGTTACAGGGTGTTTTTTGCGGAGCTTCTCGAGTTTAGAATTCACGTAACCGGCATGTTTTGAATTAGGTTTGAGTTCCAAAAACTTCTTATAATAACGTTTTGCATCCGACAGCCGGTTCAGATTTTCAAAGCACACACCAATTCCCAAATACGCTCTGTGGTAATTCGCATTTAATTTTATTATCTTAAAGAATACCTTGCTTGCTTCGTAATACTTGCCCTGACAAATCAAAAGAGAGGCTTTGTGGGCATAAGCCTTTAAATATCCCGGCTTTGTTTCTATCAACTTGTTATAAATAAGCATCGCCAAATCTTCTTCCCCGACAATCTCGTGTGCCAGAGCAAGCTGAATCTGCGCTTCCGCATTATTAGGGTTCAACACAATCGCTTTAATAAGCGCCTCTATCGCATTTTCAGGAGAGCCGGATAAGAGATAACAAATACCAAGTTCATAAAAGGTATCAAATTTCCCCGGGTCCTGCTCAGAAGACTTAATCAAACACTCAATAGCCTTATCAAAATGCCCTAGATACTTGTAAGATACACCAAGACCGTAATAAGAATCCGGGTTATTACGTTTTAGCATGACAGATTGAAGATACTTGCCGATTGATTCCTGATGAAGGTTTGCATAACGCAGAGCATCACCCCTTACACACAATTTGTATGCCTCGGTGTTATCATCCTTCCTGTTTACTTTTACAGTAATATCCGAGAGTTTCTTTCCCTCGTCTTTTACTTCAATCTTCATCTACCTCTCTCCACAAAACAATTTTATAGATTTATATTCGGGAAGGTAACATCCGTATGGTTGATATTTATAGACCATTGGATTGATTTTTTAGGGGTAAATGAATTGGGTTGAACCACTGCCGCCAAAATATTGCGATTCTTCGCATACGCTCAGAATGACAGAATACGTCATTACGACCAACCTTGAAGGAAGTCGCTAAGTAGCTATGAAGTCAAGAAGCTGGGTAAAATCATTGTAATATTCGTAGTGCAAATTATCTTAGCTGCCTAGCTACTTGACCACTTAGCTGCTTAGCTGCATTTACCCCTCACCCCTCACTTATTTAATTTTTGGTTTTTTACTTATCCTCGTGGTATAAAAATAATATGAAAAGATTATCGGCAATTTTTATACTTATCTCACTAATAACTCCTGCACTTGCACAGGAAGAAATTACGCTGGGCGATATGCCGAAGGAAACAATCAAAGTCCCTGCGCAGCAAAAAATTATCACAGGCTCATTACTAATCAACGATACAAAGGTTCTGGACGAACTTATACAGCTCCAGAAAGAAAAAGATATTGCCGATATTGAACTCCTCTGGAAAGGTACGGTTGAAAACAATAAAGTTATTGAGTTTGCGCTGAAAAAACTGGCAATTCCCGAGAGCCAGAGAAGAATTCACGCATCATTGATGTCGAAAACTCTCTCGGCAATCGTTACTGGAGCATCATTTGTTCCGTCATTAATGGGTTCAAACGCAGCAATCCAAACCTCCGCATTTTCTGCCGGACGGCTTGCACAGTCTTTAATCAACCGGAAAAATGTCCCTGTCGAAACTCCGCTTACCGATACGGAGCTTATAGAACTTGCAGGACTTATTGAGGATTTGCAGGATACGATAATCACCACTTACTACAACTATAAAAATGCACTGAACGCAATAAAAGACACACGTTCAAGAATGATTCTTTATACAAAAAACTATGATAAAGCAATAGAAAAAAACGATTTACTTGATATTTCCATATCGTCCTCTTTATACGATAATCTTTTGATTCAGGAATATAAAGAGGAACAGCTTGCGAAGAAATACCATTCAACGCTGCAAAGGCTCGCAGGGAAAAACGCAGTTGATAAACTTTCGATTTATCAGTACGATTTCAACACCGCACTCATAAAAGGAAAATAAAATGAAGAAATTCTTATCACTGATTCTTATATACCTTTTTATACCGCAGATATCTCTGGGGCTGACTCTTGACGATTTAAACACCGTCAAAGACCCTGCATACAGAGTCGGTACAACAAATGAAATCGAAAACAAAATAGATGTTGATACCAAAGTTCAAAAAGCAAAAATTAGAATAGTAGAATCCCAAAACGTTGAGAATCTGACTTATGCGGATTTGAGCATAAAAAAAATCTCGGCAGAAATTTCTCAGGCGCTGGAGATTGATTACGATGTTATGCTCGCGGACTTATCAATCCTCTGGCAGGGGGCTGCGGTTAAAAGCGAAACAATAAAATATGCGCTCTACAAACTTGCAAACCCTGACAAAGACAAGCCTGATAATGCCTCCGTTAAAAAAGTGCTTACAACAATCGCAAGCATGTCAACACTCCTCGGTGCAACAACGGGGAACCCTCTGCTTGCCTGTGCATCACTTATCGGCGGAAATACTCTCGGGATAATGTCGCAGGATACAAAATCTCTTAACTACAAATACACAAAAGTCGGTGATGCCGACATGATTATTCTGGTCAGAAAAGTTGACGAACTCCAGCAAAAAGTCGTTAACAACTATTTTGACTACATGACAACAAGAAAAATCCTTGAAATGACCGAGGATATGGCGGAAAGACGCCAGCAGAACTACGACAGAGCACAAAACGATTCAAGAGAGATTATTCTGATAACAGATGCCTATTATAGAGAAGCCCTGAACCAGATGGCAAAAGCTCAGGGGGATTTTAATGATGCACGCTCAAGACTCGAACAGCTCGTAGGCACGGATGCCCTGAAACAATTTGAAAACAACCTTAAAGCAAGAAAAGAGTAAAAAACAAGATTTTTCTTGAAAAAACGGCTAAATTGATATATATTTAAAGATGAGAGTATACGATTATTTGAGGCAATATGGATACAAAAGAATATATACTTGACTGTTTAGATAAGATTGCAGAGAACAAAAACATTCACCTTGAATCAGGATACAATTCCGCATATATTTGTTTGGTAGCTTTAGAAGCATACGTTCATAACAAGTTTAATGAGGCGCTGCAATATTTCTCGGATGCAAGTGTTATATTAAAATCAGACAAAACCCCTGAATCAACAATATTATACGAATTTATTCTCGGGTATCTGAACTACAACGAAAAAAACACAACATATTCGCTGCATTACAATAATGCCAGAAGATGTGCAAAAAACACAAATAACGAAGAATTTTTAAACAAACTTATTGAAAAAATCAACCAGATAAAAAACGGCAGCATGTACACAACAGAGGTTAGAAAAGATCCGCTTTTGGCACTGGTTAAAATCGGACAGGCGGTTGCTGCGGAAAAAAATATTGATAAACTTATGCAAACCATTGCAGAAGAAACTAAAGAAGCAATGCAGGCAGACAGATGTACGGTTTTCCTGTATGACAAAGAGCATGACGAACTATGGTCAAAGGTTGCACTGGGATTAGGCAGTACGGAATTGAGATTTAAATCGAATCAGGGGCTTGCAGGCCACGTATTCCAAACCGGCGAAACAATAAATATCAAAGATGCCTATTCTGACAGCAGGTTCAACAAAAATATCGATAAAGAAACCGGCTACAAGACCAAAACAATACTCTGTATGCCGATAAAAAACATTAATCAGGAAACTATCGGTGTATTTCAGGTCTTAAACAAAATTACCGGATACTTTACGGAGGAAGATGAGGACCTTTTAGTCACAATCGGTTCAAGCGCAGGGATTTCTTTAGAGAACGCAAAACTGTTTGAACGTCAAAACGAGCTGTTGAACGAGCAGAAAAAGATATTCGACAGTTTTATAAGCACACTCGGTGCCTCTATTGACGCACGTGACAAAATCACATCAGGTCATTCTACAAGGGTTAGAATGTACGCAACGCTTATTGCGCAAGAGTTTGAACTTCCTGACAACGATATTGAAATTATCCAAAAAGCTGCTGCGCTTCACGATATCGGGAAAATCGGTATCAGAGATTCCGTTCTTCAAAAAGAAGGAAAACTTACACCGGAAGAATATCAGCATATCCAGCAGCACGTTGAAATTACGCATAATATCTTAGAAAAAATCAATATGTCCGAAGAGTTTAAACTCATAACCGAGATTGCGTGTTCACACCACGAAAAATATGACGGTACAGGCTATTACAGGCATTTAAAAGGCGAAGAAATTCCGTTCGGCGGAAGAATTCTTGCCGTATCAGACGTTTTTGATGCAATAACATCAAAAAGACACTACCGTGACAAAATGCCTATTGTAAAAGTTATCGGAATACTTATCGGGGATTCTGGAACCCATTTTGATAAAAACGTTGTGGATAAGTTCCTGCAAACAACCCTCGACAAGATTACGGAAGTATTCTTAACAGAAAACCACCTTGTACTTAATGAAGAGGATAAAAAACTTCTTTCTCAATATACTTTGCTAGACTTATACAACAGCATTAACTCAGGTGCGAACACCGAGCTTGTAGACAAATTCAATTTTTACTACACGGGAACAAACGTAAATGCAGCTCAAGTCTAAACTTATTATTACAACTATTATTTCAACATTATTCGCAAACACTGTTTTTGCGGAAATGGTGTTTGACCCGATTTTGCAAACAGATATCATAAAAATCGAACCGATTAAACAAAGTCCGAATACCGTTTTTAAAAAAAATTTTAAAAGTGCGGTGGATAAGTTTGAGAACCTTAATATAAAAATCTCTTATGACGATTTTAACAAACTCATATCAAAAAACCATAAGAATGACTTCTATCTGCTTGTTCTGGCTGACAAAACCGCAGAACTAGGATTCTTTGATTTGTCGAAGCAGGCATCCAGTAAAATAGAAGATTTTGATATCTCAAACAACGTTATTGAAAACACAAAGAAATTCTATTTCCCGAAAAAATCAATAACCAAAAGCGATATATTGATTCTTGCGGAGCTTTATTCCAATATCGTATACAACGATCAGGCAAAAGAATCCATAACGGAATTGGGTCAGTATCCAAGACTCTTGAACGATTACGATTACGCAAACTATCTTATGGCTCTCGGATACTACAAGCTTAACGATATCGAAAACGCAAAGCAGTATATCAAAATCGCAACTGAAGAAAATCCTGAGAATATCAACTACAAAATTCTAAAATCACAGATTTTTACGGGTGATAAAAAAGGGAAAATTTCTAAAAAACTCATAAAAGAAATTAACGAGCAGGGAATAACCACACAAAGGTTATCAGACAAACTTGAATCCTCAAACGAATACGTATCTTATTTACTTGCCAAGAAGCCTTTTGACAAGGATTATTATCTTGGAAGATACTATTATGCGGAGGGTAATTACGTAAAAGCTTCAAGGATTTTCATGACCGCATTGGGGAAAAACAAGAAAAATAATGCACTTTTATACTCAATGCTTGCAAGATGCTCTTACGCACAGGGTGACTACAAAAAAGCGGAAGACTACTGTGATAAAGCCTGCAAAATCGATGCAAATATTCCGGATTGCATGATGACAATGGGTGATATCGCATCGAAAAACGGGAATTACAAAAATGCCTTAAAATACTATAAATCCGCAGAATCAGACAATCAACTCAAGCAGGAGGCGCTTGAAAAAATGGCATCTGTTTATACAAAAATGTCAAACCCGAAACGCGCAAACGATATCTACAGAAAACTGATAAAAGATTATAACAATTCATATATCGCATATTACAAAATCGGGCTTGTAACTCCGGATAAAGAGTTGGATTATCTGAAAAAAGCCGTATCCCTAAACCCTTCATATCAGGACGGGTGGATTGATTTGGCTCGCGTAATGCTTGATAAAGGCAACATCTCACTTGCAAAAAGTTATCTTGCTGTTGCAAACTATCTTGACGACAGCAGCTTTAGATATTATTATTATCAAAGCCTTCTAAATAAAAAAGAGGCAGAAATGAACAGTATAAAAAACAGCAACGACGGACTTAACAAGATTGCAGGACGTGAATGAAATACAACATTTTAATCGTAGAAGACCATGAATTAACCCGTTTCGGGCTTAAAACGACCTTTGAAGGCGTAGAATACGTCGGAACTTTATTCGAAGCAAAGTCAGCAGAAGATGCTTATATAATCGTTAAAGAAAACAATATTGACCTTGTAATCATGGATTTAGGACTTCCGGAAATAGACGGAATCACTGCAACAAAGTATATCAAAGAACTAAATCCGAATATAAAAATTGTTATATTAACCTCGCACAACGACGAAAAAGACGTATTAAACAGCCTAAAAGCCGGTGCAAACGCATACTGCTCAAAAGAGATTAATCTGGACAGGCTAATACGGGTCGTAAGTTCGGTTCTCGACGGCGCCTCCTGGTTTGACCCGAGTATTTCAAGTATTGTATTAAAAGCTGCAACAAACACCCAAATGAATGATGCTTCCGATTCAAAAACCATGTATAATTTAACATCGAGAGAGAAGCAAATTCTCAAACTTATTACGGAAGGGTACAGCAACAGCGAGATTGCAAAGCAGCTTGTTGTAAGCATTAATACAACAAAAGTACACGTTGCAAGTATCTTACAGAAATTAGAAGTTGATGACAGGCTGCAAGCCGCAGTCAAAGCATTCAAGGAAAAGATTGTTTGAGGGGAAAATGGAAGATTTTGCAAAAATATTAATTGTCGATGATAATCCGAAATATTTAGAAGAAGCATTACCGATGTACGGATATGATGTTGTAGTAGCGCATGACGGTGTAGAGGCGCTGCAGATTCTGAGTAAAGAATACAACTCAATAAACCTTATTCTGCTTGATGTTATGATGCCGAACATGGACGGCTGGGATACTCTGAAAGCTATTCGTACAAACAAAAACACAAAATATATCCCTGTTATAATGATAACAGCGGTAAGCGAGGAACACAAAATCGTTTCAGGCTTGAAAATAGGCGCTGACGATTACATTGTGAAACCGTTCGTATTACCAAACCTTCTGGCACGTATTGAAGCGGTATTAAGACGTTCAAAATGGCAGAACGAATCAAAATCAATAGATATTTCAATCAAGCCGGAGGGTGATATTGAACCTTTGACCGAGAGAGAAAAAGAAGTTCTCTCACTCGCTGCCAAAGGCGCCAGCAATCAAGATATTGCTAAAAAGCTATTCGTGCGCGATGTAACGGTTAAAACACACATGAATACTATTTTCAAAAAGTTAAAAGTAACAAACAGAACACAAGCAGTTTTACTTGCACTGCAAACCAAGATAATCAGTTAGAGGAGCCGGTTAATGAAAACTAAAGATGAATTAATAACTTTATTAATAGAAGATGTAGAAGAATTTAACAGCTACGTACAGGAAAATGCGGAAGCAGGTATTGACCTGACAGAAGTTGATTTATCAAATGTAACTATTTCGGATGCAGAGTTTAACAACGTAGATTTATCCTCTACAAGTTTTGCGGATGCACACATGACTAATGTTAAGTTTGAAAACTGCGACTTATCATCTGCAGATTTTACACGTTCTTCAATTTCTGAATGCTATTTCACCGGCTCGGTATTGAACGGAACAGATTTCAGTTATGCGGTGGCTGATTACTGCAACTTCTCTGAGGCTGATATGGCAGGATGTATCTTGCAGGAAACGGACTTAACAAACTCCGATTTATCAACAAGCTACAACCTTAACGCCTGCAGATTTGATGACGGTACTATGTGGCCTGACAGTGACATGCTTCCTGATGATTTCGACGGAATGTATTCGGCTGACTTATCTTCGCTCAAAGATGATGAAGACGAAGGCGCCAATCAGGACTATTAACAAAATTATTAAAACGAATTATTATTAAACTATGGAGAAAAATTACTACGACATTTTGGGAATAAAGCCTGATGCGACTGAAGCGGAAATAAAATCAGCCTTCAGAAAACTTGCAAGAAAATGGCACCCTGATGTTGCAGGAAATTCACCTGAGGTCGTAGAGAAGTTTAAAGAAATAAACGAAGCGTACGAAATCCTTTCGGATTCCGAAAAACGCAAGAAATATGATACCCTGCGAGGCATGTTCAATAACAGGGCAAAAACCGAGTCCCGGACAACAAACAAATCTCAAACAGGAACAAAATCCGACGACAGATTTGAGAGACAGGAAACAAAACAAGAGCGTCCTCGACAGGAATATAAAAGACAAGAGAGAGCCTCAAGCGCTAATACCAATAACACCAACAACGCGAACAACAAAAATGCGTTTCAGGACGCATGGGACAGCTTTATCAAGAAAACAAGGGAAGCCGAAAAACCGAAACAGAATAAATATACCGCCAAAAAGATTAACGGCAGCGATATAACGTCAGAAATCACAATAACTGTTTCAGAAGCGCTCATGGGCACAACAAGAACCGTTAATATACTCCATACGGAGCCTTGTCCGAAATGCCACGGGAGAAAGTTTGCAAACGGCAGTATATGCGCCTACTGTAAAGGTGCCGGAGAAATGTCAGTCCATAAGAAACTCTCCGTAAAGATACCTGAAAGGGTAAAAGAGGGTGCCAAAATCAGGATTGCAGGAGAAGGGAACCAGGGGCTCAACGGCGGTAAAAACGGGGATTTATACCTTATAATCCGTATTGATACAGAAAGCTCTCCATACAAATATGACGGACTAAACATCCTTAAAACAATACCGCTTGAACCTTATGAGGCCGTATTGGGATGCACAGTAGACGTTAAAACCCCAACCGGAATCGTCCAGATGAAAATTATGCCAAAAACAATGAACGGACAAAAATACAGACTCGCTAAAGAAGGTTTGGAAAAAGACGGCAAAAAAGGGGATATGATTATAACGGTATCAATCGAAATACCTAAAGATTTAACAAAAGAAGAAATTATTCTATACGAAAAACTAAAACTGGAATCAAAGCGAAACCTAAGAGAGAAACTATATGAGTGAAAATAAAGCAAAAATAAAAGAGATATTTGCATCTGTTCAGGGTGAGGGATTATATATCGGTACAAAGCAGTTGTTCATACGTTTTTGTGCCTGCAATTTAAACTGCAAATACTGTGACACCCCTCATTTGCCTGTAAATATAAACGATACTGATACATTTTTTGAGTTTACGCCAAATGAACTTGTAAGCTATATAAACGAAAAGTTTGATATCCAAACTATCAGCTTTATATCGTTAACCGGCGGCGAGCCTTTAATCTGGAACGAGTTTCTGGCAGAATTTTTGCCAAAGGTAAAAACCAAGTTCTACCTTGAAACGAACGCTACCATTACAGAGAATTTGGAAAAAATTCTTCCGTATATAGAAGTTATTGCGGCAGATATAAAGCTCCCTAGCTGCTCCGGAGTGAAAAATTCCTTTGAGCTTCACAACAAGTTTTTTGACAAAATCAAGAGTTACAAAGTAGATTGCGCAGTTACAAGACAGTACGACTGTGACGGCAAAAAACTATTTGCCAAAATCATTTTTGATAAAAATATAACCGACGAAGAAATTGAAAACTGTATCTTTTTAGGTCAAAAATATAACCTCGAGCTTATACTCCAGCCTAAGATGAACGGTAATGAAATATCCGTGGATTCGGAGTTTATGATACACGTATTCAACAAATTTATGGAAAAATACAACCACGTAAGGCTAATCCCACAGGTACACAAATTCTTAGATATAGAATAAGAGGGTTGTATTTTGGGGCTGGTGCCGCCCCAAGCCCTGCACCGGTATTCAAATAAAGTTTTTTCTTATTGTCCTCCGGACGGGGTCATCCAGACGGGCTAATCAAATTATTGCGGGGTTTATGCATTCCTGCACCCCGCAGTCACATTTCTTTGGGAATATTTGATATTGAGGCTTATGCAGCCTCAATATAAATACTTATTCCGGCGGGGTAATAACCCAGACCGGAATAAGTGTAATCCCTACAATTCAATCACAGTGTCAGTTTTACACTATTTAGTTTTGTAAAGATATTGTTATCAGGGGGTTTTAGGGGTTGAAAAAGCTTGATATATACATTATAATTATAGTGTAAGGATACAAGGCATATAATTTAAGTACTTGGCCTGAAGAGTGTTATGCCCCACACCACTCTCTAATAAAAAAGGTATCTGCGTTACTTTAAACACAAGGGTGACACATATGGATACCACGTTTGCACGACCGAATGTCGAGAAGCTCCTATTGTTGGGAGTCAATTTAGCTTTACTCTGCGGATTAATCTCCGCCCAGAGCGTTTTTGTACTGGCGGACAATGTCAAAATTGTTAATGGCATAGCCGTGTCGCCACTGGTAAACAACACGCGGCTGGATGCCTCAGCAGATAAGATAATCCGGGAAGAGAATAAGTTAGCAGAATTCAACCAACAAATTAGCCGTAAGTATAGGTATGGAACCATTTATACAGTAGAAGACGGCCTCAAACATATAAGAATGACGAAGTATTACAAAGGCAGACCTGTAAGATTAAATATAATTGAAGCTGATTTTAATATTAATCCTGAGTTGAAAATCGCACCGGTTATGGCCTCTGACAAACTTCAAAGAAAGGCGTCCATTTCCTCTATGGCACGCAAAAGTAACTCGCTTGCAGCTGTAAACGGTGCTTTTTTTAAACCTCAAACAGGATGTCCTTTAGGAACTCTTATGATAGACGGAAAAATTTACACCGGCCCTATTCATAACAGAGTATCAATGGGATTTTTCGAAGACGGATACGCAATGGAGAGAATACAGTTTAATGCGTACCTCAAAAAAGGATTTGATAAAATACAGGTTGATAACATGAATCAGCCGAGAATGCTGTCAACAGCAGTTATTGCCTATACACCGGACTGGGGAGCATATTCAACAATAACCCCTAAATACGGAACACAGATTGTTGTTGCAGATAACGAAGTTACAGCCATAACCGTTTCCAGGGCCGCTATACCTGAAAACGGTTATGTGCTTGTCGGTCCTAAGAGTAAACTTGGCGGATTAAAAGTCGGCGACAGAGTCAATTTAAACGTCAGCACCTCGCCTGATTGGGATAACGTTAAACATATAATAAGCGGCGGCCCTTATCTTGTTAAAGACGGAGAAATCTTTGTTGATATGACCGCACAAAAACTTGGCTGCATAGGCGGCAGAAACCCTAGAACAGCAATCGGATATACAAAAGATAATCATATAATACTTATTACGGCAGACGGTCGTGAAGGCTCTTCTATCGGGCTTACACTTAATGAACTGGCTCACTTGATGCAATCTCTCGGCTGCGTCAATGCAATGAATTTAGACGGCGGCGGCTCAACCGTTATGTACGTTAAAGGTAACATCGTTAACAAGCCTCCGATAAAAGGCGGAATAGCACTTTCAAATGCTATCGGAATATATAAATAATTGAAGTTGCTTAGCACATACAAAAAGAGGTTGAATTTCAACCTCTTTCTTTTTATTACTTTTATGTTTGATGGGTTAAAGCAAGTAGGATGTGGTAAATCTTTGATTTACCGCATCAAAAATTTTTATCAATAAAATTATTCATAATTTAAATCTGCAATTTTATATTTATCTTCAAAATTACACCAATCTGTTTCATAATATCCGTTTTTAACAAATTTGTTAAACGTTGAATATTTCCAATCCTTTGGTACAATTTGATAATGTTTCATCGGATTATAATGTATGTAATCTATGTGACGGTATAAATCTTCTTCGTTTCTAATTGTATGTTCCCAAAAACGTCTTTGCCAGATATCACGTTCTTGGCGTTTAATGTTACTTTCTCGTTGTCTATAATCTGCAATAGTATTAATATCAATCTTTTTAGAAAAAGTCCGTTTTATCAATAGAATTATTTTTGAGTACTCTTTAATGTTATTAGGTTTTATTAGTAAATGTACATGGTCTTTCATTACACAAATTGCATAAATCTCAAAATTATAATATTTATGAGTATTCTTGATAGAAAATTTTAATAATTCAATATTTTCAATCAAAATATTACGTCTCTTGCTTGTTACAATGGTAATAAAAATTATACTATTTGGAATATATAATCTTTTGTAATTCATAGATGTATTTTAGCATATATTAAAAGATGCGGTAAATCAAAGATTTACCACATCCTACTTACTACTTAGCCGCATTACCAATCACGATTCACGATTCACAAAAATACCCCTACCCCTAGCCTTTGCAGACGAGTAAATCAGGAGCAAGCGCTTTATAGAATTCATTTGCCTGTTCAAATTTGTACGCAACATTGAACAATTTTGCTTCGTGAAGCTGCGGAGCCATAATCTGCAAACCGACAGGCATGCCGTCAGAATCAAATCCTGCAGGAACACTCAATGCCGGAATACCTGCAAGGTTAGAAGAAATTGTCGCAATATCTGTCAAATACATCGCAAGCGGGTCTTCGGTTCTTGAGCCCAAATCAAATGCGGTATTCGGACAAGTTGGAGCGATTAGAGCATCTACTTTTTTGAATACTTCAACAAAGTCATCTGTTACCAATCTTCTCATTTGTTGAGCCTTTTTGTAGTACGCATCGTAGTAACCTGAGCTTAGCGCATAAGTTCCAAGCATGATTCTACGTTTAACCTCATCGCCGAACCCTTCCGCACGGGATTTGCAGTATAAATCAAGAAGATTTTCAGGGTTTGGAGTTCTGTAACCGTATCTTACCCCGTCAAATCTTGCGAGGTTTGAACTGCATTCAGCAGTTGCAAGAATATAATAAATCCCGATTGAATATTTAATCTTCGGCAGAGAAACTTCAACGATTTCTGCGCCTAATTTCTTATACGTTTCAACAGCATTTTCAATAGCTTTTTGAACACAAGGAGAAACACCTTCTCCCATTAATTCTTTAACCAGACCGATTTTCATTCCTTTGATATCGTTATTCAAAGATTGTGAATAATGTTCAACCGGCAGATTCAAAGATGTGGAATCATGAGGATCGTGACCGGATATAACTTCAAGAAGATTAGCAGCATCTTCAACAGTTCTTGCGAAAGGTCCAATCTGGTCTAATGATGATGCGAACGCAATCAGCCCGTATCTTGATACTTTACCGTAGGTCGGCTTCATACCGACAACACCGCAAAAGCTTGCAGGCAAACGAATACTTCCGCCGGTATCGGAACCGAGTGCAAGTGTTGATTCACACGCAGCAACAGCAGCGGCAGAACCGCCTGATGAGCCGCCCGGAACTTTGTTTAAGTTCCAAGGGTTATGAACTTTTTTGAATGCAGAGTTTTCGTTTGATGAACCCATTGCAAATTCGTCAAGGTTTGTTTTACCGACAATCGGTACAAGGTTATCAAGAAGTTTTTGTGTAACCGTTGCGTTGTAAGGTGATACAAAGTTTTCAAGAATTTTGCTTGATGCGGTTGTTTTAGAACCGATAAGGTTCATATTATCCTTTAATGCAAGAGGAATACCTGCCAAAAGAGGTAATTCTTCGCCTTTTGCAATCTTTTCATCAACTTTTTTAGCGGTTTCAAGCGCTGTATCTTCGGTTAATGAATTGAACGCACCCAGTTTTTCATCTATTTCTTTAATCTTGTTTATTGCTGCAGTAGTTAATTCCACAGCAGAAACTTCTTTATTTCTAAGAGCTTTACTTTGCTCTGCGGCACTCTTTTTCAATAATTCGTTCATAACTTCTCCTAATAATTTCCTTAGCTGGTTAAATTATACCAGAAAAATAAATAAAAGTTATCCGCTAATAACAGTTGCACCGTTATTTTCTACTTTTAATGATTTAATCTCGGCTTTTACGTTTAAATTATTCATGACCTCTGATATTTTAGACTTAGCCTTATCAACGGCAGACTGTTTCGCAATAACAAGCACGGCAGAGCCGGCACCGCTTAAAACACATCCGAAAATATCTTCATCGTGTTTTATTGATTCAGAAATTTCATCCATCCAAGGAACAAGCTTAGAGCGGTACGGCTGATGAAGTTTATCGGATAATGCAGCCTTCATAAGCTCGTCATCAACAGTATTTACCGCCTGAATAAACATTCCCATTCTTTTGGTGTTGTATACGGCATCCTGCATTGGAACTGTTTCAGGAAGAACAGAGCGTGAAATTTCTGTTGCAAGTTCAACGTCAGGGATACATACTATAATCGCCCACTCATCAGGCCAGTGTATTTTTCTGTATAAAATACTTCCGTCATCCTCCATTGAAGAAAGCACCAAACCGCCTACAACAGCAGGAGTAACGTTATCCGGATGCCCTTCAATCTCTGTTGCAATAGAAAGTATCGCAGATTCGTCGGCCGGTTCCCCAAGAAGGTGGTTTGCAGCCATCAATGCACCGACAATAACCGCTGCGGAACTTCCAAGCCCTCTGGTGACAGGGATTGTTGTCTGAATGTTAATCTTAAGCTCTGACGGGGTCTGACCGATAGAATTGTATAACAGCTCAACAGCTTTATATACAATACTGTTCTCATCACGCGGAATATGGTCAATTATAAGATCATCATAACTTTCATCCTGCGCAAGAATATTTATCTCTACACCTGTTCCCGGCAAAACTGTTTCATCAATAGTCACGGTGTTATAAATCGGCAGAGCAACACCTAAACAATCGAATCCCGGACCTAAATTTGCTGATGTAGCAGGAACTTTTACACTAACTTTCATGAACTTCCTCTCTTACAACATTGTAACACTTGTCTTGCCGTATTTTGCGGACAAATCGTCAACGTGATGAATGAAATAAACATATGATTCCAAATCTTTTTCATTCAAGTCAACAATAGCCCCCCAATCAGTACGGCCATGATGCGCTGCAATCATTTTTGCAACTCGCTTAAACCCTTGAGTCATACATATTGAATACCCGTATAACGAGTGGGTAATCCATTCTTTGCGGAAATCTTCATCGTAATCAATCATTCCGTTTTCGGCATCAATAGTGTATTCAAATATTTTCCCGATATCATGAAGAATACAAGCCGCAATTGCCTCATCTCTGTTGATATCCTGAAACAAAATCTTAATATTGTTATCTGCTATTTCAATACATTCAAGAATATGAACCAATAGTCCGCCCAAATAATTGTGGTGCATTGTTTTTGCCGCAGGCGAAACTTTGATTTTGTCCTCGTATTTTTTGAAATAGTCAAGAATAAACGTTCTTAATTCCGTATCAGAGATACTTTTGATGTATTCCAGAATTTTGTTATAAGCCTTCTCTCTTTCATCCTCGGAAAGCCCCATCTTTGCTTCTTTAATCAACTCAAGAGATGTAATCAAGCAGTTATTAAACCTTTCGTTAAAAGAAGCCGTCACAATCCTTACGATATTCCCGATACGGAACAGTTTTAAATCCATACGGTTGAGTGCCTCTTCCCAGAGCACACAGTTGAGAACCGTTTCTGTTGCAGGGTCTTTTAATTGCAACTTACCCATTTTGGTTCCGGCTTTTGTGTCGCCGACTGAAAAAGAAACGACTTCGTAATGTATTTCCGTACTAAACATCAATATCTCCCATAGTATTAACTTCTTTATAGTACTACAAACAAGGATTTTTTGTATTTTGTTAACAAATGTAACTTTAACCGTAAAAAACTAGCAACTTTTTTCATTTTAAATACTTTGTATATATGTAAGCGGGAACTAAGAGTAATATCTTATACAAAAAATAAAGGGAATTTAATTATGTCAAGAGTTTTAATATCAATGCCGGAAAGATTTTTAGATGAAATAGATAACGTAGCAGAAAACGAAAACCGTTCACGTTCAGAACTTATTCGTGAAGCACTTCGTACCTATATTCATCGCAACCGCGTTAGAACATCAGCTTACGCACAACGCAACGCTGAACTTCTGGACGCACTGTTAGATTAGTAATTAATTTTGGGAATTAGGTAAGTTTTATTCAGTAAATGTATTTATTTTAAATCGGCTGGCGGTTATTCGTCAGCCGTTTTTATTGAAAAGTCCAACATTAATAATTTATTTTGGGGTGAACCCCAACTGCAATTTCAATATTTTTATTAAGCAATGTAACAATTTTAAATAGCTGTCCCGATGCAACTTAAGTTTGGAGCAAGTTTAACCGTTAACCGTAGTAAGGAATATTTTAGGAAAGCGCGCAATAAAATGGGAATGTCGTCATCACAGGCTAGACTGTTGTCGTTGACAGCAAGACAGCACAATATCGAGTTAAGGTCTCAACAGCTTGAGGCCCAAAAACTTATGCTGGCGAACGATTCCGACCAAGTTTATATAAATTACCTAAATGCCCTTGATGCAAAGAAAACCATTGCCAATATTGCTCTTGACGACGGCACTATCGGCGATACGCTTTTGACTGCAAATAAAATATTCACTTACGGCGACTTAGACAAGCAATATTCCTTAAAAGCGCAAAACGGCAAAACCCTTGTATCATCGTCATTGCACGATGCTTATCAATCAACAAATTCCTTAAACGATTTTCTTAAAAAATTCGGGTTAGTGTCTGATGTCGCCTATTCCGTTGAAATAGTAGAGAGAAACCCTGCCTATGATAATGCTGTCGATAGGTATGAGGGCGATTATGAACAGTGGCAGCAAGAAATGGAGGATTACGAACAGAAATACAAAGATTACCTGAATAAGCACAAATACTGGGAAGAAACTGAATATCCTAATTGGGAAGCAGATGAACCGCAAAGAGATGACCCTAAATACACAACAACAACAGAAAATCTGGGGGATAAATTTAAAAATGCCGGCAGCAGCTGTTACAACACAGCTCTTGGCGGTGGTTTTGGATGTTATCAACACATATTGGCTCACATTATCGATTACGGTACAACTACGGGATTCGGAACAGACGGTTGTAATGAATCCTGGTATAACGGAACCAATAATAAATACACAACAACTACCGGTGAAAGTTTTGTGATTTCCAGCAGTGAAATAACAGGTGCCGGCATGGATGACAACGGCGGGACAAAATGTCAAACAATGAAAGAAGTTTCTGAAAAAATTGATGATGAAACACATTACAAAGCAGCAATCAAAGAAGGTGAAACCTGTGATGTTAATGCTTCATCAACTGAAGGGGAAAAACTTCTGAGCAAATGGAACACTGATGGTACACTTAAATCAATAAAACAATGGGCCAAAGATTTATTCTATCTTTGCGATAATTACAACTCGCGCGGCATAACAAGTGCACAACTTAAACAAAGTGTAACCGATTTCCAAGAAGGTTTGGCAGGTTCTGTCAACTTTAATGAACCACTGTATAACAGTGATCACATTATTTGGGAAGGTAAGGAGCCTGATGAACCGCTGCCGCCTGTCGGACCGCCGATTGAGCCGGATATCAACGATTATATCGGTGGACTGCAGCCTGAAAACGTATGGACGGAAAACCGTCAGGGAACAACCTTCTCCGACAAAAACCTTGCACAGTGGTATATTAACCTCTGGTACAAGATGGAAGGACTCGACGAAACACCTAAGATAAAAGAAGAAGTTGTATTTGACGAAAATACTCAAAAGAATATTTACTTGTATTCAGTAGATAATATCGGTAAATCAGCAACAAACTACACAACAAACGGTTATCTCGGAACACCGGAAAATGAAAATTATCTGGTGCTCCAGGATGATATGCTTTCAAATAACAAATGGATTACAAATGTCTTGAACGAAGGATTTGTTCAAATACAGGTATTTGATGGCAACCTGAATAAATTCATTGATACTTCAACTGCCGTTGATACAAAACTGCAAACAGTTACGGACACACAAGCAATTAAGACGGCAGAAGCACAGTACGAAAAAGACATGAATAAAATCAATGCCAAAGAATCCAAGATAGACCAAAAACTTCAAGAGCTTGAAGCCGACAGAGATGCCGTTAAAACGCAGCAAGATGCACTCAAAAAAGTTATACAGGATAATATTGACCTATCATTCAAATTATTTAGTTAGAAATGCGGCTAAGCAGTTAGGCAGTTAAGCGGCTAAGTGTATTTTTTAGCAAGTTTTTAGTGGATACTTCTGTATTGCCTCTTTGGGGGAGAGGCCGCAGCTGTGTTTGAACAAGGTGAAAACTACAGATGCGAGTGAGGGTTAGTTTCTACTCCAACAAAACAATTCTAAAACATCAGAATGACGTCTTAATTCTTTGATTTATCAAGAATTTTTGATCTGCCCCATGCAAAAGAGTTTCTGATTTCCTGACCGACTTTTTCTATCAGGTGGTTGTTATTAGCCTCTCTAAGGCGCGCAAAATTCTTTCCGCCCGATTGTATCTCAGACATGAATTCGTCCGCATAGCTGCCGTTCTGGATATCTTTCAAGATATCTTTCATAACCTTTTTAACATCTTCTGTTATAAGTTTCGGACCTCTTGTTAAATCTCCGTACTCTGCGTTATTAGAAATTGAATAATGCATGGCATCGATTCCGCCCTCATAGATTAAATCAACAATCAATTTCAATTCGTGGCAAACTTCAAAATAAGCCATATAAGGGGAATACCCTGCCTCAACCAATGTATCAAAAGCTGTTTTAATAAGTGCTGTACAGCCGCCGCAGAGAACAACCTGTTCTCCGAATAAGTCTGTTTCTGTTTCCTCACGGAATGTGGTTTCAATAATACCTGCTCTGCCTGCTCCAATCGCCGCAGCGTAAGAGAGTGCAACCTCTTTTGAATCACCCGTTACATCCTGCTCGACAGCGATTAATGAAGGTGTTCCTTTGCCTTGCGTATATTCACTTCTTACAGTATGCCCCGGAGCCTTTGGTGCGACCATAATAACGTTTACATCCTCAGGCGGAACAATTTTCTTGTAATGGATATTAAACCCGTGAGCAAACATAAGATACTGACCTTTTCTAAGGTAAGGCTTGATTTCTCTTTCATAAACCTCAGCCTGAACCTCGTCCGGAATAAGTACCTGAATAACATCAGCCTCTTTTACGGCATCAGATATAGACATCGTCTTAAGCCCGTAATCTCGAGCCTTAATATCGGATTTGCCGCCGAGTCTTAACCCGAGAACAACGTCACATCCGGAATCCTTGAGATTCATGGATTGTCCGTACCCCTGTGAGCCAAAACCGATTATCGCTATTTTTTTTGATTTTATTAAATTGGTATCAATATCTTTATCCAAATATATTTTTAAGTCAGTCATACTTACTCCTTAATCTGTTGAACCTGCAACCTTGCCAAAATCCGCCAGTCACTTAATCACTTATAAACGACTAAACTCTTTTGCAGGCAGCTGTCACCAAGCCTAAGAACAGAGGATGAGGTCTGTTAGGTCTTGATTTGAATTCAGGGTGGAACTGAGCCGCAACAAACCAATCGTTTTGAGGAAGCTCTACCATCTCTGCAAGCATTCCATCCGGAGACATTCCGGAAAATACCAATCCTGCATCAGAAATACGGTCGATAAACTCGTTGTTTACTTCGTATCTGTGACGGTGTCTTTCGGATATCTTATTTGTACCGTATGCCTTTTCCGCAATCGAACCTTTTTTGATTACGCAGTCATAAGCACCTAATCTCATTGTACCGCCGTAGCCTTTAACATTCTTTTGCTCTGTCATCAAATCAATAACCGGATATGTAGCACCCTCGTCAAATTCTTTTGAATTTGCATCTTTCAGTCCTACAACATTTCTTGCGTATTCGATTACCGCACATTGCATTCCCAGACAGATTCCGAGGAACGGAAGATTGTTTTCTCTCGCGTATCTGATTGCATTGAGTTTACCCTCAATACCGCGCACGCCGAATCCGCCCGGAACAACAAGCCCCTGTACATCCTTCATCAACTTTTTACATTCGGAATACTCGTTGCAGTCCTCTGAATTAATCCATTTTATTTCAACTTTTGCATCGTTTTTGTAACCGGCATGTTTTAAGGACTCAACAACCGAAATATACGCATCGGAAAGCTTTGTATATTTACCTGCAATCGCAATCTTAACAGTCTTTTTAGGGTTCTTGATTTTGTCAACAAGCTCTTCCCACTCCTTCAAATCCGCTTTTCTGTCAGGGGTTTGAAGCAGCTTCAAAACAACCTCTGCAAAATTTTGTTCCTCAAGAACAAGCGGAACCTCGTAAATACTCTTCATATCACGACACTCAATAACCGCTTCTTTCGGAACTGAACAGAATAGCGCAAGTTTTTCTTTTTCGGTTTTCGGAATAGGTTTTGAGGTTCTGCAAACCAATACCTCAGGCTGCAGTCCGTAACTTCTTAATACATTAACACTGTGTTGTGACGGTTTAGTTTTAAGTTCGCCGGAGGTTGGCAGGTAAGGAAGTAAAGTACAGTGAACGTTTATAGCGTTGCCATAGCCCTGTTCTGTTTTGAACTGTCTAATCGCTTCAATAAACGGCAAACTCTCGATGTCCCCGATTGTACCGCCGATTTCAATAATTTGAAAATCTGTATTAAAATGTTTTTGAGCCTTTATAATTCTTGATTTAATCTCGTTTGTAATATGAGGGATAGTCTGAACGGTTGCCCCGAGATAATCACCGCGGCGCTCTTTCTTGATAACAGTTTGATATACACTTCCGGAGGTAACGTTACTTATCTGGCTGAAATTTGAATCAATAAAACGTTCATAGTGTCCCAAGTCCAAATCGGTTTCTGCTCCGTCATCGGTTACAAATACCTCCCCGTGCTGGAACGGACTCATCGTTCCAGGGTCAACGTTAATATAAGGGTCAAACTTCTGTATCGCAACACTAAACCCTTTTGAGCGCAAAAGTCTGCCCAATGATGCACCGATAATCCCTTTACCAAGTGAACTTACAACACCGCCTGTTATAAATATAAATTTTGTCATTCCGTACACTCCCTACATTTTATAAAAAAAAGAGGGAACGAGTCCCTCTGTTATCTCTCTTAATTAATCTTTGGAACTTTGAAGAAACCGTTCTCTTCAGAAGGTGCATTCTTCATAAGTTCGTTTCTCTCTTGTTCATACTTCACAACGTCATCTCGCATAACGTTGACAAAATCAATTGCGTGCGCCATAGGCTCAACTCCGGTTGTATCAACCTCATTCATCTGATCAACATACTTGAGCACGTCACCCAACTGAGTTGTAAATTTGATTTTTTCTTCTTCGGTAAGTTCCAATCTGGCTAACTTAGCCACGTGTTCTACATCTTTTATAGTAATCATGTCTTACTCCATCTGTATAGATTGATTGTATCATAAAAAATATTTTTTCAACAGAAAAAATATTTCCTCCTCCCACTTGCAAATATAAATTCAGTCAGTACAATAAATATTAACCGAGATATAGTGCGGATTGGTATGCCTTATCCGGTATGAAAACAAAAGGAGAATAAAATGCCAAAAATGAAAACTCACAAAGCTGCTGCTAAACGCTATAAAGTAACAGCTTCAGGAAAAATCCAAAGAAGACATGCAGGTATCGGACACTTGCTTCAACACAAATCCGGTTCCAGAAAACGTAAGATTTTCGGTGATATCAATATCGCTGATAGTCAAGTTAAACTGGTATCTTATGAGTTACCATACAAGAAGTATTCAAGATAGGAGTGTTGAACAATGAGAGTAAAACGTGGAAATGTATGTCGCAACAGACACAAAAAAATATTAAAACTTGCTAAAGGCTTCAAAGGCGCTAGAAGCAGAATATTTAAAGTTGCTAACTGTGCCGTTATGAAAGCTTTAAAATATGCTTACAGAGATAGACGCGCTACAAAACGTAATATGCGCCGTTTATGGATTGTAAGAATCAACGCAGCTGTTAGAGCTGAAGGTATGAGCTATTCAAGATTCGTTAACGCTTGCAAAAAAGCTAACATTATCGTTAACAGAAAAATGTTAGCCGACTTAGCTGTAAACGATAAAGAAGCATTCTCTTTAGTTGTTGAAAAAGCTAAAGCTGCTATTGCGTAAGTTTTTATAAAAAACATTCACAAAAAAGACCGGTAATTTTTTTATCGGTCTTTTTATCATGTTACGACCTGTTTCCGGTTTGGTTTACTATGCCACACCAAATCTAATTCTACAAAACATCACCACCAAACCATTCTGTTCATTTAGCACTTTTTTATCATGTTACGACCGACTTCCGGTTTGGTTTACTATGCCACACCAAATCTAATTCTACAAAACGGCAAAACCGCGGCAATCTGAAAAGATTACTTCGTCTGGGATAATACCCCTCCTCGTAATGACGTATCCTGTCATTGCGAGCGATAGCGAAGCAATCTATTTTACAAGTATGCCCAACCGACCAACCCCTAGCTGCCTAGCTGCTTAGCTGCATTTTCCCTTCACTCCTTAATCACTTATTTACTAAAACGCTAAACTGGTGTATAATATAGCCCTGAGGTATTAAATGAGTTTTTGGAAGAAATTTGAAGAATTCAGACGGCAGGTAAACAACGTAGAATCCAATATCTATACGTCAAAACGGGATTTTATGGAGGTTTACGAAAAAAACCTTAAACTGGAAGCAGAGATTGAAGAGAGAACACAAGAGCTGCAAATCGCAAACCAGAGGCTGCTTACAGTTCAGCATATCTGGCAGATGATGAATTCCTCTGAACCGCTGACAAATGTTCTGGATTCTATCGCAAGCAGTCTGCAAGGAGAACTCGGATACCTTTATAGTGCGATTATCCAGATAAAAGCCGATGACAAAGGGGAGTATATTGATATAATCGCTGATTCATCAGGCGATTTTGTTGATAAACTGACCTCTATATTTTCTAAATCCATATACGATTCAAGAATACCTTATAATCACACCCCTGACAGAGATAAGGTTATATCCGCAAACAAAATTTATCAGAGCCAAAACCTTGATGAATGCCTTGAAAGTATGTTTCCGTATGAAGAGAAATCAAAACGTCTGAAACTTATCAAAACAACGAGCTGGAAATCATACCTCGTTGTCCCTCTCTCTCAAAACAATGAACACTGGGGCTCATTAGTAGTATTCTCTTCAAGAGGAGAAATCACTGATTCCGAAATTACTTTTTTAGAGCTGTTCTCAAAACAGATTGAACTTGCAATTACAATCGCAAACCTTTTCCAAACCGTAAAAGAACAAGCAATAACAGACAGCCTCACAGGGTTAAATAACAGACGTTATTTTGAAGAATTTTTACAAAAAGAAGTACTTCGTGCTCAACGTCAGAACCAGAAATTTACTATTGTAGGGATTGACCTTGACCACCTGAAACAAATAAACGACCAGTACGGACACGCTTTCGGAGATGTTGCAATCCGAACAGTCGCAAGCGCACTGAAATCAAATGCCCGTTCAATCGACGTTGTTGCAAGAATGGGCGGAGAAGAATTCAATATCCTTCTCCCGGGTGTAGATTCCCAAGGCGGTATGATTGCGGCAGAAAGAATCCGGAAAGCTATCGAATCAAGAAAAATCGATACAATAGGAAACGTCACAGCAAGTATCGGAGTCGCTACGTTTATGGAACATTCCGATAATATTAACGATTTATTGGAGTTAACCGACCAGGCTATGTATATGTCGAAAAAGAACGGAAGAAACAGAGTTACGCTTGCAACTCCTCAACCGCTCAAAGAATCATGGCAAAATATTGCGGTCGATACGTTCGTTGATATTATTACAAAACACAGAATTCCGCTTGATGACAATATGACGGAATTGCTGAATTCTCGCCTTAGCGAGCTTAACGAAAACAACGAAACACTGTATTCTATTTCTGATACCCTGTCAGAAATCTATAACCCTAATCACTCAGAGGGGCTTGCAAAAACCAAAACGATGGTTGCATCGCTTCTTGCAAAACGTTTTGACTTATCAAAAGAGGATACTGACAGGTTAAAAATTGCTGTTCTTCTATATGATATCGGGAACCTTCTGCTCCCGAAAGAGCTTCTGCAAAAGAGAACTCCGCTTACCGATGATGAAAAGAATGTTATCAAAACACATCCGGTTATTGCAGCAAAAGAAATCTTACAGCCGATATCAAATGTTCAAGATATAATCCCGATTATTGAACACCACCACGAAAACTGGGACGGCAGCGGATATCCGGGTAATGTTGCAGGAAACAACATTCCGCTTGAATCACAAATGGTTTTAATTATTGATGCTTATTTTGCCCTTATTCAGCCAAGACCATACAGAAAAGCAATGTCTAAAGAAACCGCTCTTGATATCATAAGAGAAGATTCCGACAAAAAATGGAGCAAACGGCTTGCTGACGAATTTATTACAATTATGCAGGCAGAACAAGTGTAAAATATACCCCAATTGTACTAAGTTAAACAGGGTTTGTTTATCAGATATTTAGACATACTATTATAGTAGATTAATAATTCTATTTTACACACAGGATAAATATATGGAAATCGTCTCTAATTATATTTCGAGCGGCTATTGCAGTGCCGCAGTGGGAGCTTATCCGCAAAACAGTATAAACGCTATTGCAAAACTTATGAAGGAAATAAACATTAATTCAATTCCGGTATTTGAAAGCCCGTGGAACAAGAAAATTATAGGGATAGTAAGATACGACACAATAAAAGAGCTTGTCAGTTAATCAATTCTTTTTCTTATAACAGAATTAGACCCCTGACAGGATACAAAAAGCATATTACCGCCGACATGGACGGCATAAGGCTTTGCTGCGTTTGATATAAATACTTCGGCACGACCGGTATTTGATAATTTCAACACGTTGTTTGCGTTATAGTTCGCAATATAAAGGTTTCCGGCAGTATCGCTGGCAATAGATATCGGGCCGCGCAGAATCGGGTTCTTAAAATAAATTATTCGTTTATTATCCGGAGTAACTTTTATTATTGCGTTATCAGTAAAACTTGCAATATAAACGTTCCCCTGCACATCGGTTGTTATACCTGTCGGACTCGTCACATTCAGATAACCGCCACTGTGTTCGGGGAGTTTTGATTTAGTTTTCCCCGGAGGCGGAACTTTTTGAAGCCCGTGCTTCATCATCAACTCTTTACCCTTAATATAATACTCACTTGTAGGAGGAATCATTGCGATATACTGGCTCGCAACAGTTCTGTCACCTAATTTTACCGAAATTTGGGCTATTTTGTATGCCGCCTCGTCATCATCAGGTTTTCTGGCAAGGATTTGCTTAAGTACATATATTGCCTCATCTCCTTGGTTTAGATATTCAAGAATCATTCCAAGGTTATAATAAGCATCAATGTAATCAGGGTAAAGACGTATCGCAGTTCTGAAACAGGCAATAGCCTCCTCGTATTTGCCCAGCTTGTACATATCAAGCCCGTTGTTATATTCAAGCTTGGCATCAATAGGAACAATTGCTTCTTTCTCTTTTGCAATCGCAGGAGAAAGAAACAATAGAATTCCTAAAAATAATATTAAAATTTTTTTTATCATGTTACGACTAACTTCCGGTTTGGCTTTACACAGGTGCAATAAATTGCACCTATGCATTTGATTTTGGCGGGCACGCTGTTGCTTTGCCCCCCCCCCAGACTTAACAGCTTAGCTGCTTAGCTGCATTACATGCCCCTAGGCAAGCTCTCTTAAGAGTTTATCATTTTTTTGAGCGAATTTCTTACCTCTGGAATTAATTGCCATCGCAAGAATTTCGTTCAGATTAATTGTTTGTAACTCTTTGTAGTTGTCAGGCAGTCTTAAAGACCAGTTTTCGTCACCGGAGGTTCCCGGACGGTTATAAACATCTTTAACGTTAAAGAAATCAGTAAAGAATATTTGTATATTTTTTGCCTTGCTTGCGAACATTTCTGCGAGTTTAACTTTTTTCAAGAACTCTGCGTCGTTTGTCAGGCGAACAATAATATCGTCCTTGTTGCCGTCAAAGTCAAAGAACATATCCTCTACAAGATTTTTCGCGTGTAAATAACCTTCATGGGTATGAATCATAGAATCCGCCCACATTGCAATCGGTTCGTTATCATGGGTTCCGACCATTGCCCAGCAGTCGCGGTCAATGTTTTTACATCTGTACGGATGGTCCTCTTTTTCAGGTTTAACAAATTGGGTTAAACGCATACCTTGAAGCTTATATTCTTTCATAACCGCAGCGACAGGGTTTGTTAAAGTACCCAAATCCTCGCATACGATTGAATCTTTGTCCTGACCGCATTCTTTTGCAGCTGCAATTACAATATCTTCTATTAATTTGCCGTAGCGTTTAATTTGTTTTTTATTAAGGGTTTTAACACGTTTTTCTTTATCAGGTTCCAGGGTCATATCCAAATCGTCCATTGTTGCTATCGCATATTTTGACAACTCAGGATGTTCCGGAGACGAATATAGTCTGCCGGCACCTTGTTCAACCATAGGCTTTTTACCTGATTTATATACCCAAGGGTCAATTAAACCTACAATGTGGTCAATTCTGACACCACCAGGGTTTTCTTCAAACATTTTTTTGTAGAGGTTCTTCATTAATTTTCCGCCTTCGCCTAAAGAACCGTCCTCGTTATACATTTTTTCAGGATCCATAACAGGGAATCCCCACGCTTGACCGTCTTTTGAGAAATAGTCAGGAGGACATCCGAGCATCCAGCCTTCAAGGAACAATGATTGGTATGCCCAGCAGTCACGGTCTGAGAACGCAACTTGTCTGTCTGCAATCATTTTTATATCGTGCTTAAGTGCGTATTTTTTAGTTTCTTCAATTTGTTTGTACAATACGAACTGGCAGAACTTGTAAAAATCGATTTCGTCCGCGTATTTTTCCTGTAATTCTGAAATACGTTTTTCAGAAATAGCCTTTTGCTCATGTGTTTTTGGATTCAAAAGATTTTTGTCCAAATCAGATTTCCACAAAGGCCAGTAATCGTTGTTATGTTCAATAGATAAAGCTTCATACAGAGAATCATTGAACAACCAGAAATCGTTTTTGGTTTTATATTTTTCAAAATCTTTATGGAATTTTTTAACGTTTTTAAAATTATTCCATGCTTCTTTTAGTGCTTCGTTTTGAGCTTTAAAAATATATGAATACGCTGTTTTATTCTTATCTTTGTTAGGATTGTTATCAACAACTTTACGGAAAGTTTCTTCAGATAAAATATTTTCCCATTCTTTTGTTGTTAACTGTTTTAAATCAATAAAAAGCGGGTTCCCTGAGAATATTGTTCCGGTATACGGAGAAGAATCGCTGCTTTTGGTTTTACCTGCCGGCCCTAATTGGATAGCATCAAACAAACCGTCAGCGTAATCAATAATTTCTCTTCCGGCGTTAGAATTTATTGTTCCGAAACCAGTGTTTTCGCCTGCATCAGCCGGGAAGCTGCTGCCGTGCATTATAAGAACAAAGTTTTCTTTATCCAATGCTTTTAATGCTTTTCTGATAAGCTTTTTCTTCTTTTTTGCTTCGTCACATTTACAGAACATATTTTCTAACTCCTTCTTAAAATTAAAACAAGTACTGTATTAAACTTATCAAATATATAAAAATTTTTCAAGAGTTATATATTAAGTGAAGGGTAAATGTAATCCTGTCATTGAGAAACAATGCCGCGGCAATATGAAAAGATTACTTCGTCGCCCCCCTCCTCGTAATGACGAAATTTCGTCATTGCGAGCGTTAGCGAAGCAATCTATTTTACAAGCTGTGGTTGAGGGTTCTACCCCAGCAAATTATTAATGTTGGGCTCCGGATATTACAATAATTTCGCCTAGCTTCTTGACTTCATAGCTGCTTAGCTACTTTATGCAACGTGGCAGCGGAGATTCAACCCAATACATTTACCCCTACCCTACTTTCAATGTGTAGGCGGAAATCCAACCCAATACATTTTCCCCCCTACTTCCAATGTGTAGGCGGAGATTCAACCCAATACATTTACCCCCCTACCAGTTGGTTTTTTCTAAAAACAGGTTGATTGATTCTTTAAAGTTTTCAGGGGTTCTGAGGCTGTTAAGCCCGACAACAGGCTCGCTTTGTTCTCTAAATAGTTTGTTATAAAAAGATAACCCGACATAAATAACTACCGCGGATGCCGCAACACCTGCCATAGCCATCACAAACTTTAGTGCAAGCTGTTTCTTGCTTATAGGAGCTTTAGTTGCGGCTGCAATATCTTTATTCAGAGCCTTATTGTTATCTGCAAAAGCAGGAGATTGCAGCGGACAGATAAGAGCCGCTGCAATAACCGTACATATTAAAACTAGTTTGAATTTATTCTTCATTCTCAGCTTTCTTTTTGGTTGTTTTACGTGATTTAGCTTTGCTGCCTCTGTTAGGACGTCTGCCTTTTTTCGGAGCTTCTGCCGTATCTGTATTATCACTTACTTCCTCGGATTTTTCAACCGTTTCTTCTTTCTTCAGTTTTACTTCCGCATCTTTTTCGATTACCGGTTCAATTTCTGCCTCTTGAGGAATAACTGTTGCGGAAAGCTCTGCATCGGCAGATTCTTGAGCGACGGTTTCTTTCACCTTGTTTTTATTAAACTTGGTATTTTTTCTGCCTTTTTTCTTTTTCCCGTCAGCGACTGCCTGCATTTCCTCTTGTGCGGTAACAGAAGGATTTGTAACCTCAACCGAGATTTCCGTATTTTCTTCTATCATTTCTGTTTCATCGGTTTTTGGCTTGGATTCGTTTCTGTTATTCTTGAACTTTTGTCCGCCGCCATTGTTGTTACCGGCTTTTTTGAATCCGCTCAAAGGAAGCTTCATCTTAGCGGCTTTAGCTCTGTATTCGCCGTCAGCAGTTGCGGAGGCGTATTTGATATCCTCCATAATATATCCGTTACCTTGACAGTGCGGACATTTTTTAGCAAAGATTTCGGCAATAGCCTGACCTTGACGGTGACGAGTCAATTCAACAAGTCCTAAATCAGAAAGCTGACCGACTTGAGGTTTTGCTTTATCCGGTTCAAGCGCCAGTTCAAGTTCTTCCATCATTGCAAGCTTGTCAACTCTGGACATCATATCGATAAAGTCAACGATAACCATACCGCCGATGTTGCGAAGTCTCAGTTGTCTTGCAATTTCATGGACGGCTTCAATATTTGTCTTTAATATTGTTTCATCCTGAGTTGCGGAGCTTACAAACTTACCGCTGTTTACGTCAATAACGGTAAGAGCTTCGGTTGTCTGGATATACAGATAACCGCCTGACGGCATATTAACTTTTGTCTGCAATGCCGCTTTAATTTCTTTATGGATATCCATAGCAACCAAGAGCGGCTCGGTACCTTTGTACAAAGTAACTTTAATATCTTTATTCATATGCCAAGTTTGCAGAAGATTTTGTAATCTGTTCATTGCAAACGCGGTATCAACAATAATTTCTTCGGTATTTTCAGTACAAGCTTCTCTTATAACCCTGTAAAGTAAATCCTGATCGCGGTATAAAAGAGCAGGTGCGGTAACGGTTTCCGCAGATGTAACAATACCGTTCCATTTTTCGAGAAGAATTTCTAAATCCTCTTGGATATCAGCTTCTGACTGACCTTCTGCCTCGGTTCTTATGATAACACCGACCCCGACAGGTTTTAAAAGACTGACAATGGATTTTAGTCTTGCACGTTCTTTAACGGTTGAAATTTTACGGCTGACGTTAATACCTGCTTCATTCGGCATCAAGACAAGGAATCTGCCCGGCAGACTAATTTCTGTCGTAACTCTCGGACCTTTATGACCTGTCGGTTCTTTTACAACCTGTACGACAAGTTTTTGTTTCGGGGCAAGCTTATCTTGAAGCGCACCTTTTTTCATAACGTCTTGAGCGTGCAAAAATCCCATTTTGTCAGACCCGACATTAACAAATGCCGCATCAATACTCGGTAAGACATTTTCGACTTGTGCGAGGTAAACATCACCTAATAAAATTTCGCCTCTGTTTACATAAAATTCTGAAACTCTGCCGTTTTCAATCAGGGCAGCAATGTTATCACGTTCTGCGATAACGATTTTTTGACTAGTAATTTCGTTTTTCATTAATTAAACCCTTTATAAAGCTATAATTCGTGGAGTTCTTTGTCAAAAAAGCGAGTGCGGACAATATTGTAATTGAACGCTTGACCAATCAAATTCATGAAGTCATCTATTCGGACAGTCGGAATTTCGCTGTTTTGACCGGTTCTCAATACTATGAATAAACAGTTATCCTCAAATTTATAAGAATAAATTGACGGTTTAATGTTTATTGTTTTTTGTAAACCTTTTTTGTTTTTCTTTGAAATAATAATTTCTTCAAGAGAAAAAACTTTGTCTAAATTATACTTTAAATCTTCAATTTTGTAAAGCGCATTATCAATTGAAGCAACTTTATATTCCGCCCAATAAACCGTAGTATCAATCGACTTGTAAGGCGGTGTAAGTTTTTTAACCTCGATAACCCGTGCAAGTTCTGGAAGCACTGCAGTCAATTTTTCGGCAAGCAGCTCTTCGCTTACATTTTCAAGCAAATCAATGTCAACAAATTCGCACTTGCTTTCGATAAACAAAGGCAGCGCAACGCCCATTGAAACCTTCATTGTCGGATTAAATCCGTGAGAATACGCAATCTTTAACCCGGTTCTGGATAACGCTTTTAAAAACGTATTCTGCCAGTCAAGGTGTGAAAAGTATTTTAGCGTTCCGAGTTTGGTTATCTTGATACGGTATTTAAAAACAACCTCGCTCTGATGCGATGTATCGTAAGCAGGGTCAACGTGCGGTTTTGCCTGAATTTTTAGTGCCGCATCAGACGGGATATAAGGCGGTGCAAGAACTTTTCTTGTTTTAAGATTAGGGCAGACTCCGCAGCTTACGCACTTTTGCTCGCAGGTCGGCTGAATAATAAACTCGCACCCTTGTGCAAATGCTTTTTTATACTCATCAATAAGCCAGGTTTTATCAATCCCCGTATTTATAAAATCCCACGGCAGAGGTTCCGTTAGCGAATACTCTTTTTCTGCAAGAGCCGATAAATCCACTCCGCACTCATTAGCTGTTTCCTGCCAGATACGTTTGTCAAAATACTCGCCCCACGCATCAAGGTAGCAGCCTTTTTTATACAAAGCCTCAATATAATCACACAGAGAAGCATCGCCGCGTGTCAGGACAGCTTCAATCTGCGAAACAAATTTCTCGTGGTAATTGATTTTTACCCCCTTCAGATGAGAAATTTTATCCTTCAAATACTTAATATGTTCGGAAACCTTGTCCAGATTCATCTGAGGAGTCCATTGAAGCGGAGTAAATGGCTTCGGAACAAATATTGATAACGTACAGGTCAAATCAAATCCGTGTTTTAGCCCCTTTTCTTTTTTTATAAGCTTTGCACGGTATTTTATCTTGGACAAAAGCTCTGCCAATTCGTCCATATCCTCAAGAGTTTCTGTCGGAAGCCCTGCTATAAAATAAAACTTGATTCTGGACCAGCCGTTTTCATAAAGAGTCAATGCCGCATTAAGTATCTGCTCCTCTGATATATTCTTTTTGATAAGGTTTCTGAGTCTTTGGCTGCCTGCCTCAGGCGCAAGGGTCATTGTAGACTTTCTGACAGACTGCACCAGATTCGCAAGCTCAAGATTAAACCCGTCAATACGCTGGCTCGGGAGTGATACCGATATATTTTTTTCGTTGAAGTCAACGGATAACTCTTTTATCACCTCTTTAATATTTGAATAATCGTTAGAGGATAAAGAGAGCAGCGAATACTCATCGTATCCGGTATTTTTAACAAGCTCTTTCGTGATATTAACAATCTCTTCGCCGGTTCGCTCTCTGATAGGAAGCGTAACGTGTCCCGGCTGGCAGAAACGGCACATTCTGCCGCAGCCGCGTCTTATTTCAACCACAGCCCTGTCTTGAACAGAGCTTGAATAAGGTATCGGATAGGATTTTGGAGCTTTTTCGTAATCCAAATCAACTATCCGTTTTCTGACTTTTCCGTTATAACCTTTTGCCCAAACACCCTCCAGATTAGATATGGCTTTTATCCTTTCGGCTCTCGGCTGTCCTTTTGTAGCCTTCAAGGTATCACAGATTTCCAGTATAACGTCTTCTCCGTCACCTATTACAAAGAAATCTATAAAATCGGATACGGGAAGCGGATTATAACAGCAGGGACCGCCGGCAAAAACTATCGGGTCAGTGTCGTTTCTGTATTCACTGCGATAGGGAATCTGCGCCATCTCAAGCATCTTTAGAATCGTCGGATATGACATCTCATACTGGATTGAAAACCCTATTGCATCAAAATCCTTGAGATTACGTTTACTCTCCAAACCGTACAGAGAAGTAAACCTGTAATCCGGTTCCGGAGCATACACTCTGTCTGCCATATATCCGGCATGTTTGTTCACAATTTCATACAAAACCCTGACACCGAGATTGCTTATCCCGATTTCGTATTTATCCGGAAACGCAAGCGCAATACGAACATCTGCGGAGTCAAAATCCTTGTTATATGACAGAAACTCTCCGCCTACATACTGGTATGGTTTTGTACAGTTAAAAAGATTTTCTCTTTGTTCTCTAAAAAAACAATTCATTTATGCCAAATCTTCCGGGAAATACTTGTCTATCTCTATTATTGTCCCATTCAAAACATTGTTATCAAACGCTTTTATGAAATTAATCAAATCTTCGTTTTTGATATCGTAATTGTACAGGCAAACCTCGTCATCGACCTTGCGCATAACCCTTACGATATAATGACACTTCTTTGCATAAGAATTGAGAGTCTGCTCATTAAACTTTTTCCCGTTTTCATCACGTTTAATTTTTACATAGTTATAGCCGGCAAAAAACTTGATTTTTTCTTCCGTTTCCACAGGTAAATCGTTGTTATGCCTGTTAAAAATATTAATGACCTTCTTATTGATATCGTCTTCTGCCATACTTCCAACTCTCTATATGAATATTAAACAATATAATACGAGCATGTTCAAGTCATATATTTGGAGTATTAATCCTCAAAAATTATATACATATTTCAAATTTAATATATAATGATAAAAAATAGGAGATATGAAAGATGTTACCACTTATAACAGAAGAGCAGTCAACTTTAGCATTCTCAGAAATATTTAAGGATGTGCAAAATTGGCGTAAACAAATGATACATTACCTCAAAGACGAAAATCCTGAAATAAATACCGCAATATTAGAAGCAGCAAAAACAACAGACTTAGATCCTAAAGCTGTTGCGCTTGGGGCTTATATGACCTATAGGCTTCTTGAACTTGCATCTGATGACGATGAAGCTTTTGCTGTTGAAGATTAAATAATTCTTAAATTTCTTTGATGACATATAGCTATTGCAATTGCATCAACGGTGTCATCAAGTTTAGGAAGTGTATCTGTGCTTAATGCAAGTTTTACCATGTTCTCAACCTCTTTTTTAGAGGCGCGGCCGTACCCTGTTAAAACCTGTTTAACTTCCATCGGGGTATATTCATATATTGGAATCATAAATTTTTGGAGTGCTGCAAGGATTACACCTCTTGCTTCCGCTACCGGAATAATCGTTTTTTGGTTTTTGAAAAAATAAAGTTTTTCTATAGATGCGCAGTCGGGCTTGTATTCTTCAAGAATTGTTGATAAGTCATTAAAAATATCTAATAAACGTTCTTCGTCACGGCAATCCTTGCAGGTCTGAATTGAACCTGAGGCGATTAATTTTATATTATCCTTCTCTACTTCAATTACCCCGTAACCGACTATTGCCATTCCGGGATCAATGCCTAAAATTTTCATAAACAAATTATATCATGGTTTTAGATTAAGTGACTAGCGGATTTTGGCAAGTGCGACGGTTGCGAAGCAACCTAGACACATCCCTGTGAACAAGCTGATGACGTGCAGATTTTGCTTTTGCAAAATCGTAACGGAATGCAAAGCTTGTGAACCGCCAATAATCCAAGACCGTGATTAAGTGATTAGGCAGTGAATAGAGAAGGTGAAATTAGCGGCTAGGCAGTTAAGTAGTTAGGCAGCTAAGCTAATTGGCGCGCCGAATATTACAATAATTTCGCCTAGCTTCTTGACTTCAAGGCTACTTAGCATTTCACTAAAGGACTTTTTGTCAGCACGGCGGCGGGGATAACCCTCACCAGATGCCTAACGGCTTGCTCCCGATTCCAGCTTGTATAATCCTCTTTTAGTTCCATGTCTTTATACGAACCTAAAAGCTCTTGCGTTTGTTTAACCGCATCAGTATCTTTTGAAGAAAAATTTTTATCAAAATCCTGTTCTTTTATTTCTTCTTTATTTGTTATATTAGCAGAGGACAATTTGTCCTTTTCTAAAGGAAAATTTGTCATCTTAGAGATGACAATTTGTACGGTATCTAAAATATATTTGATATCTCCTAACTATTAAGAAATAATTTACAATTAACAAAATCTTAATAATTTGTAAATACCTCGTACTCAATTCCCATTTTTTTGTGCTAGTATAAATAATAACTAGGGAAGGGGTCCCCCGGAGGAAAAATAATGGAGTCAAACGATAATAAAAAAGTGATAGGTTTTCCAAGAGCAATGTCTTATTATACGCATTATCCTTTCTGGTACGGATTTTTTAATGCTCTCGGGATTGAAGTAGTACTATCAGACAAAACAACAAAAGAAACCGTGTCAAACGGCGCGGCTCTGGTTGTGACAGAAACCTGCCTTCCGGTAAAAATATTTGTAGGGCACGTGCTTAACCTATTAGATAAAGGGGTGCAAAAAATATTTGTACCGTCAATCCAATCTATTGCTCCGAAGATTTATAACTGTTCAAAAATCAGAGGACTCCCTGATTTAATAAGAAACATTATAAAACGTGACTTTGAACTGATTGAACCGACACTTGATAAATCAGAAAAAGATCAGGGGTTGTATAAATTCCTTGCAGAAAGCGTTGCTTGTTTCGGAATAACTGATTTTGATACAATCAGAAACGCATCAAAAGAAGGCTGGAAGCTCTATAACAACTTCCACGTAATGGCAAGAAGCGGAATCCCTTATAAACAAGCCTTCAAAAACGCTCTGGAAGGGAATATCATACTTGACAACGACGAAAACGAATATATGATATCCGTTGCGATAGCCGCACACGATTATAATATTTTTGACGATCATGCCAGTATGAAAATATTTGATAAACTCAAAAAAATGGGTGTAAAGGTTTACTCATCAATAAACCTGACTGACGAAAAGAAAATGGAAGGTTTGAATACCCTGGAGCAAAAAATGTACTGGGCAAACGAACTTGAAATGAACGGAACGGCAGGACACTACCTGAAAGACAACAAAATTGACGGACTTATAACCGTTAACTCGTTTGGCTGCGGCCCGGATTCATTGATGGTCGAAAAAATATCAAGAAAGGCTAAAGAATTCGGGAAACCGCTATTGATATTAACAATAGACGAACACACCGGAGAAGCCGGCTTCATCACAAGATTGGAAGCTTTTGTTGATATGCTCTTTAGAAAAAAACGCAGACAAATAATTCAAAAAGCCAACCTGCAGGAAAAAGAAGAATATACACCAAATACAAACATTTGCGAAAATATTCTTTAAAGCAAGATTATGAAAATTATAACAAGGTTAAAGTTTAATAATTTTCAAAATACACAAGCCGAAAACAGTAAATATCCGAAAACCGAACCGCTCAAATTTGATACGGTTTCGTTCGGTGCGATGAAGAAAAGACAGTTTTCAGGGCTTGACAGAGTATGCGTTGAAAAATTCAAAGCCCCGATTGAAAAATTTAACCGCAGCGAAGATTTACAAACCTGGGCAGGGAAAAAGTTTAAAGAACTATTTATGAAGGATTATGGCGGACGCAGCAAAAGAGGGAGAATCCACCGAAAAATTATACTAAGGGATTGGTATAAATATCTGACAGAAAAAGATACTCAATCTAATAACTCGCAAAAAGCACTTATTATGTTCGGGATAACAAAAGATTTAAAACCAAACAGCGATATCCTGCCTCCGATATTCAACCGAGAAGTCCTCAACAAAACCCTTGAAGAGGTCAAAGACACAGACGTTGATATAAGCAAGGTATATAACAAAAACCTGAGAAGCTATGCCCTATCAGGGCTCGGAATCAACGGAAGCGGTGCAAAATGGATTGTACTTCCGTCAAAAAAACACGACAGCAAAAACTTTGAACAGAATGTCGCAAGATTAAAAATCCTATCCCAGAACAGCTGGTGCACAAAAACCTACAAGGCAGAACCATATTTGGCACAAGGGGACTTCCATATATTCGTGGATAAAGGAGTCACCAAAATAGGAATATGCTTTGAAGACAATACTATAAAAGAGATTCAAGGCAGAAAAAATGACTGGAGGATACCTGAGGAATACGCTGAAAACGTCCTTGAACATATCAAAGGGTATAAACTCAGCGACAAGGCAAAATTAGAGCTTGATACCTGATACCTATTTTATACCGTATACAACCCGGTCTAAGCCCATCATATCCTTTTCTATCATAACGTTCTTATAGCCGTATTTTTCCATAAGATTGTATACATCAGCCCCCTGATTGAACCCTATTTCAAACGCAAGAAAACCGCCGTCATTAATATGGTTCAAAGATTCCGGAATAATTTCGTTATAGTATTCAAGCCCCATATCGTCCTCGGTAAATAAAGCAGAGCGAGGTTCAAATGTAACCTCCTTCTGAACCTCAAGACCGTTTGGAATATAAGGCGGATTAGATACTATTACATCAAATTTTTTACCCTTCAGCGCCGAAAATAAATCGGATTCCAGAAACTTAATTCTTCTGTCGACATTAAGATGTTTTGCGTTGTCTTTTGCAACCTTCAAAGCCTCTTTTGAGATATCAACAGCCGTGATATCCGACTCAGTACTCTGTGCAAGGGAACATGCAATACATCCGGAGCCTGTCCCGATATCAAGGACGGTTTTATACCCGTTAGAGCGGATTGCATCAATAACCTTCATCACAAGCTGCTCGGTATCGCCTCTCGGTATCAAAACATTTTCGTTAACAATATATTTACTCCCCATAAAATCAGCAAGCCCAATAATATACTGAATAGGAAGCTTAGTTCTCGCACGGAGCTGAGCTTTTTCTTTAACCACTTTAAGTTTTTCATAATCTAAAGGCACCCCTCTTACAACATCAAGAGCCGTATAGTTACAATAATGCTCAATCATCATTTTTACTTCTATTCTAGCCTCATTAGGATGAATACCGCTATTCACCAATATGGCAACAATCTCCTGAATGTTCATCTATAATCTTTCCTATCTCTCTTTTTAAATCCAGTTTGGATAACTCTTCTACGTTTAATTTATCTATATTATATTTTTTGCATAATCTTTCATAATAGTAAAGCTGTTTTTTTGTAGGCGGCTCTTTTGACATCTTAACCTCCTGCAAAAACTTACGCTTTTGTTTCTCAAACTCTTTTTGCTTCTCAATTAAAGGAGCCTGAGCTTTTTTATATTCATAATACTTCTTGCACTCTTTTATATAAAGCAGAGTATCACTCTTAAAGGTTTCATCGTATAAAATATCCTTCACAAACGGAAACCTTGAAGCATTAATCTCCTGATAATAAGCCTCATCTTCAAGAAACTTGTCAAACAAATCCTCAACATCCTTATCCGAATTTTGTTTAACCAGCGCTCTCAAAAAGTTGCATAACGCACTTTTCTGAGTCTTATCCAAATCCAAATATATTCTCTTCTTGACTTCGTACATATCTATTTCAAAGAATCTTTGATTACATCTTTAATGCCAAATTTTCTTTGAGAGTTACGAAATGCCGCCAGTCGCGAATACAAATCGGACTTCATCGGATTCGATTGAAAAGATTTCTCCGGTGTTTCCTGAATCGGTTCCGTATCAGGCTTTACACCATCAATAACAGTGAAATTTTTAAATCTATCGTTATTCATAGGGACCTCGTATATATACAAAGTATATATCTCAAAAAAAATTGCTTTTTTTATAACATTATATTAAGTATTGTAACGATAATCTTAAAAAAGTCAACCGCTTACTGTGAGGTATGGCTGTAATGCGGCTAAGTAGTTAAGTAATCAGTGGCATTTCCCTCTCCTTGAGGAGAGGGGGAGGGTGAGGTGTAGATTAATTAAAAATCAAAAAATATGATATAATCCAGTTATGGAATACAAGTACAAGTTAGCCAGAAATCTAAGAAAAAATTCTACAAAAGAAGAATATATTATATGGCAAATCCTAAGAAATAGAAACTTTTTCAATTTAAAGTTCAAAAGACAAGTTCCAATTGGGAAATATATAGTTGATTTTTTATGCGAAGAAAAAAATATAATTATTGAAATTGATGGCGGACAACATAATTCAGATGTAAATATTATCAAAGATGAAGAAAGAACTAAGTTTCTTGAATCAAAAGGTTACAAAGTTATTAGATTTTGGAATAACGATATTAATAATAATTTAGATGGGGTTTATCAACAATTAATGGATTATATAAATCTATAAATCCAAACCTCACCCTTAATCCCTCTCCTATCAGGAGAGGGAATGAATGAAGTGTACCCTAAAAAGTGGACAAAAAAATTAACTTAGCTGCCTAGCTGCTTGACCACTTAGCCGCATTTCCTTCTCACCTCAGTCATTGTCGGGCTAAAGCCCGAGCTATTTACTAAGTAGTTAAGCAGTTAGTATTTTCCCTAGCTGCTTAGTGCCTAACTTCCTAACTTCTTAATCACCCAGTCACTCTTCACTAACCAGCTTATAAATCTCGTTTTTTGAATAATCCGTCAGAATTGATAATATCTTGGATATATCTTTAGAACTGTAACCTGCAGATTTAAGTTTTTCGATTTGAGGGGTAATATTTAGGGTATTTTCATCCGTTTTATACAGCATACAAACTATTTCACCCTTTACACCGTCTTTATAATGCTCAATAACGTTATCAATCGTATCGACAACAGATTCTTCAAACAGCTTGGAAATCTCTCTTGTGAGAGCGATTTTTATATTTCCTCTAACCTCTTTTATTGTTTGAAGAGTTTTGAGAATTCTGTTTGGCGACTCATAGAAAACTATGTTTGAATTAACAAAGTCCGCCAAAACCTCTTTTATATCGTTTGCCCCCCTCGGCATAAACCCGATAAACGTAAAAAACTCATCATCACGCGGAATTCCTGAGAGAAAAGTTGTGACCGCACATGCACCCGGAAGCGCCGTATAGGATATCTTATTTTGGATTAACTCCTTCAGTAAATAACTTCCGGGGTCACAAATCATCGGAGTACCGGCATCAGATACAAGTGCAACTTTTTTCCCCTCTCTCAAAAGGTTCATAAAAAATTCAACGCGGCTTTTTTCATTGTATTTATGGTAAGAAACAAGCTTTGTTCTTATATCGTAATGATAAAGAAGCTTCTGAGTAATTCTGGAATCCTCGCATGCGATTACATCAACGTTTTTTAAGACCTCAACCGCACGAAAAGTCATATCCTGCATATTTCCGATAGGGGTCGGAACAATATAAAACTGATACTCTTTCATTAATAATCCTGACGTCCTCTTGCTGCAAGATATTCGCGGATAGTTGCAAGAGCCGATTGAACAATCCTTGTAATTCTGGAAGGCGAAAGCCCTATTTGTTTTGCAATATCTTTTGCCTGCATATTACGATAGAACCGGTACTCAACAACAGTTCTTTCTTTTTGAGGTAATGTTGCAATTGCCTGTTTAATAAGTTTGCTCAACTCAACAATTTCCGCTTTTTCATCAGGCAGGGCAGAAGGGTCTTTAATAAAATCAAACGGAGAATCGTTATCAGTTGCAGAAGCCGCCAACCCGTCAATGGAAAGAATGGTTTCATAAACAGCCTCTTTTACTTTTCCTGCCGATGTTCCTTCTTCCGAATCATCATCCGAGGACGAATCAGCCTTATGCTTCATTGAATACCATTTATAACGATGTCTCAACTCGTTTCTGATTGCCCATTTAACCGCAGTACCCATATACGCATCATTGTATTTTGCAAGCTGTTCTTCGGTTTTATTTTTAATCATTGCCTGCACCGCAATAATGCCGATACTAACAAGTTCTTCGTACTCAACCATGTGGTTAGGTACTCTCCTCTGCTCTATCTTGGCAACCTTCTGGACTATACTAACATATTGCTTAAGTAAATTTTGATTCATTTTAATATCGATATTTAATTATTACCTATTGTTTATGTTACCTTGATTTGTTTTATTTTTCAAGTTGTAAACAAAAAGTAAAATTTCAGCAACAGCTTTGAATAATTCCGGCGGAATCTGCTGCCCTATTTCTACCATTCTGAATACAGCTCTGGCAACCGGCGGATTGTCGATTACGGGGACATTATTTTCTTCCGCAATTCTTATTATTTCTTTTGCGATAAGTTCCGACCCTTTCATAATAACAGTCGGAGAAAGCATGGTTTCGGCATCATATTTTAGGGCACATGCTACGTGGATAGGATTTCTGACAACAAAATCCGCCTCGGCAACGGAATCCATTGCACCCTGCTGCAGCATTTGCATACGGCGCTGACGGAGTGCCGATTTTACATGCGGATCACCTTCCTGGTTTTTGTATTCATCTTTTATTTCTTTAAAAGACATCTTCTGGTCTTTCATGAACTTCCATCTTGTAACCCCGTAATCGGCAGCAGCAATAATAAGGAACGCAATACAGGCCTTATAAATAAAGTCTACAATCAAATCCCCGAATTCCACCATTACGGCAAAGTTGTTATCCACAGCCGCAAGTTTGAGAATACTTTCAAGGTGTGCGGAATAAACAGACCAGCCTACAACACCCAAGATTACAACCTTCAAAATATTTTTAAAGAGTTCAAACAAGGTTTTTACCGAAAAAATATTTTTAAAATACTTTGTAGGATTCAATTTATCAAGCTTTGGAATCAAAGGCGCAATAGCAACCAGAGGACCAACCTGAATAAAGTCCCCGACAATAGCAATAAATGCCGCTACAATCAAAACAAGCCCGATTATCGTAACGGTCGGAATAACTGCCGTTGTAAATATAAACGTATACCCGATGGAATCCAGATGCTGATTGGGTATCTGCTCGTATAACGTTCGGAAAAGCCCGTTTAACATATTCCACATCAAGGGCGCCATCAATTTAATAAAAGAGAAAACAACCAATAGAGAAAGCGCAGTTGAAACATCCTTTGATTTTACAACTTGCCCTTCTTTTCTTGCACGCTCCAACTTCTGGGGCGTCGCATCATATTGCTTGTCTTCATCACCCATGAGTTAATTTCCTGATAGTTAAATTTTATGGCAATATATTATCATAAACCCGATAAAGAATCCATTTGATATTTCTTTAGTTATTGCAACGCTATTTTGGTTGTATTAAAATTGGTAACTAGAACACGAAAAGAGGAAGTTGACAAATGAGAGAATTATTTAACGATTATGTGAAATCCATTACTACTTATATAATGTTTCGTATTAAGGCTAAAGCTAACGAACTAAGACCGGAATTGGAGAAAAAAAACAGAGCACCGATATTTTTGTCAATGGGCGCTCCGACAGAAAACCCGCCAAAGTATATGTTCGATGTTTTGAAATCAGAAATGGACAAACAGGGTGTTCATACGTATTCAACACCTAAAGGTGAAAAGTTTTTCTTAGAAGCGGTTGCCGAAAAAATGAAATCAAGATTCGGAGTTGAGCTTGACCCTGCAACTGAAGTATGTTCTCTTATCGGTTCAAAAGAAGGGCTTGCAAACTTTATAAGAATACTTATTAACCCGACAACAAACGTGGAAGAGCAAGATGTTATCTTCGTTCCGGATCCGGGATATGCATCATACGGACAAATGATTACGATTGCCGGCGGAAAATCTTATTCCGTACCGTTAACACCTGAAAATAACTTTATGCCTAATTTGAATGAAGTTTGGGATAACTACATAAAAGAAGGCGGAAAACCGGAAAAAGTAAAAGCGTTGATTATCAACTATCCGAACAACCCGCTGGGTGCCACAGCAACAAGAGATTACTACAGACACTGCATAGATTTTTGTAAAAACCATAATATATTACTAATGTCTGATGCAGCTTATGCGGATTTATACTTTGATGAATCAGAAAAACCTTTCAGTATTCTGGAATTTGAAGGAGCAAAAGATATTGCAGTTGAGTTCTTTAGTTTTTCAAAACCTTATGCGATGACCGGCATGCGTGCAGGCTGGATTTGCGGAAATAAAGAAGCCGTAGGCTTGCTTGCCGTATTAAAATCCACTATTGATAACGGGTTATATAAACCGCTTCAAACCGCTTGTGCCGCAATATTGAAATCAAAAGAAGGAGATGAATATACAAGACAGGCAAATCTTAACCTTAAAAAGAAACAGGATATATTTGTTCAAGGGATGAAAGAGCTTGGCTGGCCGGAATTTAATGTTCCAAATGCAACCTTCTATCTTTGGATGCCGATACCACCTCGCTACTCATCTTCTCAGGAATTTACCGATGATTTACTCGTAAAATCAGGGATAGTAGCTGTTCCGGGACATGCATACGGAAAATACGGAGAAGGCTTCTTCAGAGTGTCTATCGTATGCACAGAAGAACAAATTAAAGAATGTATTGATAGAATGAAACAAGACGGTTTCTATTATTAAATTACATACTGTCATGTAGCGAAGTGGCTAAGCAGCTAAGTCTTTAGCATTCCCCCTAGCTGCTTGACTTCTTGACTACTTAGCCGCATTTCCATTCACTACTAAACTACTAATTAATACAAAAAGACCTGAATTTTTGATTCAGGTCTTTTTTATTGACTTTGGAGGTTATTATTGTGACATTTTATACTACGTCATAAACTAATAAAACCTTTAGTAATTTATTCTTATTTGTTACAAAAGTTCACAAATAATTATTCGTTTAATAATTTATCTGCAAGCGGAGATTCAACAGTTCCGTTTAGAGTTTTTGAAACCCGTTTGATATTCTCTGCCATAACGTCCATCTGATTTGTCCAGATAAAGTTATCAAGAACGTATTTTTCGCCCTTTGCGAAATCTCCGTCTATCTGTACACGGATAATTTCTTCAAGCATTTTTCTTGCAGTCGGCACCATTTTATCGATATCAACAGTCAAAACACCTTTCATATCAATAGTCAAGGCACCTTCCTTTAAGAAATAATAATTCTGCATAACAGAGCGTACTCTGTGAGCCTGAGATAATGTCGGCTTTGATTTTAGCATATTATCCGCAGCATAAGTTACGATAATCTGGTCGCGTTCTTCTTTTGAGTACATCCCGTTTTCTACCAGAACATCAAGCATAGCAAGAGAGGTCATATCCGCCTTATTTTCTTCTATGATTGATTTATATTTTCCCAAAGCCTCCGTGCCGGAATTTGGTCCCAGAGAATGAGCGTTTTCGTGCCCGATTGTGAACCAGTGGTCAGCCTCATCGTTATAGTATTTATGCTGTTCTTTATTCAGTATTGCATCAAGCCTGTCTTGAAGTTTTTTCTTCGCATCATCACTTGTTATCAATCTGATTTGTCTATGGTAAACATTACGTCTGCCGCCCCCGATTGATATAGACAATTTATCATCGTTCGGCAGATTTTCCGCCAATGTAATACCTGCACGGAATGCACCGACATCACCTGCAACCATTACCAAATCAACATCCACCATTGTTTGTTTTGATTCTTTATCGTGCGAAATATTCTGGGTGTATTCATCGTTAAACGGCATGTTTTTCGCCATTATCGGTAAAAATTCTTTCACCTTTAGAATAGCCTCTGTACCTTTTTTATTAACAATACCTACTCTGCCGCCCAAAAAGTCTTTTGCAACCGGAGTTATCCCGTTTTTATCAAGCAAAGCTTTGAGCTCTTCATTTTCAATAACCGTTTCTGTCATTTCATCAGAATAATTTTCTCTGGTGATAGTAAATTCCAACGGAGTATCCTGTAATGTCGCCCATTTCTTATCCGCATAAGCATCAAGCATAGGGTCAGCCTCTCTCAGTGCTTTTGCCTGTAAGTGAAGGTATTCGTTAAAATCAGAATTTGTAGAAGTTTCCGCAGCCTTTTCAAGTTCATCTGCCATTTTTGAAAAATCGGATTTGAATTTATCAATATAATCAACAGCCTTTAACTCATCACCGCATCTTTCAACAACAGAACGCTGGTTAAGAATTTGTTTAACCTCTTCAACTTTTCCTTCGTTCAGCATTTTGATTAAAATTGAATGGAACTCTTCTTTTGACAAATCCTCAGGATAAATGCCTTTACCCGGCATTTCATGTACGCCTTTGGCAAGTTCAATAACATTTGATTCCCTGTCAATCGCGCACAAACCTTTTTGTGCATCGTATAAAACCTTTGTTAATTCTGCCTGCTTATTACCTTTTTGGATTTCTTCGTTCAGGAAATTTTCAAAAGGAAGGTTGTGGCAGCTATCCAGTTGTTTATTTATAACTTCAAGTATTGCACCTGCTTTTACAAGATGTTTTAATGCTTCTTTATCGCCTTCGGCAAGCGATGTGTATTCAATCGCATCAGGCTCAAGCATCTTTTTTGTCGTCAGGTAATCCTTGTGGGTTCTTTTTTCTAATTCTTCCATTGAGAGATTTAATTCATACTGTTTCATACATTATCCTTTCACAACAAATTAATACTCTAAATATATCATACTTTCTGAAAAAATAGATAGTACAACTATTATAATCTTGTGTAAGTTTAATTCTTATGATATAATCAACCCGAAAAGAGGGCGTTTTATGAGAAATATAATTATTTACAGTGATGATAAACAAAGCAAAATTAAAGACTTATTAATTGATATAGATGATGTTGATATAAGAGTCGAAACACCTGAAAACATGCGTGAACACGCAGTACTAAATCCGGCATTGATTATTCCGGAAAAAGTCAGCAGTCTGAATAATGTTCTTATGACAACAAAATTCACCTGCCCGTTGTTATTTATCGGGAATATTCCTGAAAATACAACAGTTCGTGCAGAAGGATACGATTTTATAAAAGAACCTGTAGACAAAAAAGAACTTGAAATAAGAGTTAATACGCTGTTAAAAATCTCTTATTACAAAAACAGAATGAATGAAGTCAGCACAACTGACGAATTGACAGGACTTCATAACAGAAAGTATTTACAAGAACAATTAGAAGCAGAAATTTCACGTGCAAAACGTTACGGCACAAAATTATCCTGCATCCTGTTCGACTTAGATTATTTCAAAGTAATAAACGACTGCTACGGGTATGAATGGGGCGATATCCTGCTCACCAAAATTGCCGGCATTATGTCTAATGCCGCAAGAAAAGAGGATATCGTAACAAGATACGGTGATGAAGAATTCTTGCTGATTCTGCCGAATACAACAGAAGAAAATGCGTTCATCTTTGGAGAAAGACTTCGCCGTGAAGTAGAAAAATTTGAGTTCATACCGGCCGGAGAAGAAGAAGCTCACCCGATTACAATATCAGGCGGGATTTCAACCTTCCCTTGTATGGAAGAAGTTGCAGAGGATGCAAATACTCTAATCAGATACGCAGAACACGCATTATACAATGCTAAAAAACGAGGAAAGAACAAAATAGTTCAGTTCTCTCAAATGAATCTTGAATATTAAAGATTAGAACTATTTTAAATACGTTTAAGGGCAAGCTTGAGAGTCTCAAGCTTGTCTTTTTTAGTTCCGATTCCGGTTATCAAAAGAGTAGAGATATCGTTTGTTCTCTCATCTTCAATACCTAAATTAAACAATTTTTCGGAAAGCTCATACCCTGTGAGCCCGTCTTTTTTTATTAAAATTTTTGTAATATCATCTCCGCCAAGAGTATAGCCTGATATATCACGTCTGAAACTTTTTAGATTTTCAATAAGTTTATTCAATTCTTTTTTCCCTTGAGAGGATGCCAGATAACGAATATTTCGTTCTATCGACATCAAAAGCGGATATGAAGGCGAAGTGGTTGAAATAATATCAACGATTTCGCAATTGCAATTTATATGCAAAAGAGCTGTAGGATTGAGTCCGCCTGCGGTTTTGTGAAGGGATTGAACGGTAAAATCCGCATACTGAACGGCAGACTGCGGGAGTTCGTCACTAAAAGGATATAATGCACCGTGCGCCTCATCCACAATCAAATATGCGCCGTATTTTTGACATAATTCTTTCAAAGATTTTATATCTGATACATACCCCTCATAGGTTGGTGACGTTACTATCAAAGCTTTAACAGAATTATTTTGAAAATATTGTTCCAACATGCCGGCATCAACCGCAGACTGTACACCGAAATCGTTCAGAGGCAAGTCGTAAAAAATCGGGTTTGCACCTGCAAGCTTTGCAGCATTCAAATGGCATTGATGAGCATTAGATGATAAAAGGACATTATCGCCCTTTTGGACAGCCGACATAACAGAAATTATGATTCCTGATGTTGAACCGTTCGTCAAGAATTTTGTTTTCCTGACACCATACATAGCTGATGCATATTTTTCTGCCTCCTCAAGCATAATTTCAGGGGAATGAGTATCAGTTTCCGATACATCATACTTGTAGAAATGGCGGAATTTATTTAAAATACAGAATTTTTGACTGTGAGAAGGTGTTGTGAATAAAATATTTCTGTATTTGTTATGTCTTAGTTTATCAAATCCCATATCTATAACTCAATCTTAGATTCACCCAAATCAAAATCCGCATCCTCAAATGCAAAGTTTTCCTCCTCTTCTTCAGGCGGCAGTTCTTTCGTTACAATTTGGAGTTTTCTTTCCAATTCTTCAGGTGTTATTTTTGCGTTTGCTCTTATCAATTCTTCGTAAATCAAATCTTTGTAGTCAATAACCAGATTCTTTTTAGGGTTATCAAGAATCAACCCTGCAAGCCAGCCGAATGTTCCGAGGAACAATATCCCCGGGAAAATATGCCTCAGAGCATCACTGACCGAATAGTAATCAATTGCCCAGTGTTTAAGAATAACAATAAGCCCTATTACCAAAAGGTTAATACAGGTAAAAAATATACAGAAAAACCTTCTGAAATACGTACTCTTTTTTAATCTTTGCTTGTTTTTTTTATAATTTTTTGCAGGCATAACTACTTATTATCGTTTTCCATACTCTTCTTCATACAGAAATGAACTAATGACATCTTATCAACGTTACTCAAGTTGGTGAAGCGGCCGGAGATTGTATAAGTACCGTCATCGCCTTTTTCAACTCTTATAAGCTGGTATTTACAATTAACTTCAATTTCATCATTCAAATGAATAGTAACGTTATATTCGTATTCAATATTGATATTTTCTTTTGTTCTGAGCTTCATACCGCCGGCAGAAAGGTCCAGGGTTCGTACCTTATGTACGGTTCCTTCGTGTTCTAATGTTAAATCTTCCAGGAACTTGATACGGGTAAACTTTCTGCGCTGCAGAAATCTGTGTTTTTTAGGGTTCGCAATAGAAACTTCATTTCCGTTCAAATCCTTTATATAAGATTCAAAATAAAGATACCCGTTATCCGTCAAAGAATAAAAATCACAAATATGTCTTTGCATTAAACCTCTAGGTACATACTTGAGCTTCATTTTGAAACCCTGCATTGAAACTTCTGTAACTTTTCCTTTATTAGTATCTTTAAAATCATGTGGAACAATTGTAACTATTTGATCTTTCTTCAATAATTCGCGCATTTTATCACCTTTCTGTTATTTTTTAGCAACGGGAACTCTTATTATACCTACCGATTTTGCTTTTACATTTTGTGTAATTTCATTATACGACATAATTGCAATTTGAGGATAGGTTCTTTCAATTAAACGCCTAAATACCAACCGAATAGGGGAGGAGCATAGGATAACCGGTTGATTTCCTGTAGTTGTAATAGCCTTTTCCAGTTCGGTATTTAAAGTATCAAGTAATCGTCTTGTAAATTCAGGATCAAGTGTGAGGTTTTGACCGTCAGGACTTACACCTTTAGCTATTGTCGTTTCAACATCAGGCGCAAGGGTTACAGCCAATAACTCACCTGTATCAGCAAGATTTTGCTTGCAAATATTTCTTGCAAGAGCCTGTCTGACCTGTTCGGTTAAGTAATCATGGTTTTTGTTAACCTTCGCATGGATACTTATTGTTTCTAATATAGTTTTCAAATCACGAACAGCAACACGCTCTTTAAGCAGATTTTGCATAATCAGTTGAACATCGGATACGGATACATCCTTCATAACGTCAGCAACGTATTCTTCCGAAACCTCAGTTTTAAGGTTATTGATAAGCTGTTGAACATCAGCACGCGATAAGATTTCTGCGGCATTTTTCTTGATAACTTCTGTCAAGTGAGTAGATACAACCGCAGAAGGACTTACAACAGTGTAACCGGCAAGCTCTGCATCGTCTTTAAACCTTTCCTCAATCCAGAGAGCAGGAAGCCCAAATGCAGGTTCAACGGCATGTATTCCTTGAATACCAATATCCTCTGCACTTCCTCCGGCATTCATCGCAAGGCTTCTGTCCGGATATATTTCACCTGATTCCAGAGCAACACCTTTGAGTTTGATTTGATATGTGTTAGGTGCTAATTGCAGGTTATCACGCACCCTGATAGATGGAAGAATAATCCCCAAATCCAGAGCAGTCTGACGTCTGATTTGAGCAATACGCTCAAGCAAATCTCCGCCCATCTCAATATTTAATAACGGAACGAGTCTGTAACCAACTTCTATCTCTATTGTTTCGACATTCAAAAGCTGCATAATACTTTCTCTTGAAGCCTTCTTATCCTTCTTAGCTTCAAGTTTCTTTTCTTGCTCAACTTTTTGTTCTTTAACTTCTTTTTCTTTAATTTCTTCTTTCTTAGTACGACTCTTGAAGAATGCTGCTACACCGGAGGCTGCACCGATTGCCAAAAACGGCAGTGTCGGCATGCCGGGAACAATACCGAGAACTGTTAATAATCCGGAAAGAACACCCAGGATTCTAGGGTCAGAAAACATTTCGTTATCAATATCTTTTGATAACGATTCGTCCTTACCGGTCGCACGGGACACAATCAAACCTGTTGCGGTGGAGATTAAAAGTGCCGGCACCTGAGATACCAAACCGTCACCGACTGTCAGAATTGTATATGTAGAAAGCGCGGTTGCAGGATCCATTTTTAATTGAATCATACCGATAATCAAACCGCCGACAATATTGACAATCGTAATAATGATACCTGCAGTGGCATCACCTTTTACGAACTTGGAAGCACCATCCATTGTACCGTAGAAATCCGTTTCACGTTCCAGTTTACGTCTTCTCTCTTTTGCCTGTTCTTCATCAATAATCCCTGCGTTTAAATCGGCATCAATACTCAGCTGTTTACCGGGCATTTTATCTAAGGTAAATCTTGCGGATACTTCAGCAACACGGGTTGCACCGCCTGTGATTACCATAAAGTTAATCAAGACGAGGATAATGAATATTACAAAACCTACAACGTAATTACCGCCGACAACGAATTCCCCGAAGGAGTGGATAACGTTTCCCGCCTCCCCGTATAAAAGAATCAATCTTGTTGAAGATACGTTCAAACCGAGCCTGAATAAGGTAGCAATCAAAAGAACTGTCGGGAAGGACGAATAATCCAAAGGCTCTTGAGTGTATAAACATACAAGAAGAATAATAACCGCAAGGGATATATTTATTGTAAGCAATATATCCAGACAGAAGGCAGGAAGAGGTATAATCATCATACAAACGATAACGACCAACCCCACTGCGAGGATGATATCATCATTTTTTAAGATTTGAGCTAATTTACTTAAATCCAACTACCTACTTCCCTTTCTTATTATAAACGTATGCTAATATTTCGGCAACAGCCACGTACAAATCTGACGGAATAATTCCGTCTACCGGAACCGTATTATATAAAGCCCTTGCGACCGGTCTGTTTTCGACTATCGGGATATCATTATTCTTTGCGATTTCTCTGATACGAAACGCAACATAATCTATCCCTTTTGCGATAACAATCGGCGCAGGCGCAACTGTTTTATCGTATTTAATTGCAACAGCATAATGAGTCGGATTTGTGACAACTACATCCGCTTTCGGAACATTCGACATCATGCGCTGTTTGGACATCTGTATTTGAATAGATTTAATCTTAGATTTAATTTTAGGATCCCCTTCAATATCCTTATATTCATCCTTAATTTCCTGTTTCGTCATCTTGATTGATTTTTCGTATTCCCAATCCTGGTATTTTTTGTCCAGAAGTCCGAGAATAATCATTGCAATACACATGTTGATTAACATCTTAATCAGAATAGAACATATAACCCCGAGCGCCGTTGCAGGGTCAGCCCCGAGTATTGCAAAGAGTTCATCTTTTCTGCTGTTTGCTGTCGCGTAACCGCAGGAGCCTACAACTGCAATCTTAATCAGCGATTTTACAAATTCAACCATAGACCGCGGTTCAAACGGGTTAAATAAACGTTTTGCATTGTCTAATATACGCCTTGGAGAGATATTATTAAAATCAAACTTAACCTTTTCCATTGCAAAAACATGCCCGATATTTAGTCTGACAATTATTAATGCAGCAAGAGCCAAAGTCAACAGGAACGGCAAAACAACCCCTGCACATGCCTGCAAATAAGGAGCAAGAATCCCCATAATATTATCGGTACACACTGTATCTGGGTGAATATTGGTAAATGTATAACGAAGTAAATCAAGCATTCTGTCTAATATAAACTTACCCATAAGCGCAAGCAGGGCAACAGAAACAGTCATGACCAATGCGGCAGCAAGGTCCCTGCTTTTTGAAATATTACCTCTTTCGCGCTCCTTCTCCCTTCGACGGGGTGTGGCCGATTCGGTCTTTTCTGCAGCTGATTCGTTCCCCATAAGTATATTAGATAAGGTTATTAACTAACCTTTTAAATCTACCTCTCGTCCAGTTTTTGTACGTACTACTAATAAAAATTTTACCATACATATAAGAATAAAAAAAGGAGTTAACATTTCGTTAACTCCTTTTACAAAACTTATTACAAGACTACACGCAGCAGCTTGTATGTAAATATTCTTTTAATTTTGCTGCTTTGTCTGTTGCTTCCCAAGGAACAACAATATCAGTACGTCCCATATGACCGTAAGCAGCCAGTTTTTGATAGAACTTGCCGCCGTTTTTAGCAGGTAAGTTTCTTAAATCAAACTGTTTGATAATAGCCATAGGACTCAAATCAAAGTTTTCTCTAACGATATTAGAAATTTCATCGTCAGAAAGTTTTCCTGTTCCAAAGGTATCAACGAATATTGAAATAGGTTCTGCAACACCGATTGCATAAGCCAGTTCAATTTCGCACTTGTCAGCAAGACCTGAAGCTACGATATTTTTAGCAACATATCTTGATGCATAAGCAGCCGATCTGTCAACTTTTGTAGGATCTTTTCCGCTGAATGCACCGCCGCCGTGTCTTGAGTAACCGCCATAAGTATCAACAATAATCTTACGTCCTGTCAAACCTGCATCACCTTGAGGTCCGCCGATTACAAATCTTCCTGACGGATTGATTAAGATTTTTGTTTCGCTGTCTAATTTGATAGCTTCTGTTTCAAAGACATAATCAATAACAAGTTGTTTTAAATCACGTCTTATAATTTCTTGAATTTGTTTGTTATCGGAAATTCCGTTAATTTCAGGATCGTGTTGAGTTGACAAAACGATTGTATGAATTCTTGACGGTTTACCGTCAACATACTCAACAGTTACCTGTGATTTTCCGTCCGGTCTTAAGTATGATAAAAGACCTTCTTTTCTCACTTGAGCAAGTCTGTATGACAATTTATGAGCCAAGCTGATAGGAAGCGGCATCAATTCAGGTGTTTCATTACAAGCGTAACCAAACATAATCCCCTGATCGCCTGCACCGATATTTTCTGTTTCAAGAGAAGATGTATCAGAATTATCTGATCTTGTTTCCAAAGCTTTATTTACACCGCCTGCGATATCAACAGACTGTTCGTCAATACTTGTCAGTACTGCACAAGTATTGGCATCAAATCCGCCGCTTGATTCGCCGACATAACCTATATTCTTAATAGTATCTCTTACAACTGACGGAATATCAACGTAACAATCAGATGTAATTTCACCTGATACTAAAACCATACCTGTTGTAACAGATGTTTCAGCAGCTACTCTTGATTGAGGGTATTTTGTTAAAAACTCATCTAAAATAGCATCTGAGATTTGGTCGCATACTTTGTCCGGATGTCCTTCGGTAACTGATTCCGAAGTAAACAAAAAGTTTCTTGATTTCATTTAAAATTCTCCTTAATTTATACACTACCGGTAAGTTTTTTAATTCCAACCCGGTCACTACATTAATAATTATTGTAGTACAAACACTTTTAATTCTCAATTTTTAAAACATATATTCACATAAGTTTACTTTTTATGTATAAAAAAAATATTTTTTATTATAATAACCATAGGAAACATCAAAAGAGGGGTTAAAACTTTGACTAACAAATTAAATGACGGTGTAGGGAAAAAAATTGTAGAAGCACTGAAAAAACAATCAGAAGGGGATATTAATATTACGGAAGTAAAACAACCATCAACAACAGCGGTTGACGGACTTATTCCTAATATTGCGGAAACGGTCGGGCAGCCGATGGAACAACCGGCAGAAAGCATGGATTTTTCTGACATAAAAACTTTTGATTCTGACATATTTGCAGAAGAAGAAAAAGAAGAACCTATCATGGAATCAATTCCTGAACCGGTTAATGAAGTTATCCAGACAAATTCATTTGCGGACATTAATCTCGATAATTTTATTGATGAAGAACCGCAGGTTTCAAGATATACACCGGAAATTAATGATTTAGAAATGCCGGCAAATATCGTTATATTGAAAAAATTAATTTCACAGCTTCCAAGCGGTGTTACAAGACACACAGGTGCACAAATTATTAAACAAACAATGGAAGCGCTAGGTATTTCAATGAAAAGTGTTCTTAAAGAAGCGCAAGACGTTCAAGATAACCTGAAAGAATCAGCAAAAGAATGTCAAGCAACTATTCAAGAATACAAAAAACAAATTGCATCGTTAGAAAAACAATCACAAAACTACCAAAAACAATATGGTGCATTAAATGATTTAATCAGTTTGTTTATTCAAACAACAAAATAATTAATGCACTTTAGATAACAAAAAGACCTCTTAAAATTAAGAGGTCTTTTTTATTAATAAAAACTTTTTATGATTGAGAAGCCCCGCGGAGGAACTGACAAGTATCAGCGATTTTAGTAGCTGAACCAACCACTGCGGAAAGTCCTGCAAAGCCTGCTAAAGGACCTGCTACTTTTTGGATTACAGGATTTCTTAAAAATCTGCTTTTTTCAAAAATCTTTAAGATTTTAGCTTTGTTAGAAGCTTGAATAACCTTTGATTCTTGAATCAATTTTGTAATACTGTTACCGACTTTAGAGCCGTTTCTCAACGTTTGGAAAGTTGCAGCTCCAACACCGCCGCCTACAGCCATTTCTGTTGAATTATCTTTTATTGTTTGTTTTGCTCTTTGAACTTTTTCAGGAGAGATTCCTCTGTGAGGAACACCGACGTATGTAGAATTAACTCCGTTCATTATTTGTTACCTCCTGAAACTCCGAGTGCCAAATCTAAATTTGACTTATCTTTGTTTCTTCCTGCAAGGTTATCGATTGCAACTGATGCGGTTGCAGATGCTGCAAGTGTATTTTCTGCCAGACCTTGAACTTTTTCTCCGTTAACGGATTTTGCAAGAACCTTAACAGCTTCTTTATAACCTTTAGCTTTATCTACAAAACTTTTAACGTTTTCTTGAGCCATAAATTTTTCGGCTTTTTGACCGATTTTTGATTTTTTGAATCCTTCAACAATCGGGTTGCCGACAACTTTATTTAATGATGCTTTGATTGATTTTAAACCTTTTCCTATTGGTTCGAATGCTGATTTACCGACATTCACAATATCTTTTGCGACATTAGATTTTGCAAGCCCTTTCAGAGTTCCGATAGAAACTTTTGCTCCGTATTTTGCAAGAACAAAAGTACCGGCAAGACCAACGACACTTGCACCAAATCTTACAACTTTACCTAAACCTTTTGATAATTTGCCAGGGTTCTTATCCAGACTGTCTGCGAATTTGTTCATATCTGCCTGAGTTCGTTCGTACTCAGCCATCTTTCTGTCACGTTCTGCGTTAATTTCGTCCGGATCAAATTCAGGTTTTACATACTCATCAGCCTCTTCATAAGGTTCCGGAATATAACGCGGGGCTTCACCTTCAAGATAGTCATCATTTCCTTTAAACTTTACCGGATGACTGACTGGTAAATTGTTTTGAACTCCTAACATATCACACACTCCAAAAAGGTTCTACACACATATTGTAACGCATGTAATCCATTATTTTTGCTATTTTTAAGGAAAAATTTTACAAAAGTTAATAATAAAAAAGTGATTAGGTGACTGGGTGATTAAGTGATTAAGAAGTGAATAGGAGAAATTCGGCTAAGTAGCCTTGAAGTCAAGAAGCTAGGCGAAATTATTGTAATATTCGGAGCGCCAATTAGCTTAACAGCCTAACTACTTAGCTGCCTAGCCGCGTTCTACCTTCACTATTCACTTTCGTTTGGTCAAGTATATCCAACCAACCAGCCCTACACCTCACCCTACCCTGTCTTGGATTTCTTCCACGCTCACAGAATGTCACCTTCGTGGCTCTGCCACTGTCGGTTCATCTGTTCGCTATCCGGACTTCGTCCGTACAGAAATCCGCTCTCCTCAAGGAGAGGGAAATGACACTGTTTACCTAGCTGCTTAACTGCCTAGCTACCTAGCCGCATTTCCTTCACTCCTCACCCTGCCCAAATATCCCTTGCTATTAAAATCTATTAATAATAAAATTAAAACAAAAGCGAGGGGAGTCATGAATTATCCTAATTTGGAAGAATTGATAGAAGTAATACGGGTTTTAAGAAGCGAAAACGGGTGTGTATGGGATAGAGCCCAAACCCACGAATCATTAAGACCTAACATGTTAGAGGAAGCATACGAAGCAGTTGATGCAATAAATAAAGGTGATATTCCGAATCTCAGAGAAGAACTCGGAGATGTGCTTCTGCAAGTGCTGCTGCACTCACAGATTGCATCAGAAGCAAACGAATTTAATATCGAAGATGTCGCAAAAGAATTAAAAGATAAACTGATTCACAGACATCCGCATGTTTTCGGAAACGCCAAAGCGGATACACCCGACGAGGTTATAAAAAACTGGGAAATTCTGAAACAGGAAGAGAAAAAAGACAGAAAATCCCAAATGGACGGGATTCCAAAATCGCTTCCGGCTTTAGTTGCCGCACAAAAAATCAGTAAACGTGCCGTGAAAGTCGGATTTGAATGGGATAAAGTAGATACACTTTTAGACTGTATAAAATCCGAATACGAAGAATTTAAAGAAGCTGTTGCATCAAAAGATAAAACCTCAATGGAAGATGAAATGGGAGATATATTATTTGCGACCGTTAACCTTGCAAGATGGTATAAAATTGATGCGGAACAGGCGCTTTTAAAAGCGAATCAAAAATTCATGAAACGGTTCAGAAAAATGGAAGAACTATCCGTCAAACCGCTGGAGGAATATTCGTTTGAAGAGTATGACAAACTGTGGAAGTCTGCCAAAAAGGAGTTATGTAAACAATGATTGATTACAGTGTTTTAAACGAAAATGAAATATCAACACTTGCGGAAGATTTATCGATAGAAGGTAACGAAAACAGCCTGTATTCTCTATCAGAAATTTTGGATTGTATTCTGCAAAACAAAATCAACGCATCGGACGAACTGAAAGACAAAATAACTTCCAATATAAGAGATATAATATCGAAATATGACAAAGGGAACATCGGACTTGCACAAATCAACCCGATTGCAGGAGATATTGAATACAACGCAAAAAAAGTTGTTAAATATATAAAATGCGCACAGGCAATGAACCTTGATATGGTTATATTTCCGGAGCTTATTCTTATGGGCTACCCGATTGAAGATACAATCGAAAGACACCCTATCATTGTAGAAGAAAATATAAAATGGCTGAAAGAGATTGCCGCAATAACCGGTTCAACGGCTGCGCTTGTCGGGTTTATAGAGCCTAGAAAATACAATCTGACAACAGGAAAAAGCTACTATAACTCTGTCGCAATCCTTCAAAACGGAGAGATAAAAGGAATCGTCAGAAAATCGCTGCTTCCGACTTATTCGGAATTCAACGATTACAGATACATAGAACCGTCGCCGGTGGTCGGAGTCCAGCCGGATTCAACACTCTGCCTTCTGGACGAAGACAATGTTATTGACTGCGACAAAACAATCACAATAAATAATATCAAATACGGTATATCTATCTGCGAAGACTGCTGGAATAACAAAGACTTCTTTGACAGAACCCTGTACTCAAAAGACCCGATAGAAGAGCTTGCCTCAGAAAAACCGGATATCTTCATAAACTGCTCAGCATCTCCAAGCAGAGCCAAAAAAGAACAGCTTAAGCACAATATGCTCTCTTTTACCGCTAATGCCTACAAAACTCCAATGGTTTATGTCAATCAGGTGGGTGCGATTGATAACAGCTCCTTCGAGGGTTCAAGCAGAACTTTTTCGTCTGACGGAGCTTTGATTGCACGGGCAAAATCGTTTGAAGAGCAGTTTTTGATAGTTAATCCTATTTATAAAATAGGTAAGATTTACCCGCTCACAAAAGGGTTAGAAAAAACATTAACAGAACAAAAAGTATTCACGCTTGAATATGAAAACGACCTGGAGAGAACATACAGAACAATTATTCAGGGGATACGGGATTACTTTAAAAAAGTAGGATTTAAACGTGCGGTTCTCGGACTTTCCGGAGGATTGGATTCAACCGTATGCGCGGTACTTCTGGCAGATGCCTTAGGGAAAGAAAACGTGTTCGGGATAAGTATGCCGTCAAAAATTACAAGCGACGCAAGCCGTTCTGATGCCGCTATTCTTGCAAAAAATCTCGGTATCAACTTTACTGAAGCACCGATTAAAGATATGGTAGATACGACAAACCAAATGTTTAAAACCCTGTTCCGCGAAGTGGAATCCAAATGGGATTGCAGATATAAACAATCTTTTACACAGGATAATATACAGGCACGTGCGCGTGCAATGTATCTCTGGGGAATCAGCAACGAATTTGAGAAATGTCTGCCGATTGCAACCTCTGATAAATCAGAGCTATATATGGGCTATGCAACAATTAACGGTGATATGTCAGGCGGTTTTGCACCGATTGCCGACGTTCCGAAAACGAAATTATTTGCGTTTGCAAGATGGTTAAACAAAAACAGAGAAGAAAAAAATGCGATTCCGGAAGCAATCATTCTGAAAAAGCCGGGCGCAGAGCTTGCAATTGACCCTAAAACAGGTAAACCTCTGATTGCGGAAGATGCTCTTATGCCGTATGAATTTCTTGACGAAATCATCTGGAGAATCGAAAACAAACACGAACACTACTGGGATTTGATGGGGGCAAAATTCCAGTACGAAATAAAAAATCCAATCTCCGAGGAACAGAAATCCCAATGGCTGGATAAATTTTACAGACGTATGTCTACGGCACTTTATAAATGGTCAATTCTGCCGCCTTCCGTCATTGTTGAATCACGTTCTATTAACAAATATGACTACAAACAGCCTATTACATCATCAAGAATCAATTACAAAGGGTTGTCAAGAGAAGAAATCAGAACAATTTTAAACGAATCTGTTTAAAAAATTGGTTAAAAGAACCGGAATAAACGAAGCATCAAGGTCGGTAAAATCAAATACAAGTTCATTAATACCTGCCGCAAGAAGCTCGTCAACATACTCAAAATCCTGCATAACCTTGTCTTCAAACATGTGCATACGGCAAAAACCATCGCAGGTAAACGGGATAATCTTCTTTAAAGAAGGGTCTTTGAGCGCAAAACTTCCCTTGTGACAAGGGGCTTTGCATGACAAACGTGATATTACCGCGCTGTCACTGTTCAATGGACACAAACCGGAGGACGGAATACGTTTGTTTCCGGCTATCGTATATTTTTTATTCGGAATAACATTCTTTATCTTTTTAACTGTTCTCAAAACATTTTCAACACTGTCAAAAGAAGTAAAATCAACCGTATCAATCGGATGCAGGTTATTCAAACAGTTTATTGACATACTGTTCAAGAGGTTTATTGCCTGCCCGATTTCAACAGGGAAACGGTTCAAATCAGAATCGTTAATAAATGCCCAGAGATAACCGACATTGTTTACAATAACCGATGCAGGATGCGGTTCCATCAATACAAGGCTTTTCACGTATTCATACACCCTGTCAAAATCCCTTTCAATAAGAATTCTCGGAGTAGAAAGCTGAAATTTTATCTCATTCAAGGAACAGAACTTTTTAACCTTCATTATTATTTCGTTAAAGCTGCTCTTGGATAAATCCGCAGTGGAGAGAATTTCGCCGTATTCTATTGAATAAATCGGATTGTAGCCGAGTTTTTTGATATACGCTTTAACCTGATTAATCTGCGCAAGCTCGGTCAAGCGAAGATTAATTCTCGGCAGATTCTTAATCGGCTGAGCCAATACCTCTTTCTTTAATCTTGAGCGCTTAACCTCCCACTGATGCGGAAGAATATTTCGACTGAACTTAAAATCACGACCGGCAGCAGATATCATATCTCCAGAAAAATGGTTTGTCTGATAAATACTTCGCCTTACGTGTTTAAACGGCAACTTTTGGCACTTGAACATCTTAGGCTTATCAAGTATTTTTTCGACAAGCTCTAAGCCTTCAAGGATTTCATCAGAGGATGCAAATTTACCCTTAATAACAACATTATCAATCGCATCAAGTTTTTCCAAGTCCTCCGCGCACCACGGAAGATTATCCGAATCAACGGCAAGAGAAAGATTAGTATACTTCTTAATCTTTGCAATGTTTTTCATATAGATTTCTTCCGTCACAATAAGCTTGTCTATCTTATGGAAGTTGCTGACAAAGTCAATTCCCGAGAGATTGTGAATATCAAAATATGAATCAATAATAACTTCAAACGGCAGGTTATAACATTTTATGCCTTCAATAATTGCAAAACTGTTTATGAATATACCGTCAATTTGAGTTTTTCTAAGATATTTAATCATTTTTTTTATTTCGATTAAATCTTCTTCGGTAATATTGTGCTTGAAGTTTACGTATATACGGCAGTTGTTGCGGTGAGCGGTTTCAATAAACTCATCAAAATACTCATAATTGTTAAAAAACTTATGATGATAAACATAAAAATCCCGGCAAGACGTATGAGGGATAAAAGCCTCAATATCCTCCGGTTTTTTAATTGGCGAAATAATCGAAATCTTTTTCATAGAGATATTATAGATATTTCTATGAATTAAATCAATAAATTATTAACCTTAATCTTGCTGGTTTTTATATAAAGTCAGCTGAGCCATCAATTTTGTATAATAATCTTGTTCATCAGCCGTCATTTTATTTCTCCAGATTTGAAGCTCCAAGTCACTGTCAATTTGGGCTCTTTCTTTTTTATTTTGAGCAAGAACAGCTTGCTGTTCATCATAGTAAGCCTGTTTGTCAGTCATAGATTCAGAAAGCTGATAAGTTCTGTTTGAAATATTATTTTCTCTGTTTGTTATCTGGAAAGTATCGCCGACATCTGTTATCGGAGAACCGAATCTTGTATCAGAAAATCCGTCCAACGCCGATACGTTCCCTTTTTTATAAGACTGGGCAGCTTGATCAGCCTGTGACCATATATTATGCTCATACTTCACGTTTGTAAGCTCTTTATTTGCACTCCAAACAGTATTAGCCTGTGATTGCATCTTATCTGTTGCATCATACCACATGTTAAATAATTTCTTTGAGGTTGCAAAACCGTCAGCCATCTTTGCTTTCAATTCAGCAAGTTTAACTTTATCGCCGAGCAATGATGCATCAATACCGGCTTGAATATCATTATTTCTTTGTTCAATCTGCCATCTTTGATACTCTGCTTTTTGCTCAGGAGTCAAAGTTGCAATATCTGTTGCAGACAATTTTGAAAAATCTATATTACCGGAATCATAAGCAGCCATATAATTATCCTCGTAGTTATCCTATATATATACAAAGTATATACTCATATAAAAATTGACTTTTTTGTAACGAATTGTTAAAACTCGGAATCGTTTATCTTATCAACAATTCTTGAGTAATCGGGAGTAATGTTGAGGACTTTGGAATGAGAGATTGCCTCTAAAAATACTCTGTCTTTAAATTCAACATCTTTTCGTGCCGGCACTATTAAACCGGAGGTTGACATTTTTTTGATATTTTCTTTTGAGGACAAGTACTCAATAAATTTCTTCGCTAGTTCTTTATGTTTAGACGTTTTAGAAATCGCCCAGCCGGAAGCATCGCAAGGAGTAACACCGGGAAATATAACAACACCCCACCTGAATTTTGCGGATTCGGTATATTTTGGAACAAGCCATCTGCCTGAAAGATGCATTGCAATTTTTTCTTCCAGAAACATTTGCCCTAAAGTTTTTGACCCGACATCTGATTTTGACGGCGCCGAACGGTATTTATAAACAAGATTTTTATAAAACTTCATGCCGGCATTTATATTATTGATATCGCCGCCCAGAGTTAAAATATACGGCAGGGCATAATAAACATCATCTTCAAAACTTATTCCGAAATGAGAAGAATTTGTAAGGAATAAGGATTTATTCAACAAATCCTCTAATGTCCAGTTATTATCAGGATATGGAACATTATGCATATCAAATAAATCTTTGTTGTAGTAAATCACAAGATTTGATACATCACGGGGAATAGCAAGATATTTACCCTGATATGAGAGGGCCGCAACAGGCTCTTTGTAATATATATTTGTATCAATATTCAAAGGTTCTAAATGATTGGCGTATACAGGTAAATTCAGATTATTGATAAATATCACGTCAGGTGCCAAATTTGATGCAAATAAAAGATGTATTTTTTGAAAATAATTTTGCGGTATGTGCATCAAATCTATACGTATTTTAGGGTTTTGTTTCTCAAAATCAGCGATAATAGGCTTTAGTATACTCATCTCTGATGCAGAGCCCCAGGTAGAGAACTTGAGAGTCACAATATCTGATTTTTGAGAGGTGCACCCGGTCGTTAAAAATATTGTAAGTAATAAAAGTAAAAAAAACTTTTTCATCATAAATCAATCAAATGCGACATTTTTGTCGGTGTAACTTCTATCACCATTTTGTAAATTCCGACTCTTACGATGTATCTGAATACTGATTCCGCAAGATGCTCTGCCGGTTTGACGTAAATACTGTTGTTAACAAATTCATCAAACGTTTTCAGGACAAATATTTCATCTTTAATGTACCCGATAAGTGATGAGAAGTTTTCAAAATTAACAAGATAGAAACCGCTTACACTGTCAATAGGAGTATGAGTCAAAACAGTCAACCCGTCAACCGTTGTTTCATATTCTCCTCGAACCTCTTGTTCCTTAAGAGCATCCTCAGGTTGAGCTTCATCAGTTGTATCATCTTCAACAATTTCGATATTATCAGATGAGTCATCATCCGCTTCATCTTCAAAATCTAAGGTATTGTTTCTCAATTCTTCAAATATACTATCGTCATCATCGGTTTCAAATTCATTGATATAGCCGTCAGGAGTATATTCTGTGTCCACAGCTTCATCAATGATATCATTGATGTTTTGAATATTTTCGGATTCTGCCTCTTCTTCAATATTATCGTTGAAATATTCAAACTCTTCTTCCATAATATCGTTATCAGAATCGATGTTAACAATATCTTCCTCAACTATCTCTTTTTGAGATTCTTCAATCCCATCTTCATTTTGTTCTATCGACTCTTCTAAAGAATCTTCAACAGGCTCTTCCGTTGACTCTTCAACAGTTTCTTCCGGTAACTCTTCTTCCTCTTCTTCTAAAGATTCTTCCGGCTCTTCTGTTGGCTCTTCAACGGTTTCTTCCGGTAACTCTTCTTCCTCTTCTTCTAAAGATTCTTCCGGTTCTTCCGTTGGCTCTTCAACGGTTTCTTCGGGTAACTCTGCTTCCTCTTCTTCTAAAGATTCTTCCGGTTCTTCCGTTGGCTCTTCAACGGTTTCTTCGGGTAACTCTTCTTTCTCTTCTTCTAAAGATTCTTCCAGTTCTTCTGTTGACTCTTCAACAGTTTCCTCCGGTAACTCTTCTTCCTCTTCTTCTAAAGGTTCTTCCGGCTTTTCTGTTGGCTCTTTAACAGGTTCTTCCTGCAGAATTTCAGATGTGTCAACACCTTCATCAATAGGTTTTTCATCAAGTGTCGCATCCTGTTGGATATAATCAGAGAAACTGTCTTTCGGATGTTCATCTATAACATCATTCTGCGGTTCTTCCTCTTCTTGCACCTGCTCGCTCATAACAGGAACAACCGGCTCCGTTTGCGGAAGAGCGTTTTCTTCAGGTTTTTCATCAATATTTTCATTTAGGGATTCGTTAATCTTTTTATTAATACTGCGGTTAAGCGCAACAATAATAAATATTACAGCAAGAGGGAAGCCGATAGCCGATAGGATTAGCAGGAGTTTTACAAGATTATTTCTTAATTTAACCTGCGAAATAAACCCTTCAAAAGCAGATATCATTTGATTTTCCTTTTTAGCCTTTACTTCCGCTTTATGCTCAGGTTTGAATTTTTCAATGAAATTATTGAAAGATGAACGCAAATGGAATTGCTTTTTCTCTTTAGATTTTATTTTCTTTATTTTAGGTTTATCAGCCTTTTTATTCTTTATTTGTTGATTATTCTTGTTTTTAATCTTTGAAATCAAGCCGTTAAAAGGCGCTGTTAAAGATTTTTTGTCTTTATTACTTTGTGTAGTTTTTGGTTTTTCTTTTGTTACTTTTGTTACTTTTGTTTTTTCAGCCTTATCTTCCGCTTGAAGCAGCTTTTTCTCCTTCAAAAATATTTCAGGCTTCTGAACAGATATATTATCATTTACAGCAGGTTGCGCAGCTGGTTTCGCCTGTTGAGTTTGTGGTTTCAGGGCAGGTTTCACCTGTGGTTTCACAGGTGCGGCAGCAGGTTTCGCAGCAGGTTTTGCCTGTTGAGTTTGTGGTTTCACGGCAGGTTTCACCTGTGGTTTCGCAGGTGCGGCAGCAGGTTTTGCCGGGGCAGGTTTCGCCTGTTGAGTTTGTGGTTTCAGGGCTGGTTTCACCTGTGGTTTCACAGGTGCGGCAGCAGGTTTCGCTGCAGGTTTTGCCTGTTGAGTTTGTGGTTTCACGGCAGGTTTCACCTGTGGTTTTGCAGGTGCGGCAGCAGGTTTCGCAGCAGGTTTTGCCTGTTGAGTTTGTGGTTTCACGGCAGGTTTCACCTGCGGTTTTACAGGTGCGGCAGCAGGTTTCGCAGCTGGTTTCGCTGGGGCAGGCTGAGGTTTAACCACTGTCGGGTTTCCGCCAGGAATTACAACAGGTTTAACTGTCGGATTTGCAGCAACAACCTTATGAGTCGCCTCAACCGGTTTCGCAACAGGTTTTGCAGGGGCTTTTTGTGCAGTTGTTTGCGTTTTCTGCGGAACAGGATGAGATGCAGATTTAACAGCCGAACTCATCGTCTGACTTGTCGTCGCAGAGATATTCAACGGCTGCAGAGCCGTAATAGTAATTTTTGTATAAGCTTTACAATCCGGAGAGATACCCGGTTGAGTCTTTATAGAAACTCCGCTTATCATGCCGGATAAATTATCAAGTATCGGCTTTCCGCACATAGAATTCTGGGTTTCCGGAAGCAATATCGTATACTGATTATTGGCTTTTTTATTTACATAAACAGGACAAGCGTAAGGTTTAGACGTCACAATAGTAACCTTCACGTTGTTTGAAGAATCTTTAACCAGCTTCAAATTAATTACGCTGTTTTTAAACTCATCCCCAAACACCGGATTAAGCGTTACTAATGCTGCACATATGATTAATGCTTTTTTTGCAAACTTACACATCATGTCACAACTATTCTAACACAACAGATATAAATATGTACAATTGTAAATATTTTTTGAACGCTTGAAATCAAAAAAAATAAAAAAACTTTATTAAGAAGTAACCGAAAGAAAGGAGCTAAATTTTTGAGTATGACGTTTAAATATTACGATTCAGGTTAACGAATCAAGTTTGAATTTAGAGGCTACACAAGACTGAGGAGATAAACGTTTAAATAAAAAAAATAAAAGATTAAATTAACAATCTTTGGGAGCAGCGATATGAGTACAATCTCACAATATACATTTCAAAAGAATTTCAATGTAGATTACCTGACAAAGAACCAAGCAACACAATACGGTGTAACAAGCACTGAATTTTCTGCCGGTGATTCTGACGGTGACAGACAATTAAGTATCGAAGAAATTATGGCAAATGAAGAAATTAGTGAAGCATTATTGGCTCAGATAAATAACGCAGCAAAAACCGTTGCCCCGAAAGAAACAGAAGAAACACCTCAAGCAGGAGCAAATATTTCCTACGAGGCGTAATATATAAATAAAAATATAAGTTTAATTAAGACGTATCATTAAATTGATATGTCTTAATTTTTTGGTTATAATTTTCCTATGGCAGTATATTTCTTTTATGGGGATGAAGACTATTTAATCGAGGAAGAATTAAAGAGTTACAGAAGTAAACTCGACAGCAATTTTTCTGCCATGAATTATACTGTTTACGATAACCCGTCTTATCCGGATTTAATCGCCGCGTTGAGGACTCAACCGATGATGTTCGGCAAACTTATGGTTGTTATAAACTGTGACAAACTCCTCTCTTCATCACTCGAGGATTCTCAAATAAAAGAAATTGAATCCGCACTTGAGAATAACACAGAAAATCTTGATATATTCTTTGTTGCAAAATACCCGAGAAACGAAGGGAAAAAACCGGATTCAAGAAAAAAAATCTACAAAACCATATCAAAATACAACACAAAAGAATTCCCGACAATTAAAACCTACAAAACAGCGGAGCTTATCAACTGGATAAACAAAGAAGGGAAAAAACATAATATTACCCTTGATAATAATGCCGCAAATATTATGATAGAACAGATAGGGAATAACTTAAGAGAATTTGCGATAGAATTAGAGAAACTTGCGCTGCTGGCATATCCCGAGAAAAAAATCACAGCGGATATGGTCAAAAAAATATGTATATCAAACCAAGATCTATTTAATTTTACCGACTATATTATGAAAAATGAAAAGGGGAAAGCGCTGAAAGAACTGCAGCTGCTCCTTGACAAAAAACATCCGCTTGAGATTCTTGCCGCGACCCAGACAATGCTCAGAAAATGGATTCTTATAAAACTTAAATCCTCAACAATGAGCCCGTCAGAAATTTCAAGACTTGTCGGACAGCACGAATTTGTCGTAAAACAAACAATCCAAAAACTTAAAAATACTCAGCTTAAAAACCTGGTACACTTAAAAGAGTCATTAACAGATGCAGAGTACAAAATAAAATCAGGTGCATCACTGGATATAATATCAGAGGTCGAAAATGCTATTATCAGATAAATATCCCTTTTTAACAAACTATTTTGAAAAAGGAATAAATAACAAACTTAATAATAAAGGTGTTCCGATTGCACACAGTCTGTTGTTCTGGGGCAGCGACCTTGAATCTCAATATACAATCGCAAAAGAAATCGCAAGACTTCTAAACTGTACCGGAGATCATTCGGATAACTGCCAATGCCTGAATTGTAAATGGATTAGAGAGAATCAGCATCCTGCGGTACTTACAATCACCAGAATGGATAACAAACCGGCTGATGATGAAACAAAGACCGTTATATCAATTAAACAGGCTGATATGATTAAAAACTCGTTAATGACTTCATCGGAGTTTTACAGAGTATTTATTTTCTGCGATAAAGATGATGAAGGAAATATCAGAGGGCTTAATCCGCAGAACTTTCAGGAAGAAACAGCCAATTCAATGCTAAAAATCATAGAAGAGCCGAACGACAGAATTATGTTTATATTCCTCACGGTTAATAAAGAGGATATTATATCAACAATAATATCACGTTCTCAGTGTTTTAATATTTCCAAAACAGAAAAAAACGATTTCAGATGGGATTCTATTACAAATATTTTCACAAATTATTGGGGATTTAAACGTGAAAATACTTTTGATATCGCACAAAACCTCTTTGAAGCATCAAAAGAAACTGCCCCGAAAAAAATCCTTGAAGATATCCAAAATTATATTTTATCAATCCTGAAAACCAACCCGGGGCAAATAGCGCTAATAGAAGATATAAAACACGTTGAAACGGCAAAAAAAGAGATTGAACTTGGTATGTCCCCACAAAACGTATTTGAAAATATGTGCCTTAAACTGATTAAATAGATAAAAAAAAAGACTGTCAAAGACAGTCTACAACTATTACAATTTCATATAGACATTTATTTTTCTTATCCGTCAAAAACACCTGATTGCCGGAATAAGCTCAAAAAACGATAAAAATTTATAATATCCCTTCGGTTTACTAACCTTACTTTATTAGTATATACCTTTGCGATACCTTTTGTCTATCAGATAAATATGTTTTGTTACAAAACTTTATGAACAAGCATAACCCCGTCAGGGGTGTTGATTTGGGCGGCACACATGCATTCGGACAACTGTTTTGCCGCCTTGATAAGCCAGCTGTCCGCACGAAATTGCGGATAGCTGTTTTTATTCAGATATTTTTTAGCGCGGCTTGATTTTCTCCGGAGCCACATATCAAGGATTTTAATAGCGTTTTTTATTAATAACACGCCAAAGCGGTTATTCAATCGTTTAAGCTGGTCTTCTGTCAGGTGGACATTTAGAGCATCATCTATTTTTATACAGTTTTCAACTGACAATTTCTTCCTTCCGGAAGCCTTTGTACAGTTCCTTTTTTTGGCAAGATACTCTTTGACCAGCATTTTTTCACTCCAAAAGTATTTCTCGTTACAAGTTAGAAGTTTATACCCGTCTTTAGTAACAATCTGGGTACAACACTTTATAAACTGCTCAAGCTTTTTGCGCGTGGTTTTCATCTCAGAGGCAAGCCTGTTGAGTTCTGAAAACTCTATTAAATGATTCGGTTTTATTTTAAGCTCACACATTAATTCCAAATAATACCCGAGTCCTGCATAACCGAATTTTTTCTGCAAGAGGGGCAGTATATTAATATCTATCTCTCTCATAAACGGGGTCTCCCAGTAAATTAATCAAACCTAAATAATTTTTACTTTACTAATAACTTTTGACAGAACATCCAGAGAAATCGCCTGTTTCACGATAATAACCGCAATCTCCTCGGCTTGCCTGTCGGTTATAATATAATTCTCTTTTTCAAGACAATTCAGGACAATCCAGGGTTTGAGCTTTTCTGTTATAACATATAATACTCTTTCGTCATTTTTTGACACACGTTTTTTAAACAAATCTTTAAAAAGATTCATAATACTCCTCCTATTTATAATAAGCATCTTTACAAATTTATATTTACATGATTTAATGTAAGATATAATTTAACATTTATATAGTTATTGTAATATATTATTTTACATGTGTCAATATGTAAAATACAAAGGTAACATTATGAAATTAAAAAATCTGACTACACTATTAACAAACGCACTCGGAACAACAGTAAATCAATCCATGATTGCAACAAGTCTCGGAATCACAAGACAAACCATAAGCAACCGTATAAAAAATGACAGCGAATTAACGGTATCAGAGCTTGCCAGAGTTGAGAAATATTTCAATGTAAATATCACTAATCAGGCAAAAGGTTTATCATCATCAGATGTACTCATTGATTATTATCCTGATGTTTTTGCAAGCTGCGGAGGCGGAGCAATCGTATTTTCGGAAGAAAAGGAAGTGTTTTCAATTCCGCAAAAGCTGCTTGACAACTATTCCCGCAGCAAAAAATATTCAATGATTCATTCAAGAGGGGACAGCATGACTCCGTTTATTTGTGATGATGACAAAATTATTGTTGAGCATTCTGACGGGGAACAAATCATTGATAATAAAGTGTATGTTTTTTGTTATAAAAATGAGTTCTTTGTAAAAAGACTATCAAAAAACGTAGATGAAGTTATTATCAAATCAGACAACCCTTCATACAGTACCAGAATTATTAAAGAAGAGGATTTAAACGAATTATATATTCTGGGGATGGTTGTCGGAATAATAAGAACGGTGTAATCATGCCCTATGCAGAATTTTCAGAGAAAGGGATTACTCTGAGTATAAAAGTAATTCCAAATTCGAGCAAAAACGAATTAATAAAAGATGCAGATAGAATCCGGCTAAAAATAACCGCACCGCCTGTTGATAACAAAGCAAATAAGTTCGTTGTCGAGTATTTGGCAAAGTATTTTAAGATACCAAAAACATCCATACAAATAGTACGCGGAACAACATCCAGAGAAAAAACTATTCTACTTGGAATACAAGACAAAGATAAACGAGATTTTATTAAAGATTTATTGAAATCTTTATAGGCTTAATTTTCTTGCAATCATTACATGATAATACTATAATACTCTTATGGAATGTCCAAGATGTAATAATGAAGTTAGCGAACATGACAAAGTTTGTCCGCATTGTAAGAAGGTATTGTTATTAGAATGCCCAATTTGCCACAAGCTCAGCCGAACACCTTTGTGTCCGGAATGCGGATTTGTCATCATAAGCAAATGCCACAACTGCGGACAAATCAACCAGACAATAAAAGGGATATGTAAAAAATGCGGCTTCAGTACTTATAAAAGTATTTCCATGAATGAGGCGGAAACAGATGAATTTGCCTGCCTTGCAATTACATTCCCTAACCTTGAAGAGCTCAGACCGGCACTCAAAAACAAACAAGTATTTAACAAATTCTATAAAAAGTTAAAAGCATTTATTTTTAATTACGGAAAGCAGCAGGATAACAGAGTTCAATTAATTGAGAATAATTTTATCATTAAATATTACAAAGAATTTTCGATGTCCAGCTCCGTTAATAAAGCAGTCAAATCAGCCATTGAATTGATGAACAAGGTTGCAGAAATCAGCTACAAGTTCAAAAAATCCAAAGGGATTAAAATGGCATGTAAAATGACTATTCTGAAAAGGACTCTTGAAAACGATAACGAATCCTTCAATACCGGTTTAAATATCAAACTTATTAATACCGATACAAAAAAAGAGGATTACGCAGACGGGCTGCAGCTAATCACAGACCAATATATCAACAGTATTATTTCCCGTCAGTATAAACTTGAGATGATATATTCATCACAGGTAAACGATGAATTACTGGAATTCTACGAGTTTCCGATAAAAGAGCAGCTGACACCTATCGTTGACGATGAACCAAAAGATAAACAGAATATTCTAACAAAACCTAAAGAACTTCCTAAAATTACGGATTTGACAGAAGAAAAAACAGAAATCGACTTGTATTCCAATAAAGCTATTGATATACAAACAAAATGCGAGTTCTTATCACTTCAAGGAATTGATGTACCGGGAAAAATCAAAGAATTCTTGTCAGAGAAAAATGTGTTTATTACCCTAAAATCAAAACCACGTCTTGGACTAAGCTCTGCTGTAATTATGCAGGCAATATCTTCCGTAAACCCGAAAATATTACACGTTGTTTGTTCGGAAGGCTTTGTATATGATCCTTACGCCTGTTTTAAAGAATTAATCGCGTACTATCTCGGATTTGACACCAAATTGGCAAATCTGGACGTAAATACACAAAATAAACTTAATACATTTGATAAAGATGAATTCTTATACAAGCTTTTAATCCATAAACCGCTTGAAAACATTGAACCGCAAGATGCACTAAAGCAGTATATGGAAATTTTCTATGCGTTTATTGAATCCCAAAAGGGTTCTGTTATCTTTATCGAAAACTTTGACCTGATTGATGAAACCTCATTAGAAATTTTTATCAGCATGGTTGAAAATTTTGAAAGCATGGGAATATCTTTTGTCGTAACCGTTCCTGACACATACCTTGTCCACAAGGAAATAAACGAATTATTATATCTGGATGCATATAAAGAAATAACTATTACAAAAACCGACTTTGAACGCCTTGTTGAAACAATTCCGGAAGATATTTCGGAGATAAAGGATTCCTTCTATTTCCAAAAGATAAAAGACCAATTCCTCGGCGGAACATTGTACTTCCAACATGCAATGCAGTATCTGAGAGATACAAATGTATTCATTTCGCATGAAAACAAATTACTAATTAATTCCGAAAAAACGATTATATTCCCGTCCTCCTTAGAACAATTACTGGTTAAACGGTTTGAATCCTTAGAAGAAAATGAATGTTACATTCTGGCTTACGCATCATTCCTCGGAAACAACATGGTAATGGGGATATTAAACGATTTGGGCATCGAAAAACTTGGAGATGCAATAAGATCTCTATGCGATAAAAAGTTCATAACCGTCAATAATTATATTATCGAAGTTCAGAATTACAGACTATTGCAGGGCTGCATAAAAGATTTTCTTGCAGACGACGTTATTAAACTTCTTACTAAAAATATTTTTGAAAAACTTCATGCAAAAACAATCGCAGTTATTAAATCTCTGGGACTTATAACCGAATCTCAAATGACGATTTATGAATTATCAGAATATGCACTAAGCCACGGTGATTTCAACGCATATTTAAGGAACTGCAAGCGATTCTTAAACCTTATCGAAGGCATACCAAAGAAAAATCTGCTTGATGAAGTCAAAGACGCTAAAGATACCATTTACAGGACATTAAGCAAATACCTGAACAAATACCCGTCACATAAAATATACGCAATATCAAAGGTTATATTTGATGAATGCATGCGCAGAAAAAATGACCTTATGATTATGAACACCTCATCTCTGATGCTCGATTCCGCATTGATGGGTGAAAACTATATTCTTGCTCAGCAGAGCCTTCATCACGTACTAATTCGTATGCTTAACCCGGCACTGGCTGAGGCTGCCGGCGGAAACGTAAAATCAAAATATTTCTTCTACTCTTGTATCAATGTCAAAATCTTATTCCACGCAGGGAAGTTCCAGCAATGTATTGAGGTTCTGGACAAAATCATTGCTTCAATCAATCAGGAGCTGTTTATTCAATTAGGGCAAAGCAACGTATCCAAGGATGCTTTTGTAAACTATTTCATGACAATTCTGGTTTACGGAGCTCTTGCAAGAGTAATAGTTTGTGATACCACCTTGAACAAATTCTTTGACAAGATTAATTACATGTTTTCACAGGACATTCCGGGCAAAAAAGCCATTTTACAACTTCAGCAATTATTACACAATGAAGAATTTGAATTCAATGAAAATGAGATTGAACAGGATAATATTTCACAGATTGTCGGAACATTTATCGCTGCATGGAAAAAATTTGACGGAGATTATAATACCTTTGCACAAAATATCTATAAAGTTAAACTAATGGCAAGAGCAATGAAGGAATCCTTCTGGAGTCTTTTATGCGACCTGCTTATCGGATACTGCTATCAAAAACTTGATTCCGATATCAAAGCAAACGTTATATTCTCTGATGTTGCATCAATTTCACAAAAATCAGGTATGGGCTTCTTATCAATTCTTGCAAACTGGTTTATCGCAAACTTAAAATATGATTTACATGAATATGATAAGGCCGCAAAATTAATCGGCGACAATATTGTTGTTATCACGCGTACAAATACTGATGATAAGCTGATTTCAATTCTTTCTTACATTCTGCAAATAAATATAATTGTTGCACAAAATGCACTGGATACTGATATCGAACCGATTTTATACAAGATTAACTACGGCTGCGAAAGATATAACCTGAAATATCTTGAGTCAATGCTTATAGATTACGAGGATTATATCAATCGCTACAAAGAAGCTGTTGAAGCTAAAAAAGCCGCAGCGGAGGCAGCTGCTAATAAAACTCCGGATGACTCACAGTCGGAACCGCAAGCGGCAGCAGAAGTTCAACCTGCGGAATCCAATCAGCAAGAGAGCGAAAATAATACAACAGAAGCTTAAAGGAGAAATAAACTATGAAAATTCTATTTGCAGCAGCAGAGGTTGCACCTTTTTCTAAAGCAGGAGGGTTATCGGATGTTGTGGGCAGTCTGCCTAAGTACTTAGAAAAAGATGCGGAAATAGCAATTTTTACTCCTTTACACGGCGGTATTGATAAAGCAAAATACGGAATAAAAGAGCTTGAAAACTCTGAAATGTGGATAACGTTTTGTACATCTCCGCAAAAGTTCAAGCTTCACATGTGCAAGCTTCCGGACACAAATATAAACGTATTTTTTGTTCAAAATGACTGGTATTTCACACCGTTCCATGATGTTTACCCGAAATGGATGGACCCTGAGTATGAACATGAAAGATATATCGCATTCTCTCTTGCTACATTAGAATATGCAAAACAGTTAAATTTCAGAGCGGATATCATTCACTCCAATGACTGGCATACCGCAATGATACCTTTATATATAAAAGCAAATTACAAATATGATGATTTTTGGAACAGAGCCAAAAACGTATTTGAAATACACAACCTTGCATATCAGGGCGAATGGTTTGAAAGTGTTCTGGATTTTTCGAATATGCGGAAAGATATTGTATTCAACGAATGGGGCTGCGAACACTACGGAAAAGTTAACTGGATGAAGGGAGCAATCAATTATTCAGACAGAATAGTTGTTGTATCACCAAGATATGCTCAGGAAATTTTAACCGGAGAATTTGGCGAAGGAATGGATTACACACTCAGAGGAAAAACCGACAGAATCGTCGGAATCCTGAACGGTATTGATTATAAAGTGTTTAATCCGAAAACCGATAAGAACCTGTTTAAAAATTATGATGTCAATTCTCTTGAAGGAAAAGAAGATAACAAAAAGAAAATACTGGAATATTTCGGACTCCCTTATAATCCGAACAGACCGCTTATAGCATTAATTTCCAGACTCGTACCGCAAAAAGGTATTGATTTAATCAGACAGGCAGAAAATGATTTACGCGGGATGGATGCGGATTTCATATTCTTAGGTTCAGGCGATTACGATTACGAAAATCTGTTTATCTGGCTTTCTAATAACACCTCAAATATCAGAGCGTATGTCGGATATAGAGGGGATTTGGCAAACCAAATTTATGCGGGAAGCGACTTCTTCCTAATGCCGTCTAAGTTTGAGCCTTGCGGATTGAGCCAGTTAATAGCTATGCGATACGGGTCATTGCCGATTGTAAGAGCAACCGGCGGGCTTGAAGATACAGTAACAGGCTATCCGCTCGACAATTCAACAGGCTTCAAGTTCTGGCGCTATGACGGATGGGATATGAAAGAAGCAATAAATTGCGCACTCAATGTTTACAAGGATAAATTCACTTTTAACGCTATGCGCCAATCTGCAATGAACGCAGATTTCAGCTGGAAGAAAAGTTCTGAAAAATACTTACAAATGTATAAGGAGCTGCTAAGTTAAGTGGAAGAAATCTCTTTAAGAAATTACGCACATATAGGAGATGCCGTCTGGGAACTGTTTGTCAGAGAATACACAGTCTTTAAGACTCAAAATACAAAGCTTCTGCATAAACTGACAACAGAACGGGTAAGAGCAAGCTATCAGGCAGAGCTGCTCCAATTGATACACGAGGAGTTGACCGACGAAGAAAAAGACTTTGCAAGAAGAGCAAGAAATACCTCAATCCCTGTCGGGCGCAGGAACAACCAGAACGAATACCGGCATGCAACCGCTTTTGAAGCGTTAATCGGATTCTGGTACCTGCACGACAAAAACAGACTTAACTATTTTTTCGATAAGTTTAAAGGTACGATTGAATAATTTTACCCTCTTTATCCTTCAGAAGATTCCAGCCATTCTTTTTTGATAAGATGCGGAAGCATATAGAATGAACCGCATATTACCGTCAAAACATCATCAGAGAACTCAATCTCGTCCATTGAATTAAGTTTTTTAGAGAAATAAATACAGGTATCCTGTAAGGTTTCAACGGCACAAGCGCTCTCTGAATCAAACTGATAGAAATATATTTCAGGCGGATTATCTTCGTAACGGTCAAAATTAAATAATACATCGACCATTTTTCTAAAATCTTTTGTCTTTAAACACCCGAAAATAAATCTTCGCTTCATATCAGGAAAATATATATCAAGATTTTCTGCCAGAGCTCTTATACCATTTGGATTATGAGAACCGTCAACAAGCAAGTTTTTATCTTTGATATACTGGAATCTGCAAATATGATGAACACGCATCAAACCTTTGATAATTGTGTTATCATCAATATTTTTGAACAACAATCTTATAGCCGCCAGAGCAAGCGCCAGATTTTCTTGCTGGTGCAAACCTTTCAAAGAAAGAGATTTGAAGAACACAGGTTCAACATACGGTGTAGTCAGAACAAACAGGGAATTCAATTCATCCGCACGGTTCTTTATTGCTTCATATCCCTCTAAAGTAACCACCGGACATTCAGGTTTAATAATTCCGGCTTTTTCATAAGCAATTTTATCTTTTGTATCACCAAGGCGCTCAGTATGGTCTAAATCAATATGAGTAATTATAGAACATAAGTTTTTAGAAACAACGTTCGTCGCATCCAATCTGCCGCCAAGTCCAGTTTCTAATACGGCAATATCAATTTCTTTATCGGCAAAGTATTTAAACATAGCAACCGTCAGGATTTCAAATTCTGTCAGATGAATGTCTTTTGAATCAGCCTTTTCAATAACGGAAGAAATATAATCTGCAAAATCCTCCTGGGAAATATCGACACCGTTGATTTTTATTCTTTCGGTATATTCGAAAATATGCGGACTCGTATACAGACCTGTTTTATAGCCTGCCGCAGTTAATATAGCACTCAAAATTGCAGCAACAGAACCTTTTCCGTTCGTACCGGCAATTTGGATACATTTAATCTTTTCCTGCGGATTATCAAAAAGAGCCAAAACCTCTTTTGTTCTGTCCAATCCTAAATCAACGAAAAACTTACCTTTTGAAGTAAGTAATTTTACAGTATCTTCGTATTTACCCATAGTTAATGTTTCTCTAATGTAATTTCCCATCCGTTGTTATTCTCCATATTATTGCTTTGTTGAGGCATTTCATCCGTATTAGATTGATTACCCCTTACATCAACGCCTGAGATGTATTCCTCTTCCTCCTGCTTTTGCACAAACGGGATTCTAAATCCGAATGTTGCGCCTTCGCCGAGTTTAGATTGTACAAATACCTGACCGTTATGATGTTTTTCTATCGCAATTTTAACAAGATGGAGTCCGAGCCCCGTACCTTTAACGGTATGTGTATCGTTTTCTACACGGAAGAATCTGTCAAATACTTTCTTTTGATATTCTTCTGCAATACCAGGACCCTGGTCTTCAACACTTACCTCTAAATAGTCGCCGACTCTAGAGCGTTCCGCTCTGATTTTTATTCTTTTTCCATCAGGAGAATACTTAATTGCATTAGATATAATATTTGTTAATGCTCTGGTTATGCTTTCGCGGTTAAGTGTAACCAGAGGCAAATCAGGCTCAACCATGACAGAGAATACAAGATGATGTTCCTCTGCCAGAACTTTGACCTGTTCTATACAATCATTTATAATATCAACAATATTTTCTTCCTTCATTACAGGTTTAAGATTTTGAGATTCATATCTTGAGAAATCAAGAATATCGTTAACCATTGTATTAAGTCTTATAATTTCCTGATTCATAACCCCGATAAACTCTTTTTGGGTATTAAAATCAAAATCGTTGCCGTAATTATACAGAGTATCAATGTAACTTCTTAAAACCGTCACAGGAGTTCTTAATTCATGCGAAACGTTAGAGATAAAGTTTCCTCTTAACTGATCCATTTCAACTTCTTTTGTAACATCAATAAGAACAATGATATATCCTACATAATCTCCACTTCTTGAAAACATTGGAGATATAACGGACTTAATAACGTTTTTAGCCACCTCAATATTGAATGTAAGAGGAGCTTTTTCCATCTCGTCTAACGGAGTATCCTTAAATAATTCTATTTTTTCTTTGAAACAGAGTTCTCCGTTTGTATCGCAGTATTGGTTAATTTTGGTATTAATAATATCTTCGTCTTCAACCTCGAGAAGCTTCTTACCCTGCTCGTTGATTAAAACAACGTTGTCAAAGTTGTCACAAACAACAACCCCGTTTGCAATACTCATAAGAACAGCCTCAAGTTTATTACGTTCTAAAGTAATGCTTTCCATTGTTTGTTCGTTATATTTGCTCAAACGGTTTGACATACGGTTGAAGGCATCGCAAAGCTCTTGAATTTCGCGGCTTGAATCCTTGCATTCGATATTGTAGCCGAATTCCCCTGAGGAAATCTTTTGCACCCCCTCATGGAGCTGTTTAAGTTCTCTTGTAATAAGGATTGTGTCCATAAACACGATAGCAATAACCGCAAGCCATGCAACGACAAAAGCAAATATCAACGATGCTCTGGTGGTTGTTGAAATATTATCAATTATTGTTCCGGATAATCCGACCATGACAGAGCCTACAACAGTAGAGCCTGATGGTGTTTTGGCTATCATAGGAGAGCTTACGGATATTTGAGCCTTCTGTGCCTGATTATAGTAACTGTCGCGGCTTGAATATATAACTTTTGAATTTGCATCTCTAAATTCAATAAACGCAATATCTTCATTACTTCTCAAAATAGAATCGGAATGTGCTCTCAACGTTTCCGCTTTAGCAGCCTCAGGAATATCCTTAGTTATTTCAACACTTTCAATCGCCAGTGTTTTGGATAATATTTGTCCGAAATTCTTATAACCGTTATTAAGATTTTGCTGAATATTGAAAACGGCAAGCCCTGCAATAAACACCAAAAGAATAGTGCTTAATATAAAGCCTTGCAGAATAAGTTTTCTTTGAGCTGTCATCCCTTTAACGGTAAATTTATTATCCATACCCCGAATTATACCACGTAATACTATCTAGAGCAAATCACTCTCGCAACATGCACCCCTGATGCGGAGGCTTGTATCAAACCTCTTGTAACACCTGCGCCGTCGCCGATTGTAAAGAGATTTTTTACTCCTTCCGTTTCTAAATCATTTGTTAATTTAACCCTTGCAGAATAGAATTTGACCTCGATACCGTAAAGAAGTGTATACCGAGAAGCCGTACCAGGAGCAATTTTATCCAAAGCGTAAAGCATTTCAATAATACTTGTAAGCTGTCTGTATGGAAGTACAAGACTCAAATCCCCAGGAGTCGCACATTTAAGAGTCGGCTCTATTATGCTTGATTTGATTCTGTCAGGAGTTGAACGTCTGCCGTCGAGTAAATCTCCGAATCGCTGTACAAGAATTCCGCCGCCGAGCATGTTTGCAAGCGATGCAATTCTTTGCCCGTAGGCAATCGGTTCTTTAAACGGTTCCGTAAACTGTTCGCTAACCAGAAGTGCAAAGTTTGTATTTCTGGTTTTAATATTTGCGTAACTGTGACCGTTAACGGTTGCAATACCATTATAATTTTCCTGAACAACTTCGCCGTTCGGATTCATACAGAAGGTTCTGACTGCATCGCCGAAGGTTGGAGAGTAATAAATAAGTTTTGATTCATAGAGTTTATTTGTAATAGGTTCAAACACCGGAGCCGGTAATTCTACCCTAACCCCGACATCAACGGCATTATTAACCATACCTATTTTATTTTTTGCAAACTCGTGAGTCAGCCAATCCGCACCTTCTCTTCCCGGAGCAATAATCGTGTACTCGGCTTCGATTGTTTCTCCGTTATCGAGAATAATCCCCTTAACCTGTTCACATTCAACAATAAGATTTTTTGCTGAAACATTGTTCAGAATTGTAATCTTATCCATAAGATAATCTTGCATATTTTTAAGTACATCAAGACTTCTTTCGGTACCCAAATGTCTGACAGGGGAATGAACAAGCTTAAGCTCGGCTAATGCCGCCTGACGTTCAAGCTCATCAAAAGTTTTTCTGTCTGTTCCGAAAACTTCATCCGTTGCACCGAATTCAAGGTAGAGTTTGTCAGAATAATCAATTAATTCTTCAACTTCTTTTCTGGACATATAATCAACAAGGTGTCCGCCGACATCCGGAGTCAGGGTAAGTTTTCCGTCAGAAAACGCACCTGCACCGCCCCAGCCGCAAAGAAGTCCGCATTTTTTACAGGTAGGACATTTGGAATAACCTTCTCTTAAAAGACATTTTCTGTCTTCAATTTTATCCCCTTTTTCTATAAGAACAACTTTCCAATCGGGTTTAAGCTTTACTATTTCCAGAGCAGAAAAAATCCCGGCAGGTCCGGCACCGATTATCGCAACATTGTACATATATCCCTCTCCTGTTATCTGTATTACTTATTAACGATAGACTAAACATAATAATTTATAAAGCAAATTTTAATTATTTTTACAAACTGTTCAAAATTTACATGTTTATAATATAATAAATTTGAGGATGATTTATGTTTAACGAAACAAAGACACACGAAATCACTGTCGATACAGTTATACTAACTATAAAAAACGATGATTTAAAAGTATTGTTAGTCAAACGGGAAAATGAACCGTTCAAAGGTAAATGGGCTATTCCGGGCGGTTATGTCCGCATGTCTGAAGACCTGGATGCTGCAGCTATGAGAATACTCAAGGAAAAAACTAACGTTGATAACATTTACCTTGAACAGTTATATACATTCGGTGATCCTCTCAGACACCCTGTATCGCGTGTCATAACCTGTGCATATTTTGCATTAATCAGAGCGGAAGATGTAGATGTTATTTCAGCAGACAATGTAGCATGGCATAAAGTCAACGATTTACCTGCTCTCGCGTTCGACCACAAGGAAATTATTCAATACTCTTTAAAAAGAACAAGAGAAAGATTAGAAATGTGTCCTGTTGCATACCAACTATTAAACGAAAAATTTACTCTGACAGAAATGCAAAAAGCGTATGAGCTTATAATGGGTAAGAAGCTGGATAAACGCAATTTCAGAAAGAAAGTTATCCAAACCGAAGGACTTAGAGAGCTTGATGAGTTTTCAAAATCAACCTCTAAACGTCCTGCGAGGCTGTACACATTTGATAACATCAAACTGAATTCAAAACGTGCACACTTTATTAAAAAGGAGAAAAAATGTTAGCATTTGTTTGGACAATACAAGTTTTATCAGCACTATTACTTATATGTTTAATCCTTCTGCATTCGCCTAAAGGTGACGGAATCGCAGGGTTCGGCGGAGCATCACAAATGTTTGCTTCTCAAAAAGGTGCAGAAAAAAGATTAAACAAAATAACAGCTATCGTTGCTTTAGTATTCTTATTCTGCGTATTTTTATTAGGATTTGGTCTCGTTAGATAATGATATTTGCAAGAAACGAACTTTTTTGGGGACGGGAAGCGCAGGAAAAGCTTTCTAAATCTCACGTTGCAGTTTTCGGGCTCGGAGGTGTCGGCGGATATTCCGTTGAAATGCTTGCAAGAGCAGGTGTTGGCGAACTGACTATTGTAGACTTTGATACCGTTTCCGAAACAAATATCAATCGCCAGATTATTGCCCTGAATTCGACTGTCGGAGAAAATAAAACAACTCTCTTTGAATCAAGATTAAAAGATATTAATCCATGTATAAAACTCAATATAATACAGGATTTTTATACAGAAAATGTCAAAAATGAGTTTTTATCAGCATCAAATTACGTAATTGATGCAATTGATACAATGAGGTCAAAAGTTGCGCTTCTGGAATACTGTGTAAAAAACGGGATTCCTGTTATAAGTTCAATGGGTGCAGGAAACAGAATTGACCCTACCAAACTTTATATCTCTGATATTTCAGAAATCCGCAATAAAAAGGCACCATTTGTATCAAATGTTTTATATCAACTAAAGAAACGAGGAATAGAAACGGGAATAACTGTTGTTACAAGCGATGAAAGGGCCGCCGTTCAAGAAAAAATATCCGAGGTGGAGCATATAGTCACACAATCGGGAGAAGAGATTGAGTTTACCAAAATAATTCCTTCATCAACCCCGTTTGTTGCATCGACGGCAGGTATTTTTATGGCATATTACGTTGTTGAAAGGTTAATCGGATGAATATATTAATCACAGGCGCTTCAAAAGGAATCGGAGAATGTATCGCACACAATTTAGACGGGAATATTTTTGCAGTCGGAAGATGCGAAGATAGGTTAAAACAGTATGATAATTACCTTGTATGCGACTTTGAAAAAGATATAGAAATACTCGGAGAGTATATTGAAGAGAATAAAATAGATGTTGTCATAAATAATGCAGGGGAATACATCTACAAAGAAACCGACCAAATAACCATGCCGGAAATTGAAAGAATCACAAGAGTAAATTTAGAAGTTCCGATGTATATAATATCGAAGGCGCTGCCGTATATGAAATCCAAGAATTGGGGCAGAATTATAAATATAGGTTCAATTTCTGGGGTTATGGGAGAAGCAGGAGCGTGTATTTATTCGGCATCAAAATCGGGATTAATCGGAATGACAAAAGCAATTGCACTTGAGATTGCACAATACGGAATCACAATAAACACAATAAACCCCGGGTGGGTAGAAACGGATTTGGGAAATTCATCCGTTGAAGAGAGCGAATTTTCAAAAGAAGAAGTTGTCGAATGCATCCCTCAAAAAAGGTTTGTTGAACCGGTTGAGATTGCCGGCATGGTGAAATATTTGATATCAGACACAGCGAAGGGCGTAACCGGACAATCGATAAACCTGTGCGCAGGCTTAAGTGTCGGCTGCTAGCCAAGATTTTAAAACCTCTGCCTCTTTGGGGGAGAGGCCGCAGCTGTGTTTGAACGGAGTGAAAACTACAGATGCGAGTGAGGGTTGGTGAGGAATGCGGCTAAGTAGTTAAGAGGCTAAGTTTTTTGTCCACTTTTTAGGGTACACTTCTGTTTGTATTTTTTTTGATTAACCCTCACCCAAACCCTCTCCCCCGGAGAGGGCTATAAAACCAACCTCGTTCATTTACCCCTGAATTTCTTCCACGCTCGAATAGCCTAGGTGTCAGGCTAAAGCCAGACCTATTTTCGCTGTCGGATTAGTAAATCCGACCTACTTTACTAACACTCGCAATGACAGGATAACATTTACCCCATTAGTCACTTAATCACTTAATCACTAAAATACATTTACCCCTTAATAACTTCTATTTCTTTATAATCTTTCAAATACGGTAAATGTTCTTCGGTTATAAGTTCACCAGGAAGCAGTATCGCAATACCCGGAGGACATTCAGCAACAACCTCAGCAGAAATTCTGCCTATTGCTTCGTATTTATTTATAAGCTCTTTAGGTGCAAAATATGCGTCTCTTAACCTCATCTTGATTTGAGGTGTTAACATCGGCATATGCTTCTTTTTATCAATAATAGGGTGTTCGGAATAATCCGTTTTATCAATTTCTTTTAAGCAGTCTACCAGATACTCAAAATCAGATAAATCATTTCCAAGATTGGAAAGAATCAGAATTCCGATATCCGACGCGGATTCAACCTCGATATTATAATCATGCTCCAGAATCATTTCCAAACTCTTACCGGACAGACCGTTTACTCTTATAAACACTTTTGTCGGGTCAGTGTCCGTTGAATCCAGATAAAACACGTTTTTCATCTTATCAATTTGATTTTTCAGATAATCCGCATTGTTTATTGCACGTTCAATTTGCTCCTTGCCCTGTTCTGATTCCAAATGCGCTCTTGCGGCATCAAGACTCGTCAACAAAAGAAGCGACGGACTTGTTGTGTGTAAGAGTTTTAAAGTTCTCTCCAAAACCTCAATATCCACTCTGGAATCTTTTTTGGCAATATGCAGCATTGAAGTCTGGCTCATACTGCCGCCGGTTTTATGGAGAGAATGAACAACCGCATCAGCTCCCTGCTGCAAAGCCGGAGTCGGAAGTTTAGCCGAAAAATTCCACAAGCAGCCGTGAGCCTCATCAACAAAGAGAGGAACATTATACCGCTTACATACGTCGCTTATACCTGCAATATCAGATACGACCCCTTCATAAGTCGGATTTGTAACCCAAACACATGATACATCTTCATTTTCGGCAAGGGCTTTTTCTATTGTCTGAGGAGAAATTTTTCCCCAGATAGACCAGTCATCAAGTTTATCAGGCAACACCCAAACAGGCTCTGCACCTGACATAATAAGCCCAGTCAAAATTGAACGATGGCAATTACGGTTTACAACCACCTTTTGACCGCGCTTTGTTGTTCCCATTGCAAGTGCGAGGTTCCCGATTGTAGACCCGTTTAATAAAAAGAAGCTGCGCTGCGCACCAAAAGCCTTTGCAGCTAACAATTCCGCCTCCTTAATAGGCCCTGTCGGAGGATTCAAGGTTCCGAGATTATCAAACTCATCAGTTGTATCAAGAGCCAATAATCTTTCACCGACCAAATCCCTAAAAGGCTGATAAACACCCTGTCCCTTCGTATGTCCCGGAATGTGGAACTGATACGTAGGATTCTTTAAGGCTGTTTTCATTGCTTCGACCAGCGGTGCAGTGATTTTTTTCTCGTCCAAATCTTCATTCATCGTTATTAAATTATAACAAAAAGATATTTATTAATGTAAAAATATTTCATTTCCTTGACAATAAGCCTAATAAGAGAATAAAATAATAAAGATGTGTAGAATAGGTGCGATTAAATCAAAAAAATACGTGTATCCGTCAATGGCCTTAAAATTGATGCGTTCACAGCAAGAAGGACACGATGACTCGGGTTTTGCATTTGTAATGCAGGATTTAGGCGGAATTTTTGAGTCTTACAAGGACCTGCCTTGTCTTTCAATGGCTGCAACAGTTAAAGGAACACGTCTTGCGGAAGATATTCTGCACGACATCGGATTTACAAGAGTTCTTCAATGGTCACCGGATGTGAATAACCAAAAAGGTTTAAAAATATCTCCGATGCCAAATTATATTTTTGAAGTATTACAGTATCCCAAGAGTCATAAATACGCAACAAAAGAAGAAAAAGAAGAACTGTTAATTGATACGAGTTTAAGACTAAGAAAAGCTCTGGAGGAAGATAACGAAGGGTTTATTTATTCCTTCTGGCCTGATATGCTGACACTCAAAGAAATCGGGAGCCCAAAGGATATCGGAACATACTTCGGACTCTGGAATGACAAAGATGAACCCTGTGCCAAGATTGTAACCGCACAATGCAGACAAAACACAAATTATGATATCGTAAGATACGCGGCACACCCGTTTGTACTTGAAGGCTATACCGTTTTGGTTAACGGCGAAAACACCTTCTACGAGAAAAATAAACAGTATCAGCAAGGGTTATACAAAGGTTATGTAGGCTTTGAATCGGATTCACAATGTTTCTTATACACCCTGCATTATGTAAACAAAATTCTGAAATGGCCTTTAAGATACTTTATGCACGTAATAAATCCGCTTTCTTACGATTCAATTAATAAAAGAGAGGATAAAAATATCTTATTAAGAATAAAAGCATCACTGGAGCACTTAGAAACAAACGGTCCGAATACCGTTCTATCGGTAACACCTGACGGCAGACTGTTGTGTACCTGTGATTCAAAAAAACTAAGACCTGTTGTTATAGGACGTGACGATAATACAGTCATTATGACCTCAGAGGTTGCAGGCGTAAACGATTTACTCCCTCACAGAGATATCCGCCAGGATATTTATCCGAAAGAGAGAGAAATGGTAGTTGTAAATAACGATTTAACGGTGGAAAGATGGCAGCAGTAACAGTTAACGAATTGCATATAGATGATTTACCTTGGATTATTGAATACGATGAATCAAAATGTATCCAATGCGGTAAATGTGTTGCCTCTTGCGCATTCAAAGCTATAAAACCGGCAATTGAACAACGTAAAAAATCCGGCTCTATAACAGAAAAAAATAAGTTTGAAAAAGTTATTGTTATAAAACAAAATATATCTTTTGCAGAGCATTGCAGAGGCTGCGGAATGTGTGTCAGAGTATGTCCAAACGGCGCAATTCACGTAAAAAGAAATACAGATGACAGATATTCAGTCCGCTATCGTGCAGCAAAAGCAGATTCGGTTAAAAAGGGCGGTCGCTCAAACCTGAATACTGAAGGCAGAACGTTAGATAAAATAAAAGTCGGAAGAATCTCTCAAATGACTGACCCGTCTTTGGATGCCGTCAGACATACATTTGAATTAAAAACACCGTTCGGCAGAGTTTTGTCTGCGGATAAACTGGGGTTTGAGATAAAAAATGATACAATCATAGAAACCAAAAAACTTCCGCCGAATAACTGGATTTACCCGATAATAATGGGAGATATGTCAATTGGTGCCGTTTCCTGGAGAATGTGGGAGGCGATGGCAATTGCAACGGCATATCTAAACGAGGTTATGGGAATCCCTGTCAGAATGTGTACCGGAGAAGGCGGAATCCCGTCAAAACTTTTAAAATCAAAGTATGTAAAATACATGATTTTACAAATCGCATCAGGGCACTTCGGCTGGAACAGAATTATTGATGCAATGCCTGACATGACAGAGGATCCGGCAGGAATTCTAATTAAAATAGGTCAGGGTGCAAAACCGGGTGACGGCGGTATGCTTATGGCAAACAAAGTTGCCAAATATATTCAGGAAATCAGAGGGGTTCCAAAAGCCGATTTATTAAGTCCGCCGACACACCAAGGATTATATTCAATAGAAGAAAGCGTTCAAAAGATGTTTCTTTCTATGAATGCGGCATTCAATTTTAAAGTGCCGGTCGCAATAAAAGTTGCAGCATCGGCAACAAGTGTATCTGTATATAACAACCTCTTGAGGGATCCGTATAATATTGTAGGCGGATTTTTCCTTGACGGGTTAGCAGCAGGTACGGGCGCCGCCCACGAAATATCTTTAAACCACACCGGACACCCGATTACATCAAAGCTCAGAGATTGCTATCTCGCAGCAATACATCAGGGCAGACAAGGTGAAATCCCGATTTTTGCAGGCGGCGGTTTAGGGCAAACAGGCAGTTTTGCGGCAGATGCTTTTAAATTAATTTGTTTAGGCGCAAACGGGGTATTCTCGGGCAGATTACTTTTAGAAATTGCAGGCTGTGTCGGAAACGATACCGAAAGATGTAATGCGTGTAACACAGGGCTTTGTCCTGCAGGTATCGCATCACAAGATGTATGCCTGACCAAACGTCTGGACATTGATAAAGTTGCACAAAATCTTGTAAACTACTTTATCGCAACGGATTTTGAACTCAGAAAACTAATGGCGGCAACAGGATGCTCAGCACTTCCAATCGGACGTTCTGATGCACTTATTACCGTAGACAAGAACGTTGCCGACAGATTAGATATTCAATACGTATGCTAGGAAAAATATGAAATCAATAACAATAGAAGGTATAGTTAATAACGAAAGAATCTCAACACAGGATTTACTGCAGGAAATCCAATCAAAAATAGACGAAGGATTTACTGACTTTGAGATACATGCCTGCGGACAGCATGATATCGGCGGCTCCTCCTGGGCAAAGGATAAAGATGAAACATTAACATTTAACATAACAAACCCGGGACAAAGAGTCGGGGCAATGGCAAGACGAGGGACCAAAATATTTGTAAACGGCTCAACCCCTGCCGATGTAGGCTGGTTAAATTCCGGAGCAGAAATTGTTGTTAAAGGGGATTGCGGAGATACAGCAGCACATTGCGCCGCAAGCGGTCATATATACGTATCCGGAAGAGTAGGTACACGCTCGGGAGCCCTGATGAAATTTGACCCGAAATTTGAAGCACCTGAATTCTGGGTACTAAAAAATACCGGCTCATACAGTTTTGAGTTTATGGGCGGAGGAATAGCCGTTATATGCGGATTTGACTGTTCAGATATTGATTCGGTTCTTGGGAAACGCTCCTGTGTCGGAATGGTTGGCGGAACAATTTATTTCAGAGGACCGATAAAAGACCTTGCCGATTGTGTTGAAGTACAGGATTTGAATCAAGAAGATATCAGTTTTCTTGAAAACGGAATGGACAGATTCCTGACAGCTATTGACAAAAGAGGGCTAAAAGATACTCTTCTCAATATTAATGAGTGGAGAAAAATTGTACCGCTGCCGCCGGATAAAAAAACGGAAAGAATCCCTGTTGCAAAATTCAGGAAAGAAAATTGGGTTGAAGGCGGAATCTTCGGGGACTTCATTGAAGACGATTATAAAGTTTATGAACTGGCTGCGACAGGAGATGGCAGACTTCAGGAGCCTCAATGGGATAAAGAAAAATGTGTCGATTGCAAAATGTGTATCAATAATTGTCCGCAAAATGCAATAAGTGATGATTATTCGGTAAATCCGAACAAATGTATCGGCTGCTCCTTCTGTGCGACAGTTTGCCCTAAACATGCCTGGTCAATGAAGGACAACAAAAAAGAAATAAGCTAGTTTAAATCGAGGATGTCAGAGTTCCTGATATGTAATAACATATTTATTGTAAAGAGTTTTTAATAACTTAGCAATAAATTTATGATTTCGTTGTTATATAATTGGGAATTAATTTATGACAAAATTAAAAGACAAAGTTTCTTCACCGATAAAACGGGAATTTAAAACCGATATAAACATGACTGCCCCAATCAGTCATAAAAAGGAATACTTATCTGATGAAATTCAAAACTCAATTATGAGAGGCGAGTTATTAAGACTGTCGCTGTTCATTGATGCGGTTAAAGATAACCTTAAAGAGTTAAAGACTTCTAATCCAAAATATCTTAAACTGTATGTCGATATCATAAAGCTTTCAATTAAACCGCTGCCGGTTATAGATATTGACTTACCGCTTGATATTTTATTAAAACAGCTTCCTAAAGCATCATTTGAAAATCAGGAAGCGCTTGATTTCACATCAGAAGTATTGAATCTTGCAGACCCATTAACCGCAAAATACTATCTCGCACATCTTGCAGGCGGAATTCTCGAGAATTTGAATTTGAAAAAACAGTTCAGAGCATCAATTCCTTTTGTTAAATATATCACCTCAAAAGCTCCGGATAACTACGATTTAGAGCGCCAAAAGAATTTTATGAATGCGGTTAAATATTTGATTAATGAAAAAGCTGATTCAAGGAAAATTGAACTGTTACCGAGAATTAAATATGCAATAGATAATATTACCAAAAAAGATTATGAAATTGACGCGGTTAAGATTATATACAGCAAAGCACCGATTAAACGTATAAAACAAAACATTGAAACACTGACTAAAAAAGATTTAACAACAAATTTTGATTATGCTGACTATCTGATAAAGAATTCGTTATAAGCAAGCGGTTTCCCCAGATTATCTATTGAAAATATCTGCATAACATACCTGCCCTTTTGGTGGATAGTAAAATTATTGTAGTAATAATACATATTCTGCTGCATTACCCTGTAATCATTTGTCCAGTATATTGTATAACCGCCTCTGTTAATTGTATCACCGGCTTTGAACACCTGAACACGAATAAATTCTGATTTTAATTTTTCAGGTGTAAAAAACAGATAGTATATTCTCTGACCTTCCGCAAAAACCTTTTTAGGATACATTATTGTATCCATTGTTATCGGATCGGAATTAAAAATAATATTCGGCTTATCCTTCTGTTCGCAGCCGGTACAAAATATAAGAAATATACAGAATATTAAAAATAATCGTTTCATATCTATTGCATTTGCTGTAAGTGCATTATCTTGTTATTTACCGTATCAACAAGTTTTTTATCTTTTTCGTAAGTTGTATATTTAGTATAGTTTTCTATTGCCTTTTCATTATCATTTTTATATTCATAGGCAAGCCCCAGCGCATAATATGCAAGAGCATAATCCGGATCTATTGATACAACTTTTTCGAAGCAGTTTACCGAACTGTTGAAATTACGTTGATTTGCATAGGTTAAACCTAAATTAAACCAGGCATCAATAAAATTGTTATCAATCTTTATTGCCTCATTATAATAGTAAGTCGCCTTACTCAAATTCTTGTTTAAACGGTAAGAATTCCCGAGCTTCAATAGAGTTTCTTTATCATTAGGAGTAATTTCTATTACCTTTTGATATGCGTTAATAGCCTGCTTATAATCTTTAGTCTTATATGCGGAATCACCCTGCATTATGAGCTTTTCTGATTCTGTAACCTCATCCTGAACAGGTGCGGTTTTTGCAAGTTTTTCTGCATTAGTTTTATAATCCTCGTACTCTGTTTTATATTCCGCATTATCAGGATCAAGAGCTATCGCACGTTCAAAATAATAAGTTGCTTTTTTATCATTTTTTAATTTTTCATTAGCTAAAGCCAAGCCAAAATATGCAGGTGCCAGCTTGTCATCCATCGCAAGCACTTCTTCGAAAGAAAGGCACGCTTGCATATATTGATCCTTATCAATCAAATCATACCCGAGAGAAATGAGAGCCGACATAAGGTTCTTTTGAACGTCTTCATTTTCTTTTTCTTCAAGCAGGGTCTTATAAATTTCAATCGCAGAAAGATAAGCTTTATCGGCATGCAAAACCTGTGCTTTTGAATACAACAAATCATAATCATTCGGCGTGGATTTAAGCGCCAAATCGTAGAATTTCAGAGCATTTTTATAATCCTGCTTCTGGTGATAACAATACGCAAGTTCTTTTTGAATATCAATATCAGATGGAGACTTAGAATATGCTTTTTCATAATTTAATAAAGCCATATCGATATTATTCGTTCTTTTATAAACCAATGCGAGATTCTTATACGCATCAGAATCATCCGGATATGATGAAATATATTTCTTGTATTGAACAATAGCCTCATCATTCTTTTCCATTGTTGCCAGAAGATTAGCGTAATCAAACCTTAAGTCATTCATTTCCGGTGCCAGTTCAAAGGTTTTAACAAACGCTTTTTCCGCCTCCGGATTTTTCTTTAATGACTGATAAGATAATGCCAGCTGTGAATACACTTTCACACTGTCAGGCTCTGAATTAAGAGCTTTATTCAAAACAGTCACGGCTTTATTGTAGTCTTCCTTCTTGAATAGTGCAGTTCCATAGTTGATATAATCCTTAAAAGATTCAGGAGAGGTTTTGTAAGCCGATTCAAACTCTTTTATCGCACTATCTATATTCCCTGATTCCAAATAAGTCCTTGCCATACCTTCTCTTGCAGATTGGTTTTCAGGATAAGATTCAAGGAACTTTTTATAATCGTTTATAGAATCATCATATTTTTTCTGATAAGATTCTACATTTGCAAGGTTTAAAAAGTTATACTTATATTCAGGTGCCAGTTCTGCAGCTTGCTTGTATGCCTTATACGCATTCTCATAATCACCCATAGATTGAAGAATATTACCGATACTTACATAAATAAAACTATCTCCGGGATTCAGTTTTAGTGCTTTCTTATAATATGATAAAGCGTTAGAATTATCTCCTAACGTAGCGTATAAACCGGCAGCTTTGGTATAAAGAACGGAATCGTCGCCATTTACGGCAATAGCCTTTTCTATATACTTGACGGCATTATCATAATCTTGTTTTTCTTCATACATAGATGCCATTTTATACAAATTATGAGCAGCTTTAGTCATTTTTGCATACACTGCAGGTGACATAAGTAAAACAGCCGCTAAAGCAAGAACCAGTTTTTTATTATTCATACTAATTAACCTCGAGTTATTTAAGCACTATTCCGTTCATTTGACAGAAGGAATTCAATACGGTATCCGCACGTTCAATCTCTGATGATAATGACATCAATTTCAATTCATCAGCAATCAATGCGGCTTTTTTATTCATTTGCTGCGCAGAAAGCACATAATCAACTTTTTTATCAACCACAGTCAAAGCATACTCTTGAAGATATTTTGAATAAAGAATATACAACTCTGCAAGCTGATATTTTATATTGAAATTTTTCGCAACCAGCAGCGCTTTTTCTATATACATTTTTGCGGATTCGTAATCCTGCAGAGCAAGATAAATCTCACCGATAAGCTTATCCAGAAGCAGTGTAAAGTAATGGTTAGTAATATTTGCGCTCTCTGCTATATCTAAAGCCTTAACTGCAATATCAAGAGCTTCCGCAGGGCCGTCTACAACCATTTTGGCTTTTGAAATAAAATACCAGCCAAGAAGTACACCTATTGCATTTTGCTTATCCGCAAAATATTCTATCTGCTTGATAAATATATTTGCAGCCTCTTTTGCAGATGTTCTATCCTGCATCAGGCGCCCTAAGAAGAGCTTCAGAATATTTTTGGTAAACTCATCTCCAATATTATCCGCATACTGTGCTGCCTGGAATAATTCGTCGTATGTCAAATCTTCTTTATTCATAAAGTATCTGTTCAATACACTGATAAGATTTATATTTGACATGGTCAACGGCTCAATCTCTTCTTCTTTTGATAAGATATCATCCAGTATTTTGATAGACGTTCTTATATCTCCTGACATTGTGTTAGCGAATGCCAGAGTCGTTTGTATCTTGATTAAGAATTGATTACTGTCAACCTGATTTGTAGTATAAGCGTTCAAAAGAACGTTCAGAACTTTAAATGAACGGTTATCCCCCTGAATAACAAGAGCGTGCGCCAGATTCAACAGAGTCTTCATCCAGGTTTCAAAAATATCATCTTGAGAAATTGTTTTGCAAACAACTTTGTTATTCAAAACTCCTTCCAATAACGGTAAAATATCGTTATCAATCATATTAACGATTGCACCTGTGTTTCCAAGATATTCAAGAGCTTTAATTTCTCTCGATTTCATCATTGCGATTTCGACAGGGAAATTATCAGGAATCAAAGGAATAACATTATTCACACATTCAATTACTCCGTGGTAATTCTTCAGCTTCATCGAGCAAGAGGCAAGATATCCAAGGAGTTCTATTTTTTCAACAAAATCAGCCTCTGATAACATCATAACTGCTTTAGTCAGGTATTCCATTGCAAGCTGTGGATTTTCAGGTTCCATTAACTTACCGAGTTCGGCATATATTGTACGCTTAACAAGATCCGCCTGAACAAGATTAATCTTATCTATTATGCTTAATATTTGTTTTTGAAGAATAATATACAGCCCTGTATCACCAATATATGCAGCCATTTGAGTACATTTTGTCCAAAGAGCGAAGGTTTGTTCTTCAAAATTCAAATTCTGTGATATAAAGCCGAGAACGGCAGAGGTTGATAAAATGTACTCAGATACAAGCGGATACAAAGCCTGATTAACCGGCAAGAAGGATACCGAATCCGCCTTAACCAAATCAATAATCTGGTTCCAAATGTTTAATGTTTTGAATTCAAACCCGGAATTTACGGCAGGGACGATAAAATTAAGTTTTACAAGCTTCATTATACTTGCTTCTATTTGCTCAGGATTCATATTAAATATTGTGTTTAATATGATAGGATAAAACTTGTATCCAAGTATTGATACGGCACAAAGAATAAGATACGTTGCGTTATCCGTTTCATTCAATAACATTAACCTGTACTGCAATACTTCCTTCAAGTCGCTTGAGAGCTTAATTTCTTTACCTGCACGCATAGCATCAGATGCCATATTAATCAACTGCTCTACAAGAATAGGGTTTTCCTGCCCGAAATGCATTATCTTAGATTTCAAATCATCAGACATATTCAAATGCTGATATGCGTTAAATATCGGCTCGATTTGTTCTTTGGTAAACGGCATTATCGTAACATCAACGAAGTTTGTATCATTCAGACAAGGCGCCGTTATACAGTTGATTCCGGATTGTTCCTTAGGGAAGGTTAATAAGAAGGTAATTTTTTCCCTTATAAAATCATTCATCATCAAAATATTCAAAACTTCGTAAGAAAAACTATCGATATACTCAATATTTTCACACACAAGCACCGTATTCATCTTTCCTAGAATAGTTTCAAATATTTTTACGATTATACGAATAGTCTTTTGTTTGTTATTTTGGATATTCTGGAATAAATCAATGTTTTCCGGATACAAAATATTTAACAAATCATAAATTTCAGTAGTCGAAAGGTTATCAAAATCCTGTTTGAAAAACTTAACCGATTCTCGTTTTAACTGTTTTTTATTGGAACAGAAATTTGTAACATTAAACAGGTTCAACAATACGCTCTGGAAAAATCCGAGAGGAGTCAATTGAGTATGCGGAGTACATTTCCCCATAAGCCATGCAACACCTGCGTTTGCCGTTTCTCTCATCAAATTTTTAAAAATGAAGGCTTTGCCGAATTCGTTATCCCCGTTGACCGAAATAACTTTTATATTCTGAGCCTTAATCGATGACAATATTGTTTCCTGCGCAGATGCTAACGTATGATAATTAGCGCTGTATGCAGGTTTCTCCGGTTGTTCAGGTGGTTTTTCTTCTGTCTGTTCAGATTGTTTTTTGATATCTTCAAGCTCTGCTCCGCATTTACGGCATAATTTTGATGACGGAAGGTTAATACTGTTACATTTCGAGCATATCTTCAATAACACCTCGCCGCAGGAGGTGCAAACTTTGCTTGTAATAAGATTATACGCCCTGCACGCAGGACACAGACGCCCAACCCTCGTTCCGCAGGCAGGACACTTTATACTATTTTCTTCTAATTCTGCATTACACTTTGGACAATTCATACACTCATAACCTTATTAGCATAATCCGATATACAAAACAACATTTCAGACACATCCTCCTCTGAAATTTTCATTGAGGAGGCAATTTCTTCTAAAGACTTTTTATCTTTGTATCTTAATTTCATTAACTGCATAAAATTTGTCGAATCGTTTTCATCCGAGCGGCTTAGTGTTAAATAAAACTGTTTTAACCTGTCTGTATCTATTGAAGCAATACACTCCGGAACGGACAAAACAAGCTGCTTGTAATCGACCTTTTGAATCCTGTTTAAGCGTTTAGCACCAAAGCGCTCGTTTTCTTTCAGAATATCGACAAATGCTTTTGAAACAGCCTTATCCAAAAAACTGCTCACAACGTTATCATCATTAATTGACTCAATAACGCCGGAAATACGTTCAATTACACGGTTAACGACAAACTCCAGTAAATCCTCATTTCCTTTATAATGTTTATTTAATTTTACCTTCTGCTTTATAATATCTTTTATCATCAGTATACTGCCATAATACATAATAATGATACCATATTTTTATAATAAAACATAGTTTTTTTAGACTATATATTTGAATCCAAAATAGAATTTGCCGCAACGTAGGCCGTTGACCAGCAGTTCTGAAGGTTAAAACCGCCGCAAAAACCGTCAATATCGAGAATTTCGCCGATAAAATAAAGTCCTTTTATTTTTTTTGATTCCAAACTCTTCGGATTAACTTCGTTCAAATCAATACCGCCTGCCGTCACAACTTCTCCGTCCTTATTTACCCCGACAACATTGACGGTAAAATTATGTATATTCTCTAAAATTAAATCTCTAATATCACCCGTTATTCTATGGCATTTTAATTCTTCATCAATACAGAGGGTTTTAAGGATATAATTCACAACCTTTTTAGGCAAAAATTCCGATAACAGGTTATTAATTTGCTTATGCGGATTATCGTTAAAAAGCTGCTGCAAATCAAAAGTTTCAGGATACAAATCTAAAGCCAGACTGTACGGCATATTATCTCTTGCCTTAATTGAGGATATTTTGTATATCAAAGGACCCGAAACACCTTTATGGGTAAATAAAATATCCCCCTTCATACCGTTTGATTCCACATCAGCCAAACTCACACCGGCGAGGGATTTGAGATTCTCCTTTGTCACAAGCCCGACCAGAGCAGGTTTCGGAGGAACAATTTTTATACCCAATCTCTCAACCATTTCATAACCGGCATGTCCTCCCGTTGAAACAATTAAAGAATCAAAGAAATACGAATCCATATCCGTTACAACCTTGATTTTATCTTTTAAAGTCTCAATTCTTAAAGCACGCTCTTTTTTTATTGTAACCGTCTTTAACTGACGTAAAAAAGCATCCTGAATATCTTTTGAAGAATTAGTATCCGGAAAAATTCTTGAATCCTGCTGGACATAAGTTGTCACCCCTAATCTTTCAAAGAGCCATACCGTATCAATCGTTGAAAACTTTGAAAAAATCGAATACAAAAATTTTTCGCCCCTCGGATAATACTTCACAAGCTCACGAAAGTCATATTCCGCATAAGCGAGATTACATCTTCCGCCGCCTGTGGGTAATATTGTCCTCATAGGCTGAGAATAATCGATTAATACAACAGAACAATCATCTTTTAAGAAATATGCCGCACAACACCCTGCCGGTCCGGCACCTATTATCCCGACCCGTGGTTTATTCGATTCTTGTACCATACAAATATACCATCTCCGGATTCTCTAATTCATCGTGAAGAGCTGCAACAGTCTTTTTGAATACTGGATGAACAAAATCCGGATCAACCTCAAGCATTGGAACCAATGTAAAAGCTCTTTCATGAAAATGTGCATGAGGTATTATTAACTGCTGCCCGTCATAAAAATCAGATATTATTTTATCGTCATAAAACAATATATCTATATCAATATTCCTGTCACCGTATTTGCCTTCTTCTTCACGGTTTCTGCCGAGCATCGTTTCAATTTTTTGACACTGCTTTAAAAGAGCATCAGGGGACAACGTTGTCTTTGCTTGAATAACTGCATTAACAAACCAATTATCAGATTCGACTCCCCAAGGCTCGGTTTCATATAAAGATGAGGATTGAATAACATTTACTCCCTCAAATCCGTTCAACAAACTTGAGGCTTTTTGTATAAACCCGACACGATCACCTTTATTTGAGCCTAAACTTAAATATACTAATGCCATGGGTATATTTTATAACTCTCGTATTCCTATTGTCAATACTGGGGCAATTTTTTCAAGGCAAATGTTTTTATAAATATATAGGGAATAATAGTGGGTGTTTATGGTCAACTTTAATCCTCTCTTAAAATACGGACAAGCTACCATTGCAAGATGTCGTCAGGCCGAAGGCCTGATTAATAAACACTGCGATTTTATTAATGACAGCCTATCAACAGGGAATGACATCTTATCAAACATTTCGGCAGGACGTGATTTGGTTGAAGTTTCAAGACATACCCCGAGAATTGCGCAAGGATTTGAAACAAATTATCAGAATACGGTTGACAATATTCTAGACAATAATCTTGATAAACTTGAGTTGACCGAAGATTTAACAGATGAAGAGAAAGAAGAATTCTTAAAAAATATTGAAGGTGACAGAAACACATTTGTTACCTTTGCAATGGACGGCAAACCGAGTGTCGTACTATGCGGTAAAAATGAATTTATAAAACCGACTGACAAGTATGACGTTGTAAGACGAGAGCTTGAAGTACCACTCAAAAACAAAACCCTGAAAATAGACAACACTTTTATTCTCAACAAAGAAATGGTAAAAGAAACCATTAAAGAAAACAAAGGACTGTTTACAACAAGAATGAACATGAATAAAAATAGTGATATAGATGCAATTTACGAAGCATTAATCAGTGAAAAAAGTCCGCTGAAAGAAAACAAAGCCCATGATTTGATTGGAATTGTACTCGGATACTCTCCGAAAAACAGCGTTCTTTATCAGCTGGACAACAGTATCCCGAATAATATTGATGCAAGGAAGCATCTTACAAGCTATAAAAAAATCATGATGAAAAAATTATACGCCCAAGATTCCCCTTATAAAAATTTTGATGACAGGTTTAAAGAAACAATCGCAAGAGATATTATTCGTATCGGAAACGGAGAAAAACCGTTTAATACAAACTGGAGCACGTACGGATATTGCTGCCGGAACATTGTTACAGATGATAAACACAGCCAAAAACTAATCAGAAATATAATAAAATCATATAAAAAGGCTCAAAAAATAATTAATGAATAAAACTATTTAACCGGCAAATACATCGGTAATGAGCAGTACCACGCACCGTGTATTGGTTTTAAACCTTTTATAACCCTGTCGGTATCCTCCAAGCCCGGTTTTTCAGATGAGGTAAATCCGCATTTTCTAAAAAACGGCGACGATGCCTTTAATATACTACCCTCCTGATTATTCATTGCATAAACCGTCACACGATTCTGGCATCTCTCGTTATTTGCCAGATGCTTTGCAAACTTTATGAAATCTCTGCCGACACCTTGTCCCTTGACCTTTGCAAGCAGCCCCACAATATACAAATGAATATAATTTTCTTTTTTAGGATAAAACTCAAAATCTTCTTCCGCAATTTTTCCGTAACGTCTTTCGCCTGCAATCATTCTTCCCAATATTTTGCCGTCTTTAGTAGAAAACATTGTATAACGTTCTCCGCTTTGGAGAATTAATCGTTCCGGAATAGATTTCATTTTTAACGGGGGGTAATGTATCATACTAACTTAAAACTCAAATAAGAAATAATTTGCTAGTTAGCGGAATAAAACTTAGTGATTTCATCAAGATAAAGCTCTACCGCCTTATATCCGTTAAACAGTTCATTCGTCGCAATTCCGTATTTATTGGACAAAATAAATTTAAGCTCTTTTACCCTTGTTTGAAGCAAAGTATCAGAATCAGCCCTCAATTTGTCATCGACAGAGGTTGACCACTGTTTTAATAAGGCCAGCTCAACATTTGCAAGAGCAATCGGTGTGTTTTCCAACGTATTGAAATGATATTTGTATAAAAGGTTACGCTCCGTATTGGAAATTCTCGGCTGAACAACCTGAAATCCGTATATACGCTTCATAATATTATAATTATCAGCAATACGTCTGTGAGAAAAAGGAACTGAAGATTTGGCAAGCATAGCAGATATCGGCAGTTCTGAACCGCAGTCTTCCTGTGCTAATACAACTTTTGCCGCTTCAAGAATTTTTTCCTGTTTCTCCATTTTTCCCTACCTTTTTATTTTACATTCTTTGTGAAAATATCAAACAAACTTAATACTAACATTAACACAATCAAAATTACAATATAAATTAAGTAATGTATAATTGTAATCTTACTTACACATAACGAAGCAATCGCACCGGCAATAATCGCAACAGAGGTCATAATCGCAACGGTACGTTTTTGCGAAAAACCTGCCTTCAAAAGCTTATGATGGATATGCTCTGCATCAGCCACAAAAGGCGACTTGCCCTTGAATATTCTTCTCAAGCTTGAATATGTTATATCCAAAATAGGCACCGCAAGGATTACAAAAGGAAGCAGAATTGCAATGGTCGCCCCCTTCATTACACCTGTTATGGAAAGGGATGCAAGCAAGAAGCCCGAAAATAACGCCCCCGAATCCCCCATGAATATTTTTGCAGGGTTAAAATTAAATGTTAGAAATGCCAGCATTGAACCTGCCAGAATAAAAGCTATCAGAGCACTTATAGAATTTGGCGGACGCATAGCAAGCGCAACAATCGCAAGCGTAATTGCGTTAACAGTAATAACAGAGCCTGCAAGCCCGTCAACACCGTCTATAAAATTAACGGCATTACTGATACCAACAATCCAAAACAAGGTTATCGGATAAGATAAGAACCCTAAATCAAGCCCTAAGCCCAAATTTGTAGAAACAGATGTCATATCAACCTTTACCCCTAAGAGGTAAACAACGGTCGTTATTAAAATCTGTACAATAAGCTTGAATTTGGCATCAAGGTTATAAACATCATCGACAAGCCCCAGTAAGAAAATCAGCGAGCTGCCCAACAATATTCCGGAAACCAAACTTCCATACGGGTAATAACTGAGAAGTACAAGGAACAAAAAAGTCAGCATTGTACTTGCCCAGATAGCCACACCGCCCAATCTGGAAACCGGTATTTTATGAATTTTTCTTTCGTTCGGTAAATCCACAAGCCCTTCTTTTTTAGAGAAAGCTATAACGAAAGGAACCAAAAAGACTCCCAGAATATACGAGATTATAGCTCCTATAATATTTGACTGTGGTAAAGAATTTATAATAATTGTCCTATCCTCTTTTACTCATATAAAGGGAACTTCTTGCATAAAGCAAGTGAACGTTCTCTTAACTCTTTTAATTTAGTATCGTTATCGGAATTTTTAATCGCTTCCGAAATGATATTTGCAACCTCCGCCATTGCCTCTTCATCAAACCCTCTTGTTGTTGCGGCAGCACTGCCCAAACGTATACCGCTTGTAATAAACGGACTTTGAGGGTCGTTAGGTACGGTATTTTTATTCGCAGTAATCCCGACAACCTCTAAAACATTAGCCATATCTTTTCCGGTTTTGCCGGTTTTTCTTAAATCTAATGTCATCAAATGGTTTTCGGTCATGCCGCCTACAATATCCATACCGTTATCAATCAAACCTTTTGCAAGAGCTTTTGAATTCTTAACAATCTGCTCTGCATACTTTTTGAAATCTTCTGATGCAGCTTCTTTTAGAGCAATCGCTTTACCTGCGATTATATGCTCCAAAGGTCCGCCCTGTATTCCAGGGAAAACAGCTTTATCAATCATATTTGCATATTCTTCGTCACACATAACAATACCGCCTCTAGGGCCTCTTAGGGTTTTGTGTGTTGTTGTTGTCACAAACTGTGCATACCCTGCCGGAGAAGGATGAACACCTGCCGCCACAAGACCTGCAATATGTGCAATATCAGCAAGTAAATATGCGCCGACAGAATCCGCAATTTCACGGAAGCGTTTGAAATCAATAATTTTTGAATAGTTACTTGCACCGCAGATTATCAGTTTCGGTTTATGTTCTTTTGCCTGTTTTTCAACATCATCATAGTCGATTACACCGTTTTCATCAACACCGTAACTTTTAACATTAAAATACATGCCTGAGAAATTTACAGGAGAACCATGACTCAAGTGACCGCCGTTTGACAAATCCATGCCAAGAACAGTATCACCCGGTTTTAACAGAGCAAGGAATACCGCCATATTAGCTTGTGCTCCGCTGTGCGGCTGAACATTGGCATGATCCATTTTGAATAGATCACATGCTCTTTTTTGTGCAATTTCTTCAATACGGTCAATATTGTCGCAGCCGTTATAAAAACGTTTATGCGGTTTACCTTCTGCATACTTATTGGTTAAAACCGTACCGCAAGCAGCCATAACAGCTTTTGAAGTAAAATTCTCGCTTGCTATAAGTTCAATCGTTGTCTGCTGACGGTTTAACTCTGCAGAAATCAAATCTGCAACCTCAGCATCAGTTTGTCTGATAATATCTAGTTCCATAAAATACATCCCTCTTTAGGTAAAATTATAAGACAAACTATAATTTTAATCAAACATTAATTCATAGGTATAATCAACTTTTGACCAATACCGATAGCGTTAGGATTAGCAAGTTTGTTTGCTTCTTCTATTGCTTTAATCTTAGCCTGATCAAAACCGCCGTAGAATCTTATTGCAATACTTTCTAATGAGTCACCTGCTTGAACGGTGTACTCTTTAGATTGAGGTAAAGCAGCCTGAGGAGCGGCAGGTTCCTGTTTGTTATCCGCAGGGATAAAAGTAAACTTAGGGCTTTCACCTGCTGTTGTAATCTTAATAGGATTAGAAAGATTCAAGTTCAAATCATCCAGCGGGGAATATCCAACAACAAGGCTGATAAGAATTGCAACAACTAAAGTTGATATCACACCGACAAATACGCCGGTAGTGAAAAATGCCATTGTAGATTTTTCAGGGCGAGATGCAACTTTAAAATTCTGCCATAAAACATCAAGTTCTTCTTGTTTATCAACAGGAGCATCTGTTCTTTGCACTCTGTTATATTCATTGTTATATCTTGCAAGCGATTCAAGCATCGCTATTTTTTCTCTTGTTATATTTGATCTTCTTAAAGTTGAACCCTTCATAATCCTCACCCAATTTTTACTGCAACAAAGCAGTACATATCACTATATTATTTAAGTCATGTTCATATTAACACAAAATTAAAAACCGTGCAAAAATTTCATACATTTGGAGGAGAATGTTTTTAGTGAGGTGTGAAGGGTGAGGATGAAGGAAATACCGCTAAGTAGTTAAGAAGTTAGGAAGCTAGGCGAAATTATTGTAATATTCAAAGTGCAAATTATCTTAGCCGCTTAGCTGCTTAGCTACTTGACTACATTTCTACCCTCTCCTCACTACTCACCCCTTAATCACTTAATCACCCAGTCACTGTCTTGGATTATTGGCGGTTCACAAGCTTTGCATTCCGTTACGATTTTGCAAAAGCAAAATCTGTACGTCATCAGCTTGTTCACAGGGACGTGTCTAGGTTGCTTCGCAACCGTCGCACTTACCAAAATCCGTAATCACTTAGTCACCCTATTTATCCCCAGACCGTATATGGCAAAGTCATACTTTACAGGGTCCTCAGAATCAAATTGTTTCAGATTGTTTGTCAACTCCAATACTGCTTTAAAATCGTTGCTTTTTCTTGTCAGAAGATTCATTTCGCGAGAAATCCTTGCAACATGAACATCCAAAGGTATCAAAAGCTCGCTTTTCGGAATAAAGTCCCAAATCCCAAAATCAACTTCGGACTTTCTTACCATCCATCTGAGGTACATGTTCATCCTTTTCATTGCGCCGCCCTTATTCGGATTAGCAAGCATAAAATAAAACCCCTCACCGGCATGTTCAGCATTAGAATAAAAATAATCCGTAACCACCTTAAACATCCCTAAAATCGTACCGGTGGTTTCATAACCATACTTAAAGAGTGAGCCCAATGACTCGCCCGAATTATACAACTTTGACAAAACACTGAGAATCGCCGCGACATCCTCCTCCTTTGCAAAACGGTAATTAAACCCGTCAAGATTAGAAAAATCTCCCCGTTTTAAATACTCAATCGGAGAAGCCCCCATTTTTGAAAACAATGTATTGAGTTTTGGAATAAATACCTTACGGCTTCCGTATGCAAATAAAGCGGCAATAAACCCGATAACCTCTATTTCCTCAGGTTTGGTATACTTATGTGCGGTTGAAATAGGGTCTGCATCTATAAAATCAGCTTTATCATACTTTTGTGCAAGTTCATCAAGTTCAGCCTTCGTAATATTCGTTATCATCGTATATTTTTAAAAAACCTCTCTAATAATTTATCACACTCGATTTCTTCAATCCCGCCGTAGATTTTAATATTGGAACCTGCGGTTTGATCAAGATGCAAAACAGAAAATCCTCCGTATTGTGTATCGTAGCTTCCGAAATACAAGGTTTTAATTCTTGCCTGCAATATTGCCCAGGCACACATCGGACAAGGCTCCAACGTCACATACATATCGCAATCATCTAAGCGCCAGCGCCCGAGCTTTTCTGATGCCTCACGTATTGCCAGAAGCTCCGCATGAGCCGTTGCATCCTGAATTTCTTCTTTCAAATTATGACAGGCAGAAATAATACTGCCCTCTTTAACAATAATTGCCCCGACAGGCACATCATTCTTGACCTTTAGCGCTTCTTCTATTGCCAGTTTCATGCCTGTTCCGACCTGTCAAATATAACCTTTACGGTAAAACCATACTCCTCGGTAGAATACAACCTTACCTCGCCGCCCATAGCCTCTACAAGACCTTTTACGATATATAGTCCCAAACCCGTACCTCTGGTAGTTCTTGTTGTTTTATCATCAATACGGGTGAATTTATCAAACAATGTTTTCAATTTTTCTCTGGATATCAGAGGGTATTTATTTTTTATCTCAATATAAACCTTATCGTTTTCACAACCTGCCGAAATCAATATATCAGAGTCCTCCTCCGCATATTTTACAGCATTTTCAATCAAGTTGATAATTACCTGCTCAAATCTATCCCTATCCGCATAGATAGAAGGTAAATCCACAGGAACCTGATTTACGATAGTTTTAGAAGAAGCATTTTTTACCAGTAAAATAGCATCTTCTATAACCGGCGGTACAGAGATTGAATCCATTATTATATTGATTCTTGAATCCTCGATATCAGGAATTACCAGTAAATCTTCAATCATACGTTTCAAACGTTCTGATTGTTTCTTGATAACCTTCAGCGATTTTTGCTGTGTTTCTTTATCAATTTCAATATCCTGTCTCAAAAGGCGTGAAGTATACCCCAAAATACTTGTTAAAGGAGTCCTTAGTTCGTGGCTTACCGTATCAATCATATTGGAGCGGAATTCGTTTAACTCTTTTAATTCCTTATTGGTTTTCTTCAACTTTGAATACGATTTATTTATCTGTTTAACCATTCTGTTAAATTCAAAGGATAAAAATATAATTTCGTAAGGAGTAAACACGTTAGTCAAAAGCCTGATACGACGTCTGTAATTCCCTTTTGAAATAGCGATAATAGCCTTAAACAGCTGTCTTATATTGATATAAAGGTAAGAGGTGTAAAGTCCGACAATAAAAAGAACGGTTAGTGAGGCAATCAAAACGGATAAAATTATCTTTGTTCTTCCGTATTCAATTGTCATTTTTGTCATATCACGGGGAGTATTTACAACTATGATAATATTAGGATTATCTTTTTTCAGATACACAAACGGCTGGTTTTTTACTTTCCCGAAAACCTGAGCCTCATTATCCACCATTTTTTTAGGTAATTGTGCAAGAGTTTGTTTGAAAATTTTATCGTTGTAATTATGCGAGGTTAAAAGTTTTTTATCGTATGTTAAAACATAAATCTGCCGTTTATCATCCTCAAGAGGTGTAAACAACTGATCCTTTAAAACCTGTATATCAAAAGTTGCAACCAAATATTTCCCGTTTTTCAACGGTGCCATCATTGCTGTTTCCTGATTATCAATTGCCGCATCGTAAATCTTATTAAATTCTTCAACGGAATCCACAACAAGTAATTCTTTATAAACCTCAGAATGTTTTCTTATGTTATTCAGATAAGCCTTCTTTGCAGACACGGACGGAAAATAATCCAGTGTCATAATAATTTGTTTTAATTCATTTGAAGCTGTTGTTTCGAATACATCAACCTCATCCGATACCATATTTGCAATCAATTCTGCCGTAACTTTTAACTGACCTCTGACAGACTGCTGGTTAATATTATTGATAATAAATCCGCTGATAGTCATCGGAATAACAACCGCAAAAAACAAAACAATTGCAATTTGTTCGACTATTTTTAAACGAGGTGCGCGGATTGTTATACTCATACAATTATTCCCCAAAAGGTGTCAGTTTATACCCGACATTTGTAACCGTATGAAGATACTGCGGTTTTTTAGGATCAGGCTCTATTTTGTTTCTCAATCCGCCGACATGAACCCTAACCATTCTTACGTCCTCATCGCTATCATAACCCCAAACCTCATCAAGAAGTGTCGCAAGGGTTACAGGGTTATTAAAATGCTGCATCAGACAGTATAATATCTCAAACTCGGTCGGAGTAAGTTTAACTTTTTTATTCAAAATAACCGCTTCCAATGTTTCAGGGAAAATTTCGATATTTCCCGAATGTAAAATTTCATTTGATATAGGATTGGTGTCTTGAACTTGATTTCGTCTTAAAAGAACACGGATTCTTAACAAAACCTCCTGAATATCAAAAGGTTTCACAAGGTAATCATCGGCACCGCAGTCAAAACCTATTGTTTTATCGTTAATCGTACCTTTTGCCGTAAGCATCAAAATAGGAATTGATAACTTTGCATGTCTGATATTTTTACAGACATCAAACCCGTTCATCTTCGGCATCATTACATCTAAAAGAATCAAATCATAAGAATTATTCAAAGCTTTTTGCAAGCCCTCTTTACCGTCAGATGCCGTATCTACAAAATATCCGCTCTGAGATACGTCAAACTCAAGTAAATCTCTGATTTCATCATCGTCATCAACGATTAATATTCTTTTCATTTCTGTCATTAACTTTTCCCTTTGCTCTTAAAGTATTTCTCGGGATAATTTGTATCTGATTCGCTTATTGTAAGATACTCGTTTTTATCAATATCCACACCCATATTTTTGGTACTTAAGCTGAATTTATGCTTCTTTTTCTTTGGTCTGAAATCCATAAATCCGCCTTATACGATATTGTTATCATCATCTATTTGGATAATTACAGGTTTATGATTCTTCAATTCTTCTTCCGAAAAATAACCGTACGTAACAATAATAACCTTATCGCCTTTTTGAACTTTTCTTGCCGCAGCACCGTTCACACAGAAAATCTTTGATTTTCTCTCACCCTTAATTGCGTAAGTTTGAAATCTTTCACCGTTATTTATATCAAGAATTTCGACTTTTTGATATTCTTTTATATTTGCGGCATCCAAAATATCGGCATCTATTGTTATAGAGCCTACATAATTTAAATCTGAATCCGTAATCGTTGCTCTGTGTATTTTTGAATTAAGAAATTCCAATAACATCACAATATCTCCTTTGATTATAATTTTACAACAAAAAGACCGTGGGAAATACGTATTAATATAATCTTTACAAAATAAAACTTACTTAGTTTATATACTTGCCGTCAAATAACTCTTTAATCATTTTGCTCTGATCGGATTCAAAAGTTGATTCTTCCGTGTGTTCAGTTTTTTTTTCAGGCTGCACCTGACGAGCCTCTTCTACCTCTTGAATTTCTTCTTCGGAAACCTTAGGTTCACTGTCCGCAAGCGTTTTTCTCTCTTCCGGCGGAGTTGTAGGCTTTGGCTTCGGAAGCGGAGCAACTTTTCCTATTTCAACGTCACCATCCTGAGGGGTTCTGATTTTGACAGGAGTATCTTTTTGCCCGAACATCTCATCAGCAGCCTCCATAATCGCAGTTTTTTTGTTTCCTTCGTTTGCCTGTTTTACAAAAATAGCCTGTTTGAAGGTTATAACAACTTCATCCTGTGCTATTTTGACAGGATTCGCAAGTTTCAATAACGCTTGAGTTGAAGGACTCTTTATATGAGAAAGCAAATTAGCCCATAGAGTTCTGATATCCGTTGAAGGATCAGTCATTTTAGATTTCGGCATCGGCGCAAATTCTTCAGTATCAGAATTCGCTGACTCAACCGCCGGTTCAGGTTTTTCTTCCTCCGTAGCAGATTCTGCTTCCGCCTTTTTAACAGGTTCTTCCTTTGGCTCTACCGGTTTAGAAGGTACCGGCGGAGGCGGAGAAGATGGCGGCGGCGCGATATGTCTGATTGGTGCCTGTACAACAGTACCGCCTTCTAATGCCTGCAATCTGTTCTGAAGTTCGATAAGTTTGGTATTATTTGTAAGATTTGCCAAATCAATAATCGCAACCTCAAGCCACATTTGCTGATTTGTTGTTGTTTTAATTTCTTTTATATAATCCGCCGTTTTTTCTATCAAAAATACTATTTGATGTGTTTCAAGCTCTTCTTTTTGTTTATCCAAAAGGTTTAATTGAGCTTCATTCAAATTCGTTAAGTCAACTGCGGTTTGTGAATCACAATTTTTTACGATTAAAAGATTTTTGAAATAATACATCAAATTAGTCAATATCTGAACAGGTTCGTTCCCGGAGTTATAAATCTTTTCTAAGATTTTAACCGCATCAATCGCATTTGATTGAATGATATATTCCGCCATTTCATGCAGAATGTCAAAAGAAATACGTCCCAAAAGATTATTTATATCATCCTCGGTAATCTCTTTTGATTCACCTAATATACTCACCTGATCCAGTAATGCAATACTGTCACGCATACCGCCTGCGGAATTCTTTGCAATAGAATAAAGCGCCCCGTCTGAGATTTTAATTTTTTCTTTATCTGCAATAAATCTCAAATGCTTTGCAATATCATCCGTTGTAATTCTTCTGAAATCAAATCTCTGGCAGCGGCTCTTTATTGTATCCAAAACCTTGTGAGATTCGGTCGTTGCAAGAATAAACACAACATTTTTAGGCGGCTCCTCAAGAGTCTTTAAAAGAGCGTTGAATGCCGTATTTGTAAGCATATGAACTTCGTCGATTATATAAATCTTGTATTTCCCGTTTACAGGTACATACTGTATCTTTTCAAGGATATTTTGAGCATCCTCCACCTTTCTGTTACTTGCGGCATCGATTTCAATAACATCAATCGGCACCGTGTTTGTAATATCAACACAGCTTGCACATTTTCCGCAAGGATTCACAGTCGGACCGTTTACACAGTTTAAAGACTTCGCAAGAATTCTGGCAGTCGAAGTCTTACCGGTTCCTCTCGGGCCGGTAAAAAGATATGCATGAGAAATTTTCCCGAGATTTATAGCATTAGTGAGAGCCTGTTTAATATGCTCCTGCCCTACAATCTCCTCCAGCTTCTGCGGTCTGTATTTCCTGTATAAAGGTATATAATTATCGCTCATGCTATAATTGTATCATAAAGGAGATATTATGAGCTACGTTATACCAAAACCCTTAACAAAAGGAGATACAATTTCAATAATTGCCCCGTCAGGGCCTATTCTTGATAAAGAGGCGATTATAAGAGGAAAAGAATTTTTAGAGAGCGAAGGCTACAATGTAGTTTTATCAGAACACATATTCGGACAGGACAGGTATTTGTCCGCCTCTGATACTGAAAGGTTAGAAGACCTGCATAAAGCTTTTGCCGATAAAAATATTGACACAATAATTTGTGCAAGAGGAGGTTACGGAGCTTTAAGACTCATTGAGAAAATTGATTACAAATTAATCAGGCAAAACCCTAAAAACTTCTGCGGATACTCGGATATCACAATACTTTCCGCTATGTTTTTAAAAAGAGCAAACCTTATCACTTATTCTTCTCCGATGATTAAAGGTGATTTTGGTGCAAAACCACGTGATGAATATACAATGGACAGCTTTTTCAAAGCGGTTACGCATCAAAAACAAGAATTAACAGGGAATAAAATTCATAAATCAGGAGCCGCACAGGGTATTATCTGGGGAGGAAACCTTGCATCACTTGTATCAATGGCAGGAATGGATTTTATACCTGATGAAGGTTTTATTTTCTTCGCAGAGGATTTGGGCGAACCGGTTTATAAAATCGATAAAATGTTTACACAGCTAATGAATATTGAAAAATTCAAATCCAATATTAAGGGCATGGTCCTCGGGAAATTCCTTGATGTTGAATACCCTGACCAGCTTGATTATTTGTTCGACCAAATATCTGAAGAATTAAATATTCCGACAGTATCCGGATTCAAAATCTCGCACGAAGATACAAAAGCCACAATTCCATACGGAGCAAACGGAATCCTTAACAAGGATAAATTGGTAATATAAAAACGCAACTGTCCAAGAAAGAAATGCGGCTAAGTAGTCAAGCAGTTGGGCAGCTAAGGAATTACAATTTATTTACCCCTGACTGCCAAAGAAATACCGGTGCAGGATGCGGGGCGGCTCCTGCCTGTAATATAAAAAAACAGGAGGTTTATTTTCCTCCTGTTTTTATCTTTTATACCAAACCTAAAGCTTTGTGTTTATCATAGATGGATGTTACCATATTATCCAATTTTTTGTAATCACTCTCTGTTAAACGTCCTTTTATTTGAATTGGTTCAATGACATCCAGTTTAAGTTTAGAAACGCATTCGGCCAGAGGTTCAAACAGTTTTCCTGCCCAGCCGTAAGAACCGACAAAAGATGCGATTCTTAATTTTGGTCTTAAGACACCTGCTAAATATGCGATATTAACAGATGCAGGGTGAGGACCTGCAAGCACCATTGATGTACCTAATACCATTGTAGTTGCATCAACAAGTCCCATTGCCAAATCGCCTAAATCACCTCTGACAATATCGTATTTTAAAGTTTTGATATTCTTTTCTTCCAATTTTTCTGAAAGATAATCAATCATTTCTTTTGTTGAGCCGTACATTGAAACGTAAGGAAGAAGCACCAAATTCTTTCCTTCATCCTTTGTCCAATCAGCATACAAGTCCAAAATATCTGAAGGATTGTTATAAATAGGCCCATGGCTTGGACATATTATATCAACACCCATTTCCTGAATCAGTTTTGTATATTTTTTGCACAGCATTCTAAACGGCATCATAATTTCCGCATAATATCTTTTTGCGCTGTGTGTAAGTTCTTCAGACGGTTTTGCAAACACGTCATCAAAAACATAATGCGCACCGAGGAAATCACAAGTAAATATGATATTATCCTCAATAATATGAGTAAACATCGTATCCGGCCAGTGAACATTAGGTGCAAAGATAAATTGAAGAGTTTTATCTCCGAGTGATAATTGTTCTCCGTCATTTATAATACGAATCTTTTCATCGGGAACAAATAACATTTCTCTCAAATTATCCGCACATTTTGAATTAGTAACAACAATTGCTTCTGGATACTTTTCCAACAATGCAGGAATAGACCCTGAATGATCCTGTTCGCCATGATTTTCAATAATATAGTCTACCTTTGTAATACCGTTTTCATCAAGATTTTTTAGATATTCTTCGGTTTTTGGCGGATACATTGTATCAATAATTGCAACTTTTTCAGAACCTTTTACAAGATATGAATTATAACTTGTACCGTGTTCCAAAGGTATTAATTCATCAAAAATTACTCTGTTTTCATCGTTTAATCCGCAATAAAAAACATTATTTTTTATTTCTTGAAATTTCATAATATCCTCTCCTTTTATCAAATTTAATCTAATTTTAGCATGGACATAGCAAAAAAATAAATTTATATGTTTTATAATAAGCAGGTAGTGTTATGGTTAATAGTGTAAGTGATTTTACAACATTAAATAACAGCAGGTACTTTCTGAATAAACCTCAGACAAGCAATACTCAGCCGCAAAGGCTAAGTAAAAACCAAAGATTGGGTATCCAGTTTTCAACAGCATTAGGTGTAATAGGAAGCCTTGCCCTGCTTGCAAAACTATCAAAAACGCCTTACTCTTTTAAACCGTCAAAAATTTTAGCCACACCATTCAAGGATACTTTTTTAGGTAAGATTGAATATGACATTAAAACGGTGCCGGTAGTAGGTGCCGGCAGCTGTCTCGGTGGACTTTTGGGCGGAGTAATTTTTGATAAAAACAAAAATAATCGTCAGGCAAAAGTCAGAGAAGCGTTAGTTCAATATACAAATATTGTATTACCAATTGCAACAGTACACTGTACATCACTATTAGGCGAAGCTGCCGCAAAAAAACTGCCAAAAATGAATAAACCGATAGGAATTGCCGCTCCGCTTATCGGACTTGCCGCAGGAATTGTTGCAGGAAACAAACTTGCGAACAAACTTAACCGGATAATTTTCCACAAAAAAGATAACAGACCGGTAGAATTAACTGATATGTCCGCACACCTTGATGATATATGTATGACTTCACAGTATATTAAAAAAGATAATATACTTACAAAATCTGTATCACGTTTTATCCCTCTTGCACTAATGGTTCCGGGATGTGAAATAGGTAAAAAGCAAGAAAAAACTTTTGCATAAACCACCGGTTCTATTAAGCAAAAATATAAAGCGAAATATATTCACACATTTTTATAAGTCCGGCAGGAAGAGCCCCTAAACAGATTGTCATAAAAGTACAAATATATAGCACAATCGAATTTGAAGCCCTGCACTTAATTACGTTCATATTTTCATATGGAATACTTTCGAACATCTTTTTTATAACACTCAGGTAAAAACATACAGAAACCACCATAAAAAGAATCATAAACAATATAACCGGCAGAATAATGATTCCAGAATTCAGAACCCCGGATAAGAGATAAATTTTTGCAATAAATCCTGAGGTAATCGGAAACCCTAAGAGTCCTATTATACAAACCGCAAAACAAATTGAAAAGAGTGGATTTTTATAAAAATATCCTCTGAAATCCATTTCTTTTGAGTATTGATTTGAATGTTCAAGTGATATTATACCTGCAAAGGCGCCTATATTCATAAAAACATAAGCCGCCCAGTAAAAAAGCATTGTAGCGATTGATAGTTTTGTATATAAGGCAAGCGCAATAAGCAGATATGAAATATTTATATAAGAACTTGCCGCCATAATTTCTTTTAAGTTATTAGAGCGCAAACCATATATAACTCCAAATCCGGCAGTAAATAATGCGAATAAAATCAGTATAAATGAGGATTCAAAAGTTATCATTGAACCCAGAATTTTAACAAGAACGGAAAATATCGCAAGCTTTGGAGACGTGGATATAAATGCCGCAACTTTTGTATCAACATTTTTGTATACATCTATAATCCAGTTTCCAAAAGGAAAAACTCCAAGTTTAAAACATAATCCGGTTATTATAAAGAAAAACGGGATTACATAGGTTGAGAAAGAATAGTTTGATGCCGTATTTATAAATTCAGAAATCCCTTGAAAATAAAAAGTTCCGGTTAACCCGTATAAAAATGCCGCACCGGAGAGGATAAAAGCAGATGCCGTAACACTTAGCACAAGATATTTGTATGATTCTGCAAGAGTGACAGCTTTTTTGTCCATCGAAAATAAAAAATACATGCAAAGAGAAAAGAGTTCTATATTCAAATATAAAGAAAGATAATTTGTTGAATCCGCAATCATTAATAAAAACAATACGGAGAACAAATATAAGGTATTAAAATGTCCCGAATATTTTACAAACACCCGTTTGGTTTTAAGAAAGAGAATAAGCAAAGAAGATATAAGTATCATAATTTTGAATAAAAATGAATAAAGCTCCGTTGGCCAAACCTGTGCCGAGATAAGAAAATAAAGCGACAATGCAAGTCCAGCCGCAGTCATACTTGTGCTTATTCTTTTAAAGTTAAATACTGAACAAAAGATTTGAAGGAGTATTGAAAAAACAATAACCACTTCGGGAAGATAATGAATAAAATTATTAAAATTAAACATAAATACCTCTATACATTCAAGAAATTAACAATTACAAACGGGAAGCAGCCGAGAAGTATAATTATAAATGATATTGCAGCCAGAACAACAAACTCGTGCACCGCAATATCCTGAATATTTTTATATTTATCCGGAAGTATTCCAAAGAACACCTCGTGAACCGGCTTCATAAGATATAGTGCAGATAGAATCAAGATAAATACAGCTATAACCGCATATAATTTGAATACTAAAAGCGATGATATCAAAGCCCCGTATATTGATAAAAATTCGCCTATAAATCCTGACAAAAACGGGATTCCGGCAGCGGATAGAACAATTACCATTGAAAATCCGTATAATCTTGGAGCAATTGATGCAATTCCTGACAGCCGATTGATATTTGTTGTATGGAATCTTTGCTTAATAATCCCAACCACAAAAAATAATCCTGCGGCAACAAGTCCGTGAGATATCATATGATACACGGCTCCGGTATAGCCTATATTGGTCAAGGATACTCCCCCTAACAAAATAAGCCCCATCTGAGAAATACTTGAATACGCAACAATACGTTTTATGTCCTTCTGGTAATATGCAACCGCGGCACCGTATATGATATTGATAACCGCAAGCAGACCGAGAACAGGGGAGAGAACCGTAAAACCCAGCGTTAACAGTCCGAAATTAAAACGCATTATACCGTAAATACCGAGCTTTAGTAATACTGCTGCAAGAAGCATACTCACCGGTGTAGAAGCATTTGTATGAGTATCGGCAAGCCACTTATGAAGCGGAAATATCGGAACTTTTACCCCGAAACCGATTATAAGAAATAACGATATTATAAGCTGGAGCAATAAGTTTACACGATTCATACTAATTTGCGTAATATCAGCTGTCAGAACGCCCGTAACGGCAAAGTTCGTAAAGTAAACCAGTAATATACCGAGAAGTAAAAATAAACTTCCGCCGAAGGTATAAAGTACAAATTTCAATGCCGATTTTTTTGCACTATGATTTCCCCATATACTTATCAAAAGATACATCGGTATCAATTCAAGCTCCCAGAGTGTAAAGAATACAAACATATCTGTTGTTGTGAATATTCCAAGAAGTATTGATTCCAAAAAGAATATAAGTGAATAAAAGTATTTGAAATGTTTTTTGACATAAAGTTTTGACCCGATAATAGTAAAAGTTGTTATTAATGTTGTCAGTATAACCATTAAAATAGATAGCCTGTCGATTCCGAAAGAAACGTGAATTCCAATTTGATTCAAAATATTGTTATCAATAAACGGAATTGCAGCTTTAAAATCAGGCGCAAATATACAAGAAATACAATCAACGTTTCGTACATCAATATTCGGTCCAAGAAGGAAAAACATCAATGAAAAAATCGTGTGAATAATTGCAAAATACACAGAAAAACGCCGGATAAAAACCTGATTATCCGAAAATACCGGTGTTAATACTATTAATCCTGCAATAATCGGTAAAAATATTAGTGTTAAAAGCGATATCTCTAACATGATTTATACTCCGAATAGATTCAAAACCAACATATAAATTGAAATAAATATACACATTACAAAAATGAGTACCCAGACTCCGTACGTAATATATATTTGAAAATTGTTCAGCTGTATTCTATGCAATCCGCGGGAGAGAAATATAAAGGTATTTTTTGCAATATATTCAATACCGCCAAAGAGATAGTTTTCTATAAAATTCATAACAACAGAAAAATATCTGTATACGGTCAACTCTGCCCAGGAGTAGAATTTACTTATATAAAACCCGTTTGCAACTATGTGATAAAGAAGCGGACGTTTTTTCATTTTGAATGAAGTATTATACAGAAAATACGCTGCAATTATCATTAGAATATTAAACAAATACATAAAACTAACGTGTCCGGAAGGAAGAGCAAATGTCATCAGAATAACAACCAGAGACATAAATACAAGAGCAGAATATGCAAGCTTATATAATTTTGAATCCATTTCTTCCGTCAGGTCGGATTTATATGAATGTTTACCCTCAAATACGATAAAATATAATCTGAATATATAAAGCGTTGTCAACATTCCGACAAATCCAAACAGTATAACTGGAACAGGGGAAGTACAGAAAGAAGCAGCCAGCAAACTTTTTGCACTAAAACCCGAGAACCCGAGTCCGGTTAAGGCAATTGAGCCGACAAGAAAACTTATCGCAGCAAGAGGAGCAGTTGTTCTAAAATCCCCCATAAAAAGAATATTTTTATTATTAACCGCTTTTATGACAACACCGGCACACATAAATAACAAGGCTTTAATAAATGCGTGCGATATTAGATAAACAATTCCGGCAACCGGATTGTAACACCCGAGAGCAACCATAACCAGACCGAGCTGTGCTGAGGTCGAATAAGCAAGCACCTTTTTAATATTTGTTTGGAACAATGCGGAAATTGAAGTAATAATCGCGGTAATAAGCCCCAGGGATATCATTAATTTAACAGTTATCATATTAGATGCGACAATAGGAAACACTCGCATTAATAAAAAAATTCCGGTCATAACAAGAGTAGAAGAATGAATCAAAGCACTAACAGGAGTCGGTGCGCTCATTGCATTTATAAGCCAGGAATTTACAGGGAACTGCGCCGATTTAACAACCGCCGCGAATAAAAGAAGAATAGCTATCCCCGTATAAAATGCCGGCGACGTCGCAGCCCAAAGGGAAGAAACGATTAAATTTAAGTTGGAAAACGGTAGTGAAGCCAGAGAGTTATCACCAGTCACCGCGCATACAAATGCAGAAATAGAAATAAATGCGATAAATAAACAGATATCACCTATTACATTAACAATAAAAACTCTTTTGGCATCACACGATATTTTAGGTTTATCATACCAGAAGCCTATCAACAAATAGCTTACAGCGCCGATAGCTTCCCAGAATAAGAGCATCTGAAAAAGATTAGGACTAAATATAAACGCAAGAATTGTAGAGTTAAAAAGATTCATCAGGGAATAGAATCTGGAAAAACTTTTCTCGTTATTCATATAAAATACTGAATATACGTATATTACAAAGGTAATTATTGATACAGCAAGTCCAGTCAAGGTATTCAGCATATCGACATAAACACCAAGCTGCAGGTTAAATTCTCCGACGGATAAAAAATTAAACGTGATTTCAACCGGAGAATTATGGAACGTGTAAAACAAACCTATGCCGCAATAAATGGCAGAAAACAGTGTTGAAAAAACAGATAGCAGCACAATATTTCTTTTTGAAAACGGCAAATCTAAAAATCTTGCCCCCATAATTAATACAGATACCCATACCGGTACCAGAATAAACCAAGAAAAATTTTCTAACATTTACCTGTTTCCTTATATTTGTCATAGATTTTAACAACATCGATTGTTCCGAATTTTTTATTCAGAAGATACGCAAAATATATTCCGACAGCAAGAACAAGAGCGGATATCCCGGTTGTAAAGATTACCAGAGTATACCCGAGATAAGAGGGCTCGGATTTATAACTTGCAAAAGATATAAATAGAAGATTAACCGCATTCATAATAAATTCAAGCGAGATTAAAACTTTAATTAGATTGCGTGATAATATAACTCCCAACAGCCCGATAAAAAATAAAATCAGACTTACTATTTGATAGTTATAGCTTGTAACACAATAAAAAATATTATTTCCCATAATGACTAAGTCCTATAATTGTAAGTACAATTCCCGATGCAAATTCCAGGAATAATACCGGATAAACCCCTAAAATATTTCTCGTAACAGATGATAAATCCGAATAAGTGTTTACATAAACGGAGCAGTTTTTTATAATTTCAAAAAAATCATTATTTAGTGATAAAAATTCGCCGATAATTAATACAAGAAAGAATACGCCTGTTAATACCCAGAGAGAATATTTTCCTCTGAAAAATGTATTCTCCTTATTATTTGAGTTAATCAACATTATCGACACCGCAATCAATACGGGTATCGCAACAACATAAATAAGAAACTGCACCATTGCATTATAAGATGCGCCGAGTAAGAGAAACAGGCCTGCAATCATCAAAAACACCATCATTGCCCAGAGTAGAGTATAGGTCATCCTTTTTGATACCATGCTAAAAATTGAGGAAAGAACAAGAATTCCGGAAAAGATTATAAAAAATAAAGAATTTAACGTCATTTAATTTTCCCCTCCGTTATTTCATGCATAAGATTTGTTTTTGAATTTGTTGCAAGTTCAAACTTATCAGTCATCCGCATACTTTTTGAGGGGCAGTAAAACATACAGTTTCCGCAAAAAATACATTTTCCTAAATCAATAATATATTTTTCTACAATCCGCTCATTTTTAACAATCGTGATAGCATCCGAAGGGCAGACCTTTTTACAGAATCCGCAGCCTGCGCAAGATTCCAAATGATGTTTACCTCTAAAAAATCCGTTCAACAACGGTCTTTCCTCCGGATATTCTTCCGTAACAGTTTTTCTAAAAAGGTGAGAAAATACTGTCCCCAAGCCCATTACTAAAGCTTTTATTGAATCCCAAATTTTGCGTATCATTATATCCTCACTAAAATGATAATAATCAGATTTACTATTGATAATGGCGTTAAGTATTTCCAAAAGAGTTCAAGAGCAGTTTTCTGCGTAAATCTTGGTAACGTCGCCCTAATCCAAATTATAGAAAAAATGATTATCAAGGTTTTTAATATCAACCAGAAGGTTTGTTCAAAATATAGAAGATAATGAGATACAGGACAATTCCCCATAAAGATATTAGACAGATAAATACCGAAAGGCGGCAGGTATCCTCCGAAAAATAATATTGAAATCAACATACACATCACAAAAAGCTCTGCATATTCTCCTAAGAAAAACATAGCAAACCTCATGCCGGAATACTCGGTGTGATATCCGCATACCAGTTCACTTTCCGCCTCTGAGAGGTCAAACGGGCAACGGTTCAGTTTTGCAATTGATGAGATATAAAAAATAATAAATCCCAATATATTACTAAAAACAACCCAGCGTGAGGTTTGAAACAAAACCATCTGATTAAGGTTCATAGATTCGGTGATATAAATTACGCTCAAAAGAGTAAAAATAACCGGCACGGAATAACTTACAGTAAGAGCAAGAGCTCTGTATGAACCGATTATTGAATACTTATTGTTGCTTGAATATCCTGCTAAAAAATGGAATAACATCGGAAATGACGATGCAACAAGATATATAAGAACTCCGACCGATGAATTTATCATATTAAATTCGGAGTTATACGGAATAATACACCAGAGAATAATAATTGCAGTAAAGGCAACTATTGGAGATAGCGTAAACAAAAATTTATCACTTGACAGTAACTCAATATTTTCTTTGCAGAGTAGTTTTATAGCGTCCGCCGTTGTTTGCAAAATCCCCCACAAACCGACTCTGTTCGGACCTTTTCGCTGAGTAAAATACCCCAGTAATTTTCTTTCAAATAAAACTAAAAATATAACGGTCACAACCAAAAAAGATATTATTATAAAAAACGGTAATACCGAAAACAGAATAAGTGCGATGTATTCGGATACGTTAAAACTATTTAAAACCTCAACAAATTTACACAATAAAAAATTCATTATCTGTCAACCTCCGGCAGCACAACGTCAAGAGAACCGTAAATCGCCATAATATCCGGCAGGGAAACACCTCTTAAAATATCCCTTAAAATCTGTGTGGAATAAAAAGAGCCTGTTCTCCACTTAAGCCTGTAAGGTGTTGATTCTCCGACAGAATTCAGGTAGCAGAGAGTCAATCCTCTCGGAGCTTCCACAAAAGAATATATCTCACCTTTTTGAAACTCATTGAGAGAAATTTTAACAGGTTCAGAAAAGGTATTATTGGATTTAAGCCAGTCAATACATTGTTTTATTATACATACGGATTCGCGCATCTCATAGATTCTAACAATATACCGGCTGTAACAATCACCGTCATTCCCTAAAATAATATCATATTCTATATCGTCATATATCTCCATATTCATACGATAATCATTCAATATTCCGCTCGCTCTGAGATTAGGCCCTGTCAATCCCCAGTCGAGAGCTTTTGATTTACTGATAACACCGATATTTCTGGTTCTGGATAAAAATATAGGGTTATCCGTTATCAGGTTTTCGTATTCGTTTATTTTGAACAGAATATTATTAACGATGTTCAACACATCTTCAAAATAAAGAATATTATGTCTTACACCGCCAAAAACAAAATAGTTATACATCATACGCTGACCGGTAATTTTTTCGAAATAATCAAGTATTGATTCACGCTCTCTAAACGTATAAAACATCGGCGATATTGCACCCAAATCAAGTAAATACGTTCCGAGCCATAACAGGTGAGATGCTATACGGTTTAATTCCATCATCATCACACGAATATAATTTGCGTATTTGGGAACCTCAATATGATTCAAATGTTCAACCGCATTACAAAAAGCGTACGAATAGAAAAATCCGCACAAATAATCAACCCTGTCAACCATAGGCAAATATTGAATATAGCTTCTTGATTCCGCAATTTTTTCCATTCCTCTGTGCAAATACCCGATATCCGGCTCACAAGATATAGCCCTTTCTCCGTCTAATTCCAGAATAAGACGTAAAACACCATGGGTTGAAGGATGCTGAGGTCCTAAATTTAAAGTCATTTTATTCATTCCAGCTTAACCTCGTATCTTTCAATTCATAATTTTTTCTCAAAGGGTGTCCAATCCAGGATGAGGGCATAAATAAACGTTTAAGCTTTTTGTTCCCGACAAAACAGATTCCAAAGAGGTCATATATTTCACACTCATCAAAATATGCACTCGGATAAAGTGATGTGACTGATACTGCCTCCTCCCGAACTTTTGTTGAGATATTAACCCGCTCATTCATATAAGTTGATAACAGAGGATAAATTAATTCAATATAATCCGTATAATCAACTGCGATAACGGTTAGAAGAATATCAAAAGAAAGTTCATAAGTTTTCTTTAGATATTCCAGAATCTCGTATATCTGATTATCGGTTTCAACTTTATCAGAATATACTTTAACATCGGGGAAATTCATTTTTATCATATCAATACAATTCATCATAATCCTTTCTGACTAAGATTCCGTTTTCCTCTTTTAAGGAGAGTTTATGTGAGTCTAAGAATTCTTTTCTTGTCAATATTGATTCTTTATTTATTTCTTTTTGGAGCTTTAATATTGCATCAAACAGTCCCTCGGGTCTTGGCGGACACATAGGAAGATAAATATCAACGGGAATAATTTTATCTATACCGTTTACGACAGAATAAGCATCTTTTCCGGAAAACATACCGCCGCCGCAGGTACAAGCACCCATTGCAATTACGTACTTAGGCTCAGGCATTTGTTCATAAAGCCTTAATAGTACGGGAGCCATTTTGTGAGTAATAGTACCTGCACATATCAATAAATCCGCCTGCCTCGGTGACGGTCGGAATACTTCGGAGCCAAACCTTGCGATATCAAAATTTGATGCCGATGCACACATCATTTCAATACCGCAGCATGAGGTTGCAAAAGTCAGAGGCCATATTGAATTTGCCCTGCCCCAGTTTAATACGGTATCAATCGTTGAAACAATTATATTCATTTCTTTACACTCCCTATAAAACCTCTGTTTATCGCGGCAAATATTCCGCAAAGAAGTATTACCAAAAACGAAATCAAGACTCCCCAATGGCTTTTTATATATCCAATCCCATCAGAAAACAAGGGATACAAAAAAATTACCGATAAATCAAAAATGACAAACATTATTAAATAATTAAAATAACGAATATGAAAATTAACTTTTGCAGACGTCTTTGGAGAAAGTCCGCACTCGTAAGTTGAGGATTTTACCCTGTCAGGAGATTTGTAGCTGAATATATAACCTGCAATCAGCATAGAAACAGCTGTCAGGAAGGCAAAAATAATAAAACATGTCATAAATATAAGATTAATCATAAAATCCCCTATAAAAATCGATAAAAATTTGATATAATTGATTACAATGAACAAGATTAAAACTAAGTTATTTCTGTTAATATTTGCAGCTTTAATACCAAACATGTCTTTGGCTGTAAATTTTGCAAGTATAGAGTATGATGTTCCTATTGATTACTCAAAGATTGACAAAAATGCATTGGCGGATCAGGCTAATCTTTTGTTTAATCATTTTGAACAAATAACTGATGAGGAATACCGAAAAAAATATATTCAGGCACTATTGAACAGATATGCCGTATTATCCGTAATGGATCCGTCTGACCCTTTCTATTTTACAAGACTCGGGATTTTGTATGATGAAATGGGAAACGATACCCTTGCAATGTCAAATTTCTTTAAAGCAACAAATCTTGTGCCGAATTATCAGTACGCAAGTTTTTCCTTCGGAAACTACTATTACAAACGAGGATATTACAGAAAGGCACTTTATCAATATAAATTAGCGGCAGGAATAGTATCCCCGTATAGTTATCAAAGGTTCATGAAAATGGGCTCGGTATACGAAAAATTAGGAAACTTTAAACTCGCACTTGATGCATACAAATCGGCATATCAAGAACAAAACGGGCTTGAACTTTATAATAAAATCCTACTATTAGAGGACTTAAACTCAAAAAACATGTTGTATCATTAAAAGTGTTATAAATATAGCCTTGGGAATGTGATGAGAAAACGGATTTTATTTATAGTAATAATAAGTATTTTAATGATAGGTTTGGGTGTATGGGCACAAGACGCTTTTACCCAGTATATAATCAAGCCTAACGAAGTTCTCATGAATCAAGGCTCGTATAAAATAGACCTGCTTGACCCTACAACCGCAACAAATAAACGAAACAGCCACTTCCCGGGTTTTCGAGGCGCAAACCAGATGGCAGTTTATACAAAAAAATTCGGGGTAAGAACAAATACCAACGAATTTGGAACAGAAGCCATTGTTAAAGGTAATGTCGTAACAGAAATAAGCGGCGCAGATTCATTAATCCCTGAAGACGGTCTTGTAATCAGCGGGCACGGGAAAGCCAAAAACTGGATGAACCAAAATATTACAATCGGTTCTAAAATTTATGTTGATAAAAATACTAAAACACTTACAGCATATACAACATCTGACAGCTATATTTATAGTGCACAAAGCCAAATAAAAGAAGTAAAATACATTGTAGACAAGTATGTTCAATCACATACCGGCTACAATGCGGAAAGAACACAGGAATATATTAACAAAGCCGAAAACTATATTGCCAAAGCAATGAAAAGCAAGTTGTATGTAAAAAAATACTCGGAATTAGCGATTGAATCCGCTAATACTGCACTGGCTTCGGCTATTCCTTACAAAAGCGATGAAGTAAGAGGAGTCTGGATTCGTCCGTCATTTAAAACTCAGGAAGAAATCTGTAAAGTTCTGGACTCTTTAAATAAGACAGGGATTAATACCATTTTTATAGAAACCTATTACCACGGCATGACAATATTCCCGAGCACAACAATGGAAAGCCGCGGATTTATGAAGGTAAATCCTGATTATGAAAATTTTGATGCGCTTGATTTTTGGATACACGAGGCTCACAAAAGAAATATCAAAGTAAACATCTGGTTTGAAACCTTCTATATAGGTGCAAGAAACCCTGCAAGCAATCCGAAAAATATTGTTGCAATAAACCCTTCCTGGGCAAACGTAACCAAAAGGGACTACGACAAAAATAAACCTACTCCGTCAATTGCAGAGCATAACGGGTATTTCTTAGACCCTGCGAATCCGGAGGTGCAATCATTCTTACTCGAATTATTATGCGAAATAATCCAGAAATATAAGCCTGACGGTATAAACCTTGATTATATCAGATATCCGCAAGCTATTGATCCTAAGTATTCAGGCAGCGACCTGTCAAGCTGGGGATATACAAATTTCGCAAGAAATGAATACAAATCTATATACGGAATCGATCCTGTTGAATTAACACAATTTGAGCCGTTATGGGAATCTTGGAACGAATACAGACGCGGTAAAGTAACAGAATTCGTAAGACGCGTATCTAAAATATGCCGTTCTAACAATGTAAACTTGACTGCGGTTATATTCCCGAACAGACAAGCCGCTCTTGATATGAAACAGCAGGATTGGAAACGCTGGTCAATAAATAATTATGTTGACGGATTCACACCGATATTTTTAACCTGTGACCCTGTTACGGCATCAGGTTTAATGAAAGAGGTTTTGAATAACAAGGCACCTCAGACAAAACTATACGCAGGTTTATTCATAACATTTATGAACGGCTCGGAGTCCGACTTAATTAAACAAATAAATGAATTGAGAAGTTTATCACTTGACGGGTTCAGTATATTTGATTACGCTCACTTTAGCGACAAATATATACATCCTTTAACAATAAGTATTTGCAGCACGCCAAAACCTGAGACAAAAACTAAGCCCAGGAGTAAACGATCTTTAGAAAAACAAAAGAAAGAACGTGCTAAAAAAGATAAGAAGATTAAAAAGTATGAACGAAGAAAATTCAAATTATAAACCAAAACGAAAATTTTTAGGGGTCTACTTTTCATGCTGCCACGTTTACGGCCGATTGTATCAAAATAAAACAGGCACAGCCTATGTCGGCAGATGTCCTCTGTGTCTTCGTTCAATAAGGGTTCCGATTGACCCTAACAGCAATAAAGGTACGAATAGGAGGTTTTTCCGTGCAGATTAGTGATTTAAGAAAACAGTATGAATTAATTGATATTTTTTGTAATTTAGCCGAAATTCCGTCCCCTTCACTACATGAAGAAAAGGTGATTGAATGGATAGAAAGCTTCTGTAAGCAAAATAATATCAACTATTCACTTGATAATTACAAAAATGTTTATATAAAAGTTCCGGCAACAGATTCTTCAAAAGAACCTGTAATGCTTTCTTCTCATATGGACGTAGTAGGAGATAATTCCCCTGTAATTATAGAATTAGACGGAGATTTTATCAAAGCAAAAGAAAGAACTCTGGGCTCCGATGATAAAGTCGGAGTAGCATCAGCGCTTCTTCTTGCAAAAGAACTTGGTAATTCTGATATCAAACATGGCGGACTTGAAATAACATTTACCAGAGATGAAGAAACAAATATGTCAGGAATTGAACATGTTGAATTTGATAAAATTGAATCAAAATATGTTCTTGTATGTGATGCGGATAAACTTGCCCAGCTTCAAGTTTCGGGTGCGAGTTATACTAATGCAAAAATCTCGGTCAAAGCATTTATGGGCGGCCACTCCGGAAATGATATTCAGGATACAAACAGAGTGAATGCGGCAAAACTTATTGCAGAACTTGTAAATGACCTGCCGCAGGGCGTTTTCTTTAAAGATGAAACCGGTGTAATTACCTCTTGTAACATCGGTGCAATCATTGCGGGCGGAATCCAAAACGCAGTAAGTGCACTGGTTGCGGATAATGTTAAATCTTCTGATTACATAACGGAAATAAACGAACGAGCATCTACAAATATTATAAATACAGATGCAAAAGCATGTTATTCAATAAGAAGTGCAAGTGTTGAAAAAGAAAACGAATTAAAAGAATTAATGAAATCAATTGTTGATAAATTCAATAAAAAGTATGAAGGTCTCGCAAGTGCAGAGATTAAATTTGAGGTTCATCTGCCGCCGTTTGAAAAGGTGGAAGATGACAGAATTGAAAAAGTTCATACAAGAGCCTGCGAAAATATCGGTATAAAAAATGAGATTTCTTCATTCCATGCCGGTGCAGAAACTCATATCTATGCACATCAGAAAAATAAAAACGGTGAAACCTTCAGACCGTTCCTTTTAGGATTGGCAGACATTTACAATATGCATTCCGCAAAAGAAAAGGTTGATTATAAAACCTTCTTAAAAGGGTACGATATAATCAAAAATGTGTTTATAGAATTTAACAGATAATTTATAAGTCACGATAAATTCGGCGGCCGCGGTTACAGTTAAATGTTCTAAGGCCGCTAGAATCGTTATCTATACAGTATGATGTATATTTTATAATTACATTATCTTTTTTGTGTGTAGTTACCAAATGATTAAGCAAACGTACTGCATAACTGCTGATTTTTTCACCGCCGGCCGGATTGTCAACCTTTAAATTATTTATTACAATCGCTGTTGTATCCGGTTTATAAGAATTTTTTAACATAGTTCTGGTTGCAATTTTTTGTAATTCAGAATTTTGTTTATTTCTGTCTGATACATCTTTTAATTTACAAGCGTTTGTAATATCAGCGGCCATTTTAAACGGCATAGGACGCTTTCTTAATTTATTAAGAAAATCATAAGAATCATAATCAATATTTCCGGATTTAGAAACTACTGTATCCATTAACAGTGGTAAATCTTCGAATTTTTCTTTTTTATCTAATAATAAACTATTTGCAGTTTCATAACGGGACTTAGAAAAAACTTCATCTCCGTCACTGTTTTTGGTTTTTGATAAATTTATCAATGTTTTCATTTTATCATTATTATTTGATGGATATCTGTTTAAACCCTCATAAGCTTTTGAAAGAGCATCTTTATCAACAACAGTATCTCCATTTGCTTTTTTAAGCTTCGCTGCAGTAAATATATCAATCATTTCATTGACTGAATATTTTAAGTTTTTATCAACATAACTATTCATAAGAATTTGAGATAATTTTTTCTCACCATTTTTTGTAACAAGACAAGCACCTATTATTTTATTTCTGGTTGCAGGCAGCGGATATTTATCAAGTAGAATCTTTCTAAACGGATGTTTACGATTGATACGAAATGTATTATCTCCCACATTTCGTGAAATTTCTGTATTATATACGGTCTTCTCATCCGGAACTTTTGATGTTAAACCGCAATCTCTATCCATTCGGTAATCGGAATCAACTATATCTTTGAACTGACGTATAGGTTTAATATCATCCTCGTCATAACTTCTATATCCTTCGGTTATATAATCTCTTTTTTCATCAAATAATTCATCATCTCTAAATGTTGATGATATAACAGGTGATTCATTATCTTCTATTGTATTATTTTCTGGGTAATAATAAAAATAACTGACATTGTTTGTTCTATAAATTGCAGTAGATTTTGTATTATCCTTTATAGCATTTGTGTTTTGAGGCTTTGCTTTGAATTGAATATTGTAATTATTAAATTTGTTGATTGATAACATAGTTTACTCCTTACAGGAGTAAAAACGCGTAAAAATATTTTTTGCCGTTTAAATTATTGCTCCGTGGCTTGCATCCTGAACACATTTTGCATATTTTGCAAGATAACCTTTTTTTATCTTAATCTCAAACTGCGGCAAATGCTTTCTGCGTTCTGCTAAAATTTCATCGGATACAAGAAGATTGATTTTTCTGTTCGGAATATCAATAATAATCTTATCTCCGTTTTCTATTAGAGCAATATTTCCGCCGTTAGCAGCCTCAGGGCATATATGACCTACACAAATTCCTCTTGTACCGCCGGAAAAACGCCCGTCAGTAATCAGAGCAGCCTTTGTTCCAAGTCCTTTCCCCACCAGAAGAGAAGTCGGAGCAAGCATCTCACGCATGCCGGGAGAGCCCTTTGGTCCTTCATACCTTATTACAATTACATCACCCTCTTTAATCTCATCGTTTTCAAGCGCCGCCATAGATTCTTCTTCCGAATCAAAAACTTTTGCCGTACCTTCAAAATAATAGCAGGATTCATCAACACCAGAAATCTTGATTACGCAGCCTTCTGGTGCAATATTTCCGTATAATACCCCTAACCCCGGCTGAGTTGTTATCGGATTATCAGGGGAATGGATTAATTCCGGATTATACCAGATATCCTTCACAATATCTTTTATTTTTTTACCCGTAACTCCTACGGTGTTATTAAATTCAGGGATATTTTCCGATAAAACTCTCAATAAACCGCATATTCCGCCCGCATTATGAAAATCAACCATATTAGGCAGAGCTGTCGGATCAAGTTTCACAATCTGTTTAATCTTTGATGTGAGTTCTTCAAAATCATCCAGTTTAAGTTCAATATCACCTGCGGCAGCAACTGCAAGAAGATGCAGAAAAGAATTTGTAGAACCGCCGAGAGCATAATCGCAAATAATAGCATTTCTTAACGATTCTTTTGTCACAATATCAAGAGGACACAAATTTTCTTTAACCAGCTCAACCGCTCTATATCCGCTGTCAAAGGCAATTCTTCTTTTCTTAGAGGATACGGCAGATGCGGTTGCACATTCAGGCAGACTCATTCCAAGAACCTCTGTTAGGCAAGCCATAGTATTTGCGGTATATAACCCCTGACAAGAACCGGCTGTCGGACAAGCTTCTTCCTCTAATTCCGCAAGCTGTGACTCGGTAATCTCTCCGTTTCGGTATTTTCCGACCGCTTCAAAAGTGCTTTTGATAAAACTCGTTTTCTCACACTGACATTCACCTGCAAGCATCGGACCTGCCGTTACTATAATTGTCGGAATATTTAATCTGACAGCTGCAATGAGCATTGCAGGAGTTATCTTGTCACAATTAGACAAAAGCACAAGACCGTCTAATTGATGAGCCTCCGCAACCGTTTCAACACAATCGGCAATCAAATCACGGGACGGAAGTGAGTATCTCATTCCCTTATGCCCCATTGCCAAGCCGTCGCATACGGCAGGAACTCCAAATATAAACGCCTGTCCGCCTGCAGATTGTATCCCTTTTTCAATCTGGCGCTCTAAATCCCTCATTCCGATATGACCGGGAACAATGTCAGAAAAAGAACTTGCTATACCGATAAAAGGTTTATCAATATTTTTTTTACTCACACCTGTTGAATACAATAATGCACGATGCGGAGCACGTGCCGCCCCTTTTTTTATTGTATCACTTCGCATAATAATCCCCTTTTCTGACTTTTAGAATATTATACTCATCATCCCATTCAATTTCGCCGTCAATCGAAATGTTATGATAATCATAAACGTTGTTAATCAACTGTAAAGAAAACAAATCTTTTTTCCCGAGGATTTTAACGATTTTATCAAGCAAGGTTGTACTGCCTGCAATTGTACCGTTTGCAGATGTCGCTTTCACCCCGTCATAATAAATCTTTTCATCAGCAAAAACTGCCGCTTTTTTACTGCTGTATGTAATCGGAAGTGCATCACTAATCAAAATAATTCTGTTTAATGGTTTTGATTTGAATATAAGCCTTATTATTTCATCGCTCAAATGCACCCCATCCGCAATCATTTCAGTATATAATCCGTCATCAATCAATGCGGATAATGCTGTTGAAGAGCCTCTGTGAGAAATTCCCTTCATTGCGTTAAAAATGTGAGTTACACCGCTGCAATCTTCGAGGTTACCGCCCGTACAATGTCCTGCCTGAACTTTAACGTTTTTAGAATTCAAGTAATCCACCAAACCTTCATCAAGTTCCGGTGCCAGTGTTACTATTTTTATAAAATCGTCTTCAATCTGCTGATAATTTTCAACCGTTAGGGGCAAAAAGTGTTCATAATTATGAATCCCTTTTTTTTCTACGTTAATAAATATCCCCTCAAGATGAATTCCCAAAATATCTGCACAGTCGCTGCGGTTATTTTGAGAGGCTTCTTTTATAACTTGAACCTGACGTTTAATATTCTCAACGGAATCTGTAACAAGTGTCGGGAAAAAACCGCCGATACCAAGTTTTAAAAGTTCTTTTGCGACAAAAATAACCTCTTCAACCGCTGCCTTATTAAAATCAATCCCAAAGGCACCGTGCATGTGTTGATCAACAAGTAGTGCAGTTTTCATAACTAAACCCCGAAAACTTTTCTAGCTTCTTCTCTATCATCGAAATGAATAGTCTTATCCGCAAGAATTTGGTAATCCTCGTGTCCTTTGCCGGCAATAACTACAACGTCATTTTCTTTTGCAATTGTTTTTAATAATTCAATTGCCTTTCCTCTGTCGGCTTCCACCGTAATATCATTTACGGATTTAAACCCGGTCAGAATATCCGTAATAATTTGCTGCGGATCTTCGCTTCTCGGATTATCAGATGTAACAATAACTTTATCTGCAAGTTTTTCTGCGATTGCCCCCATTTTAGGACGTTTTGTTGCATCTCTGTCACCGCCGCAGCCAAACACACAAATCAAACTGCTGCCTTGAGGAGTAATTTCTCTTGCGGCATTTAATACGTTTTGCAAACCGTCAGGAGTATGCGCATAATCAACTATAACCAGAGGATGATGTACGACGACCTCAAATCTGCCGGCTACACCTTTAACAGGTTCTAATGCTTTTATTGCATTATCAATATTCAATCCCATTGCGTAAGCAACCGTTAAAGCTGCCAAAACGTTATAAACACTGAACATTCCGTTCATAGAAAGATGAACAGGATATACTTTGCCGTCGATTAGACATTCAAAAGATACCCCTTTCGGTGAAAACGCAATATTACGGGCCGTCAAAGTTGCATCGTTCTTAACTCCGTATGTATAAAGTTTTACGCCTTCTTTTAATACGCTTTTGAACCTTTCGGCATAAGAATCATCTATATTTATAACCGCAACATCACCGGCTTTCAGACGTTCAAAAAGCATTGCCTTTGCATTAAAATATCTGTCCATCGTAATATGGTAATCCAAATGATCCTGCGTAAGGTTTGTTAATACAGCACAGTTGTATTCACAAAAACCGACTCTGTTTTGTACCAAAGCGTGAGAAGATACTTCCATCGCAACATTTTTTATATGTGCTTCATCTTTTATCATCTTAAGAGTATGCTGCAATTCTGGCGCTTGAGGAGTCGTATGTTTTGCTTCTTTATATTCTCCGTCTGATGAGAGTTTGTAGCCTAAAGTACCAATCAGAGCACATTTATCTCCTGATGATTCCATTATTCTTTGTACAAGGTGGGTAACGGTAGTTTTACCGTTAGTCCCTGTAACACCTATCAAGTTTAATTCTTTTGAAGGAGATGCGTAAAATTGATTTGCAAGTCCTGCGATTGATTGCTCTGCAGAATTAACAATAATTTGAGGAACAGGCAAATCAAGCTTTGTTTCGCACATAACAGCTGCCGCGCCTTTTTTAACGGCATCTGCGGCAAAATTATGTCCGTCAACGTGTTCGCCCCTAAGACATACAAAAATATCACCTTTTTGCGTTGTCTTAGAATTATAATTTATTCCTGTAACTTCAACATCATCAAAATTATATTTTTCAACCACATCTACATCTTTAATTAGTTCTGACAGTTTCATTTTGTACATTCTCCTTTGTCGTCCTAGCATTATGTTTATCAGGTGTCAGGTTCATTATACTTGCAACCTGAGATGAAATAGCTTTGAATATAGGGGCTGCAACGGTATTCCCCCAAATTTCTCCGCCCTGAGCGGAATCTACTACAACGTATATTAACACCTGCGGATCAGTTGCAGGCAAATAACCTACAATTGATGTATATAATTTATTTGTATATCCGGTATCGTTTTCTTTAGGCTTACGGGAAGTCCCTGTTTTAGCCGCAATATAGTAATCACTCATTTTTATAGGAGAGTTACCGGCTTCAATACTTTTAGTCAACAATTCCGTAACCGTTTTCGCAGTTTCAGGCGGCATAACCTGAACACTTTTTATCTTAGCGGCAGCTTCCTCCGGAGAGTATTTGATAACGTGAGGGGTTACTCTTACCCCGTTATTGGCTATCGCAGAAACCGCTGATACAAGTTGTATTGCAGTAACAGAAGAACCGTAACCGTAACCCATACAGGCATGGTCTGAAACATCCCACTTGCTTGCAGGTTTTAAAAGCCCGATGGATTCACCCGGTAAATCTATACCGGTTTTATGCCCGAAGCCGAATTTTTCCAGAATATCATGGAATTCCGAAGATGTCATAGTTTGTGCAATTCTTACGGCACCTACGTTACTTGAATGCAAAAAGAAGTAAACCAAATCAATCATCCCCGGTGCTCCTCTTTGCTTGTAATCGTAGTTTGAAATAGTCCACCATCCGATTTTAATCTTACCGGTATCGTTAATCTTTGTGTTTTTATTAATTTTTCCGAGAGCCATTGCGGACGCGACAGTAATTGTTTTAAACGTAGACCCCGGAGGGAAAATATCCGTTAATGTCCAGTTCTTTGTCTGAATCATAGAAGCTTCTCTGTAATGGTTCGGGTCATAGAAAGGATAAACCGCATAAGCCAAAATTTCTCCGTTCTTAGGATTCATAACAATGACCGCGCCGCGTTGTGCCTTGAACTTAGATACAGCATGATCCAGCTCTCTTTCACAAATATGTTGAATTGCCGTATCGATTGTTAATGTAACGTTTTCTCCCTTTAAAGGTTCTGTTGCCGCAACAGGGTCTGTCGAAAAAGTATAAATCAAGTTTCCGGAAGGAGTTTTTTCGATATTAGGTTTCTGGGTAACGTGTTCAAGTTTATCTTTTGCCGTAAATTCAACCCCTGCCGACACATCCGCATCAAAGTTATAGTATCCCAGAATATGAGAGGCCAGAGAGCCTTGAGGATAAACTCTTATACTCTTTTTATCAATCGGAATTTCTCTCAAACAAAGTTTTACGATTGCATCACGCTCTGCTTTTCCGACTCTCCTTTTTAAGAGAATAACATTTTCGTTTTTGTCTGATTCAAACTTAGCCATCAAGGTCGCAGGCTGCATTTTCAAAATAGGTGCTAAGGCTTTAGCAAGTTCTTCTTTTGTGTGAATTTTGTCATCAAAGTCCTTAGGCCTGGCATACACGTCGTAATAAACCATGTCCGTTGCGAGCTTTATCCCGTTTCGGTCATAAATATCTCCGCGCATAATAAACGAACTTGAAGCTCTTTGACGTTTTGCCTTTGCCCGATAATGTTTCACATCAAGAATTTGGATACAAAACAAGTGAAAAATCAACAGCAGCGCAAAAATTGCAAAGAAAATCTGAGTTCTCCCAAGCCGTTTATTAAATACCTTTATCCTTTGATCTTTTATTTTAAATAAATCATCTCTCACGACTTAAATTTTACCACAAGCAATATTATTTTTAAATTCTTTACAGAAGTACATAATTGTCTGTGCTAAATTTTAAATATGAGCGTTCAGTATGTACCGTTACATTTGCACACAGAGTATTCATTACTAGACGGTGCAATAAAAATAAAAGACTTATGCAAGTTCGCCAAAGAACATAACATGCCGGCAGTTGCAGTAACTGACCACGGGGTTATGTACGGCGCTCTTGATTTGTATATTGATGCAAAAGAAGCAGGTATCAAACCGATTATCGGGTGTGAGTTTTATGTTCACACAGGTGATATTACGGAGCGTGACCAGCACAACAACCCGAGATATCACCTTATCCTTCTGGCAAAAGATAATGACGGTTATATGAATCTGGTAAAACTTGCCTCTGATGCGGCTTGTAAAGGTTTCTACGTAAAACCTCGTATTAATTTTGAGCTTTTGAAAAAATATTCCAAAGGCTTAATATGCTGCTCTGCATGTTTAGGCGGCGAAGTTCTCTGCCATCTAAAAAACGGCGACTACGAAGGCGCAAAAGAGGTTGCAAAACGGTACAAGGATTTATTCGGGGATGACTATTATATTGAACTTCAAGACCACGGGTTAGAAGACCAGAAACGTACAAACCCTGATTTAATCAAGCTTGCCAAAGAGCTTGATATCAAAATGATTATTACAAACGACTCTCACTATTTGAGAAAAGAGGATGCAGACTGGCATGACACCTTATTGTGTATGCAGACTCAATCACTAAAAAGTGAGGAGCACCGTTTCCATTTCCCTAACAATGAATTTTATGTAAAAACGGTAGACGAATTAAGAGATGCTTTCAAATGGATGGATTCCGAAACCTTTGATGAATGTATTAAAAACACAGTTGATATTGCAGAAAAATGCCACGTTACAATCAAATGGGAGGCACCGCTGCCGGATTATCCGGTACCGGCAGGATATGATACGGAATCCTACCTTGATTTCCTTGTAAATGAAGGTTTAAAAAAGAAATACGGGGAAGAAAATATTACGGAAGATTTGATGGAGCGTGTCCGATACGAGCTCGGAATCATTCATAAGATGGGCTTCTCCGCTTACTTCCTAATCACATGGGACTTTATCCACTATGCAAAGACTCACGATATTCCGGTCGGCCCGGGGCGTGGTTCGGCAGCAGGTTCGGTTGTTGCATACGCTCTAGATATAACGGACTTAGACCCTATCAAGCACCATCTGTTGTTTGAAAGATTCCTTAACCCTGAACGTTTCAGTATGCCCGATATTGATACCGACTTCTGTATCGATAAGCGCGGCGAAGTTATTGACTACGTTGTTGACAAGTATGGTGAAGATAAAGTTTGTCAGATTATTACCTTCTCTACACTTGCGCCGAGAAACGCAATGAAAAGTGTTGCAAGGGTATTCGGTATTGAATACGCAAAAAGCAACAAACTTGCATCAATGATTCCGACCGATGCGAAAAACATTGATGCGGCGCTTCAAGACGGAATGGAGCTAAGAGAAGAGTATGATAAGGATCCTGAGGTAAAAAGACTTGTTGATACCGCAAAATGTGTTGAAGGTATCAAATGCGGTATTGGTATGCACGCCGCAGGTGTTATCATTTCATACAAACCTTTAGACCAGATTGTACCGGTTCAGCCGTCTAAAGACGGAATTATTATCACACAATACCACAGAGAAATTCTGGAAAAACTAAAACTCTTAAAAATGGACTTTTTGGGGTTAAGAAACCTCACAATGATACACAAAACAGTCAAACTGGTTAAAAGATGCCAGGGAATAGATGTTGATATCAACCATATTCCGCTTGACGATAAACCTACATACGATATGCTGGTCAGAGGTGAAACCGTCGGTGTATTCCAGCTTGAATCATCAGGTATGACAAGCCTTGTAAAAAAACTTAAACCTGACGTATTTGAAGATTTAGGCGCTTTAGTTGCACTTTTCCGTCCGGGCCCGTTAGGCTCCGGCATGGTTGATGACTTCGTTGAGAGAAAACACGGTCGTCAGGCAATTACATACGCTCACCCGAGATTGGAGCCGATACTTAAAGACACCTACGGAACAATGGTTTATCAAGAGCAGATTATGCAAATCTTCCAGGTAATGGCAGATTACTCACTGGGTCAGGCAGACCAGGTTCGCCGTATGATGGGGCACAAAGATCCGGAAGCGATGGCGGCTCAAAAAGACAAGCTTATTGAAGGCTCCGCAAAATACGGAATGAAGGCGGAGGATGCAACAAAACTGTTTGAACAGATTCAGAACTTTGCGGCATACTGTTTTAACCGTGCACACTCATCTGCGTACGCTTTTGTTGCGTATCAAACCGCATACTTAAAATGTCATTATCCTGTTGAATACCTGTCATCTCTTTTATCAAGTGTATCAGGTGATCAGGATAAAACACAGGCTTATATTGAAGAGGCACAAAAATACGGAATAAAAGTTCTGCCTCCTGATATAAATAAATCCTTCCTTGAGTATTCTCCTGACGGACACAATATAAGATTCGGACTTGCCGCTATCAAACAGGTCGGAGAAGGAGTTGTGGAAGCGATTATACAGGAGCGTGAAGAGCACGGAGAATATAAAGATATATTTGATTTCTGTAAACGGCTTGACCCTAAACATGTTAATAAACGATTACTTGAAGGTTTAATTAAAGCCGGAGCCTTCTCAACTATTGAGAAAAGCAGAAAACAATTACTGGAGAATATGGAATACATTATTTCAGCCGTATCAAGAGAAGCAAAAGCCCGTGAAATGGGACAGGTAAGTTTATTTGCGGCTCTGCCGGAGGATGATAGCTTTGCATCATCACAATTCCAATTAGGCGGCTCCGATGAAGAATTTGACGACAAGCAGATTCAACTGTTTGAAAAAGAATTTTTAGGATTTTACGTAACATCACACCCTCTGTTCTCAATTAGAGATAAGCTGCCTTTCTTGATGACACATAAGATTTCGGAATTAAAAGAAAAGCCAAACGATACACCTGTCACAATTTGCGGATTAATCACCACAGCACGTCAAATTCCGACCAAAAAAGATCCGTCAAAATTTATAAAATTCCTGACACTTGAAGATTTGACAGGAAAAGTTGAACTTGTTGCGTTTAACAAAACAATACAAGAGTACGGTGAATATCTTCAAACCGAGCAAAAAGTAATTATATCGGGAAAAGTTCAACACAGAGAAGAAGAACAAACAAGCGTTCTCATAGATAATGTTAAACCGGTTGAAAACTCTAATCTGGTTACGATTACCGTAAAAGACGAATTGAAGTATGAAGAACTTTGTGCGATAAAAAATATTCTGGCGGCACACCACGGCTCTGATCCTGTTTTATTCAACGTTCTGGAATCAAATGACAGAATCCTGACCGCGTCGATGTTCTGGGTTGCGGCATCAAACGATTTAATCAGCCAGTTAAGAAAACTCTTTGACAGCAAGATAGACGTTTCCGTAAAATCAATGGATACCCCGTCCAAAGAAAATGAAGAAGCACCTGCGGAGGTTTAAGGCTTCAAAAGCTCAATCTTGTCGAGAGCCAAATTAAGTTTGTTAATTCTTGAATTTACTTCAAAAATCAATCGGGTCAAAATCTTTATCAGTTTTCTTTTATCCTTAAATTTAGGTCTGCCAAACCAGGAGCGTCCTTTTGAGGATTCGAGGAACTCATCTTTAAAAACTTTCATCCTGTTATATACGGAAACAGAGAGGACATCTTTGATATCCGCAAGCAGAATATACAATTCGCCTAAAAGCAATCTTGCCTGAGATATACTGTCTGCTTTAACAAAATCAAGCATACTCATAAGTATTTTGAAGATTAATTCGTAATGCCCGATTAATTTGTGTTTCTTCTTTACAAGAGTCGTTGTGAAATAATGCATTGACTGTTTATAACCTAAATCAATAAGGTTATTACGCATATCCTCTGACATGTTAAAATCAAGAATGATAACATTTCCGGTATTTAATTTGATATAATCATAATCATCTCTGTTACCGTAGCAGCAAATAATATGATCTGTTGCGGCAGAGGTCATACAGCTGTATATTGCGTTAAAGAAATCAATTGCGTTATTGTCAACTTTTTCGTATTCACCTTCCAGACGGAATTCAAGTATTCTGTTTACACCGAGTTTTAAGTTGTTTGAAAGTTTCCACAAAGGAATACTTTTCAACAAATCGCCATCCACCAGTTTTTTACCGTTGATTTCAACAGGAGTCATCAATCCCGGCATGCTGCAGGAGATTCTTATAGCTTCCGCTATTTCAAAATCAGGAGTTTCCTGTTTAGAAAATTCTTTACACTTGAACTTGTTTAAATCTGTTGTGTAGATTAAAAGATTTTTTTCTAAGTTTGCAAACGTAACGGGTTTATTCTTCCCTTTTTTATAATTTTTGCCGTAAAATTTTTTCTCAATATTTTCTCTCACCCACTGGGTAAAGATTTCACCTTTGCTCAGAGCAAAATCTTTCCCTAAGCTGAGATGAATATCTCTAAAAAGTTCAAAATTTACTTTTATGAGAATTTCTTTGATTTCATCATAAGAATAACCAACGGCAACAAAAGCGGCAAGAATAGCACCAACAGAAGAACCAACAAGGGTATCGTACTTAATCTTTAATTCGTGCAGGGCTTTTATTGCGCCTACATAGGCAAATCCTCTGACTGCACCGCCGCCAAATATACAGGTATAAACTTCTTCTTTTGACATAATACGTGTATTATATAACAGAAACTTGGAATTATAAAGTAACCGAGAGCACTAAATCCCTTATTTCCCCCTGCTTCTTACAACAGGCGGCATATAAAAAATCGGATAATTATAGAACAAATCATACATAGGTTCACTTGTATAATAGTTATAATACATCGGGTCGTAATAGCGCGGCTTTCCTTTTCCCGTAAAATCAAACCCGCCGTTTGAATCATAAGTTTCATCTTTTACGACAAGACTGCCATGCCAGCTTTTAGGTTTCTTACACGGCAGAGAAACAGAATCTTCTGCCAGAGCGATAGCAGGCATTAACACTATTGAAAAAATTAAAAATAAACGAAAAATATTTTTCATATCAAACCCTCAACCTGATAATAGCATAATATTACCATCTTGGATACCTAAATAAATTATTGTAGTAATACGGGTAATACCCCCAACAATATCTGTGAGGCGGAATATTTTTCACCGCATACACAGCCGCACACACAGGCAGGGCAATCCCGAGCATCATTGCAAAAGTCATCATTTTGTCGTTCATAATATTTCACTCCATATCCGTACATTAGTATAACGATTGAGGATAAAAAATGTTCATTTTTGAATAGAAATGTTAATTTTTCTACAACGTTTAATGTTAAAATTCTTTACAAGAATCTAATTTTGCTCTAATATTGAATAGACGGTGTTTGTCGAGAGTTTTACAAGGACAAAGAAATGAAAGAGTATAACAGGATTTTACTTAAAGTAAGCGGAGAAGCGCTGCTCGGGGAACAAGAGTTCGGGATTGATTACAAGCCTGTTGATATGATTGCCCATGAAATTGCGGAAGCTCAAAAAGCCGGGGTTCAAATTGCAGTTGTAGTCGGCGGCGGAAACATTTTCAGAGGGATGAAAAACAGTGCAAAACTCGGGATGGACAGAGCTTCCGGTGATTATGTCGGAATGCTTGCAACCGTTATGAACGCAATAGCACTGCAAAGCGCACTAAAGGCAATCAATATTGATTGCAGAGTCCAATCGGCTCTTGAAATTAAACAGATTGCAGAACCTTATATCAGAAATAAAGCTATCCGACATCTGGAAAAAGGCCGTGTTGTAATATTCGCAGCAGGAACAGGAAATCCGTTCTTTACAACTGATACAGCTGCCGCATTGAGAGCATCAGAAATCAATGCTGATGCAATGCTTATGGCTAAAAACGGTGTTGACGGAGTATACGATGACGACCCGAAAACTAATCCGAATGCCAGAAAATTGGATAATATAAAATACTCTGATATAATAAAAAATGATTTAAAAGTAATGGATGCATCAGCATGCACATTATGTGAACAAAATAATATTCCGATTGTAGTTTTTGATTTTGCTGCAAAAGGCAGTCTTATGAAAATTATAAACGGAGAAAAAATAGGAACATTTGTTAATTAGTATAGTTATTTATTGAAAGAGGTAAACATGTCAGAAGCAGTTGATGAGATTTTTTTAACAGGCGAAGAGAAAATGGAAAAAGCTATTGCCCAGATGATGAAAGAATTCGGGACAATCAGAACAGGTCGCGCAAATCCTATTATCTTAGATAAAGTTCTTGTTGATTACTATGGAGCACCAACTCCACTAAGACAAATGTCTCAAGTAACAGTAAGTGAAGGTACAACTCTCATCATCACTCCTTATGACAAAACTATCTTAAAAGAGATAGAAAAAGCTATTATCAAAGCGGAATTAGGTATCGCACCAAACAGTGACGGTATATGTATCAGATTGAAATTTCCGCCTTTAACAGAAGAAAGAAGAAAAGAAATCGTTAAAGACGTTAAGAAAATCGGGGAAGAATCAAAAGTTGCTATCAGAAATATAAGAAGAGATATGACTGACGGCTTGAAAAAAATCGAAAAAGATGAAAAACTTCCGGAAGATACGGTTAAAGATTATCAAGATCAGATTCAAAAACTAACAGATAAATATACAAAACATATTGATAGTTCTGTTGCAGAAAAAGAAAAAGAGGTCTTAACGGTATAATGGATCAAAAAAATCTAACCCGTTTAATTACGGGTACAATAATGGGGTTTATAGTATTAGGTTCAATCATGTACGGAGGACTCCCATTATTTATTTTAACATTGTTGGTGATTTATTTTGCGACAAAAGAATATGTTCTGATACTAAGACATAAAGGTTTTTATCCGAGCATAAAAGTTATTTTGTTTGCTGATGCATTTTTTGCAATTTTAGCATATTTAAACAAATTTAATCTGCTTTCTTTTGCAGTAACCGTATCATCAATTGTTGCCTTTATCTGGGTTTTATTTAAAGGACGCCAGCCTTATATCGCAAACGTTGCGACAACAATTCTGGGATTTATATACGGAGGGCTTTTCCCTCTATATTTAATCTTTTTAAGAGATATAGGCTCTCATCCGGTTTACAACCATTTTATAAAAATGCCGTCAGGTCATGAAGGTTTGGCATACTTAGTACTCTTATTTTTCTGTGTACTGTTTACGGATACCGGATGCTATTACTTCGGAACTAAATTCGGAAAACATAAACTGGCACCTGTTATCAGCCCGAATAAAACAATAGAAGGCGCTATCGGCGGTACAATGTGTACCGTACTGGGTGCTCTTTTAATCGGATATATCGATCACCTGCCTTGGTATCACTGTGTAATTATAGGCTTTTTGATTGCATTTTTTGCACAAATTGGTGATTTGTGCGAATCCCTGATAAAAAGGGATGCAGGAGTAAAAGATTCCGGAAACACTCTCCCGGGACACGGCGGTTTCCTTGACAGAACAGACAGTTATGTATTTACACTACCTGTTTTATACTATTATTTCCAATATTTTGTATATTCACCGGACACAATGAGTAATATACTGAGTTTCTTTAAAGGCTTGATATAATGTGCAATAACATCTTGGATACAGAATGCGATAACAAAGATTTGTTTGAAGCTGCAATAACGCATCCTTCGTATACCCAAGAGCACGAGCTGTCACCATTGGAAAGTTATGAACGTCTGGAGTTTTTTGGAGATTCAGTCTTGAAGCTGTTTTCCTCGGAGCTGCTGCTGAAAAAATATCCGGATTACGATGAAGGGAAGTTATCAAAGATTCGTTCTTTTCTGGTTTCTGATGCGACAATATCCAAAATCGCACTTGAAATAGGGGTAAATGATATAATAAGGTTATCAGAATCAGAAGAAAAACAGGGCGGAAGGAAACGAGAATCAAATATCGCATGTGCTTTTGAAGCAATTCTCGGTGCATATTATCTTGACGGAAAACAAGATGCGGTAAAAAGCTTTTTAGAGTATCAGTTGTCAAAATACATTGAAGAAATAGACAATCATTTTGAAAGATACAATTCAAAAGCAATTTTACAGGAATACACCCAATCTCAAACCAAAGAGCTGCCGGAGTATGAAGTAGTAAGTGTCACAGGGCCGGCACATAAGCCGATATTTGAAGTACAGGTTACTTATTGTGGTAAAATATTAGGACAGGCAACAGGTTCTACCAAAAAGGAAGCGGAACAAAATGCTGCATACAAAGCCTGTGAAGCACTCGGAATAATAAAGGAATCATAATGAACAAGATAATTGTGTCGCCATCAATATTATCAGCGGATTTCGTAAATCTTGAACGTGATATAAAAAGAGTTGAAGAAGCCGGAGCAGATTGGATTCATATTGATGTCATGGACGGTCATTTTGTTCCTAATATTACAATAGGGATTCCGGTGGTAAAAGCGATTCGAAGAATTACAAAACTTCCTCTGGACGTACATTTAATGATAGAAAATCCGGAAAAGTATATCGTAGCGTTTTCAAAAGCAGGTGCCGACATTATAACAATTCATTATGAAGCGGCTAAAGAAAACTTAAAAGATACAATTAATATGATAAAAGCCTGCAACGTAAAAGCAGGGGTTTCAATAAAACCCAAGACCAGCCAGGAGTGGCTGATACCGTATTTAAAGGATATTGATTTGGCGCTTGTAATGACAGTAGAGCCGGGCTTTGGGGGACAGGAGTTTCTTCATCACTGTGCAATGAAGATTCCGAAAATAAAAGAACATGTAGATGATAACTTTATTATTCAGGTTGATGGCGGAATAAATAATATAACCTCAAAAATATGTACCTCACTTGGCGCAAATTCACTTGTTGCAGGAAGTTACATCTATGGCAGCGACGATATCAAACATTCAATTAACTGTTTAAAAAATATTTCATAGTATAACCGGATGATACCAATCCCAGTATCTGTGGTATAATTGGGTTAATGAGAGAATTTACATTAAAAAGTACAATTACGTATAAAGTGTATCGTCAATTGTTGATAATATTAGAGGACTTCTTATCAACAATAGGTGATATCGTAATTTACGCAGGAAAAGTAATTTCATTCATATTCAAAAGAGAGCTAGCCTGGAAGGAAATCATATACCAGTGCGCCCGTTTTGGGGTCAGTTCTCTGCCAATCACCCTTTCCATTGTCGGGATGTCATCTGTTATTGTAGCAATGCAGGTTGCAGGCGAGATGGTAAAACAGGGAGCAGGGAATTTTGTCGGAATGCTCGTTGCAATACTTGTTGTCAGAGAAGCCGGAATCATTATGTCCGGTTTTGCAATAATATCGATGATAGGCTCATCTATTGCTTCAGAAATTGCGACCATGCGTGTAACGGAACAAATTGATGCTATCAGGGTTTTAAAGGTCGATCCCATAAGATATTTATTTGTCCCGAGAGTATTATCCGGAATTTTAATGATGCCGCCGGTACTTGTTGTATCATCACTTGTCGGAATTGTAGGCGGTGGAATCGCATCACATCTTGCCTCCGGATTATCCTACAGAGCATTTTTTGAATCAGTATGGAGCGGTCTGTTTATAAAAGACATGAATGTTGCACTTCTTAAGGCGGTTGTTTTCGGATTTACAATTGCACTAATAAGCTGTGTGTGCGGATACAACGCAAAAGGCGGTGCCAAAGGTGTTGGCGAAGCAACAACAAAAGCAGTCGTATGGTCTTTTGTCGGAATAGTATTATGGGATTTACTATTCTCAATTATATTTTTCTTTTAAAATAGGTATAAATATGAGTATTGAAGTTAAAAACTTAATAAAAAGATTCGATGAAAAAACAGTAATCGATAATATATCTTTTAAAGTTGATTCGGGAGAGATTCTTGCAATTGTAGGGTTCAGCGGTTCAGGTAAAAGTACCGTTTTAAAATTAATCTGCGGTTTAATAGAAAAAGACGGCGGAGAAATCACAACCTCCGGTGATATTGCAATGGTTTTCCAATACTCAGCCCTAATAGATTCTCTGAATGTTGCAGACAATATTTCATTTGCGCTAAGAGAGAGAAAAGACTTAAGAAAAAAATACACAGAAGCTCAAATTCGCCAAATAGTCAGAGAGAAATTGGCTCTTGTCGGTCTATCAGGTGTAGAAAATAAATTCCCGTCAGAGCTGTCAGGCGGTATGCAAAAACGTGTAAGCTTCGCCAGAGCAATTGTGACATCTCCGAATATAATCCTTTATGACGAACCTACTGCAGGTTTAGACCCTGTATCCTCGACATTAATAGAGGATTATATCGTAAGATTAAAAGAGGAAACCCACGCAGCATCGATAGTTGTAACCCACCAAATGTCTACAATTATGCGAACTGCCGATAAAATTATTATGTTGTATAATGGTAAAGTAGTATTCACGGGTACTCCGCAAGATTTGATGAGACAGGATACACCATATACAAAACAATTTGTAACAGCATCTTTAGATGGTCCGATGAAGATGCTGCAAGGATAAGAACATAGAGGAAACGATATATGAAATTATCATCATCATTTAAAGTTGGAATATTATCACTGGTAGCCTTGCTAATATTTTTCTGTACGGTTCTATGGGTAAAAGGCAGATCACTCTCATCTGCAAAACGTATAGAAGTACAGTTCAAAGATGTTAACGGAATGCGCCCTGGGTCTGCCGTACAAATGATGGGTATGAGAGTCGGTCAGGTAGAAGAAATTAAACCTGTAATAAACGGGGAATCAAGTTATGTTCTTTTGAAATTTGTTATAACAGAACCAAATATCAAAATTCCTAAAGCTTCAATGCTTTCTATCCAGCAATCAGGACTTATCGGGGAGCAGTTCCTTGAAATTACTCCGCCAAAGGTTAAAAGCGTATACGTTCCTGTTTATTCAAGAGAAGGGCTATACAAGGGCTCTGAAGTTGAAATCAAACTTGATGATGAATATTATAACGTAGGGACAGTCAGAAAAAGTCAAATAATGTCTAAAAGTTTAATACCGGAAAATATGCAACCTTATATAAAAACACCTTACGCATATAAATTGGACTATGTAATAAGTTTGCCTGGACTTATATTACCTGAATTTATGATGGGTGAAATAGTAAATACCTCAAAAGGGTCAAAACTAAGAATACATCCTTTAGATAATACCGCTATTCCTTATCCTCACCAAACATCACTTTATACTGTTTGTGAACCTATGAGAATTACGGACTTTATGGATTTACAATATCAGGCAGCAGCTTCATTGACTGAAACAAGTAAAAAGATTAACGATTTACTGGACGATGCTTTGATTGCAGACTTGAAACAATCAATATATAACGTTAAAAAACTAACGGCACAGGCAACTACAACTCTTGCTAAAACAGAAAAACTTATTGACGAATCAAGAGGAGATTTAGAAACTATTATAGTTCAAGTCAATACTGTGTCAAATGAGTTCTGTAAACTCTCAGGCAACGTCAACAGTATAATCGGGGATCCTCAGTTTAAACCGACACTGCTTGCAACTGCAAAATCTATTAATAATCTGTGTGATAAACTTACACCAATATTAGGTTCTGTTGATGCACAACGATTTGCACAAGATTTGAATGCTACAATGAGCAACATCACAGAAATAACTGCAGCTGTTAATACAATGACAAAAGATGAAAAATTAAAAACACAGCTTACAACAACATTGGATAACTTAAATAAAGCATTATATAATGTTTCTTTAACGCTTGAAACGGTTAACAATCCAAAAGAAGAAGCAAATATCAAATGTATTATGCAGGATACAGCAGTAACGGTGCATAATTTACGTAAGTTCTCCGATAAATTGAATAAGAGATTCTTATTGTTCAGACTGCTGTTCTAGGAGGATTTTAAATCATGAAAACAATTGGTTTTTGGGGATATCCTCACCCGACACTGATTGAAGACGTCAAAAAACAATATCCGGATGCAAAGTGGGTTGATTTAGATATAGATTTTGATTATCCAGATAAAAATATCCTGCCTGAATCTTACTGCAAGATAATCAAAAATATTATAAATAATACAATAGCACTAAATCCGGTAAAAATTCTTGCACCAATCGGCAAGGATAAATGCGACAGCGGATGGTTTGCAGCACAGCTTCTAAAAGATATGGGGTACAATGTCGTTGAAAGTATCTTTGAAGAAAAAAACTATAAAAAAGACATAATAATATCTACAAGTAATCTTCCGCTATACGATAAAATAACCAAAATTACGGCAAATATTGTTGAAGATAATACAGATATTTCTCCCTACACCCAATGTGAAGCAAAATTCGGTTTTTGGGGAGTACCGCCAAACGACTTAGAGATACTGAAACTGTTTCCAAATGAAACTCATGTCTACGGCTGGACAAGATGCGTAGAAGCGGGAACTCCTGCGGATATTGAACTCGAAATGATGGTAGACGAAGGTGTCCCGACTGTATTTTATTCTCAGGCATTTTGCTCAAAAGCACAACTTGCAAAATATCTTGCCGACAAATACAATGGTTTATATATAGACATTGATGACTATGCAAACAATTCTATAAAAGCCAAAATTGAAGCGTTTTTGAGGTTAAGATGATTTATTTGGATGCCGGAACAACTTATTCAAAACTTATTACTGTCGATGAAGAATTTGACAGTAATTATCTTGTAAAACAAGAGTCTGATAAAAACTATTATATAATTCCGTCATCTGAAATCAATAAACGAACCATTAATATTAAAAAAGCCTGCGGTCACATGGCAAACGCAGATGAAAACGAAATAATTGCACTTGCAAACGGATGTAAATCATATATAGATTCTGATGCTACAATACTCGACTTAGGCAGCCGCGATGCAAAATGGATACGATTTAAGAATAATAAATTCCACGATATGGACTGGAATACTTCTTGCGCAAGCTCAACAGGAGCCACAGTCGAAATGCTGTTAAAATTTTATAACATAAAACGCGAAGAACTGGAATTTAATGACGAAAAATTTGCCGTAACATGCGGGATTTTCGGGCTTGAAAAGATTATGGATGATATTGCAAACGGCAGTGATGCAAAATCCGCCATTGCAAAATTTGTACACGGAATTGCTTATAATGCCTGGAGCTTTGCTAAAAAACCTGAAAAAATTTATCTTTCAGGAGGTTTTTGCGAAAACAAATGTTTTGTTGATTCATTAAAAAAATACTGTGAAGTTATAACTCTGGGACGCTTTATTCTTTGTGAAGGTTTAATCAATTCTGATAAGGAATTAGTTAATGTCTAATAAATTTATTGGAGAGCAGGGCGAAGAGATAGCTTGCGAGTACCTGCAAAAAATCGGGTACAAAATACTTGAAAGAAATATACATTTTTCCAGATTCTGCGAGCTTGATATTGTTGCAGTTGATAAATCTGGCGTTCTTGTTGCCGTCGAAGTTAAAACAAGAAAAACAGAGATTTGCGGAGACCCATTAGAAGCAATAACAAGAAAAAAATACGAAAATATCAAAAAAGGACTTTTTAATTTCCTAAAAGAACACCCCGGATATAAAAAATTTAGAATAGACGCAATCTCAATAATATTAACCCCTTCAGTCAGTATTAATCATCTTAAAAATATATGATATTGTAACGAAATGTAACGAAATAGGATAAAAAATTAAAGATTTAAAAAAGTGATGCCGTAATACCAGATATACGGATGGGGATCCGTAGGAACAATTAGGAAAAGGAGTAACATTATGGGTTTAGCAGCATCACAAGCGCGCTTATTGTCATTGACAGCCAGAATGCATGACATTGAGTACAAAGCGCAAAAACTGGAAGCGCAAAAGCTTCAAATGGCTAATCAGTCACAACAAGTTTACCAAGAGTATGAAGATGCTCTTAACATGCAGAAGATTCAATACAAAATTATTGGTTCAGATGGTTCTGCATATTACAAAGATGCAACAGTTAAGGCATTAGTAACAGCAACCGGAGAAGCAAAAGCTGATTACATTATGCACAACATTGCAACTAACCAAATGTATTGTACACAAGCACAAATAGATGCATATGAAACAGCTGTAGGTACAACCCCAACAGCAAATGGTGACGGAACATATTCAATCACTGGTGTTCCTGGAACATATACCTCTGAAGACGATGCAAAAGCAGGTGCATTTGCAGTAGAAATGGGTGATACACTTGGTTCATCATCTTCATACAAAACACTATATAATGAAATGGTACAATGTGTAGCAAAACACGGCGGAGACGCAGAAGAAGCATTTATCGCAGTAGACGGTAATCCTGACGGTAAAGGATACAATCCTACAGCAGAAGAAGCTACTCAATTTAGCAACGCTACATACTTAACAAATATGATTAACGAAGGGTTCATCGTACTTCACAAACTCACAGGTGATAATATCACAGGTGCTGCAGATGAAGTTAACGTAGCCGTTGACCCTTCATTACAACAAGTTTCTGACGAAACTGATCTTAAGAAGGCCGAAGCTAAATACGAAGCTGATATGGCTAAGATTAACGCAAAAGATAAAAAATACGATACAGATATCGCAGCTTTAGAACAAGAAAGAAACGCAATCAAGACTGAAATCGACACCTTGAAGACAGTCGCAAAAGACAACGTAGAACGTACATTCAAGTTGTTCAGTTAATGGAATTAGGTAAAGGTAGAGATAGGGTAACTGTACCCTTCTCTCACCCGAGCCGGCCTGAGGGATTACTATATCCCAAAACAAAAAAAGATTGCTCTTTGATAAACTGCATAAATGATTTGAGAATGGTTGTTTCAACAAGAAACGTAAAATGCCCTCTCACCTGTACCACAGGATAACTATGTCTGAAAGAGGAATTGAAATAAAATATCCGCTCAATATGCAATGCAGAATATCAGGTTCAAACAAAAGCGAGAAAAATAAATAAATGAAAAAAGTTAAGAGAAAAATTAAATAGAACAGGTTTTGTTAAAAAAGGTTGATTAAGGCGGATGCGTTAATTAACCTCGGGAGGAGAAGTTTTCCCCGAACTTCAAACAAAACTCCCACAAGATGCTAAAAGTTCCTATAATTTCCTTTTTCTTATTCCTAATTAATTGCCGTTACCATCAAGGTCACGGCTTTTTATTTTGTTATTTAATTAGGAATAAGAAAAGATTTGTAATACGGTTCGCAGAAACTTTGTTTCTGACTCACCTGCCTCTATTTTGAAGATAATTAATCTTCAAAATAGAGTTCTTCTAATTAATTGCCGTTACCATCAAGATCACGGCTTTTTATTTTGTTATTTAATTAGGAATAAGAAAAAATTTGTAATACTCCTCCTTCGGAGGATGCCTCTATTCACGAATCAAAATAATATTTTTTAACATTCTTATTAAAATGTTAATTCTTGGTTAATTTTTTATGGTTTTAAAAGAAACAGTGTCATAATAACAATGTAAGAGGTAATAAGATAATTAAATTTGAAAGGAGTTTATTATGAAATTCTTAATTAGAAAAACACCGGACAGATTTATAAAATCCGTTAACGATGAAATAAGTTCAATACTAAGCAGAAACATGGATGGCTTATTCCCTGACTACAGCTTTCCTGACGAAGACAAACTTGCAATGCCTGTCGAACTCAAAGAAAAAGACAAAGAATATACAGTCAAAGCTGAATTACCTGGCGTAAAAAAAGAAGACTTAGATATTGATTTGGAAAAAAATTATATAACAATCAACGCTAAGAAAGAGGAAGAAAAGGAAGAGGAAGAAAAAGGATACAAAAAATCCGAATTCAGTTATGGGGAATTTTCAAGAACAATCTATTTCCCTCAAGAAATAGATATCGACAAGACAAAAGCAAAACTGGAACACGGGATATTAAAAATCACAGCACCAAAAATGATTGTAGAGAAAGATAACAAGAAAAAATTAACGGTTGAATAAACATTCAAAAGAGGATAACTAAAACGTTATCCTCTTTTTTTATGACAATTAAAAATATTTTTAGTCTAAATCATATTTAAGCATTGATATTACATCAACACCTGTATTTCTGATTTTATCAGCGCCTTTAAGCGGTGTAAGTTCAATTATGAATGCTGCGGAATCAACATTACCGCCGGCTTTTTTTATAAGATTGCAAGCTGCGGTTGCTGTACCGCCGGTTGCTAAGAGGTCATCTATAACAACAACATTTGCACCTGCCTCTATTGCATCTGCATGAATTTCTATTGAATCAGAACCGTATTCCAAATCATAACTTTCTGTGATTGTTTCTGCAGGAAGTTTATTCGGTTTTCTTATAGGGATGAACCCTGCATTCAATTTATACGCAAGAGGCATACCAAAAATAAAACCTCTTGATTCAATCCCTGCAACGTAATCAATTTTTTTATCTTTATATTGATCATACAAAAAATCAATCATTGTTTTCAGAGTTTTTGCATCTTTGATACCTGTTGTTATATCTAAAAATTGTATACCTTTTTTCGGGAAGTCCGGAACTTGTCTGATTTTTTCTTTTACTGCTTCTAAATTCATTCTATACCTCTTGTAATTCTTTTTCTATACTATTTATATTGTTATGGCCGGCTTCTTCTTCCATAACTAACCCGTGGGCAGTCTTGCCCCAATTTAAATCCTTCTTGCAAAATAATATTTTACCACAAATAAATAAAACCATAGGGAACCAGATAATCAACATGTATACGGCAGTATAACTTGCCTGAACAAATGCAGGAATTCTTTTTTGGTTATCATATCTTCTCAAACTGTATCTTATCGCCATGAAAAATCCAACAGCAGTAATGGCAGCAATAACAACAGATGATACAAGCTCGTTTTGTATAACACCTTTGCCGGTCAGTGCTTTGAATGCTCTTATAACAATCTCAAGAATCATCCACAAAGGCATGATAAACTGTGCTATATAAGCAATCATATCAAGCTTTGCTCTCAAGGACATCGTTTGAGATTTTATTGCCTCCATTGAATATTCTAAATATCTTCTGATTGTACCCTCAAGCCATCTCCTTCTTTGACGGAATAAAGGGACCAGATAAATAATACCTTCTTCATAAACCTCTGCAGACGGACAATACCTGACATCCCAGCCTTTTATATGGAGTCTTGTTGACATATCAAGGTCATCAGTAATTGTATAATTGTTCCAGCCGCCAATATCGTCAATCGCTTGACGTTTTATTAATTCTCCGTTTCCGCGAAGCTCAACGGCACCCTTGATTGCATCACGTCCTACTTGAAGATAGGTATCAAGAACATACTCGTTATACTGGCATTTTGTTAAAAGGTTATAAGCCCCGTTTCTGATAACTTTTCTTGCCTGAACGGCTCCAACGTCCGCAGGTTCAAGGCAAGGAACCATTTTGTTAAGAAAATCAGGTTCAACTGTAGCATCTGCATCAAATACCAGTATTGCTTCACCTTGTGCAAGTTTAATAGCATCGTTTAAAACCGCGGATTTACCAGGGAACGCTTCTTGCTCCCTTATCAATGTTTTTACTTTGTCTTTATACTTAAGTTCAAGGTTTTTTATAACGTTTGCGGTGTTATCAGAGCTTCTGTCATCAATTACAATTACTTCAAAATTTTGGTAATTAAGCTGCATAACGTTATCAACAGTATGAGAAATTACCGCTTCTTCATTATGAGCCGGAATTAGAATTGATACAAACGGTTTATAATCTTCATTGATTTTTACCGGTTGTTTTTTTAACTGTCTTTTTTTATGTTTCAATGCAAGAGTCGAATAGACCCCGTATATAGTCATAAACGTCAGTAATAGTACATATCCCCATAAAGTATTCACATGATATTGGAATATATACAAAAAGGCAGTCAGCCCCATTAAAATAGTAAATAATGCGATTCGCTCTTTCATAAACTCCCAACCTCACATTAAATAATTTTATCAAAAACAAAATATTTGTGCTCAATTATTAAATATTCTTTACTTTTTCAAGGATATTATTTATTATTAAATTGATGTTTAGTTTTATTAATAACTTTTTAGCGCAGGTAGAACAACAGGCAATAGAAATGGGAGCCTCAACAGATTCTGACGGGCGCAGAAAGGAACAACAGCAAAAAAAACAAGAAAAGAAGTGGCTGGAGCAGGTTGAAGCCGACGAGGTTAAAATCGGCGGACGCCCATTATTGACCGAACAAGAGGTTCAGCTTATGGCAGAGCTTTATATTGATAAACTAAAGATTGCCAATCAAGACAGACCGAAAGTTGTTGAAAAATTGGATAAGTATATTGAAAAATTTAATGTTAAAAAGTTTATGAGAGATAATCCGAATTTGACTCATCCGGACTTTTATATGGTTATATTTAATGAAACAGACAGGCTGGTGCAGTAATGGATATAGTTGTTTCCTGTTTAAAAAAAGGATTAAGAGGGGAAATTGTTATCCCTGCGGATAAATCCATATCTCATCGAGCTGTTATGTTTTCAGCACTGGCTAAGGGAAAATCTACAATCAAGAATTTTCTTTATGCTGCTGATTGCCGCTCAACTGCCGGTTTATTCAAGAATCTCGGAGTCGATATTGAATTTATTAATGAAAATACGCTAACAGTTAATTCAAAAGGAATTTTATCACCATATTTGCCACCTTTAGACTGCGGAAATTCAGGTACAACCATGCGTCTTGTGTCCGGAATCCTTGCAGGTCAGAGATTTGATTCTACACTTATAGGTGATGAAAGCTTATCAAAACGTCCTATGAAAAGGGTTATTACACCTCTTTCCCTGATGGGAGCAGAGATTGAATCCAATGACGGCAGAGCTCCGTTAAAAATTCATGGTACAGCACTTCATTCGATTGAATACAATTCCCCTATTGCATCCGCTCAGGTAAAATCATCCATTTTGCTTGCAGGGCTTTCAGCAGATGGGGTAACAACGGTTATTGAACCTTATAAATCCCGCAACCATACGGAGATTCTTCTTGAATACATGGGGGCGGATATCGCGGTTGAAGAAAACAGAGTAAGTATCCAAAAATCATCACTCACCGCGCGTGATATATTTGTTGCAGGAGATATATCTTCTGCCGCATTCTTTATTGTTGCTGCATTAATAGTTCCTGATTCTGATATTATAATCAGAAATGTCGGACTTAACGAAACTCGAACAGGGATAATAGATGTTGTTAAAAGAATGGGCGGCAATCTTGAAATTTTAGATGAGAGAATTGTTTCCGGTGAAAAAATCGGGGATTTAAGAATCAGGTATTCTGACTTGAAATCTTGCGAAATAAATGGTGCAGATATTCCTCGGCTTATTGATGAACTTCCTGTTATTGCACTTCTTGCAACACAGGCTGAGGGAGAAACACGTATAACTAATGCAGAAGATTTGAGGAATAAAGAGGCTGACAGAATAACAGCCGTTGTAACAGAATTCAGGAAGCTTGGGATAGATATAGATGAACTCCCTGACGGGTTTATTATAAACGGAAAACAAAAGATTGCAGGCGGGAGTGAAGTTGAAGTATATCACGACCACAGGCTTGCTATGACACTATATATCGCAGGACTTATCGCTAAAAAAGAAACACTTGTAAAAGAATTTCAATGGGTAGATATTTCCATGCCGGAATTTTTGTCATTAATACAACGATTATAGAGGGGTTGTGCCATGCCAACCTCCGATTATCTATTTCTTTGACATTCAGAGATAAAAGAATTGGGTTGTTTTTAACCCTCTCCGGGGGAGAGGGTTTGGGTGAGGGTTAATCAAAAAATATTTTTATTTAATAAAAACGAAACAAAAACCTTTAACCAACCCTCACCCGCATCTGTAGTTTTCACTTCGTTCAAACACATCTGCTGCATCTCCCTCAAAGAGGCAGATGCAGCTTATTAAATGCATCAAAATCACTTAGTCACTTGTCAAAATAGATTCTTCGGCTAAAGCCTCAGAATGACGTTTTTCGTCGTCCTGAACGAATGTGAAGGACCGCATTGTTGAACGCAACAGTCTAGTTCGTGAATTGTAGGTTGAGATGTAGTCTGGTTGTCAGGCGATGCCTAACCTACTGCTAAACCTCACCCTTAGTCCCTCTCCTGGTAGGAGAGGGAAACTTCCAACCCTTAATCACCCAGTCACTTAATCACTTAGTCACTTGTCAAAAAAACCGCCTTAAAGACGGTTGAATTGTGTAATTATAGGGAAAAATTATAGAAAAAACTTTATTTAATAACGTTATGAGAACAATTTGTAAGTTCTATCAACGTTATCTTTTGCTACTGATTTGAGTGTATCTATCTCTGTTTTAATTGCGTTACGTTCTGATTCAAGAGCTGCCAAATCCGTATCGAATTTTTTATCTTTATTATTAATTTTTCTCATATCAGCTTCATATTTAGCTTCTGCTTTTTTCAGAGCAGTTTCATCAGATACTTCTTGGAAATCTGTATTAGTTGCAACGTTAGTTTCTTCAATGACAGGATTTCCGTCGGCATCGTTGATATCGAGTCCGTTTTCGTCTTTCGCAACTTTTTCGAATACAATAAGTCCTTCTTTTAACATATTTGATAATGTTGCGTTATCGTTTTGTAAGGCGTTACAACCGGAGGCGTTTCTTATCGCTGTTAAATCTTTCGGATCAACACCATCGGTCCAAGTCCCTGTTTCAACATTACATATTTTTAAAGTATATTGTCCGTCAGCGAGATCTGAGAAGTTAATATCTTGATATCCGACGCTTCCGTCATCCGCGATATACTTCATTTGAACTTTTGTTGCGTTCAATGCCTCTTCATACTGAGCATAAACAGTATCAGATTCGTTTGCCATTTGGAGTTTTTGGGCTTCAAGATTTTGAGCCTTATACTCAATGTCATGCATACGAGCAGTTAAATTTAATAGTCTTGCTTGTGATGCGGATAAACCCATTAATTAACTCCTTATTCCAGTACAAGTTGTGTAACGGCACATTTAATTAAAAACTTTAATAAATTATTAGATTTGTTACATATTGTTACATTTCCTTTATGTTATAATCACCTTATGAATAGAAAACCAATAGTTGCAATAGTAGGAAGACCAAATGTCGGCAAGTCAACATTTGTAAACCGTCTTATCGGAAACAGGAAATCAATTGTTGATGATTTGCCCGGAGTTACACGCGACAGAATTTATTTTGATGTCGAATGGTTAAATAAACAGTTTACAGTTATTGATACCGGCGGTATTATTCCTGGTGATGAAGATGATATTATGGTTTCAATATACGATCAGGCAAAAATTGCCTGCAATGAGGCCGATAAAATAATATTTATCGTTGACGGGAAGGACGGTATTAATCCGATTGATTATGATATCGCAAATATTTTAAGGCAGTCGGGGAAACCGGTATTTCTTGCTGTTAATAAAATAGATTCTCATAATGCGGCACTAATGACAGCTGACTTTTATGCTCTGTCATTGGGTGAACCGATAGCAATCTCGGCTCTGCACGGTTCAGGCGGTGTTGGTGATTTATTGGATATGGTAACAGGGGATTTTGCATCAGACGGAGAAGAGCCCGAGGAAGATAAGGTTATAAAAATTGCTATTGTCGGGCGTCCGAATGCAGGTAAGTCATCTATTGTAAACTCTCTTTTAGGTGAAAAACGCGTTATTGTATCGGATGTATCAGGAACAACCCGTGACAGTATTGACAGCCGTTTGACATTTGACGGGCAGGAATATATTATAATTGATACTGCAGGAATCCGTAAAAAATCAAAAGTTACCTATGGTGTTGAAAAATTTGCGGTTGACAGGGCTATTCGCTCAATAAGAGAATGTGATGTTGCTCTTCTTGTAATAGATGCGACAGAAGGGATTTCAGATCAGGACAAAAAAATCGCTTCTATTATAACCGAAGCCGGCAAAGGTATGATTATTGCCATTAATAAATGGGATTTAATCGAAAATAAAAAATCAAATACGATAAATAAATTTGAAAAAGAATTAATCAACGAAATCCCGTTCCTTGATTATGTTCCGAAAATCTATGTCAGTGCATTAACTCATCAAAGGTTGAACCAAGTGTTTACTAAAACAAATGAGGTATATGAACAATCTACTAAACGGGTCGCAACGGGGCTTTTAAATAAAGTAATTAATGAAGCTTATGTTATGAATCCTCCGCAAAGTGTCAGAAATAAGCGTTTAAGAATTTTATATACAACGCAGGTTGATGTTCAGCCGCCGACTTTTGTATTATTTGCCAATAATGCAACACTGATGAAAGACCATTATAAGCGTTATATTGAAAATAAATTGCGTGAAGCATTCGGATTCTTTGGCACTCCTATCAGAATTTCGTTGAGAGAACGCTCAAATAAAGACAAGAAGTAAAATATAAAGAGTTCAACACTAATATTTTACAAATATTAACTTTTGTAACAAAATACTATCCCTTTGAAATTACATAAATAATATATACTTTATATGTATGTAAGATGTATAATCAAAGGACTAAATAATGGCAGACGTATCAGCATTATTAGCTCAATACTTATCTGTTAAATCGCAGGTAAGCTATAACCAACTCCAGCAAACCAAATGGGCGGATTTGCACGAGTCTATGTCTGCTAAATTATCCAGACAAACCAAAGCTGAAGAGCAATGGACAGATGCATACGATACATGTGAAGATAAAGTTCTAAACGGGGAAGAAGTTAAATATAAGGGAACAACTATAAACTATTCAGGATCTACTGTAGATTCTGCAAGTAAAGCATATAAGTATGCTGAGTTAAAAGTTCCTAATTACGACCCTGAAAAACTTGATGAGTATGCAGAACTTGATATGCAGTACGATTTAATGCAATCGACTTACGACACGCTGCTTGAAGAATTGAATGCTCAAGCAGAATCACTCAAGACCACTCTTGGCAATGCGACTAAGGATACCGGTATGCTCGATCAATAGAGTATTAAGCATCAATGACGCAATTGTCATAGGTCCGACACCACCAGGCACAGGAGAAAACGCTTCAACAAAATCTAAAATTTCATTTATATCTTTAAAATCCGAAAAGTTAAGATCGCCGGTTAATTTGCCGTTGGTATCTCTTGATATACCGACGTCAACAAGAACAGATTTATACTTAACCATCTTACATCTTACAACTTTTTTACCTACCGCTGAGATTATTATATCAGCGGTTTTTATTATGTCATCCAGATTTTTTGTATGCGAGTGGCAAACTGTGACTGTAGCATTTCTTTGGAGCAGCATCTGCACCATTGGTTTGCCGACAATGTTTGAACGGCCGATTACTACAACATGCTGCCCTTCAATCGGGATTTTATAATAATCAAGCATTATTAATATCCCCTGAGGTGTTACAGGGTAAAAATAAGGTTTCATTCCCAGAGAAAGTTTCCCGACATTTTCCGGAGTAAAACAATCCACATCTTTTTTAGGGTCAATTGCGCATACAACGTTATCTTTATTTATATGCTTAGGCAGCGGCATCTGAACCAGAATTCCTGTTACGGTATCATCGTTATTGAGTTTTTTAATATGCTCTATTAAAACCTCTTCTTTAGTATCCTCCGGAAGTTCTATTACTGTTGAATTAATACCTATATTTAATGCCGTTTTCTTTTTATTATTTACATAGATACGGCTTGCAGGGTCATTTCCTACAAGGATAACAGCGAGATGAGGTTTTTTATCAAGCTTCGTAACCTCAACTTTTATCTCGTCCAGAATTTTTTTTGATAAAGCTTTTCCATCCAGTATCATGACATCACCTGCGGCAAATTAAGTCTGTAATAAAACTCTTTTATAGCATCCTGAACCACTTTAGAATCTTTTTCTATTGAGTGATGCACAAGGTATTCATCAAACGGAACAACACCCAGAACATCTAATTCATATTTTTTCAATAAATCTAAAATCGCAGTCATATCCTGATTTTGAGCTTTGTTCAAAATAATACCCATTTGTCCGCCTGCTGCATATTTTGAAGAGAATTCTTCAATACGTTTAGCCAGCTGCATTGATTCTTCTGTAGGGTTTGCAACAATAACGGTTAAGTCAATATCAATATCAACCAACTGGTTTAAATATTTTAAATCAAATTCGCAGTCAAAAATAACAAAATCGTACCTTTGAATAACTTTTAGAACCGCATCATTTATCTGTGCGGTAATAGGACACCTGCAATCTTTTGAACCGATAAACCAGGATACAAGAATATCCGTTGTATCATTCAAGGTATAAATAATATCCTCCATAGCCCATTCAACATATTCCTGTTTTGTCATATGCTGCGGAATTCCGGTTTTATATTCGTGTTTCCCGCTTCTGATACCGTAAATAGTATTTCTGATATCCAAGCCGTAACTATGACCGAATTCACTTGATAAATCATTATCTAAAATTAAAACAGACTTTTCCGGAAAATACTCGTTTATAATTTTTAGAAAAGATTTTACAATAGTCGTTTTTCCGCTTCCGCTTTTACCGGTAACTGCAATTGTTGTAGTCAAAAATTCATCCTCGCTTTAAAATATTTATAACAATTATACAATACAAGATATTATTTGTCTAAAAATTATTCTAATGACAGGGGTAAATGTAATCCGGTCATTCTGAGCGTATGCGAAGAAATCTTTTGTAAAAAAAAATTACTTCGTAGGGAATAAATAGTAAAGTTGGATTTTTAAACTCCATATTTACACCCTAGCCGCCTAACTGCTTGACTACGTAACTGCATTCATAACCTCTATTCACTCCTTAATCACTTAATCACCCAGTCACTTAATCACTTGTAAAAAACACAATAATTGACATCCCACCCCCATCTTAATATAATCAAAGTATGGCTGAAATTATTAGAGTACAAAAGGGAACAAAAGATATATTACCCACAGAAATAGATTTGTGGCATCTTATGGAAGAAAAAGCGCTTGAAGTTTTTTCTAACGCAGGCTACAAAGAAATAAGAACTCCGATATTTGAAGCAACTGAATTATTCGCAAGAGGAGTCGGCGATACAACGGATATCGTTAACAAAGAAATGTACACTTTTGAAAAAAGTGAACGTTCACTGACTCTTCGCCCTGAAAATACGGCAGGAGTCGTAAGAGCATTTATTGAAAACGGTATGCACAGACTAAGCGCACCTGTCAAACTCTGGTATAAAGGTCCTATGTTCCGATACGAACGTCCGCAAGCCGGCAGACAAAGACAATTCCATCAGGTCGGTATGGAAATGTTCGGAATAAAAGATGCAACAGCAGATGCGGAAGCTATTGCTTTAGCTATCAGATATCTTAATGCTTTAGGACTAAATGATTTGGATGTCGAAATTAACTCTCTCGGCTGTCCTGATTGCCGCGAAGAATTCAAAACAAAATTAAAGAACGTAATAAGACCTTATCTCAACGATTTATGCGAAGATTGTCAAAAGAGATTTGAAAAAAATCCTTTGAGATTATTAGACTGCAAAGTTGAATCCTGCAAAGAAATCTATGCAAAGCCTGAAATTCAGGAAGTTATACAATCAGATTTTATATGCAGCGAATGTTCAGAGCATTTTACCCTTTTAAAAACATATTTAAATGATTTAGGTATTAAATATTCAGTAAATAAACTGCTTGTTAGAGGACTGGATTATTATAACCGCACAGTTTTTGAAATTAAATCAAATAATCTTGGTTCACAAAACGCAGTCTGTGGCGGCGGGCGATATGATTCTCTGGTAAGGAATCTTGGCGGACAAGATACTCCGGCTGTCGGTTTCGCTATGGGTATGGAAAGACTTTATTCTCTTATGCAGCAGCTTCCTCAAAAGAAACTAAAAGCCTATGTTGTATCAAATGACACCTCAGAAGCAATAAAACTCGTAGCAGAATTAAGAACTAACGGAATAAGCACCGATTTTGACATGACAAATAAAAAATTCACGAAACAAATGGAAAAAGCATCCAAACTTGCGGAATACGCTCTTATCCTGGGAGAAGACGAAATAAAAAACAATCAAATATCTGTCAAGAATCTTGCAGAGTCTTCTCAAAACACAATCTCAAGAAGTGAACTTATTTCGTTTTTTAAATAAGAAAAATAAAGCTCCGATAATAATTATAAAAGATACAACTATCGGCAGCGGAACCCCAAAAACAAAATGAGTACAATCAATTCTAAAGTATTCAACAACAATTCTTGCCACAGAGTACAGGATTAAATATATTGCAGTCATTTTTCCGGAATAAGATTTGTCTTTATTAAAAAAGAGCCGCAGCATCACAAAAAAGATTCCCAAATCCAAAATTGACTCATACAAAAAAGTCGGGTGAAAATAACTAAAATCAACATATTTATCAGGGCGATATTCCGGAGCAATATACAATTTCCACGGTAAATTTGTAACCCTTCCGAATGCTTCTGAATTAAAAAAATTACCCCAACGTGCAATTGCTTGTGATAAAGGCAGAGAAACAGAAAAAATATCACATAAATCTGCAAACAAAATATTATATCGCTTTGATAAGTACCATAAAGCCAGTGCACCGCCAATTATAGAACCATGGATAGATAAACCGCCGCTTCTGAAATCAAGAATTAAGAGAGGATGATTAAAATAATAATGGAAATTTACAATACAATAATATATTCTAGCCCCTAATATACCTGATAATATAATCACGGGAGAAATATCTAGAATAATATTATCGTATTTATAAAACTTATTTGCTATTTTATTTGATAGAATAATGCCAACTAGAATTGCAAATCCCATCAAAATACCATAATAATAAATATCAAAACCAAATATCGAAAAAGCAACATTCCCCGGTGACATAAACAAAGTCATAACTATTCGCCAAGACCTAATTTACTGATTTCTTCTTCAAGGAAATTAATTTCGTTATTGATATCATCTTTATCTTTAGCGTCAGGAGCTTTTTCTAAATACTTTTTATAAGATGCAACAGCATCGTTGTATAATTCAACAGCTTTTGCCTTTCTCTGCTCAACACTCAACGCTTCATCTTCATCAGCAGACTCTTTTTCTGTATCATAATCATCATTATTTTCTATTGAATTATCCTCTGAAGAAGCTTTTGTACTCATATTAAGAAGCTTTTGCCCATAAGATTCCTGAGCAACAGCAAGAGAATAATAAGAATCAGCACGCTCAGGATTAATTTCTGCAGCTTTCTTTAATACTCCGATAGCTTCTTTATACTTATTTGCCTTGATATAAGCAACTCCAAGGTTATAGTTTGTTTCATATATAGTGCTGTCCAAATCCAGACTTGCCTGCAATCTGTCAATAGCAGCTTCATAATCGCCATTATTCAAATATACCTGCGCTTTATTATTTAATTCCTGAACCGCAAAATTATTTATACATGCAGTCGATATAACGGCTATAAATAGTACTGTTATAATTAATAGTGCTCTTTTCATAAAAATACCTATATCATCTATCCAGATTAAATGTATACAAAACTCTCTAGAATGGTTTTGTTTGATTTAGTTTTAATCGTAATTCTCTAAATCTTGCAATATCCTCTTGTGTTTTACCTGATTCTTTAAATACAGCCTGAGATGTAGGATGTACCATCAAAACATAATCCATATGAATTTCTAAGAAATTGTATCTTCTCGGCGGCTGTTTAGAATTTCTTGAATAAATTTCAGCATTAGTTACTGCCAAAAATCTACGTTCTCTATCATTTAATAAATCTGTTAACTCTCTGTTTGTATTCGTATACTTAGAAACATGAACAGTACCCTTTATATCATGGTCTGCTGTTAGTATACATACTTCTATTGGAATTGTATCATTATTTTTAGCCATTTAAATATTTCCTTTTGTATAATTTTATAATACTTCTGCTCTCTTGTCCAGTATTATTTCTTTTTAACTCTTACACCCTCTACCTCATGTACGTTTTCAATTACAAGAAACGCTTTAGGATCGATATCTTTTATCAGTTGTTTTAGTTTAGCCATCTCAAGACGGGAAATAACACAAAATATAATGACGTTATCAAGTCCGGAATATCCGCCGCGACTTCTGATATATGTAACACTTACATCAAACTCCTTCATTATAGCTTTGCCGATTTCCTTGTAGTTTTGAGAGACAATTCTGACGGCTTTAGAACTGTTGAAACCTTCCATTACAACATCAATGGTTCTTGATGCAATAAAATATGTAAGGATAGAATACATTGCCTTATCCCAACCGAACATAACACCTGCGACCATATATATGAAAAGGTTAAAACCCATTAAAAACTGCCCGACTGTCATAAACGAGAACTTTTGAGAAAGATTTATCGACATAATTTCGGTACCATCTAAAGAAGCATTGTTCTTTAAGACCAGCCCAACCCCGGTACCTAAGATAATTCCGCCGAATACCGGCGCCAAAAGTGAATCCTGAGTTGCAATCTCCCAGTGAATCATATTTGTTGCAACTGATAAAACACTAACAGCATAAAATGTTTGGAATACAAATCTTATACCAAGTTTATGAAACGCAAGAACAAGAAACGGCATATTTATAATGAATATTAAAAGACCTAATTGAGCATGAGTTATATAACTCAACATCATTGCAACACCAATTACTCCGCCGTCAAAAATCTTATGCGGAAACATAAAGGATTCAAGAGCAAAAGCAACTATAATTGCACCCAGTGTAAGCCACAGCAGCTGAGTTACTATATCTTTAACCAGTTCTTTTTTAGACTTATGCTTTACTTCCGGTTTTCTGAACAAAATATTTATGCTCCTTCAGATTTTTTTTCGTCTTTATTCTTCATTATGTTATTCAGACTAAAAATATTATTTTTATTAGGTGTTTTTTCTGAGCTTTCAACACCCAAAATTGATTCCAAATCATTTTTAAATGTTGTTAAATCTTCGTATTTTTTCAAAGAACCGTCCATACAAAGAGAAACATCGCCTGTTTCTTCGGAAACAACAAGACACGCACAATCACTTATTTCAGATAAACCGATAGCGGCTCTGTGACGGGTTCCGTATTTCCAGCTTAGCTTCGGATCCTCTGTTAAAGGTAAAAGAACACCTGCAGACAAAATCTTGTTGTTCTTTATTACAACAGCACCGTCATGCAAAGGTGTATTTGTATGGAATATCGTTAAAATTAATTCTGTTGAAACATCTGCATTAAGTTTTGTACCAACATCCGAATACGCTGACGGGCTGTATTCGTTTTGGAAAACAATCAATGCACCTGTTTTTGTTTTTGTTAAATATTTTACCGCCTCAACTATTTCTTTTATTACATCAATATTTTCATCTTGAGAAGCTTGATGGAATTTCATTCCGAATAATGTTTTACTTATATACCCCGGCTGTCCTAAATAGCCTAAGAATCTCCTGAGCTCCGGCTGAAATATTACAATCAAACTCAACGCAATAAGAGTAACAAGCGATTTTAAAAACATACCGAGGATTTTCAAGTCTAAAATATTCAATATTTCAGCCAAAATCCATGCAAATACAAGGAACATAATTCCTCTGACAAGTTTTTCCGCAGAGGTATGCTGAATAAAACGTTTATAGAATCCGAGCACAATAGCAACGATAATTGCAAGCTCTATAATATTCACCCAATCTAGAGAAAACTGAAAATTTGATATTTGCTGTATTGGTAATAAAAGCTTTTCTATCATCGTACTAACCTATCCGGAATATTGTCATGCGAAACCAAATCTTCTAAAGTTTCTCTATATATAATAATATCAGATTGAGAATTATTTACAAGTACCATCGCAGGTTTTACCGCCCTGTTATAATTACTCGCCATTGAATAATTGTATGCCCCAGTATTATAAACACAGAGGATATCACCTGCTTCCATAACAGGAAGTTCTATATCATTTATCAAAATATCACCTGACTCACAAAACTTGCCGGCAACAGTAACTTTTTCTTTGTGAGTTTCATTAATCTTATTTGCAACCTCAGCAAAATACTCAGCCTCATACATACTAGGACGCGGATTATCAGCCATTCCGCCGTCAACTGCAACATATTTGGTCATATTCGGAACCTGTTTTGAACTCCCTACAGTATACAACGTAACTCCTGCAGTAGATATAATACTGCGCCCCGGTTCAAGATATAATACCGGAGATTCTATTCCATATTTGACAATATTCTTATGCAATGAATCCAATATAACATTTGCGACCTCGGAAATTGACGGAGGATTATCAGAATCAACATACTTGACCCCCAGACCGCCGCCGATATTCATCTCATCAAGTTTTATATTAAACTTCTCATCAATTCGAGCAATTTCTTTTACTAAAACTTCTACCTCATCATAATAGCATTGAGGTTCAAATATTTGAGACCCGATATGAGCATGTAAGCCTCTTATATTAATCGTTTTATCAACCTTTAAAATATGCTCAATTATTGAATCAATTTGCGATAAATCAAACCCGAATTTTGAATCCAGCTGGCCGGTCTGGATATATTTATGAGTATGACATTCTATCCCGGGGGTTATTCGCAATAATGCTTCAACCTTACGGTTATGTTTCTTAGAAATATTTGATATTAATTCCACCTCATGAAAATTATCAATAGAAAAACGTCCTACACCATATTGGATGGCCAGCTCAATTTCATCCGGAGTTTTATTATTTCCGTTAAATAAGACTTTTGACATATCAATACCGGATTTATAAAGAGTATAAATTTCGCCGGCAGATACCGTATCAAAACCAAAGCCTTCACTTTCAACAATTTTAGCAACTGCAGAATTACACAGAGCCTTTGAAGCATACATCATTTTTACATTTTTATAACTTGAAAATGCATCTTTATAATCGCGGCAAACACTTCTTATTGTCTGTTCATCTAATATATATAGAGGAGTTCCGTACTTTTCTGCCAATTCAACCGTATCGCAGCCGCCTATTATTAAATGCTCATTATACGCAGTTGTAACAGGTTTCAGGAATTGGTTAGTACTCATAATAAATCCTCTCTTAGAATCTGTCTTATTATTAATGTACAAAAAATATAACAACTTGTACAGGTTTGTTTAGTGTATTTCTTGCAAAATATTTTCAATAGATGGAATATCGGAATGGATTACTTTGAAATAAGTATTTATAAAATGAATAATACTTTCTTTTTGAGGCGCTTTAAATAGCAAGGGATAATATAATAAATCCATCGAAAAAGGCTCCGGCGCCGGATATAAATAATTAATTCCCGAATCAACACACCCTAAGCGTTTATAAAACTCCTGACGTTTTTTGGTTTTAATATTGCTGTTATCAATTTTTTCGACCTCAAACAAACACCCCTTCAGATATGAATATCTCTCAAACAGAGCATTTAATACCTTTGTCCCAAACCCCATAGACTGAAACTGTTTAAAAACAGCAAAATAATCAACCAAAAGATAATCATCTATATAACCAAATAAATATCCAATATTTTTTTCATCAGAATAACAGTTAATAATTTGATAATTAGGATTTTTAATTAGTTTTTTAAACTGAATTACAGATTTTAGTTCATTTTCCGGAAATTGCAGCTGCATATCAGAGTATAAAATATCAAACAAGGTATTATCGTATACAAACTTAATCATTTAGTAATTATATCAATAATGTAACAAAATGTAAATAAAGCCAAAATATAAATCAATTTACAAATTTGCAGCAACTTTATAATACAGTGAAAGGATCGTGTGTATGTTTAATAAAATTTTCTTTAAGTTACCCTTTGTAACATCTCCAACTAAAGATCAAACAAAAGCAGAGAAAACAACAATTGAAAATATCCAAGATGTAGATACTACAGAAGAAGATGTTGATTTAAATGAAAAATACGGTTTTAATAAAAAAAACTCATCAAAATATACAAATGCACTAATAGGCTCGCTTATGGGACTTTCAGTTTTATCAATCCCGACACTTGAAATTATTGATGGTTCAGGAAGCAACCACTATAATAATTCTACAAGCTATGTTGAACCTAAAGAAGAAATTATATGTAATCCTGAAAAATTAGCTCAAGGCTGCGGAGATGATGATTCTACGGTAGAACTTCCAGAGATAATGAATCTGATAGATTTTTCCGGAATGGCACAACTGCCGCAAAGCACACAAAAAGCTATTCAAACAGTTGCATCTGCGTATGTTCACCCGGTAAATGCGAATGACCCGGATGCTAAACAAAAAATAATAAAACAAACACAAGAAATACAACGAATGGTAGATAAATTAATCTATGATGAAGTCATAAACCCGAGTAAATCTCCGGAAGAAAAACTTGCAGAATTTAGACGTAATAATATAACTGCAGACGATATCTTGGAATTTGTAGATTTTTCGGAATTACAAAAATATCAAAAAGATATAAGCGTATTGAAAGCAAATTTGAAAAATTCAATTGGATATATACCGCGGAAAGATTATGATTCTAATGAACGAGCAGAAAAAGCAGCACAAAATGCTCAACATTTTGTGGATAAACTTACCGCACAATATAAACGTTATTCAAAAATTGCAGGAAATAGTGATTACGACCATACTCTAAGTAAAGAAGAACTTATCAGTTTACTAGACCAAAGAAGTGCTGACGGAATTGATAAGAAAACAAAGGCTAAAATCATCGCAAATGCAACAGCAGACTATAAAACAGTAATGTTTAGAGATATACAAGACCATCAGATAAAAGAAATGAATGAAAAAGTATGCGAAGAAATCCAAAAAGCTCAAAACAAGTTAGACCAGGAAGCCAACGGATACAGAAAAAAACAATTTGAAGCAAAATATGGAATTAATTTATAGATAACGCTTACGCTCTTGACCTACAACACCGGCATATAACTCAACATATTCTTTAGCAGGGCTTGAATCTATCTTTGTCAAAAGGACTTCTTCTATTTGGAAAAATCCGACATCACCCGACATTTCAACATCTATTTTTATCGGCTTATTTTCTCCGTGATATATACCGATTCTATTGATAGCATTTGCAGAATACTTGTGAATATCACCGACTCTCGGAGTGGTATTAATAGATAAAGGTATTCTGGCCCTGCCTTTTGTCATATCACAGCCGTCAGCAATCAACAAAACTCCGGCCTCTGTTGAATGTATTCTCCTTGATGACATATGTCCTATAATAGCCTCTGTTGCAACAGATTTTATTATTACTCGTTTATGTAAATCATCAGGGAAAAGATGCAAAAGAGTCCTGTCAATCAATGGCTGCGCAAGAATTACAGACATTTCCTCGTGTCCCTGCCGTCCGATTGCCATACCCAAATCGTGCATAAGCCCTGCAAGAATAATTGCACTCATACTGTCTTCAAAGGTTCCTATTTCCTCCTTTTCCAAAGATGTTTGAATACCTGATTCCTGCAATATCTTCAACATTTTTATAGCATTACCTACAACCTGACGCATATGTACAGGTCCATGGTCATTGTACCCCAAGCGTTTTATTGACACGTTGTTTGCATATTCCTGCAGCTCTTGAAGCTCTAAATCATCAAATAAATATTTGGTTAATGCCAAGCATTGAGGATATCTCTTTAATCTGTCTAAAATTTTTGATTCTGTGACTTGTTCTTTTACGGATTTCATTGTTCTTTACCTATTTATATTTACATAATAACACACTTCACGAATAAATCTACTTTTAAAATTTCGTTGACTATTTTTAATTTTAAGTCATTGACCCCAAGTCAATAATATGTTAATATAAAATTATAAGAAAGGATAAAGCATGAATAAAAGACAATTATCAGCCCAAAACACAAAGAGAAAACTGATTACGGCAGCACTTGAACTTATCAAGGAAAACGGATTTGATATAATCAACGTAGAAGATATTACCCGCAAAGCCGGAGTCGCAAAAGGTTCTTTTTACACGTATTTTAAAAGAAAAGAAGATATTGTTTTAGATATCAGCAGAGTTCCGTTCAGCGAAATCATAGATGAAATCATAACCATGGATGCAATGCCGATAACAGAAAAACTTACGCATTATTGCAGACGTTTTATGGAATGTGTTGAATCCTGCGGAATTAATATATGCAGACAATGGACCAAAGATGTACTTGATCCTAATAATGTTCCAAACAATAAAGACGGACAAAAATGGGCATTTGATGTCGAGATGCTGAAAACAATTCTTGAAAATTCGGTAATGAATAATGAGTTAAGCAAAGACACACCGGTTGAACTGTTAACACATGTGATAATCTGTGAATTATACGGGATGATGACCTGCTGGTGCATGTCTGACGGGAAATTTGAACCATTAGACTGGGTTGAAGATTTTTGTAAAGTTCAACTAGATAAAATTCTGGAGAAATACATAGTTTAATATTAAGGAGGAAATATTTATGAAATACAGAAACTTACGCGATATAAAAGTTTCTGCAGTCGGTATGGGCTGCATGGGATTTTCACACGGTTACGGAGCAATACCGCCGGAAGAAGAATCAATAAGATTAATCCATAAGGCATATGATTTAGGATGTACGCTTTTTGATACAGCAGAAGCATACGGACCTTATGTAAACGAAGAATTGGTCGGAAAAGCCGTTAAACCGTTTAGGGACAAAATTATTCTGACTACAAAATTTGTACCTGTATTTCAGGCGGGTCAAGAGATTCCTGAAGGGAAATTGAGCAAAAAAGGGGTTACAAATGCATTAAACGATTCTTTAAAACGGCTGCAAACAGACTATATTGATATTTATTACGAACACAGAGTACCTCTGGACAGCAATGTTGAAGAGGTTGCCGAATGGATGGGCGAATTTATAAAAGAAGGTAAAATCAGAGCCTGGGGACAATCCCAGTCTACGGAAGAGCAAATAAGAAAAGCACACGCTGTTACACCATTGACCGCTATTCAAAGTGAATATTCTATGATGGAAAGAATGTTTGAAAAAGATGTTATACCAACCTGTCAGAAATTAAACATAGGCTTCGTCGCATTTTCGCCTATGGCAAGCGGCTTCTTATCAGGGAAATACAACAAAAGCAATGAATATAAAGGTGATGACGTAAGAAGAGTCATTACAAGATTTGCGCCGGAAAACGTTGAGAAAAACCAACCGCTTTTAGATTTATTACATTCTGTTGCAGACAAAAAAGGAATTACACCGGCACAAATCTCACTTGCCTGGATGCTAAAGAAATATCCTCACGTTGTTCCTATTCCGGGGATGAGAAAAGATGAAAGAGTTATTGAAAATCTCGGTGCTGCAGATGTTGAATTGACAGATGAAGAATTCAAGAATATTGAAGCTGAGTTAGATAAAATTACAATCTACGGAAACAGAACGGATGAAGATATTCACAAACTAGGGACTGTAAAAGCCAGAGAATTTTAAGGAGCAAGACTTATGAAATATAGAAACTTAGGAGAATTAAAGGTATCAGCAGTCGGGCTCGGCTGCATGGGAATGAGCCATGCGTATGGAGAAGTATCAGACAAAAAAGAAATGAAAGAACTTCTTGCCAAAGCCGTTGATTTAGGATGTACGTTCTTTGATACGGCAGAAATTTACGGAACAGCAACAGAACCGCATCATAATGAACTGTTATTAGGTGAATCCCTAAAACCGTATAAAGATAAAATCGCAATCGCGACAAAATTCGGGATTCAGTTTGATTATTCATCACCTACGGTACCACTGCCTTTAATTACGGATTCGCGTCCTGAAACAATAAAAAAATCTGTCGATGGCTCATTAAAACGATTACAAAGGGATTATATTGATTTATATTATCAGCACCGTTTAGACAAAAATATCCCGATAGAAGAGGTTGCAGGCTGTATGAAAGAACTGATTGAAGAAGGTAAAATTCGAGCTTGGGGACTGTCGGAAGCAAACGAAGAAACTATACGAAAAGCGGATAAAGTCTGCAAACTAACGGCAATACAAAATCGATATCACATGATGTACAGAAATTATGAAACATTATTCCCAACTTTAGAAGAACTAAATATCGGATTTGTTCCGTTCAGTCCGCTTGCAAACGGATTTCTTTCAGACAGATATAATAAAACAAGTACATTTAATGATGAGAAAGATTACCGTTCAAAAATGCCGCAATTTAAACCAGAAGCGTATGATAAAAATGAAGCACTTTTGAACCTGATTCGAAAACTTGCGTACGAAAAATCCTCAACTCCGGCACAAATATCACTTGCATGGATGATTTGCAAAAAGCCATATATAGTACCAATTCCGGGAACACGGAGAGTTGAAAGACTTGAAGAAAATCTGGGTGCAGCTGATATTGAACTTACGACATAGGAAATAAAGAAAATTGATGATGCTCTTGATAACATGGAAATGTCAGATGTATACGGAGGAACAAAAGTTATTAGCAAATAAATCTACGGATTTTCAACTTTGTTTTTCTTCAGATTATAAATAATAACTCTATGATTAACCATATCAGGAATTAGTAATTTATCACCGTGCAAAGATAAGTCTGCCGGTGATAAATTTTTATATTGGTAGATGATATCTTCTTTTTTATTCTCGGTATCAATGGCGTATACAGAAGAGGTACCCCAGTCTGATACATACAGTGTTTTCCCGTCTTTTGAAACAACAGCCCCGTCGTAGAGAGCCGGCATATTATTAAATTTTTCAAGAACAGGGTGATTTTTATCTTTAATTATGTACACAACATTTTTATCCGTAGCATTTGTATAATCTGCCGGAATAGAAACTACGTAAAGAGTATTTTTATAGTTTGTAATCCCGTTTGGGGTCGGAATATCCAACCATTTATAAGGAGTTAAAGCTTTGTCTTTAAGATTTATTTTGTATATTCGACTTGTATTTGTAACTGTTATATAAAGCTCGTCTTTAATTCTCAAAATATCGTTCACTGCTTTATCATCGGATTGAAAATTAATTTTAGACGGCTTTTCGTGGAGATTTTTTAAGTTAAATACCCACAATTTATCAGCATCGCATACAAAAAGCTTATTTTTATATACAGCCATAGCAGTAGGATGCTTAAGGGTTCCGTCAGCGGGTGCTACTTCATTTATATTTATGTATTTTTCCATACTCACACAATAACTCGGAAGTTTGGAAATGGAACACCGTTTCCGACTTATTGTGTCGCTTTCGTATCAATTTTTCCGAAATTCAAATTAAAAAATAATTATCCTACAAGCCTTTGGAATTCAGGCGGTTGCCTATTATTTAGCTTGACTTAATACCTTATCAACGTCAGGGATTTTTCCTTTTTCGAGTTTATTTGCATATCTTTCAGCTCTTTTTAGCATAAAAATTGGCATATCAAAGAACATATTACTATTGAACGTCTTTTCTTTTACTGTTGCATAAAGATGTTTCACTTTTTTATAAAGAGGTTTGTAATCAGAAGACATACCAGTTTTTACTAATTGGGTATTTGTTGACAAATAAATATCATATGGATTATTTTTTTGATTCTCAATAATTTTAGAAAGTTTTTTTAATTGTCTTGCACTAAAATTATCTCTAATATATTTCTGAGCTTCTGAATCTATTTTTACAGCCATCCCGAAGTTTAAATTATTACTTGAGCTTTGTATTGCTTGTATTTGCATAAATATATCCCTTTCAATTTTGAATTATCATAACATAAAAATAATTTGAATTTGCAGTGTTAAAATAATTTAATACCAATGGCAAAATTTATATTTACAAGTTTTAAAAGATATTAGGAATTCAAACATGAAAATAAACGGAATAAAGACAAATCTATTTAAAGATATTATTATCCCTGCGACTAAAAGGATGTTCAATTTTAAAAAAGTTGACCTTGTACGTCAGCCGGAAACAGATACGATTGAAGTTAGCTTATTAAAAGAAAATTTTCAAGGAATTAGTTCTAAGACTTTTAAAAAACTACTCTCACCTGAATTCAATCCTAAAACTAACTTAGATGAAAGTGGCTTAAGGATAACAACTCTGATTGATAAAAAGACAAATAAACCTGTAAACGCATATATTGCAAGAGTTGAAGAAGATGTTCCGAATATGGAAAAATACTATCTTATGGTTCCAGATGCAAACGGGGAAATAAATATTAAAAATAAAAATTATAGAGTTGTGGGTGATACATATTTTTATATAGATAAAGAACAGGAAATGATAAGTCCAAAATTTGAAGGAGCATTTATTAACGGGGAACTTTGTGAAAAAGTCTTATCCTATATGAATGCAAAGGGGAATAAGGATTTTGGCGGAATCGGCACAAGAATGCACCAATTGAGAGTAGAACGAATGTTGCAAAACAGATTAGGGAATGTTTGTATTGTAGCAGAAGGAAATTCTTTCCCATTCCATTATTCAATGGGATATAGACTTGCCTCAGCTCAAAGACCAATTGAAGATTCTAAGGAAATTTTACACCAATTTTCGAGCTTAAATCAGAAAACACCTAAAGAAAATTCTAAATTTTTATTTCTAGAAAAAGACGAGAATAAAAAAATGGCGATTAATTGGTCTGCAACATTAGAACACTTTTTAGATGATTATTACAAAAACGGAGGCGCTCCATTAATTAATTTTTCTCCGAATATGTACTTAACAGAAGATTCTCTTGAAGAGTGGATAAAAATGGTAAAAAAACAACCAATATTATATTAATTCAAATAGCAAAAAAAATATTCAGGAGTTTTGTAGTAATAAAGAGGTAGGATATAATTTAATTTATTATAAAATGTTTATAGAAAGGGAATAAATATGAATATTAAATCAAGTAATAACTATAATAATAGCTTGGCATTTTCGTCTAAATTGGTTCCAAATAATACATTGAGAGATGCATTTGATCATGCTAAAAAAACTGGGGATGTGAAATTTTTAAATTCAATAAAAAACATTCTAAATGATGGAAAAGATAATACTGTAAAAATTGTTTCATATCGTTGTCCACAGAATACAGATGAGTATTTAAAGACTAGCTTATTTGTTAATGATATGGAAAAAGACTTTTTAGATAATCAAGCACTATTCACTTCTAAGAAAAATATTAGTACAGGTAACAGAATTACTGATTCAATAAAATTAATTGTAAGAAATTTTACTGATAAAAAACAAGTAAGTGGAGAATTAGACAAGATATACAAAAAGTATAATTTAGAGAAAGGTGATACTAGATATCTAAGTGATGGACCTGAATTCTTTTAAAAATAGAACTGTAGGTTGGGTGAAACCCAACAATTTATTCTAGCTACAAATGCGATAAAAATAATTAAATTTAGAATAAACACTCTTTTGTAATTCATTATTGCATTTTATTATAAAAATTAAAGAATTAATTTATTTGTTGGGTTTCACCCAACCTACTATCTGACTCTGTTATTCTTGAGCTAGAAAAATTCCCGACCAATTTTTGAAAATTGAAAACCAGCTGTTGGTAATAAAATGAGAACTTGTAAAAAATCTTACAAGTTCTTATTCATATTCTTTAAATTTAAAATAAATCACTATGTGAACCCGTTCTAGTTAATGTTAAAACCAAATTATCTGAATCTACTGAATATATTAACAACCAATCTGGAGTAATATGACATTCCCTAAAACCTTTATAACAACCTGTTAATTGATGATCTCTATATTTTTCAGGTAAAGTTTTTTCTTGACGCAATAAATCAACAACTTCCTTTAGTAACTCCTGATCACAACCTCTTTTTATTGCTATTTTATATTCTTTTTTAAACTTATTGGTATAAACAACATTAAGCATTTAAATCCTCAAATAATTCATCAGTACTTGTATAAACCTTACTTAAGTTTCTACCGTTTCTTACGTCTTCCATAACTTTTAAAGTTTCTGTATTAACTGATTTTAGTGAAACTTCAAAAGGAATTGCTTGTTGCCTAACCATTGCTTTTGCAAAAATATTAACAGCTGTTGTCATTGACATTCCAAGTTCTTCACAAAGTTTATCGAATTGTTGTTTTAAAGTTTCATCTATTCTAATATTAATATTTGTTTGTGCCATAATTTATCTCCTTTATTAATATTATAACATATTTATTTATAATATCAATATATTTATTGACAATGTAAATAAAAGAATAAAAATGGCAACTGTAAAAGAACACATAGTTTGATTTCTTGTCACAGATGGTTTGATTATTTTTGGACACTTTGTGTTGGGACAAGAACCCCTAACCTACAAACTTTTTAGTTAAAATATAACAAATTTAGAAAAGTTATTTATTGTTTTGCTCTTTAATATGTTCCAAAATTTCACCAACTATTGTTGACTTTGCATCAGCATAGTTTTGAAGATATTTCCAAGTCTTTTTTGCAAGCATTCTTTTTACATTAGCATATCTTTCTCTATCATCTTTATTATGTATTAACCAGTCTCGAAACTGTATCATTTTTTGCAATTCTTCACAGTCTAATGAAAACACATGAAGATTAACTTCAGGATTAAATCCTTTTAGCATTCTATGTTCATACCAATCCGGTTCTCTTATTTTTAGGGTATAGCCAATACTTTCTAAAGCTGGAATATAAGAAGATTCATCAGCTGAATTTTGAACCCCAAGCAAAATATCTAAAATAGGCTTTGCACATAAATTTGGCACAGAAGTAGAGCCGACATGCTCTATTAAAACATTTTTCATGTTAATAATATTCAAAATTCTTTTTCGTTCTTCTTCAAACATATCAGCCCAATCAGGGTTATATTCTTGGAGATTAATTTTGTCATTGAGTATTTTTACTTCTCCAAGCGTTACTTGTTTTAAATATTTATCTGAAGGCATTATTTCCTCTCTAATATAATTTTTAAATAAATACATAATTATTATAAGGTAAAAAACTATTTAGAATAACTGAACTCTAAGGTTTCATAAGCCTGGGTTAGTTGGTTAGGCATACTTGCCCAACAATACAAATTTTATGTCGGTTTCGTATCAATTGAAAAATACTTGTTTCAAATTTGTTTCGTTTATTCTCAAATTTGATGTAAAAATTTTCCAACCTTAAGAAAAAACTTCCGACCTTGTTTCAAATTCTCAAACCTTATGATATTTTTGTAAAATTTTGTGGAACTGGACTATTCCGAAATAATCAAATTATCCGTACAGTTCAAATTTGGTGCGTATCTCACTGATAATATACAAATCTCAATCTATCCGTACAGTCCAGAAAAAGTTGAATATTACAAGATTGTTTAGTTATTTTTAACATTTAAAATTAAAACCTGACAATGGCATTTCCAAAAGTGATGTT
>CALUXU010000004.1 GCA_944324825.1 Candidatus Gastranaerophilales bacterium
TACAATATATAATTTTTCCCTTTCTCTAACAAAATAAAAGGCACCGACTGGTGCCGTATGTGTGTGAAAAATTATAGAAGAACTCTGGTTTGATGATTAAATATCATCAAACTAGAGGCAGGTGAGTCAGAACTTGTTCTGCGAACCGTATTACAATATATAATTTTTCCCTTTCTCTAACAAAATAAAAGGCACCGACTGGTGCCGTATGTGTGTGAAAAATTATAGGGAAAAATTATATTCTTGAGTCTTACATTGTTTGTCAATTGAATTATCCAATCCAATCAACAGATAAAAAAGAACCTTTCATATATTCATAGTCAAATACAAACTGCCGGATAAACAAAACCCCAAATCGTCCGGCAAAATTAATAAAATCCTAAGTCACCAATTGCATTAGTTAAATACCTTATCCTTACCTAATTCCCATTTCCGATATTTGTATATACGGATAGGTTTGGACAAATCTTTAAACAAAAATATGATTTTTTAACAAAAGTTTACACAACCGATACAATAAATAAATCAAAAGCGGCTTTACCGAATAGCAAACATCCGATAATACTGCTTATAACGGTAGCAAACATAACAGCACCTGCGGAAATATCTTTTGCCATTCCGACCATTTTGCTGTATTTGTTGTGATAAACCGAATCCAGAGCAAATTCAACGGCAGTATTAAGCATTTCTGCAACAATGACATTTGCAATAGCCATCAATAATATACAAAACTCAACGGCGGTAAATTGGAACAAGAACCCTGCAGCAATAACTAATGATGCAACGACAAGGTGTATTCTTAGGTTTTTTTCACTTTTTACAACGAGTCTAAAACCTTTTCTTGCGTTTTTAAACGTATTTCCAAATCCTTGGGACTTAAACTTTGTCATTCTTTTTCACCTAATGCGTATTCCAATGCTTTCTTCTGAGTTTGTATAACAAAATTATAATCTTCTTCTGTCTGGTGGTCAAATCCTAATAAATGCAGTATACCATGAGATACCAAAAAATACAGTTCGTATTCATCTTCAAGGTTTTGTTTTTTTGCTTCTTCTTTTACTTTATCAAGCGCAATAATGATTTCACCTAGATTAATATCATTATCAAAGACAAATTTGGCATCATCATCCGCAAAAATAGCAAAAGTAATGATATCAGCCGGATAATCTTTTTCCCTATATTCTTTATTTATCTGGTGTGTTTTATCGCTTCCGCAAAATAAGATGTCAAAAGTTATTGTTTCGTATTCAAATCCTTCAAGACAAGAATCTTTTGCTATTGTTTGAAGATAGTAGTCAAAAATCTTTCTTCCTACTTCAATTAGCTTGACTTCGTCTATCTCCCAATCCGGATAGATATTTTCTGTAAAGATATTAATTGTCTTGTTGTTCATTCTTATTTTGTTCCAGCTGTTTAATTTTTTCATCCAAATCTTTATCAAATGCCGGAGATACCGCGGATTTATTACTGTTATCAAGCTCATTGATATCCTGATGATATTTAATTCTTTGATGCTGCATCCCTCTTAGGATTCGGTTAAACGTTGCAGAGATTATTTTCAAATCTTTGAGCGTAATCGGAGCATCTGATAATTGTCCGTCATTTAATCTTTCTTTAATGATTTTTGCAATAATTTCTTCTATTTCCTCATTTGTCGGATTTTTTAGAGAACGCACCGCAGATTCAACAGCGTCTGCAATCATCAGTATAGCTGTTTCCTTCATGTTAGGCTTTGGCCCGGTGTAGCGGAATTGTTCTTCTTTAACGTTTTCTATACCCTCTTCAGCAATAGCCTGATTGTAGAAATAGCTTGCAAGCCCTTCGCCATGGTGCTGCAAGATAAAGTTAGAGATTACAGCCGGCAAGTGATATTCTTTTGCAAGTTCTACACCGTCTTTAGGGTGGGATGTTATAACCATCTTGCTTAATCTCGGGTTAAGTTTTGTATGAGGGTTTTCAATTCCAAAGTAGGATTGGTTTTCTACGAAGAATAGCGGTCTTTTTAATTTTCCGATATCGTGATAGAAAGCGCCGACTCTTGCAAGAATCGGATTAGCGCCGATAGCTTCCGCAGCAGCTTCTGCGAGGTTTGAAACCATCAAACTATGGTGATAAGTCCCCGGAGCTTCAAATTGCAAACGTTTTAATAACGGCTGGTTATGATCTGCAAGCTCTGCAAGTCCGTAAGGTGTTATGATGCCAAATGTACTTTCCAGTATCGGAAGTGTTCCTAGTGCGATGATACCGCTTAGGATACCGTTTAGGAATATTAGGAACAGTTCTCTTAATATAAAGGCATTATCAATATCAATAAGGAATTTTTCTAAGAAATAAATACTTGCGATAATCAGTACACCTGCAATAGATATTTTAAGGCCGGTTAAAATCAAGTCAAAACGTCTTGAGAATTTAAGCTTGGAAATTGAAATCATTGCAAATGTATTTAGTAATAAGAATGTTGCAACAAACTCAATTGAATAATGAAGCCCTATCATCAAAACGCTCAGCAATAAGGTTGCTGCAAAAAATGCAATTCTGGCATTGGTAAAAATAGACAAAATTATAATAAATGCCGGCAGCGGTAGTATATTAGGTGAGAAGCCCGTCGGCATAGCAACTGCAATCAGTGCAATGACTAAGGACAAAAAGCCGGTAATAGTTAAATGATGGGGTTCAAAAAATACCCTTTCAAAATTCTTTTCATACTGGATAAAAATAAAGGTTGAGAAGGCAACTATAACAAATACACCAAGTATACCGAAATAGTTTATCTCAAGAACATTGTATCCTGCTTCTCTAAGGGCATCTTTCTTTAATTTTGTAACCGGTTCACCTTCAAATACAATTTTATCCCCTTTATGGAATACTACCTCGTAAGGTTTAACAGCATTTTGTGCATTTTTCCTTGATATCTCCGTTGCTAATTCATCAACAACAAGATTCGGGGTGATAATTTCTTTTAAAAGAGCTGTTACAACCGTTGCTTGATTTCTCGGGGTTGTAGCCGGAATATTTCTTAGAATTATTCTATCTATATCGCTGTTTTCATATTCGCTTTCTGTTATTCCTCTGTTAAGTACCGAGGTAAGCGTTATTTTAGCTTTATCAAAAATCTTTTGAAGATTTGTATCTGATGCATTCAGAAGATAGTTTGAGAGGTAATCTTTTTTATATTGAGCAGAAATATCAAATAATAATGCCAATTCTGTACGTTTTACGCTGTTATCAACGTTTTTATGTCTTATTTGAACGATTGAATTTTCTAAGGTTTCAAGGTTAACTTTAATAAACTCATCTTCTGCCGGTATCAATACCGGTTCAACATTCATTGCAACATCTTTTTTATGCTGTTCTGTTCTTTTGGTATCAATGACCGTAATTGTTTTATCTGCGATAATATCTCTTTTGCTGATACCGTTTTCTATAATTCTCTGGAAAAAGAAGTTCTGAGAAGAAATCAGCAGTGTCATTAATAAACAAAACAAAAGAAACATCAAAATATCTGTAACGGATGCTTGTTTTATTTGTTCATAAAAATCATTTATTATTTGAGTCATAATTATAGTTAACCTCTTCTATTTTATTTCGTTTTACTATAAATCCGCACTTAATACAAGCCAAAGTTTCTCCGGTGCTGTCTACCGGCATGAACTCGTGCTCACAGCGTTCATATTCTACCTCTACATTCGGAGGATTAAGCGGATCATAGTTAAATTCTTCAGGCTCTTCCGGCTCTTTGTGAAAGAGTTTCCATATACATTCAAAAATATACATCTAGAGTGAAAAGCTTTCCGGCAGAAGATAAGATAGTTTTGTAATCTTCAATTCGCCTTTTTCTTCTGTAATTACGTCGATATCACCGTTTCTGAATTCACTCAGAACCTGTCTGCAAGCTCCGCAAGGATAGCAGTTGTCAGTATTTGGGGAATAGATTGCAACTGCATTGATTTTTGTTTCTCCGTTAACAATTGCTGCACCTACGGCGCATCTTTCCGCACATATTGCAAGCCCGTAGCTTGAATTTTCAAAGTTGCAGCCTTTGAATGTTTTTCCGGAATCTGTTAAAACACAGGCCCCGACTTTAAAGTTGGAATACTTACAATATGCGTTTTTAGATGCATCCTTTGCCATTTGCATTAATTCATTGTAATCAAACATATAAACCACCTTAATTTATCTATTTGACAGGGTAACTGAAAGCCCGTCCATGATATTTTTGAAATCGGCTTCCGGGAGTGTAGACATAGCCTTCATTGCAAAGCCTAAGCTGTCAGCTTTATCGTACCAGCGTCTGCCGTTTGAAGACTGATAAAGCCCGATAACTCTGTCAATACCTAAGCTTAGAGGAGGTTCTTTGGTTTCGTCCTCGTAATCATCACGATGAAAATCTTTTATTTCTTTAATAATAGAAATTAAAGATTCTGAAAGAGCTTCTTTTTCTTCATCTGAAAGTTTTTCCAGAAGAGCCAGAGTCTTTGTTGTTTCAAAATGTGAATCATACCAGCGTCTGTCTTTTGTTTCCATATATAACCCCTCCGATTGGAGAATTCTACACTCTTTTTAACATTAATTATATAGTTTTTTATAGTTTTGGTCAATCTTTTATATTTTCTGTTATAATATAAATATGTAGGGGGAGTTGTTTACTTTCGATGAAAAAATTTTTAACCATAATTTTTTTATTTATTGTAATGCTGTTTCAATCAGTATCAGCGGCAGAAACCTTTAAGATAAAAGGGTTGAGCCTTGACACCTCTACTGCTGTTGTTTTTATAAATACTATCGGGAATTATCAATCAAGTATTACGGACGGGATCAAGCTTATCAAGCTTCCGGAGGAGCATAAAATATATTTTGATATCAATTCCTCCGTTTTAATATCAAAAAAACAGGATTTATTTTTTTCGTCCGGAGTGATCGAAGAAATTAAAATAAGCCAGTTTACAACAAATCCTGATGTCGTACGTATTGTTATCAATTTTAATGAAAAATATAACCTTGATAATCTCAAAATCGGCAATATAAATAATAATCTTGTAATAATGACCCAGGAATTAACGGAGACTAATGCCCAGTTTTATCAGAACACATATAGAGATAAGGAAAAAACGTCCGAGGATTATTACAACTCCATGGTTATACAAACACAGGCTGTTAATCCTAAACCGGCTGTGTTGAATTCTAACGTTAAACATTCCGCAAAGGAACTTACTCAAATCCAGCAGGCATTTGATAACTCTACTGCAGAAAATTATAAAGAGCTTGTAACTAGCAGCTTGTCTAATAATATAAAACTGAGAAGCAGATACTATATTAATTCTGTTTCCTCTCAAAATAACGGATTTTTGATAAGCGGCTACGGAGCGCCGACTATTCAAAAGCCTTTTATTCTGACTAACCCGACAAGAATGGTATTTGATATTGCGAACAGTAATTTTAACCAGTCATACAATAATAAAGAAATACCTTTGAATCCGAATAATCTTTCAGGTGACAGAATCAAAATCGGGCGGTTTGATAAAAATGTAACAAGAATAGTTGTAACGTCAGAAAATGCAAAACAGTATCTGCCGATTTTTTCATCAGATAACCAATCAATTTTGCTTATAAACCCTGCACAGTTGTCCTCCGGTGCGATTGTAAATAATAAATGTAATATTGTCAGATATAAACACCAGAAAAACCTGTCAACGGATGATTTGACATTAACCTTTGATGCTCCTGTTGTATGGGGGATTAAACGAAATACCGATAATTTGTATGTATATTTCTTTAATGCTGTTCAGTATAACCAGAATGTGTTTCAAAAGGCAATCGAAACAACTCCTTTTTATGAAACGGAACTCGGTTTGCTAAAAAATATCGGTATAAGGCTGACTCTGCCAATTAACAATAATAACGATATCAATACATATTTTAGTGCTGACGGTAAAAATTTCAGAATTAGAGCAACCAACCTCAAGGCACCTAAGCCGAAAAAAGAAGTTGCGGCACCTCATACCAATAAAGTTGTTGTTATTGATCCGGGACATGGCGGTACCGATTATGGTGCAATCCGAAACGGTATTAATGAAAAAGAAATCAATCTTGACGTTGCTAAAAGAGTCCAAAGTATTTTAGAGCGAAAAGGGTATAAAGTTTACATGACAAGAACTAACGATACTTATGTATCGTTAGAGGACAGATGTAAATTTACGGAATCCGTTCATCCGGGATTGTTTGTAAGTATTCATGTTAACTCCTGTATGGGAACAGAGCCTAAAGGAATTGAAACACATTATTATCACGATAATAGTATAGAGCTGGCAAATACGATTCATTCCAAAATGACACATGCAATCAAAACTACAAACCGCGGGTTGTTTAAGTCTAAGTTTTATGTTATAAATCATACGACAGCACCGGCAGTGCTTCTGGAAATAGGATTTATATCTAATGACGGAGAAAGAGCCGAGCTTGTAACCTCAAGACGTCAGCAAGCAACTGCTCAAGCAATAGCGGAGGGTATCATTGAATACTTCAACAACCATAAATAATAACCCTGTGGGATTTTTTGATTCCGGAGTCGGCGGATTGACAGTTTATTCTAAATTCCGTAATAAATTACCAAATGAAAACTGCCTTTATTTCGGTGATACAAAACATTTGCCTTACGGGAATAAAACTAAAGAGGAATTGATATCCTATGCCAGATTTATACTTGATTTTTTCCAAGAGCAAAATGTAAAAGCAGTCATTATTGCCTGCAATACCTCGTCCTCTGCGGCATACGACAGTATAAAGGATTCATACGGGTTCAAGATATATCCGATTATACAATCCTGTGCAAAAATTTTATCTGAGCTTCCTATCAAAAGATTGGGGATTTTTGCAACGCCTGCAACTATTAAATCCGGAGTGTACGAATCTGAGATAAAAAAATATAATCCTGATATGCTTATTTATCCGCAGAGCTGCCATAACTGGGTTGATATTGTAGAATCAAACGGACAAAATCTTGCTGAGAATATAGAAACAGTCAAAGCCGATTTGGATATGATGCTTGAAAACAAACCGGATAAAATAGTTCTCGGCTGTACTCATTACCCTTACCTTTTAGATGTGTTGAGCAAATTTACACCAAAAGACAGGTTTATTGACCCAGCAGAGTATTTTGTCGATTATATTGTAAACGATTTAAAATCAAAAAATCTGTTGAATAGTAATACTCAAAACGGTTATGAAAAAATGTATGTAAGCGCTAATCCGAATCAGTTTAAAATTGCGTCAAAAATGTTTTATGACGTAAAAGAATTGCCGGAATTAGTTTAAAAGTTAGTCATTAAATCTCAAAAGGTTCTGTATGTCTGTTCCGATAAAATCAGCCAATTCAAGAATTTTTCCGAGTGACATATTTTCCCGACCGGTTTCAATGCCGGAAATATAATTATTTGATACGTCCATTTTTTCGGCTAACTGCTCTTGAGTTAAATCTTTTTTGATTCTCTCAAGTTTGACATTCTTACCAAATTTTTTTAATAAGGTTTGCTTATCCATTGGTTATAAGTATATAAACATTGACTTATAAATAACACCAATCTATAATATAAATAATTGTATATTATAAGTTGTAGCAAAATTATAATTATGGATATATACCAACAATTGGGCAAGACAATTAGAGCGTTAAGAAGGGTGCGTAATATCCCGGAAGAAATATTTGCAGAAAGAATAAACGTGTCATTAAACCGGCTCAAGAGAATTGAAGAAGGGAAAAGCCGGATATCAATTATGCTGTTAGACAAGATAGCGGAAGCTTTAAATATTGATACGTACAAGATTGTTGAATTATCAAAAAAGTTATATAAAACTGACATTTGACAATACATTTTTTACAAAATTACCCCCTTGAAGAGTGCTTCATCAGGCAATTTGCTTGAAATTTTCTTTGTTAATAATATAATTAAAATAAGAATGTACATTTATATTAGGGAAAGAAAGGTTGATTAATGATCGAACTTAATTACAAAAACGTTGATGCTCAAGTTATTGGCGAAGAGAACGGTCTTAATATTGAGGAGGAGTTCAATAACTATCAGGAGAGAATCACACATATTATTGCCGATTTAAATAAAAGAAAAGATAAACCGGGACAATGGTTAAGATGGATGAATCTCGGATACAGCGAAGAAACCGTTTGGTATGTAAAAGAGTTTGCATCAATGGTTGAAGGTAGATTTGAAAACATTCTTGTTTTAGGTATCGGCGGCTCGGCACTCGGCGGCATTGCAGTTACAGAAGCACTACTTAAACCGTATTGGAACCTTTTAACCCCTGAACAACGTAATAATCAACCAAGAATTTTCTTTTTAGATAACATTGACCCTGATTCTATAAACAGTTTGTTGAATATTTTAGATTTAAAAAAGACTTTGGTAAACGTTATAACAAAATCCGGTTCAACGGCGGAAACAATGTCACAATATATGATTGTGAAAGACCTTCTTGAAAAAGAACTTGGCGACGATTACCGTAAAAATATTGTTGTAACAACCGACAAAAATATCGGTATATTAAAACAGCTTGCCGACCAAGAAGGCTACAAAACATTTATTGTTCCTGACGATGTAGGCGGCCGTTTCTCCGTATTTTCTGCTGTTGGGCTGTTACCGTTTGCTCTTGTCGGGATTGATATAGACGAAATAACAAACGGTATTAAGGATATGGATTTAGCTCTGAAAAATCTTGATATCCACGAAAATATTGCGGCACAAAATGCTCTTATACATTACCTGATGGATACTAAAAAAGGGAAAAACTTATCTGTTATGATGCCGTATTCTTCAAGATTGAAATATGTATCCGACTGGTATGTACAATTATGGGCTGAATCTCTCGGTAAAGAATACGACAAAGAGGGCAACAGAGTAAATATCGGACCTACTCCAATCAAAGCGTTAGGTGTAACCGATCAGCACTCTCAAATTCAGCTTTATAACGAAGGTCCTAATAATAAGGTTATTAATTTCATAAGAGTTAAAGAATTTGATACGACTCTTGAAATCCCAAAAATATTTGAATATACGGGAATTGGCTATCTGGGCGGAAAAACAATCAATGATTTACTAAATGCAGAGGCTGATTCTACAAGAGTTGCCCTTGCAGATTACCAGCGTCCGACCGTTACAATTACCATTCCGAAGATTAACGGTTACTACGTTGCGCAGCTGCTTTATATGCTTGAAGTTCAGACTGCTATTGCCGGTGAACTATATAATATAGATACATTTAATCAACCGGGTGTTGAGCAGGCAAAAAATTATACATACGCTCTTATGGGACGTTCAGGATATGAAGATTCTGCAATACAACTACAAACAAAAATGGCATCTGTATAAATGAAAAAGTTATTAGCGTTATTATTCGGATTATGTTTAAGTGTTATGACCGTTTTGGCATACACTATTCAAGCAGGTGTTTCTGTCGATAAAATTCCAAAAACTCTTTTTGGCAGCTGGCAGGTCGAGGCACATCTGGTTGAAACAAACAGTCCCAGAACATTCAAGCCGACCAGCATGGATTTATGGAACTTATCAAGGGTCGGTAACGTCTTAAAACTTGAGAACCCTTTTACGGGAGCGAAGGCAGAAGTAGGGCTGCAAGCAACGGAGGGAAACCTCGTTGTATTTACCAAAACTGCCGATTGGGATAATAAAGTACTCAAAGATGTTGTATCTATAAGAATAGAACAAAATACGTTTTCTGGAATAAATGAAGTTGTACTTGAAACACATTCACTTTATGACGGGCACGTGTTAACAACAGAAAAAGCAAGATACGAAATTAAAGGAAGAAAACTTGCTGGAAACAGTGTAAAATAAAATATTAATAAATACCGGAGGTTAGAGTTATGGGGAATTATGATTTTGATATAATAATACTGGGCGGCGGTCCTGCCGGATTATCAGCAGGGATATATGCGGCCAGAAGTTCTGCATCAACTGCAATTCTTGATATTAGTATGCTTGGCGGACAGCCTTCAAATTATCTGGAATTGGAGAACTATCCGGGATTTCCGATTATCGGCGGTTACGACCTTATGGAAAAGTTTGAAGAGCACGCAGATAAGTTCGGGGTACAAAAATTCCCTATGCAGGAAATAAAAGCTATTGATTTGAAATCAAACCCTAAAGTAATTGAAACTCTTGATGGCGTATTTACTGCAAAAACAGTCATTATTGCATGCGGCGCACAAGCAAAAAAACTTGGTGTAAAAGGCGAACAGGAATTTATAGGAAGAGGCGTAAGCTATTGTGCGGTGTGTGACGGAGCCTTTTATAAAGAAAAAACAGTAACAGTTGTCGGCGGAGGAAATGCGGCTGTTGAAGAAGCAATGTACCTCACAAAATTTGCGGACAAAGTATATATTGTTCATAGAAGAGATGCTCTCAGAGCGGATAAAATTGTTCAGGAAAGAGCTTTCAAAAACCCTAAACTTGAATTTATATGGGATAGCCGTGTTGTTGAAATTCAAGGTGATAACGTTGTAACAACTGCGGTTATCGAAAACGTTAAAACAGGAGAAATTACAAACCTCAAAACAGACGGTGTATTCCCTTATATCGGCTTTACTCCTAATGTTGAAGGTATTGCAGGACAAGTCGAACAAGATGCAAACGGATTCATAATTACGGATAGCACAATGCAAACCTCTATTGAAGGCGTTTTTGCCGCAGGCGATGTAAGAAATACCCCTCTAAGACAGGTTATTACGGCTGCTTCTGACGGTGCGGTATCTGCAGTATTTGCATCTAAATATCTGGAAGAAGGGGTAAATGCAGTGGTAAATGCTGGGGTAAACATTTAATCCTCGTTTAAATTATTACTTTTTGTAAACAATCTTAACCAACCAGGCAATTATATCATGCTTATATACTTTATATATATGTAAGCAATCAACCTAACACTACTTACATATAGAGTATAAACATCCAAAGCATGGAGTGTATTTGTCGTGAAAAAATTTACCCTAATATTGATATGCAGTTTTTTATTAAGCGTTGCTTCACCTGCATTTGCATATAATATGAACCATTTTACAGATGATTTCAAAGTATCTGATGCGCTATTGCTGCTAGAAAAAATCGGAGCAACGGAAGTATTTGATAACCTTCAGGAAAATTCGGTTAAAATTGTATTTTATGATTTAGCACTATTATCTTACAGTTATAGAAATGATTATGCTATAAGCGGAGAGAATAACTTTGGCGAAAGATATATCCTGATTAATACAAAATACAGAAAATGCTCTGATGAAGAAATTGCTTGTTTAATTGCACATGAAAGCTGTCATAAGGCTAAAGTTGCAACACTGGCTGAGGAAACTCTTGCAACTCAAACAGAGGCAAAATACTGGATTAGACTGAAACAGGCTAATAAAACATATCAGCCTACTGATTTAAACAAGAGATTAGATAACCTGGCATATCTTTATAAACATTCTGATAAAAATAACAACCAAATTCAAACAAGAATTGCGAACAGCGCATTTTACCGCCAACAGCTGGCATTAGAATAGACTATTTGGTTTTGTTGATAAATTTGAAAACTCGAAGAATATATTTATCGGTCATTCCGGATATAAAATCAACTATCGCTTGATTGTACTCTTTAGGATTTTTAAGATGATACAGTATCTTATTATCACAATTCTTAGGTCTTTCAGGCGTATTCGTATACCTGACCGCCCAGTTTTTGAAGGTTGTAAGAATCGGATTTTTTCTCGTATTTTTAACAAAAGCTCTCTCATCATAACTTGTTTCATAATAATCAAAAACCTGTTTTATAATCTCATCAACTGTTTTTGAATTAATATTTTTAACTTTTGGATTTAAATATATATTTTTGTAATTGAATTCTTTAATATCATCCATTAAATGCGCGACAGGTTCAGAAAAACCGATTCCTTTGTCAGGGGAAGAGTTTTGGACAATATCATGTATAAAAAGATTTACGATATTTGTATTATTTGCTTCAATATTAGGTACGCCTAATTGTTTTGCCATCATTTTATTTAATTCTTTTAATTGCTTCCCTTTTAATACCCCAACCTTTTTAGCATCATCTATATCACGTCCTAAGTATGCTATTTTATCAGATATTTTTACGACAACCCCTTCCCAGGTATAAGGCTGAACCTGTGCAGGGCGCTGTATTGTTTTTAAATCAATAAATTCCTCTCTAGGCATCACAAAATTTTGGTTAACTTCGCCGCAGTGGTTGATAATTCCATCTCTAACCGCGTATGTTAAATCCAGATTTTTTAATTTCCCCTTGCTGTTTTCAAGTAAGAGAATATCATCTGCCATTCTCAAGCTGTTTTTCTCATGCCAGAATTTTGGTAAACCTTTCGATTGAGAGATTTTATCAAGAACTTTTTCTCCGTCGTGACCGAAGGGAGTATGACCTATATCATGCCCCTGTGCGATTGCCTCTGCCAAATCCTCGTTAAGTCCCAAACGTTTGGATATACTTCTTGCTATATCAGAAACCAATGCAACATGGGTACTTCTTGTAGATACCATATCATTTTGCGGATTGAAAAATACCTGTGTTTTGTATCTTAAACGGTCATAACCTTCTGAATACATAATTCTGTTTTTGTCCCGTTCAAAAGGCGTTCTTAAATCAAACGGTTTCTTTTCAAGCGGAGTTTCGCGCAGGGCAGCATTCTCCCATCTGGGATTAGTTTCGTTCATTGCTTCATTTCGGAATTTTTGTTTCTCCGATTTAAATTTTAAATCGGATTGAATATTGAACACACGCATAGTTTAGTTATAACACTTTTTTCTTTAGAGTTCATCCTTTATATTTCAAATTTGTAATCTTTCTTAAACAAACTTTAAATAACTCTTGCCGGATTTTGAAACAACAATTATAATATGAGAGTTGATTAACGTTGGATATTGTGTGTATGAAAACAAACTTAGCTATTGTTCCTATTACATATAGCATTCCCAAAAGTATAACTTTCGGGAGCGAAAAAAAGAACGATAGCTATCAAGACCGAATACCAAAACCAATAGTAAGAACCCCTAAAAAAGACCATCCAGTAGCGTTAGACGATGTGTCTTTTTTTGTCGCAAACAAAATTGCGATGGATGCAAATAAAATGGGGATATCCAGAACAGAGTATTTAATGCAAAAGATTAAATCTCTTTCGTATATTCCTCAAGTACCTGCTGTTCCGAGTAAATCTGCAATCGTCGGAAATACAAAGGCTACAACACTTATTGACGGAGAACAAATTTTTGATAAGACTGTTGAATTTGTAAAGAGTGCAAAAGATTCTATTCAGGTAGAGATGTTTGAATTCCAAAACCCTAAAATAGACGGACATAAATGGCCGGCTAACGGGTCAGAGGTTGTTGGAGGATATGACCAGCATGTAAGCTTGCTGCCGATAATTATAAATAAGAAAAAAGAAAATCCGAATCTTAAAGTCCAAATTATTCTTGATGCTCATAAATGGTATATTAACGGTAATAACGAGCGTGACAGACATTATAACAACATGGATATGATTAAGTACCTGAAGGAAAATGATATTGATGTTGTTCCATACCCGAGAGCTGCACAAGGCGGAGCCGCGCTCCAACACGTCAAACTGGTTGCCGTTGACGGAAAAAAACTTATTATCGGCGGTATGAACTGGGGGAACCACTCGAATGCGAACCATGATGCGTGTATTGCTCTTGAAACACTGCCTGACAAAAAGAATTCCGAAGTTGATAATATTATAGAGGATATTTTTAATAAAGATTGGAAATTCTCCTGGCAAAGACTCGGCAAAACAAAGATGGTTGCAGGGCCTCTCTCCGAAGACGAACAAGAACTTTACAAGGGGCTCAATAAGGAGATTAAACAGGAAAATATCGATTATATGAATACAGTCGGTGTGCTTTATGACAATGATATTGATAAAAACCGGTATGATGAAAACGATTTAAGTAAACTTGATATAATTAAACGAAATCCGGTTCCAAATCCTGCAATAAAAATCCTTGCGACTAAACCACGTGAGCTTGCCTATGTCAGAGAAGAAGGAAAAGAAACAACAAGGGATTATCTTTTGAACAAGGTTAAAACAGCCAAAAAACTTCGCGCAGAACTGTTTGTAATCTCAGATAAAGAGATTATACAAAATATTATCAGAAGAACCCAAAACGGTGAACTTGATGCAAAGATTATTGTGGATCCTTCTATTATACGTGAATTCCCTTATTGTAATACGGCGTATCAGGAGCTTGTAGAAAACGGGGTTAATATCCGAGAATACAAAACTGATGAAAGAATTAACCAACGACTTCATTCAAAATGGGCAGTATTTGATGACAGAGAGGTTATGATAGGCTCGACAAACTGGTCTGCAATGGGTTTGAATCAAAACCTTAAAAAAGGAGAAAGAGAAGATTACGAGCTTTATACTGATAAAATAAACGAAGAAATTAAGGAATACTTGAAAACGGTTGAACCAATTGAAAAAGAAGTCGGGCTGCCTCCGGTAAACCGTAAGAAATTAGATTATAAAGAACTCTATGTCAGACGCACAAAACTGAAAAAAGCAATAAAGGATATTAACCAAACCGGCGAAGCAACAATTTCTCTTCAAAAAAAAGAATATCATTTTACGGAAAAAGACCGTCCGAAACTTTCTACAATCAAAGGGTATTACAAAATTATGATTGATAGAAATAACGCAAAAGAAAAATATAAACGCGGAAACAATGAGGTTGCAATTGCATTTGAAAAACCGATTCTGGCAAATGTGTTTAACCAGCAATTTGAACGAGATTGGAAACACTCTGAATCCGAATACGAAAAAGTTAAAAACCGTTATTATGAATCACAGGAATCCGCCGTTGATACGGGCAGCAAACTGGACTTGGTAGGTTAGGAGGTGAGAAGATGAATACAATTCAAACTAAAATAATCTCGGCTTACTATTCACCTGTCAACTATAAACCAGAAACGCGAAATATAACAAACCCTGCTCAGCTTTCCGTTGTTTCAAAACAGCAGACATCCTCTATTTCCTCGCATTATTATCCGCCGGTGAGTATGACTTTTAAAGGTCAATGGTTTGAGGATAATTATATAAAAAAAGTAAAAGATAAAGAGTATCAGGGAGAACGGCTTTTAAAAGACGGTATCTGGGTTGATTTCAATAAAGTCGGCTGGAAAAATCTTTCCAAAGAACCTCTGGATTGGAAGACTGCAACAGAAACAGAATTTTACGTATTCCAGCATGCGAATGCACTTGCAGAAACAAACGACACAACCTGGGTAAAAAGATTTAATAAATACAACGTCAAAAAACCGCTTGCGACATCACATTCTATTGATTCTCGGGAGGTAAAAGAACCGCCGGCAAAGAATCTTTATGCAAAACCGACCGATGATATTTCATTTGCAACAAATTTAAAAGAGTTGATGAATATGTCAAAGCATAAATCTCTTGATGTGCCGATTACAGACGAAAACGGCAAACTTTCAATTGATTGTGTTGTCTTTGATACGGAAACGACCGGTACAAATACTGATGATACGACACGTCCTTTGGATAAAATTATTCAGATAGGTGCAATTCAGGTTAAAAATGGGAATGTTTTGCCTGAAACAGGTTACAGCCAGCTTATAAACCCTAAGATGCACATTCCGGAAGGCGCATCAGCCGTTCACGGATTGTACGATAATGATGTTAAAGATGCACCGGTTATGGAAGAGGTATTGAAACCGTTTGTTAATAATTACCTTAATAAGAAAAACGGAATAATAGTTGCATATAATTCAAAATTTGATATAAAAATGCTTAATAATGCAATAAACGAACATAACGAGTATTCTGATGACCAATTAAAGCCAAAACGTGCATATAAGGTTATTGATCCGTTTATTTTGCAGCAGAGAATCCATCCTTATTTGGGAGCAAGAAAAAAACTTTCGGAACAGTATAAATTCTTGTTCTGTAAAAATTTAGATGATGCTCACGACGCGTTTGCCGATGTTAAAGGAACGGTTGACGTATTGAAGTATGATTTATATTACCTGAGCGAAAAGCGTAAAGATAAATCAAAACCTTTGACTATACGTGATGTTCTCTTATTCCAAAATGGTGTTGTTCCGCCAAATCTTGATATGCGGCTTGACCATCAGGGATGTAATGCGGATGTTAACTTTAAAACCTCTTATCGATTAGAATCTGTAAATGTTGATAACTATTTTACCGGCTATAAGATAACTAAAGATTCTCTTGAAAAGATTAAAGATGAGATAGGTGAAAACAATATTAACCGATTAAAAAAACAAGAGCTTGTTGATGAAAATCTTGATTTGAAGAGCACCTCCGGCTATCCACAAAATCCGGCCGAAACCAAAATTTTGAATAAAACCGGCGGAGTTGAAAACGCTTTTTATGTAATGAAAAATAATTTTATGAAAGTCCTTGATTTTGCCGGGATTGAAGGGTATAAAGATAAACCTAAAGAGGTTGTAAAGTATATTATTGCAGAAAACTCAAAGCAGTACATAAATGAAGACTCTGTTGATTTGTGGGTAAAAAATCCAAGCCCTAAGGATATAAAAGCAGGTAACGACTTGCCTGTATTTGAAATATCAAAAAGAGTTATGAATGAAAAATAATTATACCGTAAATATATTAAAAGTTTGACAGATTTTTGTTTTATAACTATAATATACGATATCCAAACAGGAGGTAATTATTATGGTTGAAAATGAAAATCTTTTTGAAGATGAATTTAAGAGCAAGACAAATCCGATTGTTAGTAAGTTAATAATAATCGTTGTATTTCTAGTTTTACTTTTGATACCTTTGCATTGTGTAGAAAGCACTATTAATGAAAGGGCTGACTACAAAAATGCGGCAATTGCAACAATTGCTGCTTCTTGGGCAAAAGAACAAACGATTAGTACTCCCCAATTAATGTTAAAAAATGGAGAATATTTATGTCCTGCTGAGTATAATATAAAGTCCAATATAACAACAGAATATAGGAAAAAAGGGATTTTTAAAATACCTGTATATACAGCAGAAATAACAACCTGGGGAACATTTACCAATCCTAAAAAGAATACTCAAGGAACTTTAGTTATGAATGTTTCTGATATAAACGGAATTGTCGGGCAAAGAATTAAAAAATTAAATGACAATCCTTTGGGAGTTGTTAATTTAAGTAATGCTCCGGGCAGTATCCCTTTTGAAGCTCATTATATTCTTAAAGGCATCAATGGTATCAGTTTTAATGCCGGAGGTAAGAATAATAATTTTACCGTTAGCGGTAACTGGAAAAACTTAAATTTTGAGGGTAATTATTTACCTTCAGAAAGAAAAATAAATAATGACGGATATAAAACTTGTTGGAATATATCTGACAACTCAACATTAAATAATATGTGTAATATTACGTTTTTAAGTTCTGTTGACAGTTATAGAATGACTGTTAGATGTGTGAAATATGGATTCTTATTTATAGCATTAACCTTTCTTGCATTTTTCTTATTTGAGTCAGCATCAAAGATGAAAAAAATACACCCGTTCCAATATACTTTAATAGGTATTTCTATGGTTATATTTTATATGTTACTTTTATCAATGTCAGAATTTATACCTTTTGGATTTGCCTATTTAATTGCGACATTAATGACGATAAGTTTAATCAGCTGTTATACTTATTTTGTATTAACAAACAAAGACAATGTGATATCAAAAACGATTACATTGATTCTTGCAGTTTTATATATTTATTTGTATACTATACTAAACTTGCAAGAATTTGCTCTTTTAATTGGTAGTCTTGGGCTATTCTTTGCAGTAGTTGCAATCATGTACTATACAAGAAATATAGAATGGTATAAGGAGTAATCATGAAAAAAATCTTAACAGTATTACTTATTACAATCCTTACAGTTGGTGCTGCACTTGCAGTTACGACAAGTTCAAAAACAATCAAATTTGATAATCAGATATTTACATTAAAATTCAGTGATTATTCGAATGCAACTAAATCATATATCAATGAATATTACAAAGGAAATGAAAACGGTGATAAATGGACTGATTTGATTGGTATTTATCATATAAAAAATTACAGCAAACCATTCAATTATGCAAAAGATTTAGCCGCCGGCGCCAGCAAACAATCGCCTTTAGATGCTCAGGTTATGTATAATGAAAAAGAAAATACCGCAATAGTGAATTTCATACTTATTGGCGATACAGGAAAATCTAAATATCTGGAGCAAAATATATTTAAGATAGAAAAAATAAAAAACAAATCTGGCGTAATGGCAATACAATTCGCGCATAAATACCCGCTTAACAGTAAAGAAGATGCAGAAAAGTTTAAAGAACAGCTTCCGGGTAAACAAGCAAAATGGCTTATGGAAATTGATAAACTTTCAATCCCTAATATAGTTGAAAGAAATATTAAATCCTGGTAATAGTAAAAAAATACCGGTATTAATTACCGGTATTTTTTATAACTTATTCGGTATTTTTTTAGTTCTCTAAAGACTGATAACCTGATTTGTGGGTTTTAAGAGTAACTCCGCGTTTTGAAGTTTGTATAAATTCAATCATTTCATCAACAATAGGGTTTTTAGGTAATTCTGCTCTTATTTTTTCTATTGCTTGAGATGTATTAAGATGTTCAGAGATTAACAGTTTGAATGCTTCGTTTGCAACTGTTCTTTCTTCTTGAGAGATTCCTCTTCTTTTCATTGCAACTACGTTTAATCCTCTAGGGAACGGCGGTCTGCCTTCGCCTTTAGAATACGGAAGAATATCTTGACGTGCAGCAGAAAATCCGCTGATGATTGCCATTTTTCCGATTCTGATGTTTTGGTGGAACACGCTCATTCCGCCGACAAATGCCCCGAAACCAACGTGTACGTGTCCGCCGAGTGTTACCAGGTTCGCTAAGATTACCTCATCTTCCAATACACAGTTGTGTGCAACGTGACAGCCAACCATAAGTAAACATTTTTTACCAACACGTGTTGTGAAATCTCCGCAGGCAGCACCGCGGTGTACCGTAACATTTTCTTTTATGATAGTACCGTCACCTATAACAACTTTTGTTTCTTCTCCTTTGTATCCCAAATCTTGCGGTTCGGATCCGATTGTTGCAAAAGGAGAAATTGTACATCCTTCTCCGATTTCTGCGTATTCAATATACGCATTTGCAATAACTCTTGTTTTAGAACCAATTTTTACATTTTTCCCGATAACAACGTTAGGACCAATGATTGCATCTTCTGCAATTTGAGCGGAAGGATCAATTATTGCGGTTTTATCTATCATAAATCTCTCTCCATATTTGTATTCTTAACATAATAAGTATAATACAAATACCGCAAAATCCCGATTTATTTACATTATTTTAATATGCTTAATCTTTTATCAGCATTTCTTCATCTGTTAAATTTTCACCGGTCAATTTAAAATTAAAATTTCTAATTTTTTGTTTGTATTCTTCAACCGGCAGATTTAATTTTTCCGCAAAATATTTCAACATCATATTATATCTGATACCTAATGCATAATCCGAAATATCTTCACGTTGTTGCTTTTCAAATGTATCATTTATTTGCTTAACGGTATTATACTGACGTTGGTATAATGCTTTAGGTACAGGTATTTTATTATCTTTAAACTGATTTATTTGTTTTTGTACTAAACTATATTCTTCGTATAAATTCATTATTATTTCTCCAATTACATTATTTGTGCAATTTGAATAGATCTGAATTGTTTTAAAAATTCATCCATCGGAACTTTTATTTCAACACCGCTGTGCCAAGGATTAGCTATCAATACGGAATTAGTGTTTTTATCATAGCCTTTTATAGAATAAGCGTGTGTTTGAGCTAAATTATATGTTTTATTTAGATATTTATCGTGACCTTGTCCGTCAACATTTCGAGTTCCACCGTATATAAATACATCATCTCTGCTGGCTAATTCAGAAATTTTTTGTTCTATTTCAGGTTTGTTATCAATCATTATTGCTCTATCTCCAGTTAGTCCATATAATGCATCAATTCCATTACCTCCTTCATTTGCCAGCATTATCTGTGTTGCACCAGGATTCCACATTCTTGCACTTCTTGCACTGTTTTTACACCAGCCTTGTTCTATAATTGCAAGACCGTTTTTGTCAAGCAGATGGTTTCCATGTCTTGTAAATCTTTCAAAATAAGTTTTTTGTCCGTTACTGTTATTAGTTGTTGTATAATAAACTTTTTTGCCGTTTTGATATTCTTCACCTATCATTTGATAGATTTTGGCTCTTCCTTTTTTTGAATTTGCAAGGATATTTATTGAGGTATCTAAATAGCAAGTTCCAACTCCACCTTGGTGCATTGAAAATCTTTGAACAGGAGGGAATAGTTCACGGAAACTATCTTCTTTAAGAGCTAATTGAACCATTTTTTCTCCGTCATTTACAAACATTGTTCCATTTATGCTTGCAACGTCACCAGTTTGAGTTGATTGGAACATTTTATCAAGTGAAGTATTATTATCAAATTTTTGTATATAATCTTTTCCGTGAATCAAGTTTTCAACATCATCCAAAATATTATCTGCGGCTGAAACTTTTACGTTTGTACCTTTAAAATCTGTATAACCAAATTCTATTGCATCAGCTATTTCTTTATTACTAATATCCCAGGTTTCACCTGTTTCAATAATATAATTTTCACCATGAACTTCTCTTAGTTTTGTAAGTTCTTGTTTTGTTTTATCAAGGAATTTATCGATATTTTTCGGAGTTGAGAGTAAATCAGTAACATTTGAATTGTTTCGGTTAAATGTCATTAATAATGATAAATCTTGCGCAGTAATATCTTTAGTTCCTAAAGTTGAACCTTTTTTGATTCCGCTTTCAACGAATTGTTCTAAAATTTGTTTATTATTAGTAGTTGTATATTTCATTATATTACGGAATTCGTGTGATGATGTGTCTAATTTTGACATTAATTTATTCAAGGTAACATAATCATAATCGGTATTTTGTAGAAATTGTTTTTCAAGTGCTTCATATTCGTACGTATTTAGCTCTCTATTTTGAAGTTTTCGGTTTTGGATAGATTTATATGCTTCAAAACCTTCTTTATCCATCATAAAAATACCATTTGTTGATGTATCTTCAATAGTTAATTTGCCGTTTTCCTTTTTTATTATTAAATGTTCACGACTAATCGTGTTATTATTCGAATTTATATCATCGCGTCCTATTTTTATTGATTGACCGTCTTGTAAGTTATCTATTTTATTTTTAATATTCGGAGGTAAATTTTCCATATCCAAAACTTCACCACCGATTATAAGTTTTGCATCAGAAGGTAATTCTGCTTGCTGATTTTTTGATAAAGACTGTGAGTGTTTTATAGCTTTAGGGGAATGTATTTCCACAGAATTGTTATCAAACAATTTTAATGATTGGGCTTTTGCTTTTAATTTTGATAACAAACTACTCATTTCTTCTTTAAATTTAGAGAAGTTTGTTTCAATTATTGTTTTCAGTTTGTTATAACCGTCAATTGTTTTCAGTTGCCCGATTGCATTATTAATTTTTACATAGAGGTTATGTAATTTTTCTCCAAGTTTTTCTTTTAATTTTATATCATTAGCAGGATCAATTTCTTCATTATCTTCTGTTATAGGTTTAGGCTTCGGGGTTACTTCATCCAGTTTTTTAAGCTGCTCCTCTGTAAGTCCTCCATCCATTAATTCTTGTTTAATACGATTGAATTCTGTTTCATCACATTTTTTCATATAATCTGTTATTTGCTTAAATTCCGTATCAGAAAGTTTGGTGCTTGTATCCAGAATATTAGATACAACTCCGTCTGTTTTACTGAAACTTAGTTCATGTAATCCTTGATTATCGGCATAAACCAATTTGTTATCTTTTATTTCTACTTTATAACCTCTATCTGTGAGATAGTTTTGAGCCTCATCTATTTTTAATTTTTTAAGGCTATTTACATTACTTTCACTTAACGGATCAGGAAGGTTTTTGTTTTCAAAACCGAGTTTATGAAGTTTCAACAAATCATCAAGGCTCTTTGCATTCACACCGTTCATCTTAATTGAGGTTCTAACACCAAATATATAACCGACACTTGTTATTCCGGCATTCATTCCAAAACCTTCTGTCCAATCTCCGCCATTAAAGCTTGCCGTTATTGCGGTTGCAGAACCTAAATCGGCAGAGTATCCGGTTGCTTGAGTCAAAACTTTACCAGCAGTTGATGAAACTCTTGAGGCAACTTGTTCTGTTGCTCCCCCGATACCAACACCGGCAGCTGCTGATAAGCCTGCTTCCATAGCTTTATTTTCTGCAGCCGCTCTTCTTTCCATTGTGTTACCCATAACACTTGTTTGCATATCAGCACTATCTATCATATATTGACCTGTACCTACTGCAACACCGGAACCAACTGCCTTAACAACATTATTAAGTGTCTTAACCGTTTTCACTGCTTTTCCGATCGTACCTACACTGCCAACCAATTTTAGTGCTCCGGCTCCTCCAATTGGCAAAGTTACAAGTGAAGTGAATACATCAAAACCGGCTTCTCCCAACGCTTGATGTATCAAATACTCATTATTCAACTCTTGCAAATTCATGCCGGTAAACATCTCAACTGCTTTATCAAAAGCAATAGGCTGACCGTTAGCATCAACAAGCTTTCCTTCAGCAGCCATAGACAATTTATTCAGATTAGAATTTGCGATTGCATAAACGTTATCAACATCATCTCTGGTTGTACCCATAAACATTGTCTGCCGCATACCGTTTATGAAATCCATTTTGAAGCCTTCACTATCAACCGAATCACGGTATGATTTTTCAAGTAAGGAAATGTTATTTTTAATTAGTTGTACTACTTGTTGATTTTTACTTATTTCATCTTGGGATAATACAGCTTCTACACTTGTTGATTCAAGCATAAGTTTTGAAAAATCTATATCCCCGCTTGTTTCAAACTTAATTTTTTCGGTAATATTTTTATAATCTTCAGGGGCTTTTTTCATTATAATTTCTAAAATTTCATCATTCTTAATTAACTGGAATGCTTTTGTAGCAAAATCTTCAGCATTTTGATGATATATACTTGCAATCCCCGTACCAGCACCGTTTACAGCTGCCACACCAGATAATTGTTCTTTAGTGTCTTGATATGCCTTTGCAGCTTTCTTTAAATATGAAATAGCTTCATCTGCAATTTGTTCGTTTGTAAACTCTCCGTATCCAGCTATCATTCTATCCGCTTGTGATGCGGTATCTGCAACTTTCTTACCTTCAGGTAGAAGTTCATCCATTTGGGCATAAATATCACGGTTGAATGAAGAATAAGCTTTTTCAGTATTGCCTTCTTCTACGTAATATGTGCCAACTTCCGCTTTTATTCTAATTTTTTCTTCTTCTGTTAAAACAGATTTACCGTCAGTCAGATTTCTGTTTGCTGCATCCATTTCTTCCGCATCACCGTCTGTTTGATGATACAATAGAGCCTGCAAAGAGTCTTGATCTTCAAAATGTCCTTTTATGCCGTGTTCTTCATTATATTTTTGAGAAGCATTTTGTAAATTATCATAATCAGTTCTTGTCGTAACAGCTTTTAAACCTGCATTTACGTTTTCAGAGTGTTCCCCGTAAGTAGTTAAATTCGTAAAGATAACTTCATCACGTCTTGCTTGCTCCAGTATTGCACCGTTTGCAACTAAGTCTGCATTTAGAGTATATACTTCTCTATCTTTTATTTCACTTGCTAAGAATGCTTCATAAGCAGATTTGTATTTCCCGCTTGCGACTTCATCAGCATACTTATCTGCGTAGTGCTCATTGATATATGCTAATACTGCAGGATCCGTAATCGCTTTGTTGGCTTTAATCATTTGTTCTTCATCAGTTCCAAGCCCAAATACTAAACCATCTGCGGCATCATCTAATTCTTTTATTATTGCATCTGCTTCCATTTTTGCGGCTTGTTTTTGGTCCAAAACTTTTCCATCTGCAGAGAAATAATAAACCTTTCCGTTAACTTTAGCGTATTTGATACCCTTATTAAAGGTACTTGTTGAGAGATTATCTTTGGCTATATCATATACATTGCTGGCTTCAACGTATTCTTCTTTTAACAGAGTTCCGTCGTGTGCCATTATCCATTGCTGCCCGTTCTTATCAACAACTACGCTTCTGCCATGTGCATCACGTTTGCCGATTCTTACATATTGACCGTTATCGACAATGTCTCCGTTTTGCCCTCTGGCTTTACCAGTAACCTTTTCGCCGGAATCAAAAGCATTGGTTGCTAAAACATAAGATTCTTTTAAAATTTTATTATCATGTGATGCGACGGTAATATTGCCTTTTGAATCTCTGACAAGTAAACGTGCACGGGTTTTCATTGTACCGATAACGGTATAAGTTTTACCACCGTATTCAAATTTTTCACCGCTTCTTTCATAGTTTTTCAAACCCATTCTTCTATATTGAGTATCAATTTGTTTTGCCCGAATTGCGGCTTCAGCTGATTTACGGTTCTTAAGATATTTATTGTTTGCTTTTATTTCTTTTGGAACAATAATCGTTTCGCCTACTTCAAAATCTTCGCCCGGCTTTTTGCCGTTTGCTTCAAGAAGTTCTGCTTTGGTACAGCCGAATTTATTTGCAATTCGTTGTGCGTTTTCTCCGAATTGAACAACAATACCTGTTGTATTACCGTTTCCATCATAGTTGACTGATTGTGTTTTACCTGTCCTTGCATCAGTATAAGATTGAGATAATGCTCTGCGGTTTTCGTTCAATACGGTACGCGTTTTATTTTTTGAAGCATCTGTTACTGTTTCAACGGTGTTTTCACCTTGAGATTCTGTTTGTTTAACAGTTTTGTTTCCGGATTTATCAATAGTTGTTTCTGTTGTTACATTACCATCTACATTCTTCTCATAAGATGAACCGTCATTATTTTTTACTACTTCTTTTATTACGTTGCTGCCATCTTTTATAACTTCTTTTGTACCTGTTGAATCTTCTGATTTTTCAGTTATTGTACCATCTTGATTTTTTGTATACGTTGTTACTCTTTCTTGATTGGTACCGATATTTTCTTTTTTAGTTGTTAAAAAAGAACTTCCGTTTGTATATTCGTAAACTTCTTCGGTTTTACCATCATCTTTTGTGACAGTCCTTTTTTGCGGTTGTTCTTCTCCGTCATAGAGAATTGTTTCAGTATTACCGTTTGATAAAGTTTTTACTGTTTGAGATTTCTTACCATCAGTATATGTTGTATCTTCTATATTACCATTAGGATACTCTTTTTTGCTGGTAGCCTTTTTACCATTTTCATAAGTAGTAGTTGTTGTGCTGCCATCTTGAGGATCTACAAATACTTCTTCAGAGATTATATATTCTCCGTCAGCATTCTTTTTATAAGTTGTTGTGGTTGTACCTTTTTTGACAATTTTAGTTCCGTCTTTTTTAATGGTTTCTGTCGTTCCGTCCTCATATTCCGTGACAGAATCACCATTTTCATTTACTGTTGATGATTTGACTTTTGTAGATTCAGATGAGAGCTTATTTATAAATGAAAATAGTGCAGAATTTTCTACTTTAACCCCTAATCCTTCTAAATATTTGCCTGCCTCTCTTTTTGACAGTTTTGCATCACGCCCTCCCTGGGCCGCTTCTGCAACCTTTTGTTGAAAAACTGACACTTCTTTTGCATCTAAAATTCCATCCTTAGGGTTGTTGTCGACTTTATCGAAAATGTTCAACAGAGAACTATCAGTGATACTTTCACGTTTAATACCACCTTTTAGGGTGTTAAAATCATCATCCTTTCCTTTGAACTTAATGTCGTTAAAGTCAACCATCGATACGTATCCTATTCCATAACAAAATTATTATTTTGTTATAGAGTAGAATAACGGTAATTTAGCAAATTATCTTTAATATATTAGAAGATATTGTTACAATCTTAATAAAAGACAAAAACACCTTATGAATATTCATAAGGCGTTTTTTATTAATTATTAATTTATATTTATGATTTGCGTTTACGAGCCGCTTCAGATTTGCGTTTTCTTTTAACGCTAGGCTTTTCGTATCTTTCGCGTTTTTTTACTTCAGAAAGAGTTCCGGCTTTTTGAACTTTCTTCTTGAAACGTCTTAAAGCGCTTTCAATACTTTCGTTTTCGCCTACTTTAACTTCTGGCATCTGTTTTTCACCACCTTTATCACTTGAGTATCAATCAGTAAAGGAATTATAACCCAAAGGATATTTAAAATCAAGTAAATAGTAACACTTGGTTATCCCATCACAATATTAAAGAACTTTTTCATTTTGGCACCAAAGCCGTAAGCTTCTTTTTCCAGGGGATTATTGCGGTAGTTTTCTCCGGGGATTGCCATAAATCCTAAACCTTCATATTTTCTGGTCGCTTCAATATACTTTTCTGCATCTTGATATTCAGGACTTCCCGGTTCAAATTTCGGCATCTCAAGAGAGCCTTTATGGTTTTCCTTCATACTTGCTAAAATTTTATTTTTTGAATTTTGGGTTACTTTTTCTAAAAATTCTTTTTCTTTTCCGCTGCTTTTAGCTTGAGTATAGGCAAAACCAAAGGATATATTTAATGGATTATTCTTTTCGGTGTTAACATTATATTCTGCCCAGGCTTGAGCGTATTCATCAAGTTTTCCGGAGCGTATTATTTTAGATGTTTGTTCTGCATGCTTCAATTCGTGTGCTAACAATTCAAATTGAGTTGCCCTATCTAAATCGGTAAAAAATCCATCAGTATATTGGATTGTATTTAATGACGGATTAAATCCTCCCTGGACAGCATTAGCCCTCGGATTGGGGCCTGAACGTCCGATTTTCTCAGGAGCAATACCTTCAAGCTTCATATATTTTTTTAATTTATCGTACGCTTTATTTACAAAGTTATCGCCGGTTTCATTTCGCAGTTCCTTAAAGATTGTTTTGAATTCTTCCGGAACCTTTTTTAACTGCTGTGCTCTAATGTGTTTATTTACGAGAACTCCTATTACAACCGCTGCTGTTGCAATACCTGCGGCAATAATTCCTTTCTTCTTTTTAGACATACCTCTTTTTTCAAATGTGTCTTCTGAAAGTTGATCAGCAGGTGATAAATTAAAATTCTGTTTGAATTTTACTTGATTCCCTGTTGAAAAATTTGGAACTTGAGTATTATTGCCTATTTGAATTCCCATAATAGTAAACCTTCTATATGTTTATAATAAAACATTTTTTTAGGATTTTTTGCGCTTTTTTATAGATTTGTTAAATTTTATCATAGCCTTTTTGTTCTATTTTGTATAAGCAAAATGCGCTGCCAGATTTAGTTTTTGGATTTGTAGGACAGCCGCCTCTGCATATATATTTATGTTTACAATCCTGACAGTAGCCTTTTAAAATTTCTATCTGCGGGCAACGATTATATTTGAAGGAGTTATGGTCTGCCCAAATTTCTTTGAACGGTCTTGTTTTAATGTTCCCCTCAGAGTTATTCATATTAGGACAGCCCTTGACATTACCGTCGCTTTCAATACTTACGGAATATATTCCGCACTCACAGCCGCGCCAATTCTGAATATACAATCGGTTTTGCAGCTTAGAATAATAACCTATACAATCAGATTCCATTATATTTATTTTATCTGAGTATTTTTCTCTCCAATCAGCAATATTTTCTGCAAGATGATAATACTGTTTTTCTGTTAAAAGTTCTGATTCAGGCAGTCGTTCACTTGGTTTCACAATTTGCAGCTGCCAGGCATCAACCCCCAGTTTAATCAACAAATCTCTTATATCTTCCAATTTATTATAGTTTGATTGCATAACAGTTGTCGGTATTGCGACATATATCCCCGCATCTTTCAGTTTTGGTACAATATTGCAGAAATGTTCAAAAATACCGGGCAAACCTCTTACGTAATCGTGAGTTTCCTTATCAGCTCCGTCCAAACTTATTCCAAGCGCGATATTCGGATAAAGTTTTAAGATATTTATGACATCATCATCTATTAGCATTGCATTGGTCATAAATATTGTCTGCATATCCAGACTTGCAATTTTTTGAAGAAACATCGGCCATTCCTTCCGTAAGAAAGGTTCGCCACCTGTAAGAGCGACATTCTGACATCCTAAATCACTCATATCTTCAATCAATGTAAGAATTTCGTTCGTTGTTAATTCTTCCGGTTTTGCTTTCCCTGCGCCAATAATACAATGTACGCATTTTGCATTACATCTGCGAGTAATTTCTATTGTTGCTGTATAAAGTTTGTACATTAATTATTTTTTCTCGTCTTCATTAAGTTTTTCAACTTCCGGAGCAGCAATAATACCTGCTAACGGAGGTTTAACATCCGGCTTTATTTCCGGAGTTTTAGGTGTAGGTGCTGCAATCACGCCTGCCAAAGGCGGAACAACTACAGGTTTTGGACTCTTAGGAGTTTGAGGAGCAATAAGCCCTGCTAATGGAGGATACGCATATCCGGGGAATTTTTCTGCAGGAGTTTTTGGAGTAGGAGGTTTGATATTACCTGCCAATGGCTGTGCCTGCTTTTTTTCTTCTTTTTTGAATCTTACTGCTTTAAAACTCGTATTCCCTAATCCAACCTTTAACATCTAAAAACCTCCTAACTTAAACTAATTATATTCGTTATAAACCATGTTTTTTGATTTTTTTGTCAGGATGTTAAGTTATTGTTACATTATGATTCTTTAAGGTGTTTCACGTGCTTATAAATATATAAACAGCCTAAAATAAGACAAGCAATAATAATAACCGCATCAAACTTATGCCAGATATGTTTCAGAGCTTCCATATTTTCACCCATTTTAACTCCGACATAAACGAGCAGATAACACCATATCAATGAACCTAAAAAGGTTAGAGTAAAAAATGTTCTTTTTCTTGCTCTTAAGATTCCTGCCGGGAGAGATATAAATGTTCTGACAACTGGCAGCATTCTGCAAATAAAAAAAGCCCAATCACCATATTTATCTACCCAGGCATCAGCTTCTTCAAGATCTTTGTGTGATACAAGGAAATATTTTCCGTATTTTTCAACAAACGGTCTGCCGCCAAAGTATCCGAGATAGTATGACGGAATAGAACCCAATACACAACCTATTGCCCCAAATATAGCTGCGACATGGAAATTCATAACTCCTTTATTAACAAGTATACCGGCAAACGGAAGCACAGCTTCGCTTGGCAGCGGAATATTGCAGGATTCTATTGCCATTAAAAGACTTACCCCCCAAGGTCCTAAGACCGTAATAATATGCTCCATTGTTGAACTAAGCCATATAAGTAAATTATCTATCATACTATCTCCCTTTTATTCTTATAAAATCCAACTTCTACTTGGCAGCGGGTTTTTAACCCAATTCATTTACCACTTAATGTGTAAGCAGAAATAAATCTAATATAATTTACCCCCTAATTTAAATGAGTAAGCAGACTTCTAACCTAATACATTTACCCCCCCCTACTCTTCATTGAGACTTAGTACAGCCATAAATGCTTCTTGCGGCACTTCGACCTTACCGACGGCTTTCATACGTTTTTTGCCTCGTTTTTGTTTTTCAAGTAGTTTTCTTTTTCTTGTAATATCACCGCCGTAACATTTATCAAGCACGCTTTTTCTCAATGCTTTGATATTTGTTCTGGCAATAACCCTTCCTCCGATTGCAGCCTGAATAGGGACTTCAAATAACTGACGAGGAATAATATCTTTAAGTTTTGCCGTCAGTTTTTGCCCGATATAGAATGCACTGTCCTCGTGGCAAATAACGGACAGGGCATCAACAACTTCACCGGCTAAAAGAACATCAAGCTTAACAAGTTTTGAACGTTTGTAGTCAACAAACTCGTAATCAAGACTTGCGTACCCTTTTGAACGTGATTTTAATTGGTCGTAAAAATCAGTAATAACTTCGCTTAACGGGATATGATATACAAGTTCTTGTCTGACCTTATCGATATAGTGCATATTTATAAATATACCGCGTTTTGATTGAGATAAATCCATCAATGTTCCGACAAAATCGTTTGGAGTAATAATTGAAGCCTTGACATAAGGTTCTTCAATATAATCTCTGACTTGTGCCGGCGGCAAGTTCGCGGGATTATCAATCTCAACTACTTCTCCGTCGGTTTTATGCACTCTGTATACAACAGATGGTGCAGTAGTAACGATTGACAGGTCGTATTCTCTTTCGAGTCTTTCCTGTGCAATCTCCATATGCAGCATTCCAAGGAATCCGCAGCGGAATCCGAACCCAAGAGCGGATGATGTTTCCGGTTCAAATGTGATACTGCTGTCACTTAGTTTAAGTTTTTCCAGAGCTTCTTTGAGTTCGTGGTAATCTTCGTTATCTACCGGATATAGACCCGAAAATACCATTGGAAGAGCTTCTTTATAACCCGGTAATGGTTCTTTTGCCGGATTATCGGCATTAGTTACCGTATCACCGACAAATCTGGTAATTTCTTTAATTGATCCTGCAAAGTAGCCTACATCACCGCATACAAGTTTTTTTACAGGGACTCTGTTCGGGGTTGAATATCCGAGTTCAACAACTTCGTATTCTTTTCCTGATGCCAAGAATTTAACTCTGTCCCCCAGATTCATTTCTCCGTCAATGATTTTGAAGTAACAAAGAGTTCCTAAATAAGGGTCATAAGCACTATCAAATACCAGCGCTCTCAAGGGTTTATCAATATTGTCTTCAGGCGGAGGCATATAATTTACGATAGCCTCTAATACTTCGTGGATATTTTCTCCTGTTTTGGCACTGACAGGAATTGCCATAGATGCATCAATACCTAATGTTTCTTCTATTTCTTCTTTAACTCTTTCCACATCCGCAGACGGCAGGTCTATTTTGTTAATAACCGGAATTATTTCAAGATTTTGTTCTGCCGCAAGATAAACGTTTGCGAGAGTTTGTGCCTCTACACCCTGTGTCGCATCAACAATTAAGAGTGCTCCTTCGCATGCCGCAAGTGAACGTGAAACTTCGTATGAAAAATCGACGTGCCCCGGAGTATCAATAAGGTTTAAGATATAATCCTTGCCGTCATCTGCTTTATAGTGCATTCTGGCAGAATTAAGCTTGATAGTAATCCCCCGCTCACGTTCTATATCCATCGTGTCCATCAACTGGTTTTGCATATCTCTTGGCGCAATCGTTTCTGTTGCTTCAAGAAGCCTGTCTGCAAGTGTTGATTTCCCGTGGTCAATATGTGCTATAATACAAAAATTTCTTACGTTTTCTCTATACTTCATAAAAATATTATATACGAAACAAAAAACTGTTTTGTAATATTTTGTAACCATTTTTCTTTATTAAATCAATTTATAAAATCAATATAACTTAATATTAGTATGGGAAATATGATTGATGATTATATAGCGCTACACGGCGGGACACCTGTTCAGCCTTCAAATAACTCCGGAGCTACGAGCTTTAACGGAGATAATAAGGTTGATTTGACTTCAAAACCGGATTCCGCATCATTTCTCGAAATGTATTCAAGTTTGAAACCAAACAAGGATTTATCAGGAGAAGGACTTTCCATTGATGAAGGCAGAATAAATAACCAAGATGCCTGTATAAAAACAGTTTATAGCTACAAAGACAAAAAAGTTTATAGAGAAGGTACTATAGGCGGGAAAAAGATAGAACTTGTTACTTCTAATAAAATTACTCCGGAAGAAATTTCTATAAACTATAAAGGTAAGTACAATAACAAGGATATTGATTTAACACTCTCTTATCCAAGAGAAAAAAAATCAAAAGAAATTTACAACAAAATTATAAGGAACAGATTATATGTCCCGGATGATTTAACCATTTCCGGAACAATCAATAATCAACCATATTCTATCAAACTTCCGGATTCTCCGGTTCCGAGAGATTCGGATACTAAGGATATAGTAACGGTTTTATTGGATTGTAACAGTTTTTGCCCGGGTGTTATAAACGGGAACGTTGTTGCAATAGAACCGGGTAAGTCAATTATAAGAAATTGGGAGCATAAAATCGACCAACGTCAGGAATTCTTTAATGAAAACGTAAAACCATTAATTGCCCAAACAATGTCAATTATACTCGGTATTGTTATCGGTAAGTTTACCGGTAAAAAAGGTTAAGCAACGTTTAATTTGAACCCCAGCTGTTTAAGAATTTTTCCGACTGTATCAAGTCTTGGAACACGTTCTCCTTTAAACATTTCGTATAGAGCAGCACGGGTGACTCCCGCCTTTTTTGCAAATTCAGATACAGATTCTCTGGCTTTAATTACAAGTTCAAGAGATTGGAAAAATAAATCGTAATCACCGTCTTCTAAAAATTCTTCAATTGTAGCATTGAGAAATTCTTTCTGATACTCTGTATCTTGCAAAGAGGTGATAATATGGTCTTCAAAACTTATAAAATCTTTTTTAGCTTTATTAATATCTATATTATCCATATCATTAGTACCTTTCTTTAATATCTTGTATTATTTCTTTTGCTTTTTTAATGTCCTGTATTTGTGTTTGTTTGTCTCCGGCATTAGTTATAATAATAATTACATTATTTTTTCGGTAAAATAGATTCTATAACCTTTTCCAATTGCGAATCGAAATTCTTTTAGTTCACTATCAATAACTTTATAATCGCCATAGTTTCCCAACGTAATTCGTTGTAAGCGTTTATCAATTCTTAAGCGTATTGAATTATCCAAACAATTGTACCATTCTTCAAATGGAGATTTACCATTAGTATCAGTATAAAAAATTATTTCCTTCATACTATTATTGTATCGTATTCGATACAATAAGTCAATTATGTCTCTCTGTGGTATGATTTTAGTATGGATTTGATGGAACAAACTAGAAAATCATTGGAATATGAGAAAGTTTTGGAACTTTTGTCCGGCTGCTCTAAGATAAAGCAGTCGAAAGAATTGTGCTTGAATCTTTTACCCTCAGATAACAGAAAACAAATAGAAGAATCTCTTCAATTTACGGATGAGGCAAGATGTATTCTTGATTATGCAATGGATATTCCTCTTGATTTTGTAATTGATATAAAAAATGTCAGATTGAATGTAGAGTATTTTTCGGAAACCGAATTGATAGATTTTGCAAAAACTCTCAGAACCTCACGACTTGTGAAGAGTTTTTTAAGAGAAAATGCGGAGTCGGATTCTCTTTTAAACGGGCTTGCCTGTAATCTTTTTGTTGACAAAGAGTTAGAGGACAGGGTTTCTGATACGTTTGACGAGAACTATGAAGTCCGTCAGAATGCAACTCCTGCACTAAGCGGGTTGTATTCTTCTTTAAAAGATACTCAGGCGCAATTAAAAGATACCGTTACAAAGCTTTTGAATACTCCTGATTTTAATAAACATTTGCAGGAAAATATTTATACAATAAGAGATGACCGAGTTGTCTTTCAGGTGAAGGCACCTTCTAAGAACAAAATTGACGGAATTGTACATGATGTATCCGCAACAAACAAAACATTTTATATTGAGCCTTCCCAGATTGTACCTTTGAACAACAAAATCAGAGAAGTTAATGCAAAAATCCGCGGCGAGATTATAAATATATTAATAGAATTAACCTCAATGGTTAAAAATAACCTTGATGAAATAAGAAAATCCGTTGATATATTGGCAGAAATAGATTTCCATTTTGCAAAAGCAAGATATTCTGTTAAGACAGAGGCTGTTAAACCTGAGTTAACCGAGGACAAAATTATCCGAATAGAAGAGATGCGCCATCCTTTATTGATTGGAAGGGTGGAAAAAATTGTAGAGAACGATTTTTCGATAGGCGAAGATTACAAATCAATCATTATAACAGGTTCAAATACCGGCGGGAAAACAGTTGCTTTAAAAACTGTCGGATTATTTCTTCTTATGGTAAAGTCCGGCATGTTCCTGCCGTGCGGCAGATGTTCTATTTATCCGTTCAGAAAAGTTTTTGCGGATATCGGAGATGAACAGAATATTCTGCAAAACTTATCAACATTTTCATCTCATATGAAAATTATAATAGATATCATAAACAATTCCGATTATGAAACTGTTGTTTTGATAGATGAATTGTGTGCCGGAACAGACCCTCAAGAGGGGGCAATATTAGCGGAAGTTATTTTGAAAAAACTGAAGGATTTACATTCGGTTTGTGTTACGACAACGCACTATGGGGAATTAAAATCTTTGGAATATACGGATAAATACTTTAAAAATGCGAGTGTTGAATTTGATACAGGGACACTTTCTCCAACCTATAAACTTATAATCGGGATACCGGGATTGAGTAATGCAATAGCAGTTTCTTCAATGCTTGGATTGGATAAAGCATTGGTTGAGGAAGCAAAAGATTTGTTAATTAATCATAGGGATTTGTCTTCTGCTGTCGTTGAAAAATTGCAGGACACGCATCATCGTTTGAGCGCAAATTTGCAAGAAACAGAGGATACAAAATCAGAAGTTGAGGAACTGAAAAAAGAATACGAAAAGAAATTGACGGAGCTTAAGAAAGATAAAAATAAAACAATAAAACAGATAAAAGCTCGTTTTGAAGGCGAGATGGATAGGGTAAAATCTGAGATTAAGGATATTCTCTATAATTTAAGAAAAGAAAAATCCGAAAAGATTGCAAGACGCTCTTATTCAAGACTCGCGAATCTGGAATCAAAATTCCATAAAGGAGTCAATGATTTAATCGAGGCAGAAAAATACGAAGAAATTGATTGGGAGATTGCAAAACCTCATGATGTATTTATGGTCAAGGATTTGAATCAGGAGGTTGAACTTTTGGAGCTTCCTGATAAAAACGGAAATGTTCTTGTAATGATGGGAAATATAAAAACTAAGATGAAAAAGAACAAGCTTGCCGTTTTGAATAAATCATTAATGAGAAAACCTAATGCACCTAAGAAATTGATTGAACCGGTTGAGATTAAACGTTATTCGATGTCAAATACTCTGGATTTAAGAGGGTTCAGAGTTGAGGAGGCATTGGACGAATTGGAGGCATACCTGGATAAGGCAAGTTTATACAATCTGACTCCGGTATTTATTATCCATGGTCACGGCACAGGGGCATTGAAACAGAGTGTACGTGATTTTCTGACAACTTCACCTTACGTATGTAAATACCGCCCGGGCGAGAATGCCGAAGGCGGAGATGGTGTCAGTGTTGTTGATATAAACTGATGTTATGTCCTATTTAGTCAATAACTTTTTAATAGAGTTATTATACGCAACACTAAACTTTCATTTCTTTCTCAAATCCAAATAATGAACTGATTGATTCATCATCATGGATTCTTGAAATGGCTTGACCTAAAAGCGGAGCAACAGATAACTGCTTAATTTTCGCAGGTAATTTGTCAGCATCCCAAGGAATAGTATTTGTTACAATACATTCTTCAATCGGAGCATTTTCAATTCTTTCAAGTGCAGGACCTGAGAATACAGCGTGCGCTGCACCAATATAAATCTTTTTAGCACCTTTAGTTTTCAAAAGTTTTGCCGCTTCTGTTATTGTACCTGCAGTATCAATAATATCATCAAACATTACACAAATTTTGCCTTCAACGTCACCTATTACGTGTGCAGCAATAGCTTCATTATGTTTATCACGTCGTTTATCAATAATAGCAAGCGGACATTCCAATTGTTTTGCGAAATGTCTGGAACGTTGGACACCGCCTGTATCAGGAGATACAACAACCATTTCTTCGTGAGGTATGTTTAATTCTTTAATATAATCAACAAGTATAGGGGTTGCAAATATATGATCTACTAATATATTAAAGAATCCTTGAATTTGTCCGGTATGTAAATCCATTGCAAGAACTCTATTTGCTCCGGCTGTTGTTAATAAATCGGCAACCAGTTTTGCGGTAATAGCTTCACGTCCGGAAGTTTTTCTATCTTGTCTTGCATATCCGTAATAAGGAATAACCGCTGTAATAGTTTTGGCACTTGCTCTTTTGAAAGCATCAATAATAATCAAAAGCTCCATTAAATTTTCATTAACAGGATTACATAGAGGCTGAACAATAAATACATCATCACCTCTGACACTTTCTTTTACCTGAACATAAATTTCACCATCAGCAAAATTCTTTACTACCATAGGTCCGACAGTTGTGCCAAGATAATCTGCAATCTCTTGGGCAAGTTTTGTATTAGATCTACCTGCAAAAAGTTTGATATCGTGAGTCGGATTAACTGCTCTGGCAAGCTCAGGGTAAGTCATTTCAAGTACCATTTATAAGATTCCCTTTCATTACGTTCCACTGGCATATTATAGTATAAAACCGCTATTTTTAACAGTTATATTTACAAAATTTTAAAGAATGTGAACTTTTGTAACGAAATAATCAATCTCTGAAATCGGGTCTTACCAAAATACTTTATATTTTTGTAAGAGATAGAGCAAATAACATATATTATGTAAAAATGTGAAAATTGGTCGAGTTTCGCATTAAACTATCGAAAAAAGATTTCGGAGAGCGTAATGGCAATACCGTCAAATTTTAGTTCAAAACTAGCAGATATTGGTATACATTATACGAATCCTAATACCAGTACTTCAACTGGGAATGAGATTGCTAATACCTTTATAGGTCTTGGTACATCTATTGGCGGACTTCTTCTTGCTGGTGCGATAAGTCGAAAGTCGGCAGCAAACGGTGCTGATGGAACACAAGGTGCAAAAGACGGGCAAGGTGCAGCTCAGCAAACACAACTCCAACAGCTTGAAGCTCAGTTGGCTCTTGAACAGGCTAAACAAGAAGCCTATGAGGCTAATTTAGCAACATTAGAAAAAACAATAGAAGATTTGACCCAAAAGACCGATGAAACACTTATAAAACAAAAAGAAGAAAGTGTTAATAAATTAAAAAATGAATTGTACGGAAAAGATGCTAAACATAAAGAACTGGCAAATCAAATAACACAAGCTAATGATAAATGTACATCAACCAGCCAAACATTATCGGAAGCAACTAATACATATTCTTCTCTATCAAGAGAATTAAGTTCTATGCAAGGTAAGCGGGCAAATATTGAAGCATTAACACATTCTGACAATGAAGATGAAGCGAAATCTGCGAGTGAGCGATTAAGTTCTTTAGATGCCGAAATCACACAAAAACAAACAGAAGTGAACTTGGCAAAAACTAAAATGGAAGAGGCTCTAAAAGCAAATCAACTGGCTGAAGATCAAAGAAAAGCTTTAAAAGCTAAAGATGAGCAGGCATTCATTGAAGTTCAATCAAAAATTGAAGAATATAATAATGCTAATGCAGAACTTACAGATATGAAAAATTCTAAAGAAACAAATAAAAAACTTTTAGAACAAGCGTGTACTAATAAAGCAACATTAGAAACTGAATTAGCCGCACAAAAAGAACTTGTACAAAATCTGGAGGATAAAGTTCTCGAGGAAAAAGGCAAAAATCTAAGAGAAACAAATGATGCAGCTTCAGACTATAATTCTGCGGATCAAAAAGACGGCAACTGGTTGTCCAGAACCTGGCAAAAAACAAAAGGTATATTCAGTAAATCAGAACGTGCAGAATATAAAGAAATGAAAGCTGCTCATGAAGCAAAAAATAATGCAGAAGACAGACTGCAATCATTAGGTATTTCTGATGCTGACGGATATATTGAAACGAAGGCAAACCAAAAAGCACAAAATTTCTGCAATAAAAATCCGTATTATAAAAATATGACTCAAATGGCTGCTAAATTTATAGCTGATAATTTAGATGCAACGGATGCTGATATAAAAGAATACTTAGATGGAGTTATAAAAAAAGCTAATAGTTAATTCTATTCTGGATAAAAAAAGTTAAATTATAAGTAGTTAATTGGTAGACTAAAGTCTACCATACTGCTATTTACATGAGTGGGTCGAAATACGGTCAAATAAATTTCACAATATTATTTACTTTAAATATGTAAGCACAATTTTAACCAAATACATTTACCCCTACCCTCTTAACAATTTGACATGACTTTTGATTTAGTGTGTAATTGATATGTAGTTGATAATTGGGTTATTTATCCAATAGGGTTAGTATGTACATAAAACAACTGGAGATAGACAATTTTAAGTCGTTTGCCAATAAAGTTGATATCCCTTTGTTGAAAGGGTTTACAACGATATCCGGTCCGAACGGCTCAGGAAAGAGTAATATTATTGACAGCATCTTGTTTGCGCTCGGGCTGTCAACTTCACGTGCTTTGCGTGCCGAAAAATTATTCCACCTTATATCTACTTATACAAAACGTAACGAAGCATTTGTAAAGGTTACATTTTCAGAAACCAATGACGGGAAAGATTTTACGGTTGCAAGAAAGATTAAAAAATCATCTCAAGGGTATAACAGTATTTATTATATGGACGACAAAGTCGTAACCCTGGCGGATATCCATGCAAAACTAGAAACCCACAACATTACACCTAACAGCTACAATGTTATGATGCAGAATGATGTTTTATCAATTACAAACTGTACCCCGATGGACAGAAGAAAAATTATTGATGAAATTGCGGGGGTCGCAGATTTTGACCGCAGAATAGAACAGGCAACCGGCGAGCTTGATACCGTAGAAAGCAGGGTTCAACATTCATCACTGATATTAGGTGAAGTCGAGCACCGTCTTGAACAGTTGAAAGAAGAAAGAGAAGTTGCGCTTAAATACAAAAAACTTAAAGATGAAAAATCTTTGCTTGAAAGTCAGGTTACAACTGTTAAGTTCTTTGATATAAGAGGAAATCTGGAAAAAGCACACGAAAATATTCTGACATTTACTAAAAAGAAAAAAGAAGAAGAAGTTAACGCAAAAGACTTGGATGAGCAGTTGAATCTTGTCAACCAAAAATATGAAGAAATATGTGCGGTTGTAAAAGAAAAAGGTGAAGCCCACCAGCTTGAAGTCCAAAAGCAGGCAGAAGAATGCAAAGGCGAAATATCACGAAAAGAGTCTGCAATTTCTTATAATGACAAACAGATTCAAGACAGATTGAAATCTATTGAAGGCTTTAAAAATGGAATTGAACTTCAAAAGAATAAAATCAAAGATGAAGAGTTAACGATTCAGGCAAGAGAAGAAACCATTAAAAAACTTGAGTCTGATATTGAAGAACAAAAGGCTGAACTGCGTAAAATCAATGAAGATATGACCGGATTGAGCGAGAACGCGGAGCAGCAATTAAATAAACGCAATGAACTCAGAAAAACTCTTGAAGCTCTAAAAGATAAAGAAACGGCTCTTATACAGCAGCAGGCGCCCAAAGAGGCAGAACTCTCCAATCTGAAAAGAACCCTGGAGGATGCAAAGTCACAGCTTGCAAAATTTGATGCGTTGAAATCAAACTATACTGCAAATAAGGACTCTATTGAACTTCAGGTTGAAACACTCACTCAGGAGCTCTCTGACTGCAAAATGATTCAACAGAGCGCAATGCGGGATTTGGATATTGTTAAAAACGAACTTGAAGACATTGAATACGATATTCAGGCTGCAAGTAAAAAAATATATATGATGGAGGCAAACAAGCAGGCATCAGAAGAAGCGAACCTCGGGCATACGGTTCAGACAGTTATGGATGCTCATCTGGACGGTGTTCATGCGCCTTTGGTCAAACTTGGGAATGTTGATAAAGAGTATTCTCTGGCACTTGAAATTGCGGTTGGCGGCAGAATGTCGCATATCGTTGTTGATGATGAAGATGTTGCATCACGTGCAATCGAAATCTTAAAATCTTCAAATGCCGGCAGAGCAACGTTTATTCCTCTTAATCGTGTTATAAAAGCACCTTCCAGATTGAATCTTCCTAAAGAAAAGGGTGTTATTGATTTTGCAATCAATCTTATAGATTTTGATGATGAATATTTGAACGCTTTTTATTATGCGGTCGGCGAAACTCTTGTTGTTGAGGATCGGCATGTTGCCAAAAAGCTTATCGGTAAATACCGTATGGTAACTCTTGACGGTTCGTTATTTGAAAAATCCGGTTCAATATCAGGCGGTTCTCAAAGACGTACAGGGTTAAAATTTACTGTTAATGATGATGACGAATTAGAAAAATACAAATCAAAACTCGCAGAGTTGGAATCAAAACGACAAAATCTTACGACCAAGAAAAAAGAACTTGAAGAAAAGCTTGAAAAAGTTCGTACAGATTACTCAAATGCAATGAACGAATGTTCAAAGGCAAAAGTTGAACTTGCATCATTGAGCACAAATTATGAGTCTTCTCAATCTCAGTATCAGGAAAAAGAGCAGCTTATCAAGGATTCGGAACCTTTGATTGCAAAACTGACTGCAGAATTAGACAAGATGGAATCAGAACATGTTAAATTCCTTGAAAAAGAGGCTGAATACCAATCTCAAATTGACGAGATTGAAAAATTGATGAACGAAGGAGATTTGAAAAAACTCAAAGAGCAAACGGAAGGTATTGAGCATGAAATCAAACGTCTTGAGACAATGAAATTGAATGCCAATAACGATATTATGGTTGCAAAACAAAGAATTTCATTCAATGAAACAACTATTGCAACGCAAAAAGAAAATATTGAACGTGCGATTAAGAATAATGAAGAAAGCGAAAAAGATAAAGTACAGCTTTTGGAAGATATCAAGGGATTAAAAGTTAAACTTGAAGAATACGAAGTTCAGATTAACGAAATAAAAGAAAAACTTGGTGCATTATTAAAAGAACGTGATGAAATCAATAACCAGCTTGTAAATCTCCGCACTAAAAAGAATTTAAAAATGTCTGAAATTGAAAATATTTCAGAACAGATTGAATCCTTTAAAGCTAGAAGAAGAGAATTAGAGCCGCAGCTGGAAGAAGTCCGAAAAGAGCTTGAAGATGCAGGAGTTGAAATTTCTCATCTTACTCCGCCGGAGATGAGCGAAGAAGAAATTAACGCAAAAATCCAGCGTTTATCAAAACGAATGGACGAGTTGGGCAACGTTAATATGCGCGCATTAGAAGAGTATGAAGAGGTCTTGGCAAGAGAAACCGTTCTGAAAGAACAGATAGAAACCTTGACGAAAGAACGATTGCAGCTTTTAGAAAAAATGGGCGGATATGAGCAGGACAAAAAAGAAGCGTTTATGAAAACGTATAACAATATCAATGATAATTTCAAAGATATTTTTCATAAACTTTCTGACGGTGAAGGAACTTTAATCCTGCAAGAACCTGAGTCTCCGTTTACAGGCGGATTAACCATTGAGGCTCAACCAAGAGATAAGAAGAAACAACGTCTTGAGGGTATGTCCGGCGGTGAAAAGTCATTAACAGCATTAGCATTTGTTTTTGCAATTCAACGTTACATGCCGGCGCCTTTCTATGCATTTGACGAGGTTGACGCGAATTTGGACGGTATCAATGTTGAAAAATTGGCACATATTGTACAAACTCAATCAAAAGATACGCAATTTATAGTAGTTAGTCATAGGAAACCTATGATAGAATCAGCTAATAGGACAATAGGTGTAACGCAAAAAGAAAAAGGTATATCAAAAGTTACCGGAGTTAAGTTAAGAGAGGAGGGCGAATAAGTAATTGTATTAGCAGGTATGTGATTTAGTCTAATCACTGCTCACTATAAAATCACTTATTCACTTATTAAAATGACAGAGGCATTTGATTTAGATTTTCATAATATAAATCCGGTCAATCAAGAGGTTGATGGTATTGAAATCCTTGTTCAGATGGCAAAACAAGGGAAGATTGACCCTTGGAATATTGATATTATTGATGTTACGGATAAGTACCTGACTCATTTGTTTCAGAGTAAAGCCCAAAACTTAAGACTAACAGGTCGTACATTGTTGTTTGCTTCAATACTTCTCAAATTAAAATCAAATATCCTTGAGGGGGTTGAATTATCGGATTTTGATCCGCAGCCTGAAGAACCGGATTTTGGGTTTGACGACGATACGTTGGATTATGATGAAGAATATATTCCGACAAATAATGTTGTATCCATTGATGAAGTGCTTCAACGCAGAACAAGTGTAAGGTTAAATCACAACCGTGTCGTAACATTAAGAGATTTAATCAGGCAGTTGGAATTTTATGAAATGCTTGATAAAAAGCAGTCCTTGAAAAACGCACACGAAAGAGCCAAACGCAGGGTTAAAAATTATTCTAATTTATCTCCTGAAGATATTATAAATCTTGCGCATGATGAATATATTGAACAGGGTGTTGAACGTTTGAGAGCAAATCTTGATGAAATTCTTAACCGTCAGGAGAAAATAGAATTGAACGAACTGACACTTCTTGGAATGGATAAAATTTCCGCATATATTTCACTCCTGTTTCTGACGGCAGAAAGTGATTATGATTTGGTTCAAGATGAGTTTTATTCAGATTTATATGTAATAAAACGAGAACCGGAAGTGTCTGATGCGGATAAGATTATTGCTGCAAATGTCCTGCAGGATTCTGTGGATTCGGTAGTGGATATGGTTGACAATATTGTTGAGGGACAGAATGGAACAGTTGAAATCAAGAATTGAAGCGGTTTTATTTGTAACTAATAAAGTCCTTCAAATAAAAGATATTTCAGAAATTTTGGAAGAATCACCGGAAAAGGTTGAAGAGGCACTTCTCGAATTGATTATGGACTACGCTTCCCGTGACGGTGCTTTAGAAATTGATGATGAGGATGGTTATATCCTGCAAGTTAAAGAAGAGCATCTTGATATTGTGGAAAAACTTTGTCCTGTTGAATTAAAACCTCCGGTATTAAAAACATTAACTGTTATAGCATTAAAAGAGCCTATCAGGCAATCGTATTTGAAGGAATTACGTTCAAATGCTTATGAACACGTACAGGAACTTTTAGAAAAGGGGCTAATATCAAGAACTAAGGATAAAAACGGGCGCTCATTCAATATAAAAACCACCCCGAAATTTGCGGAATATTTTAAACTCAAGGGAGATTTAAGAAGCCTTATGAAATCTGATATTAACAAACTTTTGGCTGCTTCAACTACTGATGATTAATTAACATAGCTTAACATTTCCGCAATAATTCAGAAAAAAATGTTTTTATATAATTAAGTTAAGTTAATCAGGGAATATTATGTCTGGGAATTTAATTAATGATTATGTAAAAACGCATCAGCCGCAGGCTGCACCTCAAGCAGGGTATCAGCCTTATGTTGGCAACCCTGTGTCATCTACCGGGAAACAAACGGTTGATACTACACCTCAGGCAGATACTTACGAAAAGAAGGATAACAGAAAAACCTTTTTGATTTTAGGTTCCTGGTTTGGACTGAATAAATTGATGGATTTATTCAACAAAGGTTGTACCAACGATAATTACGATAAAACTATCGTTGGCAGATGCGGCAACTTTGGTGACAAATTATCAAATAAGTTTAATAATAAGTATGGCTCAAATAAGTTTGTAGTTTCTTTAAGAGCCAATTTTGCTGCAATGAAATCCGGTATCAAGAACTATATAAATAAGAAACCTATTTTGAGTGCAATGTTTAATACTCCGACAAAGCCGGAAAACAGTATGGTTAAATCCTTTATGGAAACACAACAACACACTGATTTGACAGAAGCTTCAAAAACCATTGAGGGCTATCTTGATAATATGCCTAAATCATTGAAGGAAGCTAATGCAACAAAAGCAGAAATCCAAGCACTCAAAGCTAAATATGGAACAAACGCATTCGGAAAAATAAAGAATTTGAATAAAGCATTGCAAGAGCTTCAATTCAACAGAGTTGGCGCACCTGCAAACTTTATTGATACACTGGCTCCGGATAAGATTGCAGAAACACTTAAAGAGATGAAGATTAAACATCTGGGTCTTGATCCTGCAACTTACGAAGCGGTACTTAAAAATCCTGAGAAAAATGAAAAATTAATTATTGAAGCGTGCAGACGCGGCGGTAAAAATGCAAAAGCTATTTTCGGCAGATATTCTTGGATTCCAGGATTAGGATTATTTACAAAACGTTCAACCAATCTTTCAATGAGTTATAACAAACTGGTTACAGAAACCAAACATGCAACAAAACTCGGCAGAATATTCGCAAAAGCACCAAAAGCTTTAATGAGAGGTCTAACCTTTAACAGCGGCAAAATCGGTACCGGTATGGTTGCTTTAGGTATTGGTACAGCTCTTTATAACGCAATGAAAGCTCCTAAAGAACAAAAAGTCGGGACTGCTGTTGCAGGCGGGGTTGATGCTGTATCCTGGATTGTTTCTATGCCTCTTGCCATCAAATTGATGCACGGTATAAACGGTATTCAATATACAGGCATGAGCAAAATGCAGGTCGGAAGATACAGAGTTGCATTAAGAAACTTTGAACGTATGGCAAAAGCCGGGGCATTCGCAGATAAAGCAGCCTACGATACTGCTTGGAAAGCCATACAACAAATGAAAAATGTACCAAATCAGTCAAAATTAGTTAAAGGCTTAAGGAAACTGGGCTCTTTCTTAAGTATTGCACTTGAAACTAAACCTGCATATAAAGAAGCAACAGCTGGTTTAAAAGGAGCTGCAAAAGCAGGGGCAATTACCAGAAATCTTAAACGTATGCTGCCTATTTTAGGAAAAAATGCAGTTGGTTATCCTTTGAGGTTTGCAATTTATATGCTTGCAGTTTCTCCTCTTGTAGATAAACTTATTTCAAGCTGTACAAGCGCTATCTTCGGTCACCCTTATGAACCTGAAGAAGAGGAAGGGGTAAATGAAGGCAAAAATGAAGGGGTAAATAAAGATGCTCAAACGGCTCAAACGGCTCAAACCCCTCAAAATACTCAGCTGCAGCCTTCACAACAAGTCCCTGCTGCAAGACCAGTTGATATTAATACTCTTCCTGATGATAATTTAATCAAAAGAGAAGTCAACGGCGACCATGTAATTAATCAGCCGGAGGAAAGATATATTCCGTCAGAAAATTGCGAAATAGAAGGTATCGTAAGCCCTTATGACAAGGAGCAGAGAGAATATATTCCGTCAGAAATGCCTGTTGTAAACTCTATTCAATCAACAGACCAAGCAATGATTGATGCGGCATTTGCAAAAGCGGATAAGGCAGAAGCACAAGCTCTTAATACTTTGAACGGAATTTATTAATATTTTTTTACAAAAAAGTCAATTATTCCCTTGAAAAATACTTTATATATATACGGGGGATTAAGTACTATGGCTGAAAAACATATAAGCTTTTCTTCTTTATCGGGTATCAATAGAACAATAGCCGCTATGTGCGACAGAAAAGAAGTTGGTGGTAACGAAGATAAATTTGTTAATATGGGCAGAGAAATAAGGTTATATAATCAAGCATGTTCGACTATAGAGGGAAATACCTTCGTCTTTAACGGAGAAATGTATAATGGTGACGGTTCCGTTTTTGATTATATTGAAGGACCAAAGCTAGAACCTAAATTTGACTGGTCAACCGCAATTCCTACATATAATCCGCCATCATATAAAAATACTCCTAAAGCACCCTTGAAGCTTTGCTCTAAAGAGGGGTATTCCGATAAATACGATTCATTAATACTTCAATATGCAGGTCAGTATGATATTGAACCTAATATGGTAAAAGCTATTATAAAGAATGAATCTTCATTCCGACCTAATGCAAAATCTTATGTCGGCTGTATTGGTTTAATGCAGGTAAACCCTAGATTTAATAAAGGAAATTTATATGATCCCGAAACAAATATTGAAGCCGGATGCCGAATATTTAGAGAATGCCTGGATGCCTTTGACGGAGATACGACAAAAGCGCTTATGGCTTATAACCAAGGGATTGCAGGTGCTAAAAGAAGTTTAAGAAAAGGTGTTGATTCAACAAAATATTCAAGAGATGTCCTTGCAAGCTATGAAGAATTGAATAAATCCAAAAATAATATCCATAATATTGCTTAGTTTGTGATATAATTACCTCAAAAGAGGGGTAATTATAACTATGGATAAGTTTTATATAACAACGGCAATTGATTATGTTAACGGTGCTCCGCATATCGGACACGCTTATGAGAAGATATTAACAGATGTTATTTTCAGACATTTTACACAAAGGTGTGACAATGCTTTCTTTTTAACCGGTACTGATGAACACGGTATTAAGATTCAAAAAACTGCAGCAGAAAGAGGAATTACACCAAAACAGCTTTGTGACGAAAATGCTCAAAAATTCAAAGATTCCTGGAAAGCATTGGATATTGAATATAATCATTTTGTAAGAACAACAGATGATTATCACGAAAAAATTGTTCAAAAAATATTCAAAAAACTGGTTGAAAAAGGTGATATTTATAAACATTCGTATACCGGTCTGTATTGCAGCGGCTGCGAAGCATTTTTGAACGAAAAGGATTTAACGGAGGACGGGTTATGCCCTGACCACCTAAAAAAACCGGAAGTCGTATCAGAAGAAAACTATTTCTTCAGATTATCAAAATATAAAGATGCAATTATTAAACATATAAAACAAAATCCTGATTTTATCGTACCGGCATTTAGGGCTAATGAAGTATTAAATCAATTAGAAAATATTGAAGATATTTCCGTTTCCCGTGCTAAATCTAATGTATCATGGGGGATAGATGTTTTGGATGATCCGGAACAGGTTATATATGTTTGGATTGATGCATTATCGAACTATATAACAGCTATCGGGTATGATACCGATAATCCTTCCGAACAATATAAAACATTATGGCCTGCGGATGTTCAGGTTATCGGGAAAGATATTCTTAAATTCCACAGTATTTATTGGATAGCTATACTAATGGCTCTTGAATTACCTTTGCCAAAACATATTCTGGCACACGGCTGGATTACGATAGATGAAACAAAGATGTCCAAATCATTGGGTAATGTTATTTCACCGACATCTGTATTGGAAACATTCGGATTAACAAATCCGGATGCATTCAGATACTATATGTCAACAGCGGCACCTTGCGGACGTGATGGTAATTATTCAGATGATGATTTCAAAGAGAAGGTTAATGCTCATCTTGCAAACTCTATGGGAAATCTTTTAAACAGAACTTTATCAATGCTTGTTAAATATTTTGATGGAGAAATAAAACCTGAATTCAAGGTAGAATCCGATTTATCAAAGCTTGCAGAACAAACTGTAAAAGAAGTTATGCACCATTTTGACTACTTTGAAATTCAAGAGGCCGGACAAAAGATTATGCAGCTTGTGGATGCAGCCAATAAGTATATCACTGATTCCGAGCCTTGGGCTTTGGCTAAAAACTGTGAAATGGAAAAATGCGGTCAGGTATTAACATCCGTACTTGATACGATGTGTATTGTATCAAGCTTGATTTATCCGTATTGTCCGAATATTGCAAAAGATATGGCAAATCAGCTTTCATACAATCTGGGAACTAAATTGAATGATTTAAAATCAGACAATATAAAAATCGGTCATTTAATAGACAAAGCAGATATCCATCCGGTATTTTTACGGTTGGATAGTGAACTTGCAGATAAATCACAAAAGAAATAAAAAACGGGACCAAAGTCCCGTTTTTTTTTATTGAATTAATAAGTGTATAAAAGGCTCTATTTCGTTTTGTATCAATATTAATCAAAAATGTTATAAAATAGCTGAAATGTGGAATATAGAATATGTAAGGATTGAAAAACGAGGTGTACTCAATGGTAGATTTATTACTTTTCGCATTTGTATTCTACATTTCAATAATTATGCTGCCAAGCATAATAGAAGGAAACAAAACCTTACACAATATGTAGTGTTTATTTGTGCATAAAGTTTAGTATTCTTAAATTGTTACGTGGCTTGTCGCCATTCTTATCAGGCAGCTCGTAGCATCTAACGCAGCGTGCTTCATAGGTTTCATCACCGCCAATCATGATAAGCGGAGAGCTTTTGTCGGCAGGTTCACCATTGATTAAACGCTGGGTTCTTGTAGCATGTTCACATCCGCACTTCATACATACAGCTTGTAATTTATCTATTTTTGTTGCGATACACATTAATTGCGGCATTGCCCCAAACGGATCACATTTGAAATCCAATTCCAAGCCTGTTCCAATAACCTTTTTCCCCTCTTTCATCAGAGTTGATATAACTTTAACAATATTTGAATCAAAGAATTGAAGTTCATCAATTGCAATAACTTCATCCTCCGGTTTTACATTCGACATAATTTGAATGGAGTGTTCTATCTTGATTGCATCTGTCCAGAGCCCGTTTCTGGATTCAATATAATCCCCATTAGAGCGAGTATCAATCTTTGGCGAAAAAACCTTTACTTTTTTCTTTGCAATTACGCATCTGCGGATTCTCCTTAACAACTCCTCAGTTTTTCCACAGCTCATAGGACCTGTGATTAATTCAAAACTATATCCGTTCATTTTTATCCCTAATCTCCCAAGAATATTTACTTTTTTATCTTTATTTTAAATAACTTATTCTCTCCGGTCAAATTTGTAATAAATTTAAACACAAATTTTAGAATATAAGCAATTACTGCATTTTTTATTATGTATCGGACTTGGCTCGGAGAGTTTTTTTATCTCAATTAATGTATCTTTTACCATTGACTCATATTGAGTTTTTAAATCTTGAGAAAATTCAATAACCTCTTCTTCTCCGGTTTTGACACTGATATACACGAAGTTTAACGATTTATATTCTTTAAGCAGCTTGTCACAGCACAAAAGATATACTATTGTTTGAAAGTTGTATTTTGCATCTTGGGGAATCTCACCTGTTTTATAATCAAGAATAAAATATTCATCTTTTGTATTTTTAACAAGAGCATCCAAACGCCCGCCAATCCAATCGTTATCTATTTTGATGGAGATATTATGTTCTACTTTTTCGGTTTTTAAATTAAAGTATGGTGATTTTTTTAACCTATCCCACATCGCTGCTTCTTTCTCGGATAGGTTAAAGATAGATATATCTTCGCCTTTTAGATAATAGGCTGCAATGGCATGAATATTTTTCCCAACAACAAAACTGCTTTCCAATTGCGGCATCGGTATATTTTTGACATATCTGTAAAAATATTTTGCCGGACAATCCTTGAAGCTATTAAGCATTTGAGGAGAATAAATACCCATTATTCAGCAACTTTAATATATGTGTAATCAGGTTTTTCCGATAAACGTTTTTTAATTTCATCAAACGGTATAAGACCTTCTGTTGCACCAAACTTAGACACTACTGAACTTGATTCAACTGAGGCATTCATTAAAGATTCTCCAATATTTAGATTGGTTTCTTTTAGTGATGCAAAGAATGTTGATGCAAAAGCATCGCCTGCACCAAGCGTTGAAACGACAGGTGATTGGAATACCGGGCAGTAATAATATTCTTTGCCGTCATAAGCATAAGCACCATGACCGCCGTCTGTTATAACAACAACCTGATAATCTTTTATTTTTAGCTTTTGAAGCATGTGTTTTACATCCGGATGGATTAATTCTTCTGAAAAATGTTCTGTTTTAGTATCCGGGCGCACCTTTATTCCGCTGCACATAGATGCTTCTTCTTTATTCATTACAACAACATCAGCCGTTGCAAGGATTTTACTCATATATTCAAAGCCCTGTCTTATACTGGTTGTTCCAGCATTAAAACAAACTTTTATGTCATTTTCTTTTGCAAAGTTAACCAGCGGTTCCAATACTCTATTTGATTGCCCGTTCAGCGGTGCAATATATAACCAGTCGGCTTCTTTTAGTTTATCAAAGTTGATATCTTCAATTTTAACTAAAGCATTTGCCCCCCTGTTTGCAAGTACGGTTCTGTCACCCTGAAAACTTACGAGAATAATAGAAAAACCGGTGCTGATAGTTTTATCCTGAATAACACAATCTGTTTTTACGGTGCTTTTATGGAATTCCTCCATTATACCTCTTGAATAAATATCATCTCCGACTTTAAATATTGCAGTTGTCTCAAAACCAAGATTCGCAAAATTCATAGCGGTATTAACCCCGCCGCCGCCAACTTTTGATGAAAAGTTAGACATATCAAGTTTCGCGCCATATGGGTAACTCATAAAGCTTGAACTTCCGTCTTGCTTGCAGACAGATACGATATTTGCAGAATCACATTCCACAAATACATCCATTGTTGCACTTCCTATAGTAAAAACTTTTTCCTTCATTCCCGCTCTCCCAATAAATATGCCCTTAATAGAGATAAGGGCATTATTTATTTAAGTTATTAATGTTCTGTTTTCGTGTTTATTATACTACTAAGATTCTGTAGTTGCAAACGTTGCAGCTTCCGGATAAGAAAGACCTGCATTAGTAGCTGCATTAAACATCTTATCTGAAACTTCTGCAAGTTTAGGATTGTTTAATAAACGCTGCATATCAGCATCATGATTATCAACTTTAACCATTGATTTACCTAATGCTTCTGATACAGGTGCAGAGGCATCTGTTTGTTGTTTTTCTGCAGGGTTAATACCTTGAGCATTATTAGATACGTTATTTACAGATGTAGGTTGTGGCATCTTTATTTCATTAGGATTAAATCCGCTTTTATTTATTTCACTCATGTTGAACCTATCTTTCTTTTATTTGTTTTATACTTCTTTTTTACGTCCTTTTATATAAAGCAGTAAATTAAAATTTTTTGCTAGTTCGTAAACAAATTGTTACAAATGTAACACGATAATTAATATTATTAGTTCCTTTTTCTTAATTTGTCAATTAGTTAACTAAATTATATTTGTGATATTATAATAAGGCAGATTAGGAGCTTTTTATGGATAATATTAACTTTTATATTGAACATACATTACTAAAACCGGATGCTAAAAAAGAGGAGCTTATTAAACTCTTTAATGAAGCCAAGGAACATCATTTTCTCGGTGTTTGCGTAAATCCATGCTTCGTAGCATTTGCAAAAGAACAGCTTAAAGATTCCGGAGTCAAAATAGTAACTGTTATAGGTTTCCCTCTGGGTGCTAACCGTTCTGACGTAAAAGCCTATGAGGCAAAGAAAGCTATTGAAGATGGTGCAGATGAAATTGACATGGTTATTAATATCTCAAAACTAAAAGACGGCTTCTTTGATTACGTACGTCAGGATATTATCGCCGTTCGTGAGGCATGTCAGGGACACGTTTTAAAAGTTATATTAGAAACAGATTTGTTGACACCTGATGAGATACGAAAAGCATGCGAAATTTGTGTTGAAGCAAAAGCTGATTTGGTAAAAACTTCAACAGGATTTGTTAAGGGTGGTGTCGGAGCAAAAGTTGAAGATGTAAAATTAATGCATGATACGGTCGCACCGCATGGATTAAAAGTAAAGGCATCAGGAGGAATAAGAGACTATGATAAAGCATTTGCTCTTATTCGTGCAGGTGCTGAACGCCTTGGAACAAGTTCAGGAGTTGTGATAGCAGAAGGAATGAGGAATATATAATGTTAAGAGCAGGGATTGTAGGACTACCGAATGTCGGAAAATCAACTTTATTTAATGCACTTACTGCGTCTAAGAATGCGCAAAGTGCAAATTATCCGTTTTGTACGATAGAACCGAATGTTGGCGTTGTTACCGTTCCTGATGAACGCTTGGAAATACTTGCAAAACTCTGTAAAACTCAAGAGATTATTCCGACTGCCATTGAATTTGTTGATATTGCAGGACTTGTTAAAGGTGCAAGTAAAGGTGAAGGACTCGGAAACCAATTCTTGCACAATATCAGAGAAGTTGATGCAATTATTCAAGTTGTAAGATGCTTTGATGACGAAAATACAATCCATGTTGACGGGAAAGTTGACCCGATATCAGATATTGAAGTTATTAATACCGAATTGATTCTTGCTGATTTGGCTTCAATTGAAAAACGTCAGGCAAGAATACTAAAAACGGTTAAATCCGGTGATAAAGAAGCCGTACTGGAAGATAAAGCTTTGAAAAAAATTACGGATTTATTGTCTGAAGGTTCATTTATAAAATTAGAAGACCATTTCAGTGAAGATGAAATAAAGGTGCTTAAAAATCTGAATCTGATGTCTGTAAAACCTGTTATATACTGTGCAAATGTATCTGAAGGCGATATGAAAGACGGCAACAGCTATACTCAAAAAGTCGGAGAGTATGCGAAATCTCATGGTGCAGAAATGGTTATTATTTCCGCAAAAATTGAAGAAGAGCTTGTTGAATTAGGACCTGACGAAGCCAAAGAATATCTTGCGGATTTAGGTGTCGAAGACAGCGGTATCAACAAAATGATAAAATCGGTTTATTCTCTTTTAAACCTTATAACATTTATAACAGCCGGAGAAAAAGAGGTCAGAGCATGGACCGTCACAAACGGTACAAAAGCGCCTCAGGCGGCAGGTGTTATTCATACCGATTTTGAAAAAGGGTTTATCAGAGCGGAAATCACCCCTTATAAAGACTTTAAAGAGTTAGGGTCTTATACTGCCTGCAAAGAAAAAGGGGTTACACGCCTTGAAGGAAAAGATTATGTTATTCAAGACGGCGATTTAGTTCATTTCAGATTCAATGTGTAAAATACTGTCAGGTAATATTTTCTAATACGTTAGAATTTCGGAAGATTATCTTTCCACTGTTTAAGTTTATATGTCAAATAATCTTCGCTGTTTGATGCCTTCATATTTGGATTATTTCTTTGTTTTAATCTTTGCGGCAGTGACATTTGGCGTAAGTTAAGTTTTTCTTGTGCAGCCTGCATACGGTTATATTTACGACTTAAGTTCATCATGTCCTTACCTACAGATGTCGTGAATGTCGCAATAGCAACCGGATTCATACTTAAATCTTTAACTTTCATATTTAACAAAGTTTCAACTAAATCTCTTCTTGAGTTTTCAGCAGATTGTCTTGCTTTATTAAAGTTTAGCTGTGTGTCACTTGGAATAATACGATATTTTTGCATAATATTAGAAGTTAATGTTAAAACTTTTTCATTAGTCATTTTGTCAAGACTAGTTTCAGTGTCAAAGAAACATTTTTCAAGCTCTTTAGTGACTTTTTGAAGAGCCTCTTCCTTGGTCATACCTTTTGGTAAAGAAGCGCCTTCCAAAACGTATTCCGCAATATCAGGAACATTTGCATTGTTTACGTATGATGTCAGATTAATGGCATTTATTGATTGCTCCATTGTCTGATTGACGGTATTACCAGTATCAATTAGCGTAAATACTTTGCCTTTTCTTGCTCTTACAGCATTTATGTCAATAAATATATTCCCCGGATGAATGTCGGCATGAAGAACTTTACCATTTTTATCTACCTTATAGAATTGTTCCGTGAGAACTTTCATATATTCATTTATTAAGTATTTTGCATCAGCATCAGTAAGTGTAATATCACCGAATTCCGGAGTTTGAGATTCAATCTTTTTAATATAATCTTGTATTGCTTGTATTTTTTCAGCATCAGTTGATTTTCCCTCTAATGCCCTATATAGCTTAGAACCATACCTTGGACTCATCATACTTGCGAACATTGAATCTTTTTCAAGCATTTCTTTGTATAATTTGGCTTCATTTAAATCAACTAAAGATGCTAAACTTATACCATCAGCTTTTTCCATTATATACATACCGTTTTTAACCTCTATCGGTTTAACAACATTCGCTACTTTTGTATACGGAACAAGCTTTTGAGCTGCTTCCATTTCATTCTTTAAGTCAATCTCTTTAGAAATTCCGTCTGCCAAATCATCTATATTTCTTAAAAGGTAATCTTTTTCTTCAGGAGTTTTACCTTGCATATTTTTTACAAGTTCAATAAATTTTTGTTTATCTTTTTGTATTTTTTCTTCCGTTATACCCTTTTTCAGCATCTTGATACAAACATCCTTACCTTCGGAAGTCTTGGCAAGATATGTTTCCGCAACAGTACCGACACCAAGAAGTTTCTTAATTGTATAACCGTTACCGAGAGTTGAATTTACAAGTTCTTGTGTTTCTTCAATAGTTCTTGTCGGAGGACAGCTTTCACGCAAAGCTCTTGTTAATGTAGAACCATCGGAAGATATTTGTTTAAATTTGACCGCAAAGATATTTTCTTCTGTAAGTTTTGTAATTTGTTCCTCCGGCGACAATCTATGATTATGTATTATTGAGGATATTTCTTTTGAACCTAATAATGTATTTTGCAATTCTTGAAATGCAGAACATCCTGCATAATCCGGAGCTTTTAACTCTGCTTTCATTAATTTTTCGGTAGCTTTTTCTAAATTTTTATTAAATACCTTAGTATAATTTCCCTTCATTGCCAGCGGTACAGCAACTGCAGCTGCAGTAAGCCCGGTGGTTACCGCATCATTTTTTAAATTATCAGTATATCCTTTGATTGATTTTTTCTTATCTGTTTTATTTGCAACAAAGTATCTGTTTAAACTGTTTCCAATAACATAAAGCGGAGCCCCTATAAAGCCGCCTAGTGACATAAGCGGAAGCATTGCTCCATTTATCATACCGGATATAAAGTTTTTGAAATTTGTTTTTCTTCTTTCTTTTTTAAGGACCTTTTTAGCCGCTTTTGCCTCGAGTTTTTGCTGTGGTGTTCTATCCTTCTTCTTACCGTATACATCTTTATCAAGTTTGTATTCTTCGGAGCCTATTCTGTTGAGTTTTAATATCCAGTATTTCGCAAATCCGGCACTTAACGCGGATAAACCAACAACTAAAGCGCCTGTTTTCGCCTTAGACTTAAGAATTGATTCTATTGGTTGTGCAAATATTTTTATTTGTTTAGGGAGTTCTTTTAATAATTTTTCTGTATCATTGATTTTAATAATAGAATTAATCATTTTAATTTTTTTACCAAGACCAAAGAATACTCCTGCTCCGGCAGCAACAGATGCCCCGTCACCTAAAAGCTGTGCAGAGGTTTCTTGAGAAGAAGAATAATCATGTATTGTTTTTTCTGCTTGCTCTTGTGTTACTTTTCCATTTTGTAAATCAGCAATCGTTTTATCGACTTTTTTAGTTCCTATACCAAACCCTGTCACATTTTTGATTTTGTTGTATAAACGTTCTATCAGACCTGTATTTTTACGTCTTTCTTTAGCAAAGGTATCAGAAACAACTGCAGTATTAACCGGCGCATGTTGAATTTGTTTTGTTTCTGATTCTATTTTATTTTCATTATGTTTAAATTTATCAAAAGTCGAAAAATTACCGCCAATATCAACCATGCTAATCTTAATCCTTAACTTATTCCCCTATATAATAAATAAAACGCCAAAATTTATTTAATTGACGATTTTTTAAAACAAATTTATATTTCTTAATAAGGCTTAAATTATAAATTTATGATGTAACAGTTTAATTTCATTCGTTTAAAGTAGGAATGATTAAAAAAAATCCCTTATAATTATTATGTTGATTTAGTATGGAGAATCATTAAATATATAATATGAAACGGGTTTTGCTAACATTAATTACAATAGTTTTACTGTCATCTTCCGGATTTGCATTGACTCAAACAGAAGAAAAAATTTCTGATGCTATTTCGCTTTATAAGTCCGGTGAGTACGGGGAATGTATAAAGAATCTTAATACTATTGTTTCGCAGGACCCTTCATATCCTGTTGCATATTACTATCTGGGACTTTCTTATGCAAAGACCAACAAAAAAGATTTGGCAATCAAAAATTACGATAAAGTAATTTCAATGAATGCTGATAAATCCCTAAAATCAATGGCTCGTGCGGCAAAAGATTGTTTAGGCACCTCCGGTTTCACCGGGCTTGATGCTCAATTATCCATCAGCAATAATTCAAAGGCCGAAAGATTTATAACTCCGGAAATAAAAAAAGAAGAACCTGCACCTGAAAAAGTTGTTCAAACACAAAAAAAACAACCTGTTCAGAAAAAAGCTGATAAAGCACCTTCAAATGAAGATATAGGTGCGGCTATTATGACATTAAAAAAAGCCGGATTATGGAACGGAAATAATTCTGTTGTACCATCCGCTCCTCAAGGAGAAGATGCTGCAAAAAAGCAACAGGAAATGATGGCTAAAATGTATATGCAGCAAATGACACAACAAATGAATAATCCGGCATATCTTATGATGGGAATGAACGGCAACAATAACGGTATGAATGGCATGAATATGATGAACATGCTGCCATTCATGATGTCATCGCAAGACGGAAAATCAAATCCGGCAATGAATCAACAGTTTATCCAAACTATGATGATGTCGCAAATGATGCCAAATCTGGATTTTTCATCTTCTGATGATAAATAAAAAATAAAAAATTAAATATATAGGAATAAAAAAGGAAAACACATGAAGATTAGTACAACACGATTTGGAGAAATTGAGGTCAAGGACGATGCAGTCTTTACTTTCCTTTTGCCAATGATTGGCTATGAAGAAGAGGACAAATATGTTCTAATTGACCACGGAGAAAATTCTCCTTTTAAATGGATGCAATCCGTAAAAACTCCGGAATTAGCTTTTGTTATGACATCAGCTATCTATTTCGAATTTGATTACGTAATTGATATCCCTGATTCTGCGGTAGAAAAACTTAAAATTGAATCTACTGATGATATTTTAGTTTTGAATGTTGCAGCTATTCCAAACAGTAACCCTAGAGCTACAAGAGTTAATCTATTAGCTCCGGTTATATTGAATACTGCTCACAAAACCGGCGGACAAATAATTTTGTCCGGTTCAGGATACGACGTAAACTTCCCATTATTTAAGGATTAAGGATTTTCAAATGTTAATAATTACTAGAAAAAACGGTCAAAAAATCATGATAAATGATGATATAGAAATAACTATTGTAGAGTCCAGAAACGGGACTTGCAAGGTTGCTATTCAGGCTCCAAAGAGTTTTAAAATTTATCGTGAAGAAATATATGTACAAATAAAACTTGCAAACCTGATGGGGCAAGAGTCTTCACCTGCATTATTAGATCAGGCTTCTGAGCTATTTACTAAAAAAGATGTTAAACTTAATACTCAATTGAAGTCTGGCGATACTGATGAAGAAATTATCGTGAAAGATTCTCCAAAGAAAGAGCATAAAACCAGAGTGTTTGTAAAGAAACATAATAATGATAAATTATGATTTAGCGAAAAAGAGACTTGAAGCCGCCCAAACAAAGGATTGTGAGGACTATTTCAAACTGAACGGCTATAATTTAGAGTATGGATACTGCTTATTGCTGGATGGAAAATTATCAGAGGCTGAATCTGTTTTAAGGAAAGTAGATTCCGTCAGAGCAGATTGGGCTGTTAAACTGATACCTTTTATGCGAGGGTACGTTGAAGTGTTGCCTACATATTTTCAAATTAGAAATTTTTTGGAAATAGATATTAATTTGCTGCTTATGGCAAGACAAAATGATGCTGTTGCATATATTTTAGGCGGAGCTGATTTGTTTTATTCCGTTAATTGTGAAGCATATAAATATATCGCAAGGGTTATGATGAATAACGGCTATTTTGAAACAGCAAAAACGTATCTTGATAAAGCCCGTGATAATACTTATAACGACCCGGAGCTGCATTTTATGTTCTGCCAGTATTATATTCATATACAAGATTTTGAAAAAGCACTGTCTTCTATTGAAGAGTGCTTAAAAATACTTCCTGAATATTATCCCGCAAGAAAAATTAAAGAAGCTTTGCTCTTAAAGTAATTTATGATAAAATAAATTTGACCGTGCTCCACGGGGACATAGCGGACCTCTCGACCCGAACGCTTAGCGGGGTGCAGGGCCTACTGTGAGGCTTGTAGGAATGCTATCTAAGGGATTTGTTATTTATGATAACTTAATATGTAATGGCGTAAAATGTCGAACCGTGTCAGGGTGGAAACACAGCAGCACTAAGGCAACCTTTGCGGGTGTTATATTATTAAGGGGGAGATAACAGATTTTGAAGAAGTATTGTTACCTGCCGATAGGTAGTGGCACGGTTTTTATTAAAAGGGGCTTATTTTATGAGAAAAATTATTGCATTAATTTTAGGGTGTTTAATTTCTGTATTCATTTGTAAATATTGGAGTTCTATTGCTATTATGCTCGGACATAAGCTCTCTTATATACTAATGGTTTATGTAGTTGCAATGGGAGTAATTCATTTAGGCGGAATTTCTCTAAAGATTCTTGCAGCTCTTTGTGTTATGGTTGAGCCTATTTTTGACAAATATTGTTACTGGTATGAAAATACAAGATTTTATGCCTGGCTACACCGTAATGACGAACATAAATATTAAGTTATGTAACATATCCTCTAAAGCATGAAATTAAACGTTTCAAAAAAACTTTATTTATATGTAAAGAGTGAGAGGATGTAATATATGGCACTTGGATTTACTTCGCATTACAAACCGGGAGAGCAAACATTCGGTGCATTAACTCAAATAGCATATACTGGAGAAACGGAATCTTCAGGTACGATTGCCAATGCTCCCAGTATTATAATTGGACAAGATTCATCATTATTTAGTAATAGTATCAGTTATGACAGCTGTGAGTTTTCATCTCCGGTTATAATTGATTATACTCAGTATGCGACTATTGCAGACGGCAGCGGTTCATCTGTTGAAACAGCAGGTTCAATAGCTTATGTCGGCGGCGGAGATTTCTCAGGCGGCATGTCAACCGGCGGTGCTGTATCATTCTCCGGAGGCGGAGCTTCATTCTCAGGCGGTGGCGGCGGCGGAATGAGCTGTGCTTCATTTACATGTTAAGCAATTAAATTATGGATAAGAAAAAAGCGATTAACTATAAAAATAGTTAATCGCTTTTTTGTTTATATTAAATTACTCATTAGCAATTATTTTCCCAAAAACTTTATTATTATCAATTCTCTCAATTCTGACATTCTTTAACGTATTAAATTCATCTGCACCATTTTCAATGATAACCGGAATATAATTATCGGTTACTCCCTTTAAATTCCCGCTGTGTTTATCAGGACGTTTTTCAATCAAAACTTCTCTTATATCTCCAATATTACTTTGCAGAAATTTATTCATTTTTTCTGATGAAATCTGTTTAATAATTGAAGCTCTTTCTTCCTTCACCTTATCAGGCAGGTGTCCCTCCATTCCTTCGGCTTTTGTTCCTTTTCTGATTGAGTAAGGGAACGTATGAATCTTTGTCAATTTTGAACGTTTCAGATTATTTACTGTTTCTTCAAAATCCTCATCTGTTTCACCAACAAATCCGGCAATAATATCACACCCGATAAACGGTTTATCAAAGTTTTCTGCAATATAATCAATTTGTTTAAGATAATCTTCTGTTTTGTAGAATCTATTCATCGCCCTCAGTGTCTTATCACATGCAGATTGTAATGAGAGATGAAAATGCGGGCAAAATTTATCAGAAGATATTAACAGTTCCAACACATCTTCCGGGATTTCTGTCGGATTCAGGGAGCCTAATCGGTATCTGTGTATTGATGAGGTTTCAAGCAGCTTTAATAAATCAATAAATTTTTTATTAATATCAAGTCCCCATTGTCCGATATGGATTCCGGTTATTACAACTTCCTTATAGCCTTCATCTGCGTATTTATTTATTTCATTGATAATAAATTGTTCATCAGCACTTCTTGATTTTCCTCTGGCAAATGGAATTATACAATAACTGCATCTATTATCACAGCCATCCTGTACTTTTAAACTTATTCTGGTTTTCGTTGTGTCATAAAGCACCTGTTCATTAAAAATATTTAGCCCCATTATATCAGATACAATGATATGCTCATTATTTACCAGATATTCTGGAATATTAAATTTATCATCATTGCCGAATAAGTAATCAATATAGTCAAGCTTTTGGAGCTCATCTCGGTCAACCTGCGCCATACAACCGGTCAAAACTGTTTTTATCCGAGGATTTATGTGTTTTGCATTTCTTAAAAGATATAACGTTTCAGAATCACTTTTGTGGGTAACGGTACACGAATTCAAAATATAATAGTCTGCAGCTTTTATATCATTTATTTTTTCAAACCCTTTATTACCAAGTTTTTCCTCCAGTATTTGCCCCTCAAACTGATTGGACTTGCACCCCATAGATTTTAGAATGAATTTCGCCATTTACACTCTACCGTACATATCTTCATATCTTATGATATCTTCTTCTATCAACAGATCGCCTTTTTGAACCTCAATAACCTTGAGTTCTTCTTCATAAGGATTTTGCAGAGAGTGAATAGCCTTAACCGGAATATCAATACTATGCCCCGGACTCAAAATGATTTCCTTCCCTTCAAGAACAACTTTTGCAACTCCGGATAATACAACCCAGTGTTCACTTCTGTGATTGTGCGATTGAATCGAGAGTTTTTGTCCCGGGTTAACCTGTATCATCTTGGTAAGAAAACCTTTTCCCTGTGCCAACACGGTATAAAAACCCCAAGGTCTGTACATTGTCTTATGTACAAGGTGAGTATCATCATGCTGTTCCTTAAGAGTTTCAAATACTTGTTTGACATCTTCAACTCTATCGCGTTTACAAGCAAGTATCGCATCCTCCGTTTCAACAACGATAGTATCCTCTAATCCGATTGTTGCAACAAGTTTCGACGACGAATACATAAAAGAATTTTTTGAATCCATATCAAGAATATGACCGACTTTTACGTTCCCGTCTTTATCTTTGTCACTGACATCATATATTGACTCCCAAGACCCCATATCCTTCCAGTCGCTCTCCAACTCAACCAGTACAAGATTATCTGATTTTTCCATGATTGCGTAGTCGATGGAAATATTAGGCATTTTATCAAATTCTACAAACGGAATTTCATTTGAAGCTTTGAAATCAAATTTTTCTACAATATCATAAATATCTTTCGCCCATTTTTCATATTCTTTAAGAATAGTAGAGGCTTTAAACATAAATATACCGCTGTTCCAATACCAGCCGCCAGATTTTATAAAGCCTTCCGCAGTTTCTTTACTCGGTTTTTCAACAAATTTCTTTACTTTCGCCTCTTCGGCATTAATATACCCGAAACCTGCTTCCGGATAATCAGGTTTAACACCAAAAGTAACGATATGTCCGTCGAGAGCAAGTTTTTCTGCTTTAAGTATTGATGATTTAAAACCTTCTACATCCTCAATAATATGATCGGACGGAGCAACAAGGATAACAGGATCATCATTGGTTAACGATTGTATATATTTAACAGTTATTGCAACTGCCGGTGCAGTATTCTTTGCAATAGGCTCTGACAATACCAATGGCTGCTTTGTGAATGAGGTTAACTGATAACGAACATTAGAAAAATGTTTCGTGTTTGTTATACTTACAATATTATCTAAAGGAACAAACGTTTGCAGACGTTTAAACGTTTCCTGCAGCAGGCTGTCATCATTTTTTATATTCAAAAGCTGTTTTGGGCACAATTCTCTGGACAATGGCCATAGACGACTTCCTGAACCTCCGGCTAAAATAATACTATACATATCTTTTCCCTCATTCTCTTTTTAGTATTCTAATTATATCATTAAAAATAAGAGTATTTTCCCTTGTAACAATTCTTAATATTATGTTATAAAAAAGTCAATTTTTTGAAAATAATATACTTTATATATACATAAGAGATAAATAAGAGAGAACGAGAGAGAAGCTTATGCAAAGAATGAGTGCTGTTGAACGTAATAAAAAACCTATTGGAACATTAGATATACCTGACGATTTTGAGAAATATTATCTGAATAAAAAAGATAAACAAATGAGATTTAATAATGCGAAAGACCCTATTTATCATGTTTTCGCAAGCATTGACAGAAGACCTTTATCAGAGTTATTTAAAGGCTTCTTAAGAGAAACTTATATGGACACTGTTAGATTCGTTAAGAAGCTTGCAGCGTAGAGTAAAATTAGAGGAAAAGGAAAAAGGGATAAAAAAGAACCCTCGAGTATAAACTCAAGGGTTCTTTTTATACAGTTTGTTTTATCTATTCTTCAGTTTCAGGTTTATCTTCCGCAACGATTGTATGGCTCTTATCTAAAGCTTCAGCAGCTTTTAAATTAGCCATTTTTAAAGATTCGTTTTCGTTAGCGTAAGCATCAATAAGTTGGTTTGCTGTTTTTAATTGAGCTTCTTTCAATTTTGCTTTTGTTTGAGAAGTTTCAACTGATTTTTTAACAGCGTGTCCGACGATTGCTGCACCGATTAGTGCAGATGCTGTAGTTACAGGATTTCTTAGCATTGCACCGCCGGCTTTTTTCATTACATTAATAGCAGCCTTTGTTGTTTCTGCATTAGCAACTTTACTATATCCATCTTTTAATGCTTGAGGAACTTTAATTTTTCCTGCTATTTTAGATAAGTTTTCTTTAACGCCTTTAGGTAAAGAAACTTTTGCTGCAACTTTTGACATAAAGCCTCTTACAGCTTCCGGAGCTTTATCCATTTGTGCAGCAACTTTATCTAATTTAACTTTTTTACCTAATTGAGTTAATTTTTCCATAGCTTTAGGGGAAACTTTACGAGCTCCGGCAGCAAGAGCTGTAACAGCACCTGTAGCAAGTGCAGTTAAACCTGCCATTGTCAAAATAGGATGTTTACGTTCTGCTCTATCAAGTTTCGGACTTTTAGCTGCAGCAACACTGTTAGCTGCAATAACGCCAAAACCTACTCCCATTGCTCCTGCTGTTTTAGCAAAAGATTTTGCACCCGCAAGAGTTCTTGCTGATACTTTTCCTTTTGTAGTTGCCGCAACAACAGCAGCTCCAATTAATGGAAGTGACATTGTTGCTTTTGCTATATTTGATGCGAATTTGCTATCGCGATGTTTTCTGTCATTAATTCTATATGCAAGTTTTGTAAGGTCTTTATCATTAGAATGAGCAAATTTTGAAGCTTTTGCCTTTTGTCTGTCTGTTCCATATTGTAAATAAGGTGTTCCGTAATCACTATTTACTGAAACTGTCATTTTCATCACTAACACTCCTTTTTATAACACTGCACATTTATTGTAAAACCTGTCAAAAAAAAATTTGCTATTGTTAAGCTAAAACTTTACATAAAGTTACAATATAGCAATTTTTTTAAAACAAAATACTTTATATACTTGAAAGGTTAAGTGTATGGATAATTCTATTAATAATAAATATCCTAGTTATTCAGGGGTAAATATTACATGCAATGTAATTGATCCGACAAAACTTCCGCCGGATTCACCTCTGTTGCATACACCTCCGCAATGTACGGTTAAACCGAACAATAATAATCAATGCGGACAATGCTATCCGGGGAATTATTATGTAAATAACTGGGGCGGTTATCCACCTTATCCTATGTACCCGCCTTATATGGGACCGCAAGGGCCTCAAAATACTAAAAAGAAACGTGTACAAGTTCTAACAGATCAATATATCAAAAATCTTGAACAATACCTGAACAGCCCTTCAGAAGATATGAGAAAATTCGCTGCACAAGAAGTTCTGAAAAGGCTTGATGAAGATAAAACAAGATATAGTGATGCAGCATTAAATGCATTAATTAATAAAATGCTGCAAGATCCTACCTGCCATAAGGTTAAGGCAACTGCTCTAACCGCGCTCGAAACCAGATTGGCTCAAGGAAATGATAATACCGTAAAAATATTGACTTATATGGCCCAAAACGATAAATCAAGAGATGGAAAAGATGCCGCAACAGCAGCAAATATCTTATTGAAGATGTCTTCTCCGTCAAAATTGGTAGATGTTCCAATAATCAATAACAGCGGAAGTAATGGGATTACAGAATCATGAGAATGCCTTCAATACTAAGAAATATTACCCCAATAGGTGTTTTTAGCAAAGCAGCAGGCGGTTTAGCTTTGTATACTGTTTTGCACGATTCGCATGCTCATGGCAAATTAATAGCGGAAGAGCATAAAGAAGAAAAAGATGCGGAAGCAGGTTTAAGGTATTTTAATAATACCCAATATTTGACAAATAAAAGTGAATCGACCGCCAAAATGAAGGAAAAACTTTTTGAATGGGAATTGGATGATAGAATCAGAGGGGCCTGGAATGCCAGTGTAGGATATTCCAAAGGCTTTTGGGATATGTTAACGGATCATGCAATACCTCTGGCTTCATCTATTGCAGCATTAGGGTTGAAAGGTAAAAAGGCTCTTATCGGTGTTGCCGGGTTAGCGGCTCACGCGGCTTATATGTTCACTGTTCACGTATGCAGCCATCTAGGTAAAGAAGAGTAAAAGTGGAATAAAAATATTTTTTATTGTCCTCCGGACGGGGTCTTCCAGACGTGTCTAACCAAATTGATGCGAGGTTTATGCACCCCTGCACCTGTATTTCTTTGACAGTCAGGGGTAAATAAATAATAGTTTAGTGTCAGTTAACGAAACAATGGTGAGCGGATTTTGGCAAGAGTGAGCGAAGCGAAACTCGTCCAGGCGAGAGCTGCGTTGAGCCGGTCGAGCCGCCAATAATCCAAGACAGCCGGTGCTGTCTGAGCGAAGCGAGTTCACCGGCTGAATGTTGAGTTTTACTGACACTATTTAGTCGGCGTCTTTTTCTTTCTTTTCTATATTTCTTTCTGCTTGTTTGCCGGCGATAAACGGGTCTACGGAATTGACCTACGTCAATCCCTTCGCCCTCTGCCGGCAAGCCGCTTTTAGCATCGCAATAAAAGCGAATTGCGAACAGAGGCTGAAGTGACGGAAACGGTTAGTTTTCGGCACGTAACGCCGTTTAACGTGAGCCATTCAAGACAAGAAAGAAATAGAGTGCGGGGTTTGGGGGCGCACAGCCCCCAATAAAATTATTCAAACAAATATATTTACAAATTAAAAAGGTTCTGAAAAATTCAGAACCTTTTTGTTTAAATCAATTATCCATACCCAAATTCTTACATTCTATCGAAGATTTCAAATATTGCATCTTCTGATAATCCAAGAGCTGTCATTTCATCAAATGCTGCTTCGAAGTCATCCATATAACCTGCTATTCTGTCTTGAGTTGCTTTTGATTCAGATGGCTTTGCAATTTTAATGTCAATATTTTTTGCTGCCATAAATGCAAGTACATCCTCTCCCGCAACTTGTTTTTCTGCAGGTTTGTTATCTCTTACTTCTGCTTCCTTTTTTTCCTCTGCCTTAACTTCCTCTTTCTTTGAAGGTTTATTTAATGCTGCTGCTTGTTGTGCTACAAAATTAATGCTGTTAAATTCCATAATTTTTACTCCTATAATCGACTTTCTTTCTATACCTTTTGTTACGGCATAGTTTTATAAAAACTTTAGCGTTTTTTCTTTAATCGTTACAATTGTTTACAATTATTCTCCAATTGTGTATAATTAAAGGATAAGAGGTTTTTATGGAAAACTTACAAAAAGTACTTGTTATAAGTTTGGGTGATTTAAAAGATACAATATATACCCTGCCTCTCGTTTGCATATTGAAGAGAAAAGGTTATTTTGTTGAATATTTAACCTCTGAAAAAGGATTTGAAGCGATTAATAAAAACCCTGTAATAAACAGAGTCCATCTGGCACCTGTTGAGCAATGGATAAAAAAGATGCCTTATTGGGGTATATGGGAAGATATGGGAGAAGTAGTGAAAAAACTTCAAAAAAGAGAGTTTGATATTGCCATTGACTGTCAGATGACTATGAGAAGTGCATATCTTTTTGCAAAATGCGGTGCAAAAAGAAGATTATCTTACTCAACAGCTCAAGGATTTTCGTCTTTCGGAGCTAATGAATTTATTGATACAAATCCTGAATTTAAAAATACAAATGTTCATAAAGTAGAAAAGAATTTGAATTTTGCAAGATACTTAGGACTTAAAACAGATGGAGCTGAATTCTTTCTTCCTGAATTGAAATACGAAGCAAAGACTAAAATGGATAAATTTATAAACTTTGCGGAAGAAAAACCGATAATTGTTTTATCTCCTAATATGCTTCAAGGTGAAGTTTCCTGGCATCCGAAAAACTGGGTTAATCTGGTAACAAATATCCCGGAAAAATATAATATAATTGTAATCGGAGATAATCAGGACAATGTTCTTGCAACCAGACTTTCGCATAAAAACCTTGTTAACCTGTGCGGCAAAACACGATTTGAAGATTTACGGTATATTCTGTCTTTAGCGGATATTATAGTTTCAAACAATCTTGAAACCTCTGCAGTTGCATGGGCAATGAATAAAAGCAAAGTCATAACTATATCAACAAGTATGTCGCCTGCAATGTATAATCCGTTTAATTTAAAAGATGACAACAAATATATTACTCTTACAGGGAATCTGGCATGTCAGCCTTGCAACAAAACACAATGCGAAAATTCATCATATAAATGTTCACATTCCCCGACAGTTGAAGCGGTGCTTAACGCTATACGCTAGTCGTTTTGAGATTCTTGAGCTCTTAAAGTTTCATCAAGTCTTTCGATTTGTTCATCAATAGAAGAATCTGTTTCTTCAGTATCAACTTCATCAGCTTCGTTTTTCTTCATTTCTTCAACAACCATTCTTGCCATTTCAACAGCAATTTCATGACGAGTGCTGTCAGGACAATTTTGAAGCATACCAATTGCTGTTCTTAAAGTTCCGTCCAAATCATACCATCTATTTTGACGTGAATCCTGAAGATCAATTTCGGTTTGAGAAATAATATCAGAAACATCTTCGTACTTAGAATCTTCAATATTATGCTCAGTAATAATTTTGATTAAGTTTAAAGCTATTTTAATCTGAGTATCATCATCAGATTCTTCAAGGGTTTTCATAGCAGAAGATAACACAGGGTCTTTATCATACCAACGTCTTGCACTTGTAGTAAATTCTTCTTTCATTGTGTTCTCCTTCTATTTAAGTTCCAGCTAGTTAATTATACAATAGGTTATGAGATTTGTAAATTATAAATGTTTACGTTAGTATATATGGTAAATATTGAATTTTAGAGGAATAGAATATGCTTATAGTAATGAGAGAACATGCCAGCCAGGCATCAATAGATAAAGTTGTATCTTTTATTGAGAGTAACGGGTTTGAAACACATTTATCAACCGGTAAACTTCACACAGTAATCGGTGCTGTGGGAGATAAAGTTATTGACCCTAGAAATATTGAACTGTTAGATGGAGTCCAAGAAGTAATTAAGATTACGTCAGGTTTCAAATTAACAAGTCGAATGTTTCAATCAGAAGATACCATTATAGAGGTAAACGGTATCAAATTCGGCGGTAAATATACAGGAATTATCGCAGGACCTTGTACTGTTGAAAACTATGAGCAAATGGATAAAACTGCGGAAGCATTATCCAAATCAAACGTAAAAATATTGAGAGGCGGAGCATTTAAGCCGAGAACATCTCCTTATGCTTTCCAGGGATTAGGAGAAGAAGGGCTGAAGATTATGAGAAGCGTTGCCGATAACCATGGAATGGCTGTCACTTCAGAAATTATGGACCCTTCTCAAATAGATATGTTCAACAAGTATGTTGATATATTCCAAATCGGAGCCAGAAATATGCAGAACTATAATCTCTTAAAAGAGATGGGGCATGTTGATAAACCGATAGTATTAAAACGCGGTTTATCAGCTACATTTGAAGAGTTACTTCTTTCTGCAGAATATATTCTCTCAGGCGGTAACAGAAACGTTATTTTGTGTGAAAGAGGGATAAGAACTTTTGAAAAATACACACGCAACACTCTTGATTTATCTGCAATTCCTGTTATTAAAAAATTAAGCCACCTGCCTATAATCATAGACCCGAGCCATGGCACCGGATTAAGAGATAAAGTTGCACCAATGTCTAGAGCCGGAGTTGCTGCAGGCTGTGACGGTTTAATTATTGAAGTGCACTACAATCCAGAAATCGCTATATGCGACGGGGCACAATCTTTATATCCTTCTCAGTATGATGAACTGTATAAAGAACTTAAACAAATTGCGCCGATTGTACATAAAGAAATTTATTAATTATTGTTAAAAATATCGCTATTAACTAGCAAAAAATAAATTTATCCGGTTTAAAGCAGATATGAATACAATTATTAATGCAGGTTCAAATCTTCCTCATACATCAAATATTAACCGAAATCATTCGATTTCAGGTGTATCTTATACAAAACCGATAAAACAAGATGTATTTTTTACTGCATTAAATAAACCGTACAAGCTTGCAAAAGCAAAATCAGAAAAAGATATTCCTGATGATGCGAATATTTTTCTGTTTACCTCTGATGCAAAGGTAAAACTCCCACCTGGAAGAGATGCAAAAGAATGTATTCTGTCAGACAAAGGATTTGGCTTCTGGACAAGATTCTTTGGCGGAGAAGAAGCCAACGGTATGGTTTTAAAATCAAACCATGTTGATTATGCTCACGGAGACTTAACACTCAACAGAAGAACCAAGGGGCTTATTGAAGTTGATAATGCAGAGGTTAACCAGCTTGAAAATGTTACAATGGTTATTCTTAAGAATAACGCAAATGTAAAATTTATTGATAAAGTTGATAATATTGATGCTTTTGATTCAACGATGGGAAATGTTAATATTGAAGATGCGATTCATTTAAACGGGAACTGTAAACTTGATTCGATTAAAGCGTATACGGTTATTGCATATCCTGGAGATCATATAAAAAACAGTGATACAAATCTTATAGCCTGCAAAGAAAATAAAAACAAACCTGGAGTTTATACAATTGTTGATAATGCAAAAGCAGCAATAGGAGCAGAATTTACACAGGCTAAAGTCGGGAAATTAAAAGCAAACGACTTAATATTTAACGATTCTATAGGCGACGATATTGAGGCGAATTGCAGTCTTGAGTTTTCTAATTCTGTCGTAAACCACTTAAAACTCGGTGCTGTAAAAAAAATGTCTGATTGCAAAATCAAACGTTTTGATCTTGATAATGCCGCAACGGATTTAAAAATGTTCGGTAAAATTCAAATTGACCAGATGAATTTAAGAAACGATGAAGGAACCATTTTCATATTCCCTAAAACAACAGAATTAGGAGAAAAGGTTGATAATTATATCAAAGAGCTTAATATCGTAAACGATTATCCTTGTCCTAACCCACGCCCGAGAATAAAAATCCAAGGACCGATTGATATTGAAAAGATTGAATTCAAAAACAATGCCGGTGTTATTGATATAACAAGACCTGAAGATCCAAATAAGCCTATTAAAATCATAAACGGGTATCTTAACTATGATGCACCCGAAAGTCCCGTTCCTAAAATTGATGATATGGATGTTTAGATATTAAATACTTTTCGGGTGCCCTCTTCGTGGTATACACCGCCGCCACAGATTGTTTCAATAACTTTCAAAGTAAATTCTTTTGCGGCATCCTGGTGATTCAAGAAAAATTCCCTGTTTGAAAGATGTTTTATTTTAAATATTGCATTTTGCATTTTGTCTGCAGGAATATAGAGTGATGCAACTTCATTATCAAGAAGTCGTTTCATCTCTTCTTTTCTATCTTTTACACCTTCCATGATTTCGTAATAATTTCCGTTTATTGCCATAATTCTTCCTGAAAACAGAGGCGGGTTGTTTTCTCTAAAAAGCGCTTGCGGCTCATAATTACATCTTGTAGTCAGGCTGATTTTGTGCCAGAGAATGTTTATTGTAATAATTGATTTAGCCGAATCATGCTCAACATAAATAGTTTCAGATGAAACACCTCTTGAGGAAAATGATTTTTTCAAAGAATCAATTATAACCTTCAAGTTTTCTATTGCATCATTAAAGATTTCAGCCGTATTAAGAGTTGCTTTCTGGTAATCCAAAAACTGCTTGTACATATGTGTTGAAACAAGGCTTACACGTTCCTGAATCAAAGAATTCTTTCTGTAGCTGGACTCTGTATTATCAAAATTTTCGTAATTACTGGCCAAATCTATACTTTCTCCACTATGTTCATTTTACAATCAAAAATTCCCGTTTGTAAACAATTATAAATTATATCTTTACATTATAGAATAGTTTCCTAGATTTATTTATTTTGATTAAAATCTTAAACTTTATTTCTTTTTTTTGTGTTATTATTGAATCAAAGGAGAGGAAAGAATGGGTTTAACATCATATTTAGGGATAGACGTAGGCTCTGTAACAACAAAACTTGCTTTAGTTGATGAAAAAGGACAGTATATAGATTCATATATGCTAAAAACAGCAGGAAAACCTGTTGCGGCTGTTCAATCAGGTTTAAAGCAAATATATGCACAGGCTGAACATGCCGGCAGGAAATATGATATTATGGGGGTCGGAACAACAGGCAGCGGAAGAAATCTTGCGGGAGCACTTGTTGGTGCGGACGTTATAAAAAATGAAATAACGGCGCATGCTGTTGCAGCTGCAACTTATATCCCTGGCGTTCAAACCATTCTTGAAATCGGCGGACAGGATAGTAAGATTATTATATTGAGAGATGGTATCGTGACAGACTTTGCGATGAATACCGTATGTGCCGCAGGTACCGGAAGTTTTCTTGACCATCAGGCACAAAGATTAAACGTTCCGATAGAAGAATTCGGAGATACTGCTTTAAAATCAGAAAACCCTGCCAGAATTGCAGGAAGATGCGGTGTATTTGCAGAAAGTGATTTAATCCACAAACAGCAGCTCGGCTACCCTGTAGAAGACTTATTATACGGACTCTGCCAGGCTCTAGTCAGAAACTATTTAAGTAATCTTGCACTAGGAAAAGAGCTTTTGCCGACAGTCTCATTCCAGGGCGGAGTTGCAACAAATTCCGGCATGGTAAAAGCTTTTGAAGAAGAGCTTCAAACGGAAATAGTTGTTCCTGATCATCACCAGACAATGGGTGCGATAGGTGCTGCGCTTCTTGCCATGGAAAATCATCAGTATACAGAAGCTCCGACAACCTTCAAAGGTTGGGATGTCGGAAATATGCAATTCCAATCAATTACATGCCAGTGTAACGGCTGTTCTAATAACTGTGAAGTTATTACAATCGTTGAAGGTGCGGCAGAGCATCAACACGTTGAAAATATTAAAGATATCAAAGGAAATATCATTGCTCGCTGGGGCGGAACCTGCGGACGTTGGGATATCAATTAAAAAAAGAACCTATATAGGTTCTTTTTTTTAAAACCAATTACATTGTTCGTTTATACAAAGTTCCGATTCTAATTCAGACATAAAATTTTTCCTTGTCATATCAAATGTAATCGGAGTAATTGAAATCTTATTCTTACGTATAGTCGCAAGGTCAGTATTTGCATCCTCAGGTTCACTAATTAATTCACCCGCCATCCAATAGTATGTTTTACCTCTCGGGTCTACCCTTTTTTCGTATGTATCGGTAAACATTCTGCGCCCTAGTTCGGTTATCGCAACACCTGCAATATCATCTTTTTCCAGTCCCGGAATATTTATGTTTAAAATGGTTTTATCAGGAGCCTTGTATCCCTCAAGCTGTGTTAAAAGTTTTGAAATAAATTCAGCCGCAACTTTGAAATCCTCTTTTTCTGAATGAAGACTTGCCAGAGAAGTTGCAATACTAGGAATACCCATCATTGCACCCTCGATTGCACAGCTTACCGTTCCAGAATATAATATATCCGCACCAAGATTCGGACCATGATTTATACCGGAGATTACAAGATCCGGCTGTTCTTCAGGAGCTAATATTGCATTCACAGCTATTTTTACGCAATCACCGGGAGTTCCAGTTGTCATCCAACAGCGCTTTGCTCCATACAAAGGCTCAACTTCTTCAACTCTCAATGGAGTATGAAGGGTTAATGAATGCCCTGCAGCAGAACGTTCTCTATCTGGAGCCACAACATAAACATTATAATCAGGTGACAGTTCTTCTATTAATGCTCGTATCCCATTTGCAAGAATCCCGTCATCATTTGATAATAATATGTTTTTCATTTAGTTAACCTTTCAGTTCATTTTCAATATTTAAAAGGGTCTCATCTATTTTAGAGATATCTTTTATTCCGCCCTGAGCAAAGTTTGGTCTGCCGCCACCATTAGCACCGGAGGCTTTTGCAATATCTCCAACAATTTTACCTGCATTTACACCTTTTTTAACAAATGAATCAGAAACTTTTACAAGCACCATCCTCGGAGATACAAGAACAATAATACTTTCGCCGAGTTTGTTTGATAAAAATTCAACACCGGCTTTTATTGAATCGTTGTCCATTTGCTCTATTTTAGAAATAAACAGTTTTCCGCCGTTTATATCTTGTGCTTTTGATAGGAACGAATTGAATTTACTTCTGGCATTCTCTGATTTTAAATCAACAATTTCTTTTTGGAGATTTTTGTTTTCATCCATAATTTTGTCGATTCTTTCTTCAACTTCATCAAAGTGAACCTTGAATTTTGTTGAAAGTTTATCAATTTCTTTGATTTTTGCATTTATATAATCAAGCGCAGCATCTGATACAACAGCTTCAATTCTTCTTGTACCTGCTGCAATTGCACCTTCAGATATAAGTTTAATCAATCTTAAGTCACCGGTATTTCGAGCATGAGTTCCTGCACAGAATTCTTTTGAAATACAAGGCTCGCCGATACTTACGACTCTCACCGTATCACCATATTTTTCTCCGAATAAAGCCACGGCACCTGTAAGTTTTGCCTGTTCAATATCCATAACATCAGTGTGTACATCAAGTTTTTCGTGTATCCAGCCGTTTATAATATCTTCTGTTTTTTGAACTTCATCAGGAGTCATCGCACGCGAGAAAGTAAAGTCAAATCTCATACGGTTTTCTTCAACCTGCGAACCAGCCTGTTTCACTTCATCTCCCAAAACTTTGGTTAATGCAGCTTGTAAAAGGTGGGCTGACGTATGGTGGACTCTGATTTCTGCACGTCTTTCAGAATCTATATGAGCTTTTACTTTATCATTGATTGTAATTTCACCGTTGATAACTTTTGAACGGTGAACGTATAAATTGTTAACTTTGAATGTTGTAAGAACTTCCGCCTTCAGATTTTCATTTTCTATAACACCGGAATCTCCTACTTGACCGCCGCATTCTGCGTAGAAAGGAGTTTTATCAAGCACGATATCAACAAGCCCGCCTTCGCAGTCAATAGTTGCAACAATTTTTGCATCGTCTGTTGAATCTTGTTCATAACCCAAGAAATCCGTTGAGCCGAATTCGTTTTCTATTGCAACGTATTTCAAATCGTCCGTTAATGAAATCTTTTGGGTTGCAGCTTTTGCACGGTCTTTTTGCTCTTGCATAGCTTTTTTGAACCCTTCTTCATCAACCTTTAATCCGTTTTCTGATGCAATTTCTTTAGTAAGTTCAAACGGGAATCCGAGTGTATCGTATAATTTGAAAGCGTTTTCTCCGTCAATATCCTGTTTTTTAGATATAAATTCTTCTAAAAGCTTGTATCCTCTGTCAAGAGTTTTGTTGAAACGTTCTTCTTCTTTTTTTATAGTATCAACAATTTTAGCTCTGTTTTTTTCCAGTTCAGGATAAGCTTCTTTGTAGTTGTCAACAACTACATCAACAAGTTTATAAAGGAACGGAAGCTCCATACCTAATATTTTTCCGTGTCTTAGAGCACGTCTTAAAATCATTCTTAATACGTAGCTTCTGCCTTCATTCCCCGGAATCACTCCATCCGAAATCATAAATGACACGCATCTTACGTGGTCAGTAATGATTCTTAAAGAAATATCAGTTTTTTCAGATTTTTTGTATTCAACTCCTGACATTTTGCAGACTTCATCCAATATCGGTCTTAAAAGGTCTGTTTCAAAAGTTGAAGTAACACCCTGACAAACCATTGCAATACGTTCAAGCCCCATACCGGTATCAACGTTTTTCTTTTCAAGCGGAGTATGGTTTCCTTCTTCATCCTGGAACAGTTCTGTAAATACAAGGTTCCATATTTCAACCCAACGGTCACATTCGCAGGTATCAATACCACAGTCAGGAGAACATTTGAATTGTTCGCCTAAATCGTAATGAATTTCGGAACAAGGGCCACACGAACCTGTTGCCCCCGGAGGTCCCCAGAAGTTATCTTTTTTCCCTTTTCTTTTTATTCTTTCAGGAGGAACTCCAACATCTTTAGTCCATATTTCAAACGCTTCATCATCTGTTTCGTATATGGTTATCCAGAGTCTGTCTTTATCCAGTTTTAAGTAATTTGTTATAAAATCCCAAGCCCAAGGAATAACTTCTTTTTTGTAATAATCGCCAAAAGAAAAATTTCCGAGCATTTCAAAGAAAGTATGGTGTCTTGGTGTTCTTCCAACATTTTCGATATCAGAATCCTTGCCGCCTGCTCTTGCACATTTTTGACAAGATGTTGCTCTCGGCGGGTTATAAGGCGGCTGTTGATAGCCTAAAAATATCGGTAAAAACTGTAACATGCCGGCTGTCGTCAATAATACCGTCGGATTATCAGGCACCAAAGAAGAACTTTCAACTATTGTATGCTGATGTTTTTCCTTGAAAAAATCAAGGTACATTTTTCTTATTTCGCTTCCTTTTAACATATTATTATTCCTTTTCTGCTATTTATACAAAAATTTTATATTAAACATGGGTTAGAGTAAATAGTTAGTGAGGGGCGAATAGTGATTAGTAATTAGTGGTGTATGAGGGAAGCTGTCAACATCGAATTTAAAATTGTAAAAATTGTAAAAATAATCTGTAATTACACTTGAAAAGTGTAATTACAACAGTTATAATAAATATATACAAAGGAGTATTCATATCACATGCCAGATCTTTCTGCAATGATGCTGAATTTAAGTCTTACGGAATCAGCTTTAAATTCAGTACCGCAAGTAAATGTCCAATCAGCGCCGTCAGCGGCTCAAAGCGCGCCTGTCGATACATCATCGAATGCCGATCAGGGTGTTTATGCTGTCAAAGGTGATTCTCTCTACAAAGAGGAAATGGACACCAATACCGATGGTGTTGTTACAAATGCGGAAATGGTTCAGTATTATGCACAGGTGGCAAGTGATTACGGCTCAGATTTCTCAGGATTAAGCAGCCGGTCTACAGAAAATGTTGTGACAACAGCACAAGCTGCAAATGCGTATATGGCCAACGAAGCAGTCTTTTCTGCAGGCGCTACTTCTTACATTGAAACATCTGCATAATTCGTGGGTGTTTATACATTTACTAATTAAATTTTTGCGGGCAGAAAAACTTTCTGCCCGTTGTTGTGTTAATTCATCATCGAATTAAATTTCCATACTCATTTTATTTCCTGTAAAGAATCGTTGCTTATAAACTTTACACCTTCTTTGTTTATGCTAAAATATACTAGTAGGGAAGAAGGAGAAGGATTTTGAGTCAACAAAATATTTTCGAAGACGGAAAGATAGTTCCTGTCAATATTAGAGAAGAGATGAAACGCTGTTATATTGATTATGCGATGAGTGTAATTGTAGGTCGTGCTCTTCCGGATGTTCGTGACGGTTTAAAACCGGTTCACAGAAGAATTTTATTTGCAATGAACGAGTTGGGCATGACACCTGACAAACCGTTCAAGAAATGTGCACGTATTGTTGGTGAAGTTCTTGGTAAATATCACCCTCATGGTGATACCGCTGTATATGAAGCACTTGTTCGTATGGCTCAAGATTTCTCTACAAGATATTTAACTGTTGACGGTCATGGAAACTTTGGTTCTGTTGACGGCGACGGCGCAGCAGCAATGAGGTATACAGAAGCACGTATGCATAAGATAACAACCTCTATGCTTGCAGATATTGATAATGAAACCGTTGACTTTGTTCCGAATTTTGACGGTTCCCTGCAAGAGCCTTCAGTTCTTCCTGTAAGATTACCGATGTTATTATTAAACGGGGTCTCGGGTATTGCTGTTGGTATGGCAACAAATATTCCGCCTCACAACTTATCTGAAGTTGTTGACGGTACTATCGCTTTGATTGATAACCCTAATATCACGGTTGAAGGGTTAATGGAACATATCAAAGGCCCTGATTTCCCTACTGCAGCAACTATTATCGGTTTGAACGATATTAAACAGGCTTACGAAACAGGCCGCGGTTCTATCAAAATGTCTTCTGTTGCAACAATTGAAGAAATAGCAGGCGGCGGCGGGCGTCAGGCAAGAACGGCCATCATTGTAACAGAAATTCCGTATCAGGTTAACAAGGCAATGCTTATTGAAAAGATTGCAGACCTTGTTAAAGAACAAAAGATTAACGGCATTTCTGATTTAAGAGATGAATCCGACCGTTCCGGTATGAGAATTGTTATTGAATTAAAACGTGATGCAAAACCGGAAGTTGTTAAAAACAACTTGTTCAAATACACTCAATTATCAACCACCTTCGGTGTAAATATGCTGGCTTTATGCGGACAGCAGCCTAGATTGATGAACTTGTACGAAGTATTGAGCGAGTTTGTTGAACACAGGGTTGAGATTGTTACAAGACGAACTATTTTCTTCTTGAAAAAGGCTAAAATCAGAGCGCACATCTTAGCCGGTTTATTGATTGCATTAGGTTCTTTAGATGAAGTAATTGATTTAATCAAAAAATCAAAAACAACCGATGATGCAAGAATCGGATTGATGAACAGATTCGGGCTTGATGTTGATCAGGCTAACGCAATCCTTGAAATGCAATTAAGAAGATTGACCGGATTGGAACAAGATAAAATTAAAGCTGAATATGACGAATTACAAAAGAAAATTGCAGAATACGAAGAAATTCTTGCAGACAGACAAAAAGTATTGAACATCATTAAAGCTGAACTTCTTGAAGACAAAGAAAAATACGGAGATGACAGAAAAACACAAATTCTGCCTGAACAAGGTGAAGTAACTATTGAAGATTTGACTCCAAACACACCTATGGCAGTATTCATTACTCATCAAGGTTACTTGAAGAGAATAAGTCTTGATACATTTGAACGTCAAAACCGAGCAACAAGAGGTAAGAGCGGTATGAAGACCAAGGATGATGACGATATTCAACACTTCTTTACTGCAATGATGCACGATAAAGTGTTATTCTTCTCATCAAAAGGTGTTGTATACTCGCTTAACGTATATGACTTCCCTGAAGGCGGACGTCAAGCTAAAGGACTTCCGATAGTCAACGTTCTACCGATAGAACAGGATGAAAAGATTACGGCAGTTGTACCTGTAAGCAACTTTACACATGATTCAAACCTCATTATGTTAACTCAAAAAGGCTACATAAAGAGAATTGAACTTGATAACTTTGCTAACATCAGAAGAAACGGTATTATCGCGATTTCTCTGGAGGAAGGCGACAGATTAAATTGGGTTAAACTTGCTAATCCTCAAGACGAAATAATTATCGGTACAGCCTGCGGTATGGCTATAAGATTCCCTATTGAAGATTTGAGACCTTTAGGCCGCAGCGCAAGAGGTGTTACATCAATGAAGCTCAGAACGGGTGATACAATTATCGGTTGTGATATCGTACCTCGCGACTATGATGCGGATTTATTAGTTGTAACATCCGACGGCTTCGGGAAACGTACAAAACTTTCTGAATTCAGAAGCCAAAACAGAGGCGGAATCGGATTAATTGCGACCAAGTTTAAATCTTCAATGTCCAGATTGGTTGCATTAACAATTGTTGATGAAAATGATGAAGTTATGATGGTAACTGCAAACGGTATTGTAACCAGATTGAAGGCTAACTCTATCTCTCAACAAGGCAGACCGGCAACAGGTGTAAGAGCCCAAAATCTTGTCGATAATGATTCTGTTGTTTCTGTTGATAAGATAGTTAACCCTTCTAAATCAGAAGATGAAGGAGATACAGCTGTTTCAGCCGATGAATCTGCTGCAGAAGCTTCTGACACCCCGGAAGGTGATAATCCGACTCAAGGAACTTTATTATAATAAATAAGAGGAATTAGTTAGTAATATGAGTAGTAAATACGATGAAAAAGAAGAATATACTTCTTTTCTTGAACATATAAAAGAAGAAAGAAACGATTCTTCTAACTTTGCTAAATCGTTATTAAGTTTTGTACTTGGTATGTGCTGCGTACTTGCTTTTACGTTCTGGTTTATTAACCATGAAAATTTAGTAAAAGCAGTATTCGGGGAAGATTCCCCTATAACTAAAGAACTTCTGGGCTGGGCGGATTCTATACAAAACAGAGGCAGAACATCTTTTAACCTTCCAACATTCGGACGTCCTAAAAATATTTTACTTTTGGGTGTTGATTCAAACGGAGAAGGCACAGACAAATGGGAAGGCACGAGAACAGATACTATCATTCTAATGAATGTTGATCCGGGTGAACATTCTATTAATGCAATTTCTATTCCTCGTGACAGTAAGGTTTATATCGATGACCACGGAATAAACAAAATTAATTCAGCACACGCATTTGGCGGTATCAAATTATGTAAAAAAACTATTGAAGATACATTGGGAGTCAGAGTTGATAAATACATAATGGTTCATGATGATGCAGTCAAAGATGTTGTTGATGCACTGGGCGGTGTACCTATTTATGTTGAAAAACGTATGAACTATGATGATTATGCCGGGAAACTGCATATTCACTTAAATAAAGGAATGAATGTATTAAACGGCACACAGGCTGTCGGTTATCTTCGTTTCCGCCACGACGGGCTTGGTGATATTGGCAGAACTCAGCGTCAACAATGGTTCCTTAAAGGTTTAATTGATACATTAAAAACACCTCAAGCACTTTCTAAACTTCCGGAATTATTGAACGTTGCGAGAGAGGATATAAAAACAGATATGTCTGTATATGAACTTTCGCAGCTTGCAAATGCCGCAAGAGGTTTAAGCGACGGCGGAATCCAGATTGCCACACTACCGGGTGCTCCTAATAAAAACGGTTATATAAGCTACTGGATATTGGATCCTGAAAAAGTTCAAGATGTTGTTGACAGACTCATATATAGAGAAGATAAAACAGCAGATACTAATTCCATTGTTGCCGGAATCATGTATTCTTCATCAAAGAGAAGTGAAGCGGAGGATTTGAAAAACCAATTAACGGATATGGGATATAAGGTTAATTGTTTAGAGATGGAATCTTTGCCGCATTCTCAATTTATAGCTCATAACAATAATGTTTCAAACAGTTTTTATAACAACTTAAGAAAAAGAATTTCTACACTTGAAAAAATTCAATACGTGTACGATCCTGTGAGAAATTATTGTGTGAATAGTGACTTCACAATAGTCCTGTCAAATTAAGAGGGTGATTAAATGGCGATTATCATAATGATTTTATTGTTGAGTTTCCTTGTTCTGATTCATGAACTCGGACACTTTCTTGCGGCGAAGGCATTTGGCATAAAGGTTGAAAAATTCGGCTTCGGGTTACCGTTCGGTCCTACGCTGTTTGAAAAGAAAATAGGGGATACTACATTTTTGGTCCACGCTCTACTATTAGGAGGGTATGTTGCATTCCCTGACGATGAAAAGGATTGTGATTTGCCGGAAGATTCTCCGGAGCGTTTTGAAAACAAACCGGTACACCAAAGAGCAATAGTTGTATCAGCAGGGGTTATTGCAAATATAATTTGCGCATTCTTCCTTGTTTTATTCTCTGCTCTTGTATGGAAATATTTGCCGTCAGGAGTTTATAACATTGAAATTGCCAAAATATTAGCCCCAAAAGATGCGTCTGTGTGGTCATCAGGACTAAAAGTCAACGACAGAATTGTTTCCGTCAACGGAACAAAGATAACAAACACTTATGCATTATTAAATATTGTTCAATTGAGTAAAACTCATGACGGACTTGTTGATATGAGTGTAGTTGAAAAGAACTACCAAAAGATAAAAAATTTAAACCCAGCATTGGGCAGAAATGAAGTTATTCCTAAAGATGTAGGAGTAAGACTACCAAAAAATATTGTAAAAGAAAATCCTATTATGATGGATGAACATACCGCTCTCGGATTGAAAAAATATTCCGATAATCAGGTAAAATTATCTAATGATATTATTCAATTGAGAGATTATATTAATAAAAATACCGGAAACAGATACGTTATTTCTGACGGGAAGTGTACACTTAATGATATTGCTCTGGCTATTTCTGATAATGTTCATCCCCTATATATCATTGTTGATAGAAATGGAAAAAATATCAGATTAAAACCTATATATCCGTCATCAAGCGGTGCTATCGGCGTTCAATTGATGTCAAAAGAAGTACTGAGAACGACTGATTCATTTTCGGATGCGGTTATCAGCAGCGGAAAGTATTTATACCAAAATACTTATATGATGCTTGTCGGTTTAGGTCAGGTATTTACAGGAAAAGTTCCCCTGAAAGATTTGCACGGTATTGTTGCTATTACAAAAGTAGGCGGAGATATAATCCACAATGACGGATTATTCTATGGATTATTATTGACCGCAATAATTTCTATGGACCTTGCAATCGTCAACTTTTTACCGATACCGGCACTGGACGGCGGTCAGCTATTGTTCCTGATTATAGAAAAAATTGCAGGCCGCAAGGTCGGGAAACAGGTAATGGAAACTCTAGCCACGATAAGTTTCTTTCTGCTTATCGCCTTGATGATTATAATTGTATTTAACGATATATGGGCATTAGTGACACAGAAATTATAGAAAATTAACAAATACTCGACAATAGAGTTTGTTTCGGTTATCATACACTTACGAATGCTGAAATATAGTAAAGGAGAATTTAAGAAATGCAAGTTATATTGAAAAAAGATGTTCAAAACCTTGGTGAAGCAGGTGACGTTGTAACAGTTAAAGACGGTTACGCAAGAAACTTTTTGTTCCCTAAAAACGTTGCAGAACTTGCTACAGAAGGTGCATTACAAAACAGAGAAAAGAATTTAGCAAGAATCAAAGCTAAACAAGAAAAATTACACCAAGAAGCATTAGCGAAAGCTGAAGAAATCGAAAAAATCGGTTCTCTTGAATTATCTGCTAAAGCCGGTGAAAGCGGAAAATTATTCGGTACAATTACAACTAAAAAATTGTGCGAAGAATTAAAAGCTAAAGCTAACATTGATGTTGATAAGAAAACTGTTTCTCTTGATCACCCTATCAACAAAGTTGGCGAATACAAGATGTTAATCAAATTAACTTCAAAAGTTAAAACAGAATTAAAAGTTGTTGTTACAGCTTCTGAAATCGTTAAGGAATCTATTGAAGAAGAAGTTGAAGAAACAACATCGACTGAAGAATAATTTATTTTTAAATGTAACAAAAACGGACACTTTATAAATAAAGTGTCCGTTTTTTAGCAAAATATTTGTTGTATGTATTTTATATAATCGTGTATCTGTTAATGGAGGTTTCTATATGCTTCAAGTATCTAACAAACCAACTCCGGCAGTTGTTCAAAATAATTCTGCAAATTCTTCTAAACCGAATAAGAAACCTCACACCATTACACCTCAAACCGGAATCGGAATCGGAGTCGGCGCAGCAGCTCTTGCCGCAGGGGGAATTTATATAGTTTCAAAAGGAAGCTGTTCGCCTGAAAAAGGACTGAAACTAATTCAAAATGCCTCATCTTGTATGGATACAATAAAGAATATTAAAATGACACCTAAAAATTTTAAACAACTTATGTTTAAAATAACCTCAAATGAAAAATTGAGTGAAAAGTTTATAAAAGAAGTTATATCGAATCCAAGAAAAAGCAAAGAAAATGTAAGGATTCTAAACCGTAAAATCGGCGGAGATAAAGAGCTTACCGACTGGATGCTGCGCCCCGGGGGATATCAGGAGGCATATTACAAATACACGAAAAAAGCAGTTTCTGATGCCAAACATCCTGACGATTTGATAAAAGTTTCTCCGAATTGGAATGTTTGGAAACTAAAAGAAAAATTCGGCGATGATTTTGTATTCGGAGAACCTCCCAAAGAGTTTGGCGGTGTTGATGGATACAGGAATGTATTTAATGCAGCACTGAACCATTCTCATGCAGGATTTGAACATGCAGGAATAAAGTTTGGAGATTATGTTTTGGGCGGATTATCAGGAAAAGCTGTCCGAAGGTTTGAGATTGGGGATAAAAAATATATTATGAAATTCCAGCCGGATTTCGGCAATACCGATATAAAAGATAATATTTCAATGAAATCTGATTCTGCATTCCTAAATTCTCAACTGGAAAGATATCTTGATTTGAACGGGTATCAACAAGGTCCAAAACTAAAATTCTTTGATTATAAAACAAATTCCGCTATCTATGAACTATCTGAAGGGCATCACCCGGAACAAAAAATGATCAACGATATTCTTGATGTGAACGCAAAATTGAAAGACCTAAATGATTTAGGGGTATATTATAATGATATCGGAACCGGAAACTTTATGGTCAACAAAGATAATTTTTCCTTTATCGATTCCGGAGAATCTTCGTTTGTGGATTTCTTTAAACCAGGCGTTGCAGCATATCATTTTAGCCTGCCAAATCTCAACGGCAGAAGTATAACAGATACAGCAGCAGCCATTAACTTATCCCGGGAATAAATTTCAGAAGGGATAGGGTAGTCCACTCCGTAAGAAGAAAAAAGTTTATAAAATCAGACTTTTTAATTCGTACAGTTTTTCAAAATTACCTGTTGCTACAACCTCTTTGGTTATAGTATCGTATATTTTTTTGATACCCTTTTCATCTGGAGTTTTAAGCTGTTTCGGGAGTTTAATATCATCAGCCGTTTTTGCGTTGACAAAACCCTCATTCAATTTCGCAAATTCTTTATAAATATCAAGTATTTCCTGTTTTTCCGCTGGGTACTCATATCCCATATTAAGATAATACTTTGTATCTTTACCGAGCCACTTAACAAATTCCGCAATATAGTTTATTTCCTGCAGTTCAATTTCTTCGTTATACTCTTGTCCCAGACAATGATTACCGGTAAGTTCTGCCCCCTTTTGAGTCACAACATAAGTCGCCCAGAGCATACAACCCAGATAAAATGCGGTATTTTGTTCTATCATTGCCAATATTTGAGGATAATACGTTTTAAACTTGAATCTTTTCTGCCCCAAATTTTTAAACTTATTAATCTCTGTGTACATATATTCGATTGAATGTATAAAACTTGAAAGGTATTGTCCGTAGCCCGGATCAAATGGAACAGTATTTGCCATATTATTCTCCTAAGTTATTAATTATTGCCTGAGTAAATTCGGAACATTTTGCATTTCCGCCCAAATCTTCAGTCTTTACACCTGATTCAAGAGTTTTATATAACCCTCTTTTTATTCTTTCCGCTACATTATCTTCTCCGATAAAATTCAACATCTCACACGCCGATAAAAGTAATGCCGTCGGATTCGCTTTATCCTGTCCTTTTATATCAGGTGCAGAACCATGAACAGCTTCAAATACAGAGGCTTGAACCCCGATATTGGCACTTTGTGCAACTCCCAATCCGCCGATAAGGCCGGCTGTCAAATCGGATACTATATCTCCGTACAGATTCGGGAGTAATAATACGTCAAACTGCTCCGGTTTTTGAACAAGCTGCATACAGCAGTTATCAACAAGTATTTCTCTAAACTTAATTTGAGGATATTTTTCCGCAACGTTTCTTGCACATTCCAAAAATAATCCGTCAGAAAGTTTGCAGATATTAGCCTTTGTAACAACACAAACTTCTTTTCTATTGTTTTTAAGAGCATAATCGAAGGCAAACTCTGCAATTCTCTCTGATGCTTTTCTTGTAATTATTTTTATACTCTTTGCCGTATCGTTATCTACCTTTTCTTCTATACCGGCATATAAATCCTCCGTATTTTCTCTCACAACAACAATATCAACATTATCAAATTTAGTTTTGACGGTTGGTATATTTTTGCATGGACGTAAATTGGCGTATAAATCCAATTCTTTTCTTAATTGAACATTAACCGAACGGAAGCCTTTGCCGATAGGAGTCGTAATCGGGGCTTTCAGAGCAACCTTATTCTTTTTTATCGAGTCGATTACTCTTTGAGGTAAAGGAGTTCCCTCCGCTTCTGCAACCTCGGCACCTGCTGTTTGAATATCCCAAGTGATATCAGCACCTGCTGCCTCAATAATTTTTACTACAGAATCAGAAATTTCCGGTCCGATTCCGTCACCTTTGATTAATGTTACGTTTGTCATATTATGTCCTCTCTATATGATAATCCTATCATAAATAAAGTTGCGTTGCTGCTACTGATTTGATATCATATTTTTATGGCAGAAGAGATAGAAGATTTACAGGCAATATTACGGGATGACCCGTATAACTTTCAGGCGAGAAGAACTCTTTCTATTGCGCTTTTAGATGCAGGGTTCAATGAAGAAGCAAAAAAAAATCTTCTGTATTTAATCCGTTCATTCCCTGATAATGCAGAATTGTTATACAACCTGGGGATTGCTTATGAAAAACTAAAACAATTTGACAAAGCGGAAAATGCTTATATACGAGCGATTGAAATTTCCCCTGAAACGGATTTCTTTTATAACCTCGGGATTACGTTTATTGAAGAAGAAAAGTATGAAGAAGCAATCCCGGTATTTAAAAAAGTATTAGAAGCAGAGCCTGACGATTCAAACTCTTATTTCAACCTCGGATTATGTTATTTTAAAACAAGAGAGTTTGATTCTGCACTTGAAAATTTCCAAAAGACCATAGAACTCAACGACAGCGATTTGTATGCACATTTTTATATAGGGAATATTTTTAAAGAGGAAGGGCTGTTAGAGCTTGCAGTAGAACAGTTTAACAAAGTCCTCTCGCTATCTCCGGATTACAGCTGGGCATATTTCAACCTGGGTTCAATCGCTTATGAAATGGGCGATACAGAAAATGCAATATTTTATCTAAAAAGTACAATCCAATATAACCATCTGGATTTAGAGGCTTATAAAATTTTGAATAAAATTTATCTGAAACAGGAGCGCTATATGGAGGCAACTGATTTGATAAAAGATGCAATGGAAGCAATTCCTCAAAACGGCGACTTGTATTATAATTACGCTCAAATCTTTAAGTCGCAGGGAGATACTGAAAAATGGCAAAAAGCCCTTGCTGAAACTATTAAAAATCATAAAACCCTGACATATCCGTTTGATGGAGTAAAAAAAGAGTTAAAAGAAGCTAATGCGATTTTGAAAGAGCATCAAAAAGAACTTCCGCCACAGCCGGAAGCAGCACCTGAACAAATCCCCGAACCGCAGGAGGAGCTGCCGCAGGAAGAACCATCTGAAAATCCGGAGGCGATTGAAGAATGAAGCTTTGCGTTTTTCAAGGAACGTTCAACCCTATCCACAGAGTGCATATTAAGGTTGCTGAATTCGCTCTCAAACACTACGGGTTTGATAAAATCTTGTTTATTCCGGCATATCTGCCGCCGCATAAAGAGGTGGATAATAATCTCGCCAACCACCGTTTGAACATGGTAAGACTTGCCATACAAGATATACCGGGATTTGATGTCAGTGATATTGAATTTAAGCGTGGAGGAAAATCTTATACCTATCTGACAATTCTTGAACTCAGAAAAATATACGGAATAACGGATAAAATAAATTTTCTAATCGGCACCGATGCTTTTGAAAAAATAGACAGCTGGTATGAAGCCGATAAACTCAAAGAGCTGCTTCACTTTATCGTTTTCCCTCGCTGCACTGATTTTAAACCCGAAGATTACTCAGGACTAAAAGCTATGGGATACGATTATGAATTTGCACCTATGGAGTATATTGATGTATCATCTACAGATATAAGGAACAATTTAATTAGCGGGAAATCAGTAAATAATTTGGAGCTTCCCCAAGTTGCGGAGTATATAAAAGAAAATGGTTTGTATGAATAGAGAAGAAATAAGAAACTGGTTAAAAGAAAACTTAAATGACGAGAGGTATGAACACTCTCTTGGAGTTGCAGAAAAATCAAAAGAGATTGCGAAAAATTTCGGTCTGGATTCAGATAAAGCAGAATTTGCAGGGCTAATTCATGACTGCGCAAAGTGCCTTAAAAAAGAAGAATTGATTAAAATAATCAATGAAAACCTCAGAGTCGAACAATGCGAGATGATTAATCCTAAAACTTTTCATGCGCCTTGCGGAGCATATCTGGCGCAAAAAATATTCGGAGTTGAAGATTCTGAAATACTTTCTGCTATCCGCTGGCATACAATCGGACATCACGGAATGACAGATTTTGAAAAAGTTATCTTTATCGCAGACAAAATCGAACCCAGAACCAGACCACAAGAAATGATTGACTCAATTGAACCATACCTAGCGCAAGGTTTGGACAAGGCATTGCTGGCATGTTATAAACTGACTATTAAAAGCCTTGTTGACAGAAATTTAAAAATTTGTGTTAATACGATAGATTTGTATAACGAGTTGTTGAATGATTAAAGATGTTCTTATAGTTGGTTTAGGAGGAGTGGGTGCCGTATATGCCTCCAAAATATCAGATAATGGGGTTAACGTTTTAACCGATAAAAAACGGCTTGAGTACTATACGAAAAATCCGACTTTTATAAACGGAAAAAAGTTTGAGTTTAATTATATCACTCCGGATAAGGCATTTCCCGTAGATTTGATAATAATTGCCGTCAAATATTACAACCTGCCTGAAATTTTAGAACCGCTAAAGAGTTTTATAAAACCTGATACAAAAATAATTTCATTGATAAACGGGATTTCAAGTGAAGACATAATAAAACAACGATATCCCGAAGCAGATGTTATCCCCTCATATCTTATATGCAACAGCATCATAAGAACCGGACGCTCTATAACTCATGACGGTGTAAATAAAATAGTTATGGGCAAAAATAAATCCGTTACGGAGTTTTTTGATAAATACGGTATAAATTACGAAGTTTCAGAAGATATCAAGTCCGCAATGTGGCAGAAATTTATGTTAAATATAATTGCAAACCAACTGAGCGCAGTAACTCATAAGACTTTTGGAGAAATGAACGAGCTTCCGTTTATAGAATCCCTTCTTTATAAAATTCTTGATGAGGTTGTCTTGATTGCAAAATCGGAAGGAATAAATAATCCCGAGCTTCTTGCTAAAAATGCCGTCAAAACATTTAGAGGAATGGCTCCTTACGGTAAAACATCAATGCTTCAGGATATAGAAAACAATCGTCCGACTGAAATCGATGCATTTGCAGGATATATAACGGAACTCGGAGAGAAATACAACATTAAAACCCCTTATAATACCCTTTTTAAATATTTGATTATGATATAATAGCTTCGTAGGGTATATAGCCCTCACCACCAGCCAGCACACACAGTATTACGGAAACTGGCTGGAAAGGGGGTGAAACTATGGATAGAACTCAATTAAAAAGTGCTATCAATGCACTGATAACACTTCTAAAATTAATTGATTGTCTATTATAGGGGGCTAACGGTTCCGGAACTAGCCTTCCGGAGCTCCCTACTAATATTATACACGTTTTTTTTATTATTTCAAGCAGGAAGGAAAGAGGACAGTTTTTTCGCTACCATTTTTCGGAGCCGTATTTGGCAAACAATTTGATATTCTCGTCTATTGCGACAATAAGTTTTTCGATTTTTTCTTTGAGTTCCGGAGTTGTTTTGAGCATCATCTTATATTTCAGCTGTTCTTCTTTTAGCCCTCTGACGTATTTCATTATTTTTTCCCGTTCAACAAACAGCCATCCAGCATATCCGCATCCCGGAGGATATACCGCCCAAGGGGAGCTGGGGAATCTTTTACAAACACCCAGTCTTGTTTCGTATCGTGAGCATAGATTTCCTTTAAGAAACCGGCAGGTATAGAACGTTCTGTTTTCATAATCCGGAATATTTTCCACAATCTCTTTATCAACTGCTTTTGCGGCTTCTATGGATTCAAACGGCTCAAACAGTTCTAAAAATTCCAACGCCTCTTTATCACCCTCTTCGGCTCTTTTAACCATTTCATCATAGGGGATTGAAGCCGTAACAACACGACAGCACTTACCGCACATAAGGCACAATCTTTGCGGCCGTCTTTCTAAAAACTGTTCTTCCGTTTCTATCATAAAAATATTATATACCAATTTTATAAATAATCATTCTTTTTACATATTGACAACAAACTTTTAATAGCATACATTTAATCTATGATATTTAATCGCTTTAAGAGAAATATTAATTTAGAAAAATCTATTGCGGAGATTCTTAAAGAGCATTCGCTTGTAATATCCGTTGCTGAGTCCTGCACCGGAGGTCTATTGAGCTCCAGACTAACAGATATTTCAGGTAGTTCCGAATATATCAAAGCCAATTTCATTACATACTCAAACGACTCTAAACAAACCCTGCTGGATGTAAAAGATGAAACGTTAAGAATATACGGCGCAGTCAGCGAACAGTGCGCAAGAGAAATGGCAGAAGGGCTTTATAGAAAAACTAAAGCAGATATTGCTATTTCGACAACAGGTATTGCCGGACCTACCGGAGGCAGCGCAGAAAAGCCTGTCGGCTTGATGTATGTAGGTATAACAAACCGCTATAAATCCATCGTTCAGGAATTCAAATTAAACCCGAAATACAATCGTATCAGAATGAAACAAGAATTTGCACAATGTGCACTCCAAATGCTTTTAGATTCTTTGTCAGAAGGTTAGATTATTTTGTACTCATTTTTTCAAGTACATCCTGACAGTCCTCTAACAAGAATTTAGCAAATTCTTTTGTGTCAACCTGAGTTGCAACGATTGCAAATAAGTCAGGCGGCAATTCCGAAATCATTTTTTGCAGAGATTCATCCTCAAGACCAATCATTGATTTAACCATATCAGGTTTTTGGAGCCTTTGAAGCATCATTGTATATGCCTCATTATCAAATACTTCTAATATTTTTTTATCATCATGAGCCATCTGGAAAACAACCTGAGATTGTACAACAGGATCCATATTTGCCATTGTTTCTTTATACTGTTTCTCCGGCAGATTTGATATCACCTGAATAAGCCCCATTGCATCATTTGTATCCGCAGGTTCACCTGTAATACTTTCGACCATTTGAATCAGAATTTCAGGCGGCATATTTTGTAATTGTTTAACCACCTGATCTTTTTCTACATCATCGCTGAAAAAGAATTTTTCAAGCTGTTCTTGAGGCAGCATAGAAATTATTTGTTCAAGAGAGAAGGCTTCAAGAGCTACACTTACCGCTTCATCAGACGGAACCTCGTTAAACAGTTTAAGAAGCTGTTCTTGAGTGAAGAACCCGAGCCCCAGAACCATATCTTCAGATTCAAGCATCGGCAGAAGTTTTTGCTGCTGGTCATCTGACATCGCTCTTATTATATTATATTTGTTATTAGGGTCATCAAGCTTGAACCCGTTTATGAGTTCATCCTGATTGCCGAATATTTGACGTTTATAATCGACAGCCGTTTGGTTGCCCTGCTGGGCTTCTTCTTTAATAATCTCATCAACGGACTTGTTTGCATAATTGCTCATTCTTGTCGTGTTGATGTTCAGCCTGTCTTGTAAATATACAATGTTAGTGTCGAGTGAAACAGTCATAATTTCTCCCTTTGCATTTTATTTATATATATTATATATATACTAACGCTATAACATTAAAAAAATTGCCTGAATTTTACCCAATTGTAACATTTTTTTAATAATTATGCTATAATTTCTATAAAAAAGAGGGAATGGCAAATGTTGAAAAAGGCTTTTATTGTAATTTTGGTTTTAGTGTTTACTATGTCCGGCGTTTTTGCAGCGACCACAACAAAGAAAAAGAAAAAACCTTATATCTCTAAAACAATAGAAGTTACAACACAAGATTCTCATATAATGAAAGCACAGTTAATGTACCCGAGAACACCTAAGGGGGTTAAGGTTAAAAATCCTTATCCTGTAATTATATTTTTGCACTCCTTAGGGTATTCTTCTTCACAATGGAAGGAGCTGCCTTATACCTTTGTAAAACAAGGTTATGCAGTTATGCTTGTTGATTTAAGAGGTCACGGAATAAGTAATAAAGATGCAAAATTCAGAGTAAAGTCATGGACGTATTTTACTCCAAAAATATATAAGAAATACCCTTCAGATGTTATTGCTCTAATAAACACTGCAAAACAAACAAACAAAAAAGTTTCGTTTTCTAACTATGCAGTAATTGGCGGTGATATCGGGGCAAACACAGGAGTTCTTGTAGGACAAACTTTGCCTGTCAAACCTAAAGCGATGGTATTATTAACCCCATATCAGCAGTTTAAAGGCTTAAACATATTTGATTATCAACTGGGAACAACACCAATTCTTGTAATGTGCTGCAAGAGTGATAAATATGCCGTATGCCAGGAGGTTTCTCTAAAAACATTTTCCAGAGGGAAATTTGTCATAAATAATACAAATTATCCTATAAACGGAATGATGATATTACAGCATGATGCGGCTTGCAAGAAAAAGACAATTGAGTTTATAAACCAAAATATGCCGGCAAAAAAATAGTTATTCTAAGTCAATCACTGCAACGGATTCGACATGATAGGTGTGACAGAACATATCAAACGGTTGTATAAAGTTGACTTTCCCCCCTTTGGATATCAGATATTCTAAATCTCTGGCAAGAGTTTGCGGGTTACAGCTTACGTAAATAATTTTTGATTTTGTAACTTTAAGAACACCGTCCAATGATTCTTGCGTGCAGCCTTTTCTTGGAGGATCAAGAATTGTTACATCAAATTTTTGTTCAGTAGTTTCAAGATATTTCGCAGTATCCATGGCATAGAGATCTACATTATGTATTTTATTTAATTCCAATACTTCTTTTGCAAGGCTTATTGACTCTTGATTTTCTTCAACACTCACAACTTTTTGAGAAATATTAGACATTACAATTCCAAAGGCGGCAATTCCTGCATAGGCATCAAGGATTGTCGGAGATTCAAAATTTTCTTTTATATACTGTTTTACGTATTGAAAAATATTCTCTGCGCTTTTAGGGTTAACCTGAAAAAATGTATTTGCTCCAATTTTAAATGTTATTCCGCATAATTTCTCTTCAATATAATCCTCGCCGCATAAAATTTGAGTTTTATTAGACAGTATTAAATTCGTCTTTTTATTATTAAAATTTACGCATACTCCGGATATTTTATCAAACCGGTTATAGATATCCTCTCCGAATTGTTTAATTTGTTTTGAAATTTTATTATCATTTATAACCATCACCAAAAGATTGTTTCCTGTTTCTGCAGATGAACGTATGACAATGTGTTTTAAAATCCCCGAATGAGATTTTTCTCTATAACCCGAAATATTATATTTTGGGGCATTTTCTCTTATATAATCAATAATTTCATCACAAATCTCCGGTTGAATCGGGCAGTATTTAATATTTACTATTTCATGAGATTTTGGTTTATAATAGCCTGCAATAATACGTTTAGAGTTTTTTGTTTCCGATACCGGATACTGGATTTTATGACGATATCCTTTTATTTCCGGAGAAGGGACGGTTTCTCTGACTTCTAAATTGAGGTTTCTAGAATAATCTTTAACTATTTGTTGTTTTATTTTTAACTGCTCTTTGTAGTCAATAAATTGAATCTGGCAGGCTCCGCATACTTTTTGCATCGGACAGAAGGGGTTAACCCGATGTGTTGAGGGATTGATTATTTCGACAAGCTGTCCGAATGAATAAGTCTTATTCTGTTTGGTTATTTTTATTTTTACTCTGTCGCCCGGGCAGGTATTTTCCACAAAAATAACTTTGCCTTCATGTTTTGCAATACCGGCTCCGAGGTTAGAAAGTTCTTCTATTTCTACAATAAATTCTTGTTCCATAACCTAAATTTTAACACAAGATACAACAGGGCTGACAAATTACTTTGTCAGCCCGAAAATTTTAACTGTTTACAACGTCATAGAGTGCATCCACAATTATCGGATCCCACTTGGTGCCGGCCTCCTGCCGCATAATTGCGAGAGCCTCTTCCTTAGACATTGCTTTTCTATATGCTCTATCAGAGGTCATTGCACAGAAAGCATCCGCAACAGCAATAATTCTGGAGCCAAGAGGAATAGACATTCTCTTTAATCCTTCTGGCTCGCCTGAGCCGTCATAACGTTCTTTCTGGTAACAAATATATGGTACAACCTCTGACATAAAGTTAATATTCATCAACAGGTTAACACCTACATTGGCATAGTTTTTGAGTTTATCCCAATCCTCTTTACTAAGCTTGCCCTTAGTTGCAAAGAGTTCTTCAGGAAGTGTAATTTTACCAATGTTTTGTAAAAGTCCTGCATAGTAAATAAGGTCTTTTGTCTTTTCATTAAGCCCCATTTCTGCAGATATACGTTTTGCCATCTCAGCGGTATTTCGAGAATGAGAAACGCTGTACTGACCTTTGATATCAACAGCAGTTGCAAGTGATTTTACAAAAGCCTCCTGATTGTCGCCTAAATCGCCGATAAGAGCTGTTAATTCCGCTCTCATATGGCGAAGGTCAGTCATATCAGCCTCCGGATTATCTATCAATTCGTTTGTATCATTTATTGTTTTTTGAAGCGAAATTGATGTTCCGAATAATCTGGACATTTTCTCAATCAAATCAATGAATTCTTCACGAATAGTTTTATCTTTGTACGATTCAATAACAAAAACACCTACAACATTCGCGTTATTATGCATTGGAACTGCCGCAAAAAGTTTTATATTCTTTTCCTTTAATTCCGGAAATCCGTCATCAGGATTAGTTATACTGACAGTTTTGATGTTTTTGTAGCATTCTGTTACAGGATTTTCCTCGTCAAAATTATATCCGATATCTTTAGAATAAATACTATCCTCTATTTCAAGAGAAGAACCTGCAAATACTAAATCCTTGCTTGCATTATCTAATCCGCAGGCAAATTCTTTTTTTAAATATACATGACATATATCAACTTCAAGAATTTGTGCCATTGTTTTTGCAATAGAGTTATAGATAATATAGTCATCTTTTGAATTAAATCCGATTACACTAAGAGTTTTGTTAATCGAATAAACGGAGATAAGTTCACTTAACTGATTTTTCAGTTTTGCAGTTTTATTTTTTTCGCTGTTACCGATTTTTTTTGCTAAATCTTCGGAGATAAGATTTTCTGAAATAAAATCTCCGAGGTTAAGTGCAAAAATCTCTTCAAGCGGATCACCGTCAACTAAATCAACGGAACGCCCGAATAGGGAAGCGCCTAAGTTTTCTTCTGCCATATTTTCTTACCTTCTTATAATATTATTTGACTTGCATGTTATATTACGGCATAAATTTTAAAAACTTTGATAATTTTTACAAAAATTATACTTTGGTTATAGAAGGTTTATACTTAAGTGTGAAATTTATATTATATAGTTGTAGATTTGTTGAATCATTGCGCCAAGTGCCCCCGAGTCACCAAGAAATACACTAAATCTGGCAGAATTTTCTCCTAGCTGCTTCAAATCGTTCAATGCAATAGGCGGCCCGGCAGGAGTTGTTCTTGCAGGATTCTTAGGGTTTGATAAAATATCCGTTGAACGAAGCAGGCTGATACCCAGATTTACACCGGAAACTTCATATTGAGTCAATCCCTCCGTTACGATTCCGATACCGTTTGCCCATACTCCTCTCTGCATAGGTGCAGTATTATTGAATGCCTCAAGACCTCTGGTCTTCGGCAGATTTTTCCGAATATCATAATCAGGATCAAATTCTCGTGTAATTATTTGATTAGTATCCTCCGAATACGTTTTATAAATTTTTTCTTCTGTATCAAATAAAACCTGCAGATTATGATTTGTATAAGTATTAACCCAATCTATTTTAAAATTAATCATATCCGCTTGAGTATCCAATTCGGCTATAACATTTAAAATATCACCAATATCTATCTGGAATTGAAGTGCTGAGCGAATAGTACCTTCGTATAAAACCTTTGAGCCGATTAATTTCCCGATTTTCCCGGAATCGTTTTCATCCGGACCTTCGTTATAGCTGTCGCCTTTATCAATATAATCTATGAATTTCATTTCATAGTTTCCGATTTTGATTTTATCATTTTCAATTGATAAAAATATCTTTGAATTTCCGATACATTTATCGGATACAAATACATCCGTCGTTTCAGCTTCAGGAATTAAAGTCATCTTTTTATTTTTATCAATATCGACATTTGCAATATACGTATAAAGCTCACAGTAATCCTCCGTTACAGGTACTCTCAAAGTATCCGTTAAAAGTTCCTTTTCAAACCCCATTTGCGTATCAATTAACTGGAATCCGTCAAGCTTTTGAGATGTTGAAAACTCAACCGTACCTCTGTATTTTTCTCCAAGGTTGATTATTTCCGTATCTGAAATTTTATTTTTGAATCTTATTTCGTCAATAACAGTATTTGCAATCTGTTGTATCTTTTTATATCTTACAATATCTTCTCTGTGGACATCGTCTAAAGAGCAGCCGTATATTGAGTCATGCGCCTGATTTTGTAAAAGAAATTTATACGCATAATCTATTACTCTTTCGTATTTTGAGGTTTCATGTTTGAAATATTGTCTTAATCTGTCCGCTTTATCCAAAAGATGTGAGGTTTCAATATTTAATCTCTTTAAATCAAGTCTTGAAGAATAGCTGCCTTGAAGCGTAAAAGTTTTAGAATTATCTCTTAGCTCACCCCTATATTCAAATTGAGAGAAATTGTTTTTTACAAGCTCTATATAATCAAATATTGAACCGAGTTGGATTTCATAATCCTCAAGTCTTTGATTAACGTCATCAACTATTTGCATAATATCTGAATGTACTCCAAGATGGTCGCCGCCTATCGGCATTAACAAAACATCTCCGGAATGTTCGGCAATTTTATCAAGCTCTTTTTTTATACATTCCGCTTTTTTATCAATATCCATTCTTGATGAAATATAATCATTGAAATAACCTCGGACAAGATTAATGCAATTTATTGAGGATTTATTTTTGTTATCCTCATTTACCCCTCCCCAGGTAAATTCTGATGGAATATCTCCGCAGCCGCGCCATACGATTGCTGTATTAATTCCGTATTCCTTCAAAAGAGGAATTGTATTCGGAGTATGTCCGAAGGTATCCGCAAAATACCCGAGAAAATCTTCACATCCCATTTCTCGTGCGTATTTTAGCCCTATTTCAAGATTTTTTCTTATCACTTTTTCATCAGTTAAAAATTCATCTATCAGACAGTAAAAAGGCCCGATAAAAAGCCGTTTGTCAGATATAAACTTTTTTACCGCATCTGTTTTCTCCGGGCGCATTTCAAGATAATCTTCAAGCGCCGCTGTATGCCCGTCAAAATAAAATGAAGGAAGTTTATCGGATTTCAAAAGTTCAAGAATATTATCAAATACTCTCAAAAGGCGCATTCTGAATACTTCAAATTCTCTGTACCATTCTCTGTCCCAGTGGGTATGTACAAATCCGATAACTTTTTTCTTCATAAATTACCTCATAATAGTTTGTTCTCTATCCGGACCGACACTTATTATCGATATCGAACATTCCAAAAGTTCTTCCAATCTTGCAAGATATTTTTTTGCATTTTCAGGTAATTTATCATACTCTTTTATTCCGGTTATGTCTACACCCCAGCCGGCATGAGTTTCATAAACAGGTTCTAAGTATTTATGAATAAATACATCTGTCGGATACGAAGTATAAATATTACCGTTTCGAGTATCTTTGTAGCCGGTGCAGAGTTTTATTTCGTCAAAAGAGTCAAATACATCTATTTTAGTCAATGCAATAGATGTGAGCCCGCCGACAAGCACCGCATACTTCATAATTACAGCATCAAACCAGCCGCAGCGGCGAGGACGGCCTGTCGTAACACCGAATTCATGGCCTATTTCTCTTATTTTATCCCCTGTTTCATCTTTTAATTCCGTTACAAAAGGACCTTCGCCGACTCTTGTAACATAAGCCTTTGCAACCCCTATTATATCATCAATGATTTTAGGACCGAAGCCGGAACCTGTTGAAGCTCCGCCGCCTATCGGATTAGAACTCGTTACAAACGGGTATGTTCCGTAATCAACATCAAGCATAACCCCTTGCGCTCCTTCAAACAGGATTGTATCGTTCTTATGCTCTCTCAACAAATCCTGCCACTCAAAACATACATAAGGCTTAAATATTTGTGCATATTTTTCACATAGTGAGGTTATGCATTCTTTTGTAAAAGGCTGCAAGCCATAGACTTTTTCTAATTGTTTGTTTTTGAGAGGTAAAATTATATCCAGTTTTTCGGAAAGCGTTTCAGGAGAATACAAATCCTGTATTTTTAGCCCGATTCTTGCATATTTATCAGTGTATGTAGGACCTATACCCTTTTTCGTTGTCCCGATTTTACCTTTTGTGCTGTGAGATTCAGAATATCCGTCAATTTCTATATGATACGGCATTGTGATTGATGCAAGAGGGCTTATCTTTAAATTAGATACATCAATACCCTCTTCAATTAAGTCCTGTACTTCTTTTTGAAAAGATTCCGGATGAATAACCGTTCCGGGACCAATCATACAAATTTTATTTTTATATAAAATACCTGACGGTATCAGATGGAATTTGAAGGTTTTATTATCCGCAACAACAGTATGTCCTGCATTACAACCGCCTTGATAACGGATAATCATATCCGCATTTTGTGCAAGTAAATCAGTAATTTTTGCTTTACCTTCATCTCCCCACTGAGCTCCAACAACAACCGTATTTTTCATAAACAATCCTCTCAAACTAAATAGAGGTTGAACTTTTGGCTCAACCTCTTTTGTTACTTAAACTTTTTCTGCCATCTTTAACAGGTTACAATTTTCTGATCTTCTTCTCTCTTCGTCTTTGTAGATTTTTGTTCTGTTAATAACTTCGTCAAAGTCGATTTTGTGAGCATCAAAGTCAGGCCCGTCAACACAGGCAAATTTTGTTTCTCCGCCGACTGTCACACGGCAAGCACCGCACATGCCGGTACCATCAACCATGATAGGGTTCATGCTGGCTTCGGTATAAATACCTTTATCTCTTGTCATTTCGGCAACAGCTCTCATCATAGGCATTGGACCGACAGCAATTGCATAATCCACTTTTTCTGAGTTCATAATTCTTTCAAGAACACCTGTTACAAAACCTTTTTCTCCAAGTGTACCGTCATCTGTTGTTATGAATAACTCTGTGCAGGCATCTTTCATTTTATCTTGCCAGAATATCAAATCTTTTGTTCTTGCCCCCATAATCATATAAACTTTGTTGCCTGCTTCTTTAAATGCTTTGGCAATCAAATAACATGGAGCAGCTCCGTAACCGCCTGCAAGACATACTACCGTTCCGTATTTTTTAATATGGGTCGGCTGACCTAAAGGTCCTACGATATCAACAAGCTCGTCACCTACTTCTAATTGCGCAAGTTTTTTTGTTGAATATCCAACAGCCATAAATACAAGAGTTAAAGCTCCGGTTTCTTTATTAACATCAGCAATAGTCAGAGGAACTCTTTCTCCGTTTTCTTCCGCTCTGAATATAATAAATTGTCCTGCTTTTGCATTTCTTACAACATAAGGTGCATCAATAGTTATTTCATATTGATTCGGACAAAGTTCTTTTTTTGATAAAATCTTGTAACCCATACTAAACTTCTCCCTAACTTTTAATCGTTACTTTATAAGTTTAGCATAAAAATAAGTTTAAGGTAAAATACCTTCCATCATGTCATTCAAAGAAATCTTGCCGACTCTTGTCGGGGTTGAATAAGAAGTTCCACCGATACCTCTTAAAAGATATTCATATTTCTTTTTATAAGGTAATTCAGCCCCCGGCTGACCTGTTATATTTATACCTAAAACTTTTCCGTTTTCTTCAACCAAATGTCCTTTAAAGGATCTTTGTTCATAATGCTGTGTAAATATTGAGTTTCTGGAAGCTGAATCTACCGCAATTTTACCGTTTCTGGCAAGCGAACCTACACCTTCGACCCCGTCTATGGCAAGGAATACATTAACAGATTGCTTTGGATTATTTTCGTTGCTTGCAGTTGCAAAAAATCTGCATCCTTTTTTTAGTATTGACTTGATAGTTTTTGTAATAGAATTAAACTCTTTCTTAAGAAGTTCTTCCTGTATAGTTTCTTTCTGTACATCCCCTGATTGTTTTGAAAGTTCTCCAATATCACAGGCTCTTGATTCTGTCATTGAAATATAATCAACCTTATGCCCTTTCTCCATTGATTTATTTAATTCTGCAAAACGTTTATCAACCAGCGATTGCGGTAAGTCACCTCTGTATTTTATAAGCTCATATAAGTTTTTTTTGTGATTTAAACGTTCAATATTAGCAAACGGATTTGCTCGTTTTAAAAATGTTTCGACAATTTCACCATGCGCAGCGTATTTTCTGAATTGAAGCTTCAACATACTCCTTATACCACGAAGATTTTTAAATTGGTCAAATACAACAATTGTTTTGGGTTTTAGTGTCGCATTTTTGATAAATTCACCTTCCGATGATAATATTCTTACGTTTACACCTTCTTTGCTTCTACCCTCTTCAAGTATATGATAAACTTTGCCGTCCTTAGGATTTGTCCAGGTGACACGTTTATAAGTATCCTCAATTTTTTTTGATGTTAATCTTTTCAAATCCTCGGCAGTTGCCTTAGGAAATGTATATTCTATTTTTTCTGATTTCAAATCTCTTATGGCAAGCTGATTTAACCGTCTGGCAGTTTTGCCTATTTCGGTTGAAAAACGTGTTATAGGGGTAATATTGTTTACAGAGAGATTCATACGTTTATTATAAAGCTTGTAAAATTTTTTTTTGCTATTTACTTTTGTTAAGTTTTTGATTTATATAAAAAGCTCGTATATTATTAGTAAGAGAGAATATATTTTTATAGGGATAGTAATGAAATATGAATAGAAAAACACTCAAGTATGTGTTGTTAGGCTTTCTGGTATCGCTTTTTTGTGCGGTGCCTGCATTCGCTGCACCTGTATCATTCCCGAACATTAATATCGGGATGCAGCCGGCCAACACGCCGCAGGATTTTACAAACGGTGTACAAATCGTTATCTGGTTAACCATTTTAACATTGGCACCAAGTATATTTATAATGACAACATCATTTATTCGAATAGTTATAGTTCTGTCGTTAACCCGTCAGGCTCTGGGTGTAAATACCCTGCCGCCGAATCAGGTTATCACAAGTCTTGCTCTGATACTTACGTTCTTTGTTATGTCGCCGACACTAAATCAGATTAACGACAAAGCTCTGCAGCCTTATATGCATAACCAAATAACGCAGCAGGCAGCACTAGACAGAGCAATAGTTCCAGTTCGGGATTTTATGTTTAAACAGACAAACGAAAAAGAACTGGCATTATTTGTCAGAATGGGGAAACTTGAAAAACCTAAAAATAAAGATGACGTCCCGACTTATTGTCTTTTACCGGCATTTATTCTGAGTGAACTTAAAACCGCGTTTACAATCGGGTTTGTTATCTTCCTGCCGTTTTTGATTATTGATATTGTTGTATCATCTGTCCTTGTATCAATGGGTATGATGTTCCTGCCTCCTACAATGATTGCATTACCTTTTAAATTGATAATGTTTGTACTTGTAGACGGCTGGTATCTGGTAGTTAAGTCACTTGTAGAAGGGTTTGTGAGGTAGATTATGAATCAGGATATTGTTATTACTCTACTTCAAAAAGCATTTGTACTGGTTCTGGAAGTATCCGTACCGATTCTTCTTGCCGGCATGGTGTTAGGTCTTATTGTCAGTGTATTCCAGACTGTTACTCAGATTCAGGAATCAACATTAACATTCGTTCCTAAAATCATCGGCAGCGTAATTGTTCTTGTAATACTGCTTCCCTGGATGTTTAACCTGTTTATAGGAACATTCAACGAATTTATGGATACAATTCCACGGTTGATAGGCGGTTGATAAATGATTGATTTGTTCGACATATTTTCTCCTGCAAATATAATCTTGTTTATGGCAATCGTGACAAGACTAAGCGGAATGTTCGCATCTGCTCCGATGTTTTCAACTTTTCCGATACCTCAACAGGTAAAAATATGGTTATGCGCGGTCATATCTTTTTTGATATTCCCTCTGATACAATCAAAAATAAGTTTTATGGCGCCGACATCAGTTCCTGAACTGACAATTATTTTGTTTAGAGAGTTTCTTATCGGATTTGCAATAGGGTATTGTGCTAATGTACTGTTTATAGCAATGGAACTAGGTGCAAATATGTTTTCCATTCAGATGGGCCTATCTGCAGATATGGCATTAAACCCGATGTCCGGAGGGTCATCACCGGTTATCACTCAGATGTATACCTGGATGCTGACCATGGTATTTATATCTATTAATGCCCATCATTTATTATTCTCTGCGTTTTATAACAGCTTTAACGTAATGCCTATAGGGTACGGCTTCGGTTTTTCTCCTGAGGTTGTACATCAGATAATATTTATCGTAAGCCAGATATTTGTAATCTCACTAAAAATATCACTTCCGATTTTTGGGGTTTTGTTTATTACTGATGTTCTTTTAGGTTTCACATCAAAACTTATGCCTCAGATGAACATATTTATGGTTTCAATTCCTTTAAAAATATATTTGGGATTATTATTATCAATCATGTTTGTACGCCCGATTGTCGAGTATCTTAATATACTGGTTCCAAAATTTATGGAAACAATTTGCGCTGTATTCTGACATACCATGCCTGTTTTGTAACAATAGCAAATCCTTATTATTATAGGATTTTAGGATTATTTAAAAATTTATTGTAACAATATACATAAAAACATTAAAGAAAATGGAAATCCGTCCGTAATTTAATTATGTAATAAGTATCGTCTACTAGAATTAAGTGAGGAATTGATTATGGACTTAAATCAAGATTTTCAGTTTGTGAGTGTTGAAGATTCAATCGCAGAACACGAACTGAAAAATGAAGTTTCCACAGAACTTGGAAGCTTTTTCGACAGCGTAATGTCAACAGTAGTAGATTATTTTGAGGAGGCAGTAGTAGAATAGTTTAGACAATTGAATAGTTGGATTTATGAAATGGCGGGTAACAATTACCCGCCATTATTGTATTAAACAAATTTCCCAAGAATATTCATCAATTCAAATTTATTTTTAAATCCTGAAAATTTCGTCAAAACTTCGCCGTCTTTAAAAAGAATAAATGTCGGAAATCCCATTATTCCAAATTGGCTGACAAGTCCCTGATTTTTATCTCCGTCAATTTTCCCGACCCATATATCCGGCAGTTCTTTAAACACTTCATTTTGTTTTTGACAGTAACTGCACCATTTTGCAGAAAAAACTATAAGCTTTAACCCTTTTGATACTGTTTCTCTAAAATTTTTTTCATCTATTTCAACAATCATGATAACCTCACTTTTTTATTATCATAATTGGTTTATATTTTTTTTCATTAGACTTTTGTGCTAGTACATTTCCGATTCCGGCATAAAAATGAGCCGGTGATATTTAACCACCGGCCCATTTATATTTTTATACAAATTACTCAATAATTGTATCATCAGAAATCAAATCAGGAGAACCGAACATTCCTTCAATTTCTTCAAGAATTGCAGCCGGTTTTCTTGCTTGATTACGTTGAGCAGCAGCTCTCTTTTGAGCTTCTCTGTCTTTTTCTTCACTAGCAAAGTTCAAGTGATGGAAGCCTGTACCTGCAGGTATCAAACGACCGATAATAACGTTTTCTTTCAAACCTCTTAACAAGTCTTTTTTACCTTCGACAGCAGCTTCTGTCAAGATTCTTGTTGTTTCTTGGAATGATGCAGCTGAGATAAAGCTTTCTGTGTTCAATGATGCTTTAGTAATACCTAACAACATGTGTTCACAAACTGCTTCTTCCCCGCCTCTTTCTCTAACTTCTTTGTTAGCGTTTTCAAATGTTTGTACTTCAATTAACTCGCCAGGTAATAAGTTTGTATCACCAGGTTCAATAACTTTTACCTTCTTAGTCATCTGACGTACAATAATTTCGATGTGTTTATCAGCAATTTCTACACCTTGAGAACGGTATACACGTTGTACTTCGTCTACAAGGTATTGTTGAGCAGCTTCAGGACCGCAAAGTCTGATTACATCGTGAGGGTTCAAAGGACCGCTTGTTAAAGGCTGACCTTTTTTAATTTGTTGTTTATTTTGAACAACGATACTTGCATCGATAGCGAATTTGATTTCTTTTCTTCCTTCTTCCTCAGATACAAGGAATAATCTAGGAACTTCATCCTCAATTTCGATTTCTGCAACACCGTCGTATTCAGCTAAGATTGCGCAATCTTTTGGTTTACGACCTTCCAACAACTCTTCTACACGAGGTAAACCTTGAACGATGTCACCGGTTTTTTGTCTTTCGTATAATAATGTTGCTAAAATATCACCGCGTAATACCAATGAATGTGCATCAACCTGTAATTGTGTACCAGGGCTGATTAAGTAAGGTCTACCGTTTCTGATTGTGATTGAATTCTTATCTAATGAAACGATTTGTCCTGAAACAGGAGCTACATCGCCGCCGTCAGATAAAATTGAATCCATTTTTACAAATTGACCTTCTTTAACAGATGCTTTACCTTTTAATGCAACTTTTGTTTCAAATTCTTCAGAGTGTAATAACAATCTTCTGATATCACCCTCAGTTGATTTAATTGAAGCAACACCGTTATTGATAGCCAAAACTTCTGTTTTTGCAACCGGAGTTTTTGGTTCAATTACTTGACCGTTGCTTACAAGTAAAGCAGTTTGCAATGATTGGTTCATCTTAGAATTACCTTCCAATTCACGACGAACAATCAATGTTTCAAGTACAACAATCTTCAATTGGTTATTAGAATCTAATTCTACCAACCCTTTAAGATGTGAAAGGTACCCTTGCATTTGAAGAACCAAACTTGTTCTTGTTAATGCAGCACCATCAAGATTTCTAACTCTTGCACCATCTTTATATTGAAGTTGAGTTACAGGAACAATATCAATCAATTCATCAGATGTATCAAACTTGATAGATACATTTTTAGGTTTGATATCAAGAACTTGAACAGGACGTACCAAAATTTGAATTGGTTTTTCATCCAAAGATTCTTCATCAAGCCCTAATGAAGTATCAATTTCTTCATCCAAATCATCAATATCTAAATCGTCAAAATCTGATTCCATTATAGTTACAATAGAAGTTTCTTTTGCTTTGATACCTTCTGCAATAACTGTTCCTTTTGTAATTACGGAACCTTCATCAACTTTTAATTCGTTAATATTTGCCAATGAATGAACTTCACCAGGACGAATTGTTATTTCGTGGATAACATCATTGAATTCTTTAAATTCAACAATACCGTCAATATGACAATAAACGTCTTTAACAACTTCAGTACCGGCAGTAACAAAAGTTCCGTTATCAACCATTCTTAAAGTTGCATCTTTATTTATCTGGTGAATTTCTTCAGGAATGAATACAACGTTACCAGGAGTTGTGATGATTTGGTTTTCATCAACTTCTACTCCTAAGTATCTGATTTCACCTGATGATTCTACTGAATACTCATCATCGACAAGCTCTGCTATTACCATACCGTTTTCAACTGTCGTATCAATAGGAGCTTTAACAATATATTTTTCTTCAGTTGAATCAACTGTCCAAAGTTGTTCTTTCTTAGTTTGTTCAAAAGTTGCGTTTGATGGAATCAAAGATGCGATAACAATTGTCAATTCTTTACCTTGAACAATTTTTCTAATCTTTTGTCCGTCAACTTTAACTTCTTCTGTAACTAAATCAGCACCGTAACGAACCTCTCCGCCGTGTTCGCAAATCATCATAGTTTCAGCAAGCTCTTCACCTGTCTTAACTTTTTGACCGTCTTGAACAAGGATTTTAGATCCGCCAGGTAAGTTATATACATCACCGCCGATAACCCAAACAATACCTGATTTGTTTGCAATTCTTGAAATGTTACCTTGACGGTCTTTCTTTTCATCCGCGATAAAGTCTTCAAAATATACTTCACCTGATACATCAGATGTAATATCTTTTGTTGCTTTTTCTGTCAAACGACTACCGTCACCGGATGATACAGGATCGAATTCCGCAAGTTTATAGCCTTTTTTAACTTCCATACCATCAGTAAAGTGAACAATAGCACCAGCAGGAATATGATATTTCTTCGTGAATTTAGCACCCTTAACTTCGATATCGCCTTCAAATATAGCAACATTAACGACATCCCCGTGACGGGTTCTTAATTCTCTTGTTTTTATCTTAGATGTTACAGTACCTGCTTCAATTGTTTCAACAGTTTTCATAGCACCGGCACCTTTGAATACACCACCGGTGTGGAATGTTCTCATTGTCAACTGAGTACCAGGTTCACCAATTGATTGAGCAGCAATAATACCGATTGCTTCACCGACATCAACAAGTTTTTGGGTTGTCATCGCCCAGCCGTAACATTTTTGACATACACCGTATTCCAGACCGCAAGTTAAACCTGATCTAACTTTTAGTTCTTTTAAATCAAGGTGAGATATTTTCTTAATATCGTTTCTGTCCATTGTTGTATTTTTAGCGACCAACAATGTTTTTCCGTCTGTATCGTAAATATCTTCTGCAACAGTTCTTCCTAGCAATCTGTCGATTAGAGGAACAATAACTGCATCACCGTCTGTAATAGGTTTCATTGAAATATATTTATCAGAACCGCAATCTTCCGCACGGATAATAACGTCTTGCGCAACGTCAACAAGACGACGGGTCAAATAACCTGAGTCAGCTGTTTTTAACGCTGTGTCTACAAGACCTTTACGAGCACCGTATGAAGAAATGATGTATTCGGTAACTGACAAACCTTCTTTAAAGTTAGATTTAATCGGCAAGTCGATAATCTGACCTTGTGCGTCTGCCATCAAACCACGCATACCAACCAATTGTGATACCTGTGATAAGTTACCTCTCGCTCCGGAGAATGCCATCATATAAACCGGGTTCAATCTGTCAAAGTTTTCTACAACCTGATCTGTCAATTTTGATGTTGTTTCCGACCAGGTATCGATAACCTTTGTATATCTTTCTACTTCAGTAATTTCACCTTTTAAATATCTGTGTGTAGACTTTTCAATTTCTTTTTCAGCTTCTTCTAATAATGCTTTTTTAGAATCAGGAACTGATAAGTCAGCAATTGAAATAGTTACACCGGATTTTGTAGCGTATTTGTAACCTAAGTTTTTCAAAGTATTTGCAAGTTCAGCAGTTTTAGCTCCGCCGTATTCCAAATAGATTTGAGAAAGAAGGTTTTTCAATCCGCCTTTATCCATCTGTTTATTAATAAACTCAGGAACTTGTTTTGTATGTGTATATGTGTTTTCCATTTTCTATATTTCCCTTATCTTTTACCTAAACCTACACCAGAGCTGATCTTACTGCTTCGTTGAAGATAATTCTTCCTGCAGTAGTTTCAATTCTCTTACCATGTTCATCACGAACAATAATCTTGTCGTGAAGATCAATTACACCTACTTCTAATGCAGATATAGCATCAGCATAGTTGTAGAAGTAACCGTTTGGTTCCATGTCCGGTTTTTCCAATATAGTCAAGTAATACATACCCAATACCATGTCTTGAGATGGTGTAATAATAGGTCTGCCGTTTGCAGGAGCCAAAATGTTGTTAGTTGCTAACATTAACATTCTTGCTTCTGTTTGTGCCTCAATAGAAAGAGGTACGTGAACAGCCATTTGGTCACCATCAAAGTCAGCGTTGAATGCTGTACATACTAATGGGTGCAATTGAATTGCTCTACCTTCTACTAATTTAGGTTCAAATGCCTGAATACCAAGTCTGTGAAGGGTCGGTGCACGGTTCAATAATACAGGGTGTCCGTCAATAACCTCTTCTAAGATATCCCAAACGATTTCTTCAGAACGTTCGATTTTCTTCTTAGCTGACTTGATATTTTGAACATAACCGCGTTCAATAAGTTTATTTACAACGAACGGCTTGAATAATTCAATAGCCATTTCTTTTGGTAAACCGCATTGGTTCAGTTTTAATGAAGGACCAACTACGATTACAGAACGACCTGAGTAGTCAACACGTTTACCTAACAAGTTTTGACGGAAACGACCTTGTTTACCTTCAATAATGTTAGATAATGATTTTAATGCTCTGTTGTTAGGACCAACAACAGTTCTTCCGCGTCTGCCGTTATCGATTAGAGCATCTACCGCTTCTTGTAACATACGTTTTTCGTTTCTTACAATAATTTCAGGAGCACCCATTTCCAATAATCTTTGCAAACGGTTGTTTCTGTTGATTACACGTCTGTATAAGTCGTTCAAGTCAGATGTAGCAAATCTGCCGCCGTCCAATTGAACCATAGGTCTTAAATCAGGCGGAGTAACAGGAAGTACATCCATTATCATCCAAGTTGGATCTGTTTCAGATGAAATTAATGAATCCAACAATCTTAATCTCTTAATTAATTTACCTTTACGTTGTACAGATGTTACATGACCTGCCAACTCTGTTCTGATTTCTTCAGCAAGTTCCTTGATATCAATTTCTGATAACAATTCTTTAATAGCTTCGGAACCGATACCTACTTTTAACTCAGATTCTTCGTTTTCAGCCATATAGTCTTCGTATTCTTCTTCAGATAACAATTGAAGTTTTTTGAACGGACTATCAGCAGGATCCATTACAACATAATTATTAAAGTAAATAATTTGTTCAAGATCTTTTAAAGTCATATCCAAAAGTAAACCGAGATAAGACGGAATACCTTTTAAGAACCAGATGTGAGAAACAGGAGCAGCAAGTTTGATGTGTCCCATTCTGTGACGTCTTACTTTTGAATCAGTAACCTCAACGCCGCATCGTTCACAAATGATACCTTTATGACGTACTCTTTTATATTTTCCGCAGAAACATTCCCAGTCCTTTGTTGGCCCGAAGATTCTTTCACAGAAAAGACCGTCTCGTTCAGGCTTTAAAGTTCTGTAGTTAATTGTTTCCGGTTTTGTAACCTCACCGTATGACCATTTTAAGATTCTCTCCGGTGAAGCAATACTTATTCGTATATAATCAAAATAATCAATACTTGTAGACATTTATTTCTCCTTATATTTCGCCTATGGTTGTTGATGTATCAAAGAAATTGATATTTAATAACTCGGAATCAATATCAGAAAGTGTTCTTTTTGGAGCAGACTTTCTCATATCATCCATATCGGTCATTAAGTCAACTTCTACGCCATCTTTCTTAGCAACCGTAATGTCTAAACCTATACTTTGAAGTTCTCTTACCAATACCTTGAATGATTCCGGAATACCAGGTCTCGGGATATTATCACCCTTAACGATTGATTCGTAAGCTCTGTTTCTTCCGTTAACATCGTCGGATTTGATGGTAAGCATTTCTTGTAAAGTATATGCTGCACCGTAAGCTTCTAATGCCCAAACTTCCATTTCCCCGAATCTTTGGCCACCGAATTGTGCTTTACCACCTAATGGTTGTTGAGTTACTAATGAGTAAGGACCTGTACTTCTTGCGTGAATCTTATCATCAACAAGGTGAACAAGTTTCAGGATATAAGATAAACCAACCGCAACAGGTCTGTCGAATCTTTCACCTGTACGACCGTCTATCAGATAAACTTTACCGTCTTCTCTTACCCAATCACAGCCTGATTCTTTAATACCTCTTAAAAGTTCAGCCTTAGTAACTATTTCTGATTGGTTTTCACCGTATCTTTCATCGAAAGAAGGTGCTTCGTAGTGTTCGCCGGTCAAGTATGCTGCTAAACCAAGCAAGCATTCATAAGTTTGACCAACGTTCATACGTGAAGGAACACCCAGAGGGTTAAGAACGATATCAACAGGTGTACCGTCAGGCAAGAATGGCATATCTTCTTTAGGAAGAATTCTTGATACGATACCTTTGTTACCGTGTCTACCTGATAATTTATCACCTACTGATACTTTACGTTTTTGAGCGATATAAACTCTGATAACCGTATTAGCACCAGGAGGTAATTCATCACCTTTTTCTCTGTCAAATACTTTAACATCAAGTACTCTACCGCCTTCTCCGTGAGGAACACGAAGTGAATTATCTTTAACATCTCTTGCTTTTTCTGCGAAGATTGCTCTTAAAAGTTTTTCTTCAGGCGGATGTTCAGATTCACCTTTTGGTGTTACTTTACCAACCAATATATCATCTGCATAAACTCTTGCCCCGATACGTACAATACCTCTTTCGTCAAGATGTCTTAGAGCATCTTCTGAAACGTTAGGAATTTCACGTGTAATTTCTTCAGGTCCGAGTTTTGTTTGTCTTGCATCTATTTCTAATTTTTCGATGTGTAATGATGTAAAGATATCATCGTGTACACAACGTTCTGAAAGTAAGATCGCATCTTCGAAGTTATACCCTTCCCAAGGCATATATGCTACTAAGATGTTTTTACCTAACGATAACTCCCCACAGCTTGTAGAAGCACCGTCTGCTATGACATCCCCTGCATATACCTTGTCACCTTCGTGAACGATAGGTCTTTGGTTAATACAAGTATCTTGGTTAGATCTTACATATTTCATTAATGTGTAAAGGTGAGCTTTGCCGTGAACGTCACGGATAACAATTTCTTCACCGACTACACGTTCAACAGTACCGTCAACATCAGATACAATAACCATACCTGAGTCTTTAGCAGCTCTTGCTTCAAGACCTGTACCAACAACCGGTCTTTCAGTAATCAATAAAGGAACCGCTTGACGTTGCATGTTTGAACCCATCAGAGCACGGTTAGCATCGTCGTGTTCAATGAACGGAATAACTGATGTCGCAACAGAGATAATCTGAATAGGACATACACCGACATAGTCAACTTTAGATGATTCACACATTGTGAATTCAGAACGATATCTGACAGGAACCTGTGCATCTTTGAATGTATTGTCTTTGTTTAATTTAACGTCAGCAGGAGCACAACGGAAGTTTTCATCTTCGTCAGCTGTCATATAAACAACATCTTCTGTAACTTTGCCGTCTTTAACAACAAAGAACGGAGATTCGATGAAACCGTATTCGTTAACTCTTGCGTGAGTAGCCAATGAACCAATCAAACCTGCGTTCGGACCTTCTGGAGTTTCTACCGGACAGATACGACCGTAGTGAGAAGGGTGGATGTCACGAACAGCAAATCCTGCTCTTTCTCTTTGTAAACCGCCAGGCCCTAATGCTGAAATACGACGTTTGTGAGTCAATTCAGCCAACGGGTTGGTTTGGTCCATGAACTGTGATAACTGTGAACTTCCGAAGAATTCCTTCAATGAAGCTACAAGAGGTTTTGTATTCAATAAGTTCAACGGTGTTAAAGTTTCAGAATCTTGAAGAGTCATTCTTTCTTTAACGATTCTTTCGATTCTTGATAAACCAACTCTGAATTGGTTTTGTAACAATTCACCTACTGAACGTATTCTTCTGTTTCCTAAGTGGTCGATATCATCCAAAGTACCTTCATCGTAAGTTAAGTTGATTAAGTACTCGATTGATGCAACGATATCTTGAACAGTTAATGTTCTTTGGTTCTTAGAAATATTTAAGTTTAATTTTTTATTTAATTTATAACGACCTACACGTCCGATATCATATTTCTTTTCATCAAAGAAACGTGATTCTAAGATTTGACGTCCGCCTGCTGCTGATGCAGGATCACCAGGTCTTAATTTTTTGTATAAATCAATTAAAGCATCATCTGTTGTTTCAGTTGTATCTTTATCCAATGTTTTCTTTAAGAAATCAAAGTGAGTGAATAAAGATTCCATTTCGTTAACAGTTATACCCATAGCTTTAAGAACAGTTGTAGCTAAGATTTTTCTGTTTTTATCTATCTTCATGTAGATTAAATCGTTAGCATCTGTTTCAATTTTCAACCACGCACCGCGGTTTGGAATCATTGTTGCGTTATATAAACGTTTACCGGTAGGTGAAACTTCACGTTTGAAGTAAACACCAGGAGAACGTACGATTTGAGATACGATAACACGTTCTGCACCGTTAACAATAAACGTACCTTTATCGGTCATTGTAGGGATATCACCGATATAAACTTCTTGTTCTTTAATTTCACCGCTATCACGGTTAACTAAACGAACCATTACACGAAGCTGTTTTGCGTAAGTAGCATCGTGAATTCTTGCTTCTTCGATAGTATATTTTGCATTATCAAAAGTATAATTCGGCAAGAAGTGTAATTCTAAACGTCCTGTATAGTCTTTAACCGGACTGAATGCTAATAACTCCTCTTTCAATCCTTCCTTTAGGAACCATTCAAAAGATTTCTTTTGAATGTCAATTAAGTCAGGCAAATAATCCAATTTGGTAGCAGGAATACCCATTGGAGTGACTCTTTTTGCGTATTTTGTTGTCGACATTAATTTACCTCGTCTATCTATATATGTACGTACTTAAAAAAATTGGTTAATATAGGCTGTTTCGCTTATAAATATAGCCTCTGACACTACATTTACCATTCAAAGCATGACAATACCCCACACTTTGAGCATGTTACCATATCGTACTACTTCAAGCAGCAGAGTCAAGCAGAATAAATGTATTTTAAACAATTAATCTTAATAAAATTTAATAAATGTAATAAAAGTAGTAACTTCGCACACCTTTATAGATTTGATGCATACATAATACACTTTTTTCTAAAATTTTGCAAGTGGGTTAGCTATTAAGGAATGGTGAGAAGTGAGTAGAATCCTGTCATTGCGAGGCGTAGCCGCGGCAATCTATATTTAAAAGCGACTAAGCGACTAAGGGATGAATAGTAATTAGACTTTGTCGAGTAAGTAAGCTCAGATATAAAATATTAAACATTCTACACAATTTACAGGATTTAAAAATCTCCGGAAAGTAATATTATTAGATTGGAGAAATGGAACCAAATAACATCAGACAATCTAATAATATAAATTCTGCGAGAAATAATTACACCCCGCAGCCGGTTTCTGCTGACAATAATTCCTCCCTGCAAAATCAGGAAACACTCAAATTTCAAACAGAGCCAACCCATACTCCGATAAACAGGCTCAACGGGCTTGATTCAACCCTTTTAGAAAAAGAAGCATACAGAGATATTGATGATGATGCGTTCAAAATTGAATACAAAATAGAGCAGCTTGAATCAGACCTTAAAATCCTTGATAAACAAATTGCAAGTGCGGAAGCCCTCAACGACACAGAAAAAGTTGATATGCTTACAATGAAAAAACACTCTATTGAATACCAGCTGAACGATTTATACAAAATTTACCAGGGAGCCGATATAACAAGGAAATTAACCGGAAACCTTACCTCATTAATGAAACCTAAAAAAAACGTATTTTCGGAATTTAAACAAAATGTTTCAGATTTTATCAACAACAAAATTCTTGCCAAAATCTCAAAAAGATTCAACTCCGGAAGGGATTTAAAAACAGCGCTAAATAAACTCCAGAATATAAACCAGAACGTTGACGAACTCGTTTCTCTGCAGGCACCTTACGGAGAAAAAGAAGAAAAATACGATCGCCTGACAAAATACCTGACAAAAGCCAACACTATCCAATATCAGATATCAAAAGAATTGTCCAAAGAAGGCTCCAAAATCAAAGGCAACCCGTTTGCCGATCAAATTTCAAGAGAACGGTCAGAAGCCGCAGCCAAGAAAAAGGATAAACAAGATATAGCGAAGAAAAACGCACTGAATCTGAATAACAATCTGTCTAAATAATCGCTATTTACCAATGCAGAAGTTGTCAAAAATATTATTCAAAACCTCGTCGGTTACAACTTCGCCGGTTAATTCATCAAGCGACATAAGCGCCGATTTAATATCAATAGAAATTAAATCCTGCAGCTCTTCACGTTCTGCAGCCTCAAGAGCCAGAGTAAGACTGTTTTTTGCTAGTCTTAAACACTCTTGCTGGCGAGTATTTGTCGCAAATTCCAAGGATTCCGGATTAACCTCGCAGACTTTTGATTTTATTAAATCCCTGATTTCTTCAACGCCTTCTTTCGTTTTAGTGGAAATATAATACGCATCAGAGGCTCTTTCCTCAACTAAATCAGATTTATTGGCAATACGTATATTATTCTTTGTTTTTGCCAGATTCCAGATTATTTCATCCTCTTCGGTCATGCCGGCACTCGCATCATAAAGGAATAACACCAAATCCGCCTCATCAAGAGATTGCTTAGAGTATTTTATACCTATTTCTTCTACTTTTGAAACAGAATCCCCTTCTCTTATCCCTGCCGTATCTATTAATGTAACCGGGATTCCGAAATCCAATGTTTCACGCAGCACATCACGGGTCGTACCTGCAATATCCGTAACTATCGCTCTATCAAGGTTTAACAGAGTATTAAATAAAGATGATTTACCGACATTCGGGCGCCCCACAATCGCAACCGAAACTCCCTGACGCATAATATTTGATGTTGATGCAGATTTAAGAATTGAATCTATTTCATTTATGCTCTTTGAAATTTCCTCCGTAAGATACGAATATTCAGGTTCTGCAACATCTTCAGGGAAATCTATTCCGGCAACAATTCTTGATAAAATATCCATTATAGATTTTCTGATTTCTTTTATTTTGTTTGCCAAAACTCCGGATAAATTTTTTGCAGACACCTCAACAAAATCCTGCGTTTTGGAATGAATCAAATCCGCAACGGCTTCGGCTTGCGATAAATCCATTTTCTTATTCAGGAATGCACGTTTTGTAAATTCCCCCTTCTCTGCCGGTCTGCATCCGTTCTCAAGACAGAGTGAAAGAATTTTTTTTACAATATTGACCCCACCGTGGCAGTGGATTTCAACAACATCTTCTCCCGTATAACTGTGAGGTGCAAAAAACGGTAAAACAAGAACTTCATCGACTTTTCTGAAATTTCCGCCGTCATTAAAACCAATCCACCCGTGGGAAATTGTATTTGGCTTAAAATCCTGTTTTGAATAAATCTTTTTTATAACATCAAATGCCTTGTCACCGGAGATACGAATAACACCGACTCCGCCCATACCAAGCGGTGTTGAAATTGCAGCTATCGTATCAAATTCTTGTGTAATATTCATAACCTAATTATACAAGAAACATACGATTATATTCCGCAAGAATAGCTGCACCTTTCATCTCATCAGTTTTTGGTGTTGTTTCTTTGCGCTTTTCTTTCTTTTTATCCTGAATACGTTCTTGTTCGGCAGTAGACACAGTCAAAAACTTGTTAGAGGATACGGTGCTTTCTTGTTTTGCTTTCTCGTATTCCAGGCGGTGCAGCTTAGCCCTGTCCGTCGTTTTATCCCCGGTCGGGGTTTCTCCGAGTGCAAGTAATTTTGCCGCAATCTCCTGTTCCTCAGAATCGACATAAGGAGCTGCAAATGCAAATGTATAAGTTGATTGAATACTTCCGATACGCATACAAGTATATTTATCGGCATATTCAATAAAATCTTTAGGGTTTGTTAAGATATTTTTAGATTTCTTTTGGATAAAATTTGTATTAAAATAAATCCATGGATTATTTAAAAAGATTTTTAACTTGTAATATTTTATCAATAATCGGATACTGGGTATTAGGTTTGTGTATATATACGCTTATAAGTATACTGCATTATGGGGAAAATTGTCCCAGTATGCCTCTTGTTTTAGGAAGTATTATGTTTGTTGCATATGCTGTTATATTTTTAATATGTTTTTCTGCAGTTTTTTTATGCGAGTTTTTGATATTATTTGTCTTATCGCGTATTTTAAAAAAACAAGTATATTTGAATATTAAAAACAAAGTATATGATATCCTCTTCAGACTTGGAATATGTTGCTGTACTATTCCTATTACAATAATATTGGCATTATTTTTAACATTTTTGGTTTTATACATACTTCCACACAATGTAGAGCTTACATATACATCTTTAATAGCATTAATCGTTGCCATTTTTGATATTGAAATAAAAGATATATTTTTCAAAAAATATTTTAGGCCAAAGACCAAATAGAGTTTAGTTCTATTTGGTCTTTGCAAAAATTATTAATCTTCAATGAATACATGATTCCCGTCAATAGTAACCCAATGTCCTTCATCGTTTGATACACCGCCGTATAATCTTTTTGATTTGGACGAATCAACAAATTTTGAATATTGGCTTGTATTGCGTATAGGGTTATTCATCCCGGATTTATAAGGTGAATTCCAAGGATCTGATGCATTTGCATATTCTTTCATTTCTCTTACTGAATCCCAAAGAGAAAATACTCCTTTTAGCCTATCTAATGCAACACCCCCTGCTACATATTTAAACTCATCACCTGCACGTATTTTATCAAAAAATGAGCGGACACTGTTTCGTTTATATTCTTTAATATCGAATAGTCTGAGATTTTCAAGTTTATGTTCTTTAGAATAACCAAATTTGGGCATTAAAAGATTACCTGATTTATTTTCTGTAATATATATTTTTCCGGGCTGTGTATTAATATCTGACATAGAAATAAAATCTTCAGAATTGATAATATTTATAATATTAGAATAATCTTTGCCCTTCTCCATTCCGGTAGAAAAAGCATTAAAGGTAATAGCAAATTCACCTGTCATTTTGGCTAACACCTGACAAATACTGCCGCCTAACGAGTGTCCGGTAAATATAATCGGAGTATCGGGATACTTTGCCCTGACCTCATTATACAATGCCAGTGCACTTTCATATTGCGGCGGTAGATTTCCGGCAGGCATGTTTAAATCGTTACTTATATCATTTATTAAATCCCAAGATATAGTTGACAAATCAGTACCACTGATTGAAATAACTATTTGTTTTGTTGGTTTGTCCAGAAATACCTTTGCTGCAAATCCGTTATCATTATTGATTCCGTTTTTACAAGGAATTAACTTACTTTCTACCGGATAATTGTGATTTTTTTTGTAGCCGCATTCGGCATACATTAGCATTGTGGGTAAATTAATTATTTGTGTTTTTTTCATAAAAAATCCTTTCAAAAATTGTATAAAATAATAAAACATTATTTTAAGTAGGGGTCAATAAATGTATGTTATTTATTATAAATTTTCGGTTTTATATGGGCAACTTTTTTACAATTCTTTACATTTAAATTAATATGTAGGACTCTGTAAAATGCTTAAATACCTACTATAAAAGTATCATTGAATACATAATAAATGTTTCTTTTTTGTGAAATTTGTACTAAGATACATCCATGGATTATTTAAAAAGATTTTTAAGTTTTAATATTTTATCAATAACCGGATACTGGGTATTAGGTTTGTGTATATATACGCTTATAAGTATACTGCATTATGGAAGATATTTTCCCGGAATTATTCTTGTCTTAGGAAGTATTATGTTTGTGGTAAAAGCAGTTATATTTTTAATATATTTTTCAGCAGGTTTTTTATGCGAGTTTTTGATATTATTTGTCTTATCACGTATTTTAAAAAAACAAGTTGGTTTAAATGTTAAAAATAAGGTATATGATATATTATTCCGCTTTGGTATTTTTTCTTGCTTTATACCAATAACAATTATGAGTTGTTTTGCCCTTTTGCTGATGCTAGGAGCAATATTTGAATTATTTCTGGGACCAATGTTTAAATATGGTGATTCTTGGATTTCCCTTATTATATTATGTTTTGTTTTGTTTGATATTGAAATAAAAGATATATTTTTCAAAAAATATTTTCATACAAAGACCAAATAGAGTTTAGTAAAGCAGGATTTGTTAAGATATTTTAGAAATTACTTTTCTCTTTTATCGGAATCTTTGTTCAATGATATATCAGCATATTTAAATTTTTCTTTTAAAAATAAAAGATAACTAATTGAATCAAGTGCACTCATAATCGCACAAAGTGATTCTATTTGATACTCCAAATCATGTCTTAAAAATTCAAGTTTACTTTCTAAACGTTTATCAAGTTCTTCTATTATCATGATATTTTACCTCGCCCAAAATACACTTAAGTATAATATATTATACTTAAGTGTATTTTATCAACTTGAAGATTGCAAGTCAAGAATATAATATATAAGTTATGGATAATGAAGAAGCATTGAAACTTGCATATAAAATAAAATTTGAAAGAGATAAAAGAAATCTTTCACAAGAAGAGTTAGCGGAATATAGCGGTGTAAGTGTTTCTACGATTAAAAATTTGGAACGAGGCATCGGGAATATTACGGTAAAAAATTTATGTAAAATCGCAAAGGTATTAGAGCTTGACCTCGGCATACTAACAAATTTTAAATTTTAATTAAATAAATATTTTATACAAAACAACCCCTGCCGAAATACTTAAATTCAAGGATTCAACGTTATCCTTCATTTCGATTGTGATATTATCGGTTGCAAAGCTTTTCAAATCCTCGGACAATCCGTCTGCCTCCGAACCGAACATTACAAGTTTATATTCGTCAGAAAACTTAACCTCTGATAAATATTTGCTGTTATCTGATTTCGGAAGTGTTGCAAATCTTTTGTAATTCGAAAAATATTTCTTTAACTCATTAATATCAGAAATATGTATAATATTAATCTTCCATAACTGACCGACCGCCGAGCGGACAACCTTAGGGTTATATATATCAACGGTATCGCCAAACAAAACAATGGAATCAACTCCGAACGCAACAGAGGTTCTGATAATTGTACCAAGGTTTCCTAAATCCCGAATATTTTCCAGTAATACAACATTTTTCCCCAAGTTATCAAATGAATTCTCAACCTGATAAGCAACCGCAACAATCTCCGGCGGAGTTGAGGTTGTCGAAATTTTTTTCAAAACCGCAGCGTTAGTTTCTATTATTTCAGTCCCATTAGAAAATGATAAACCACAAGATTTTCCTCTCCCTTTTTCGATAAAAACACGTTTTATTTTTACTCCTGAAACGCAGGCCTCGTCCACTGCCTTAAACCCCTCCAAAAGAAATAATCCGGTTTCATCACGATATTTTTTTTGTTGGAGTTTTGCGGTTTCTTTCACCAAATCATTATTTACACTGGTTATCTCCATCAAACCACCTCAAAATCGTTAAGATATTCTTTTTCCGAATCCGACAAAAGTGACATATTTATCAGTTTTTTCTCAAAAGGCATTTTCGCAAACGAAACTATTTCACCATCTTCAAGATGGCAGGTATTTTCCAGCCTTACCCCGAATTCTTTTTCGTTATACAAACCGGGCTCTATTGTAAAACACATATTATTTTTTATAACCGTTTTGGCTATCTCATTTTTACTCAAATTAGGCGGCGCCTCATGTACGGAAATCCCGACCCCGTGCCCCAAACCATGAGAAAATTCAAATCCGTCCACAGGATTTTTATCAAAAATACAATGCGCCAGTTTATCTATCTCATACCCTGTTGTTTGATTCGTCATTTGATAATTATAACAGTTTAAAAATACCTTTAATACCGTTGTATAAACTTTTTTCTGAAGTTCTGACGGCTCACCCTTTACAAAAACTCTTGTAATATCAGTCGCAAGCCCCCTATCATAATAAGCACCGCAATCTATAAGAACTAAATCGCCGTCTTTAAGAATTTTATTCTTATCGGATTTATTGTAATGTGCAAGCGCAGAATTTTCATTGATTGCGACAATAGATTGAAAACTCAATGATTTTGCACCGAATTTTCTAAAATTACTTTCCAGCTGATTCGCAATATCGTATTCGGAGAGATTATCATTCTCCATAATCCAATCACGGGTAGTACGCAGAGCTTTATCAGTCATATCAAAACAGTATTTCATATGTTCAATTTCCGATTTTGTTTTGACAGATTTCATTGCTTTAACCGGAGATTTTACTGGAACCGGATTCTTTATCAAAGAATAATCTTCGGCAGTAATTGAAGCTTTATCAACTTTTAAAGCTGTTTCAACCGTTTTAATAAACTCATTAAACTCCTTCAACGGTCTTGCATTTTCACCTTTATAATCGGTAAACAGATATCTTTTTCCGTCAAGGATTAGTAATTTCCCGTCAACTTTTGTTGAATAATTGTATGTAAAACTTCTAATCCCTGAAATATAAGCAAGTTCATCTGATTTTGTAATCAGAATATTATCTTTAATCATTTTAGGCTCGTCAACCTGAACGAATTCACCGGCTCTGCAGATTTCATCAGATACGTATCCTTTTATTTGAACGTTTAATTCTTTCAAGAGAAGGGTTAAATATTCGTATCGGCTTTGTGAAACCTTTGATAAATCGATTCCTAATACGCTATTTGGCTTGATTTTTAAACAAATTTCATCATCAATTTTTTGTCCGAGTTTAAGTTTTACAACCTCAACTTTTGAATGGTCGACCTCCAAATCTGCCTGAATATGGAATCTTGAATCAACAAAAAGAAGAACTTTCCCATCCGGACAAATTAAAGCATCTCCGACATCTCCCGTAAATCCGGTTAATTTATTAACGGAATTTTCTTCAATCGGAACGTATTCAAGCAAAAATTTATTAGTGGAGTTGACCAGCAAATAGTCAACTCCAATCTTTGTTAAATCAAAATTATCCATTAATCTTGTATATCTGTTAGTTTAATTAAGTGCCAACCGAACTGAGTTTGTACCGGCTCTGAAACTTCACCTTTTTTAAGTGCAAAAGCTGCTTCTTCAAAAGGTTTAACCATCATACCTTTGCCGAAGAATCTTAAATCCCCGCCGTCACGAGATGAAGGACAAATTGAATGCTCCTTCGCCAGTTCCGCAAAATCGGCACCGTTATTGATTTCTTCTAACAACTTTTTAGCTTCTTCTTCTGTTTTTACCAAAATATGGCTTGCTCTGATTTTCATAATATACTACTCCAAATTATCTGTACGAATTGATTATAACATAGGAAATAAAAAACAAAAATAACCGCCGAAAAACGACGGTTATTTTTTATTAAAGTATTCAATATTTTATTCTTCTTCGGAAGCTTCTTCTTGGGCTTCTTCTTGAGCGAAATCTTCGTCATCAACGGCTTGTTGATTCATTTCTTCTTCGATTTCCTCTTGAATTTCACTGTTTTCGATTTCATCTTCGTAATCTTCTTGAACAGGTTCTTCAGAATAGTTTTGGATATTTTCAGCTTCTGCCTGTTCCATTTGAGATACACTCTTGATATCTATCTTCCAGTGAGTAAGCTTGTGAGCCAGTCTTACGTTTTGTCCGTCACGACCGATTGCAAGCGACAACTGATCATCAGGAACAACAACCATAGCTTCTTTTGAATCTTCATCATCAGCCATAATATCAACTGAAACAACTCTTGCCGGAGATATTGCGTTTACAATATATTCAACCGGATCTTCTGACCATCTTACGATATCAATTTTTTCGTTTTTCAATTCGCTCACGATAGTCTGGATTCTTGAACCTCTAGGTCCGATACAAGCACCTACGCTGTCAACTTCAGGATCGTTTGACCATACGGCAAGTTTTGTTCTGAATCCTGCCTCACGTGCGATTGATTTAATTTCTACAATACCGTCTTCAATTTCAGGAACTTCAAGTTCAAATAATTCCTTAACAATTTCTGCGTGTGCGTGTGAAACAATAACTTGAGGGAGTCTGTTTGTTTCTTTTACGTTAAGAACAAATACTCTGATTCTGTTGCCCGGTTTGTAGTATTCACCCGGAATTTGTTCTCTTTGAGGCATTATAGCATCAGTTTTACCGATGTTTACAATAACGTTTCTGTTTTCAACACGTTGAATAATACCTGTTGTCAAAGAACCTTTCTTTTCCAAGAATTCGTTTAAGATATTGTTTCTTTCAGCATCTCTGATTCTTTGAGTAATAACTTGTTTTGCTGTTTGAGCAGCAATACGGCCGAATTGTTCAGGTGTTACTTCGATTTTTACTTCGTCATCAACTTCTACATCTTCATCAATTTCTTTTGCATCTTCTAAAGATATTTCAGTATCAGGATCTTCTACGTTATCAACAACAACTTTTGTTCTGAATACCCCGATTTCGCCTGATTGTTCATCAAGGATTGATTCAATATTTGTTGCATCTTTGATTCTTAAGTGTCTTTTATAAGCTGCAACCATAGCATCTTCCAATGATGCAATAATTACATCTTTTGCAATTCCGCGTTCTCTTTCAAGCTCTTCGCAAGCCTCAAATAACGCTGTTCCGATTTTAATCATGTTTATATCCTTTCTTATTAATCTACGTATAATTTTGCTGACTGTATATTTGATTTCGGAATCTGCAGCTCCTGCCCGTCATCAAATCTGAAAAATGTAAGTCCTTCGGTATCAGACCAGTCAAGGATTTCACCTTTGAAAATCCTTTCTGTTTCTCCTTCTAAAGGCTGTTTGAGTTTTATACTGATACGTTTGTTTTTAAAAATCTCAAACTCCTTATCGGATTTGAATTTTCGCTCTAACCCAGGAGATGATACCTCCAAATAGTATTTAACCGGAATAATTTCGTCTAAGAAATCATTCAAGCTTCTTGTAACATTTTCACAGTCATCAAGAGTAATAGGACGTTTATGAGAATACAAAAATATTCTTAAGAACCAACGATGATTTTCTTTTGCAAAATCAATTTCTATCGGTATTAAATCAAATCTCATTGCCGTATTTTCAATGAGCGGTGTGATTTTTTCAAGAATCTCATGCCTGTTCAAATCTTGTTTCATAACCCACTCCTATTTATTAAAAAAAGGAACGGGCTGAGCCGTTCCTTCTTGAACTATAAAATTATTATATCTAAAAAAATCCTCCTTGTAAAGAGGCGCAAATTATGTTAATTTACATAATATGAAAAAGTTTGTTATATTATTTTTGTTATTAAGTATTACATTACCTGCTACTGCTGCCGAATGGGTTAAAATAGGAAACAATTTATATCTGGACAAAGCATCGGTACGGTACGCCCCGAAAAACAGAACGTATAAAGCATGGGTTAAAGAAATTAAACCTAAAGAAACAATTCTTTATTTTAACGAATATAACCTGAAAGAAAAAGAATGGCGCGGGCTTGATAAAGTTACCATGGATAATAAAAACAATATCAAAAAACGTGAAATTCCAAATCACGTTGGTCTAAACTGGTTTAATGTAGTTCCGGATACAAATTCGGCACTTGAATACGAAGCAGTAAAAAAAGAAACACAAATTCCCCTGAAGGTTTTAGAACAAGAATTACATATTGATTAATGTTTTCAACTCATTTATTACGTATTGAGTAGCTCCGCGGTTTTGGTCAAAAACGAATTTGCAATCATCACATGCTTTCTTATAGTATTCTTGATTTTCAATCAGTTTTTGCATCTGCTCTATAAGCTCTGCTTCATCTTTAACAATCACACCTGCATCCGTACGGGTTATTATTGCATAAATATCTTTGAAGTTTTGAATATTCGGACCGGAAATTACAGGTTTATTAAAAATTACGGACTCTAACGGATTATGGCCGCCGGTTTTATTAAAGCTGCCGCCGATAAATGCAAAATCACATATTGAATACATTTTTCCAAGTTCACCCAATGTATCCAAAATTATAATATCATGGTTCGTAAAATCATCACCGGATGAGCGTCTGCCAACTTTTAAACCTGTTTGGCGAAATAAATCGTAAACGGAATCGTTGCGTTCTGGATGCCTTGGCGCAACAAGAAGTTTTATATTTTCATTACGGATTTTATTAAACACTGTCAAAATAATTTCATCTTCACCCGTATGAGTACTTCCTGCTATTATTATCCTGTCACCGGGATTTTTGTTAATTGGTGAAAAATTCTCCAAATTTACATCAATATCAAACTTTAGATTTCCCATAATCTTTGTGGTATCAGGATTTGCCCCTATTGATATGAGTTTATTGTTATCAGATTCACTCTGGGTCAGAATTTTAGTATACTTTTTCAAAACTGGTTTAAAAAACAGCGAAAGTTTTTTATAGCTCCCGTAAGTTCTATCAGACATTCTGCCGTTTACGATGATAAGCGGTATATTATGTTTTTTGGAGCAGTAACCGATATTAGGCCATAATTCGGTTTCCGCAACAATAATTACGGCGGGATTCACTTTTTTGAAAAAATTGTTTATACAAAACGGGAAATCAAACGGGAAATATGTTATATAATCAGCAGTATCCGCAAGCTTTTGTTTTGCGGTTTCCTGCCCTGTTTTGGTTCCTGTTGTAACAACGATATTATAATCCTGAAACTGTTGTTTTGTATCTTTTATGAGTTTTTGAAGCGCAAGTATTTCACCTACTGATACGCCGTAAAAAACGATAGATTTTTTATCAAAGGGTTTACCAAGTCCAAACCCGAGTTTTTGTTTAAAACCATAACCAAGTTTTGAGTTAAACAAACTTATCAAATACCAGAATGGTAAAATTATTATAAATAATATTGTAGAAATAATGCTGTAAATCATAAAACAAATATACCACAATATTTGTTTTGTTATCAAAAAATAAATAATTGTATTGGGGGCTGTGCCCCTCAATAACCCACACAGATAATTCAAATAAAAGCTTTTTCTTTTTGCCTCCGGCAGGTTAACCAAATTGATGCGGGGTTTATGCACCCCTGCACCCCGCATCCCCATTTCTTTGGAAATAATTAATATTGAGGCTTATGCAGCCTCAAACTCCGCACTCTATTTCTTTCTTTTTATTGCGGTTTAAAAAGAAAGAAATAGAGAAAAGAAAGAAAAAGACGCCGACTAAATAGTGTCAGTATAACTCAACATTCAGCCGGTGAACTCGCTTCGCTCAGACAGCACCGGCTCACCGTTGTTTCGTTAACTGACACTAAACTATTATTTTATTTACCCCTGCTCATTCCGTAAAGGTTGTAACATCAAAAGATTAGGATTGCGTTTTGGTTAAATTATTTATATTTATATTTTTTTATTTTATTTTAATCTTTTATTTTTGTACTCTCCACGTAGTGAGCCATCAATGTTAGCGAAACAATGACAAGGCGGGTATTGTCTGAGGTTCGAAGAACCGAGTTTACCCGCTTGAGTTGAGCTTTACTTTTGATGTGCGAACGAAGTGCAGAGTACCGGTTTGTGTCGCTTTGGCGGCAAAGCGACCCCGTCTGGAAGACCCTGTCCGGAGGACAATAAAAAATATTGTTTTTATAAAAAATGACTTTGATAACAAAACAAATATTTTGTTATCAAAAGTTCTAACTTTAGTTAGAGCTTTTTCATAATTTAGGATAATTATATTATTTCAACAAATTGTTAAAATAATAATATGAAAGTTTATTCAACTCCAACTCACTACATCCTAAATCCCGACTGTCACGAAATTACCCCGGAAATGGCAGATTTTCTGGGGATTGCCTATCGTTCCATGCCTAGAGATAAGCAACTAGCATTTGACTTAAGCATTGTTAAAACCTGTTCAAATAAGTTTTTTATGATGTTTGAAAAACTAAGCAAACAAAGACAAATATCAATTATAAATATGAATGATAAAATGCTGGCATCACTTTATCTGATGAAATATGATAAGTACGTAAAAATCTATACATCAGATATTGATCTGTTTGATGATAGGCACGAATTAAAAAATAGACGATTCTCTCTTGTTGCTGTATAATAAATTGATAATCAGGAGATTTATATGCAAGAGACAATTAATATAACCAAAATGAACGGCTGCGGCAACGATTTTGTTATAATTGATAAACGCGAATTTGACAAAACCGGAATGTCAATGGCTGATTTAGCCGTCAAAATATGTGACAGACATTTCGGAGTCGGTGCCGACGGTATGATTATCCCAAGTTTGCCAAGAAACCGTCAAACTGATATCGAATGGTATTTTTATAACTCTGACGGCTCAACAGCTCAAATGTGCGGTAACGGAATGAGATGTTTCGCAAAATATGTCGTTGATAACGGACTGGTTAACAAAAAACAATTTTCAGTTATGACCGGAGCAGGAGTTATATGGCCGGAAGTATTGGATTGCAACCTGGTTAGCGTAAATATGTCTAAACCAATATTTGAAATTGCTAAAATACCTTTTAGAGGAACGGATATATTTAATTTTGATATAGAAGCAAAAGGCCGAACTTTCAAAGCAAATGCAGTTTCTATGGGAAATCCGCATTGCGTAATTTTTACAAAAGAAGATGTTTATGAAATGGCACGATTATACGGTCCGGACTTGGAATGCCATCCGCTATTCCCTGAACATACCAATGTAGAGTTTGTAAATATCCGCTCAAGAGAAGAAATAGATTTCTGTGTCTATGAAAGAGGATGTGGTATAACACTTGCTTGCGGTACAGGTGCATGCGCCGCTGTTGTAATGGGTGTTTTAAATAACTTAACAGACTGTAAAGTTAAAGTAAATTTACCTGGTGGGGTTGTAACCGTTGACTGGACTGGATATGAGTATGATAAAAATAGTGACATCTATCTGATTGGTCCTGCAAATTATAATTTTTATGCCGAATACGTATTGTAATTCTTATGTTTATGATAGTATTTTAATTACATTGTAATATAAGGAGAATTATAAATATGAAACAATACGAATTATTAGTTGTTTACAAACCAAACACTGACGCAGAAGAAATTGATAAATTAGTTGCTAAATTAACATCTGATGTTGAAACATTAAAAGGCAGCGTAAATTCAACAGATAAAATGGGCCGTAAAAAATTGGCTTACGAAATCAATAACTTCAGAGATGGTTTCTTTGTAAACTTTATTATTTCTTTAGACGAATCAAAAGTTGCTGACTTCAAAAGACAATTACGTTTAAATGACAGCATCTTAAGAACAATGTTTATGACATACGAAAAAACAGCTCAAGAGGTATAATAAATGACAATAGCAAAATCTGTTGTTACGGGAACCGTATTCAGAGCACCTGAAAAACGCTTTACTCAAAACAATGTCGCTGTTTATTCTTTAATTCTAAATATTGGTGACAGAGAGGAAACTCTTATTCGGGTATTATCAACAAGAACAATACTTGAACCAGTTTTGGAAAGTATTTCTAAAGGTGATAAAATTTTGGTCGAAGGCAGATTACAAACTGCAAACGCCAAAATGGAAGACGGCTCAGAACGTAAGATTTTTGAAATAGATGCTAACGCAATTGAAAAAATGGGAGCAGTTTCATCTTCTTCATCACCGGCACAATCAAGCGGTGAAATATCCAAATTTGCAGAAGAAGAATTTTCCGAAGAACTAATCGGAGAAGAAGAAATCCCGTTCTAGGGTTTCCCATTTATAAATAAGTAATGTAAATAGTAATAAATTAAGGCTAGAAAGGCAAAACTAAAACAATGGCAAGACAAGAACAAGACAGAAAAAAACGTAAAAGCTGCAGTTTTTGTGCTGATCACGTAGACAGTATCGATTACAAAGATGCTGCTAAGTTGAAAAGATATTTAACAGAAGCAGGCAAAATCATTCCTAGACGTGTAACAGGCAACTGTGCAAGACACCAAAGAATGATAGCTAAAGCTGTTAAAAAAGCTAGAGAAGCAGCTATCATCGGATACGTTTTTGACTAGTCAGAGGATTAAAAAACACCAAAGATAGGTTATCCTGTCTTTGGTGTAATTTTTTGGAATAAGAGGAAAATATTAAAATGTCAGAAAATCAAATAACAATCAGATCAGATAGAGATACCGAATACACTTTTCAATACAAAGGTGAAGATGTAACATTGAAAGCAGGCGGAATTCTTTCCATCGCTGACGGACTTGAACACGTTGTTCTTCCGACTGTTGCAATGAAGGTAATAAATAATCTGATAATCATTAAACAAGATGTTAAATAATCAATGAAGCGGGATTTTTAAATTCCGCTTTATTAACTTTTTGGGATATAATTAAACTATGAAGAGAAAGATAAGTATTATAGGCTCAACCGGTTCTATCGGAACTCAGGCCTTGGAAGTGATAGAAAAATTAGGGGATAAGTTTGAAATACTTGCACTTGCTGCAGGTTCTAATATTGATAAAATTAATGAGCAAATAGCAAAATTCCACCCTAAATACGTTTCGGTATCAAAAGATGCAGATAAAGTAATCGGCTGTGATAATGTCCTATCAGGCAGTCAAGGCTTGGAAGAGATATGCTCTAATCAAGAAAACGATATAATTTTGATGGCTTGCTCAGGTAAAATCGGACTAAAACCAACTCTTACAGCTATTCAAAACAAAATTAATATAGCTCTTGCCAATAAAGAAACTCTGGTTATGGCAGGTGATATAGTGATGCAAAAAGCAAAAGAAAACGGCGTTGCAATAATCCCTGTAGATAGCGAGCATTGTGCAATACATCAATGTATAAAAGATATTTCTCAGGTATCAAAACTTATTATTACAGCCTCAGGCGGACCTTTTCTACATAAGACCGTTGAGGATATGAAAAATGCAACAGTTGAACAGGCTCTTGCACATCCGAGATGGAATATGGGGCCGAAAATAACTGTGGATAGCGCAACATTGATGAATAAAGGGCTTGAAATTATTGAGGCACACCACTTATTTGATATGGATTATGATAACATTGATGTTGTTATCCATCCGCAAAGTATTGTGCATTCTGCAATCGAATACGTTGACGGCAGTGTTATTGCACAACTTGGGCTGCCTAGCATGCATATTCCTATTCAATACGCAATATGTTATCCGGAAAGATACGAAGGTATCAAATCTAAGTCTTTTAGTTTCTCAGAGATTGCAAGATTGGATTTTGAAAAACCTGATTACGATAAATTTAAGTTTTTATCGTTGGCATACAATGCAGGGAAACAAGGCGGCTCATCAACGGTTGTACTAAATGCCGCTGACGAAGAAGCAGTTTTTGCATTCTTGAAAGGGCAGATAAAATTATATGATATTTATCAAATAACAGAAGATATTTATTCAAAATTCGACCACGTACAAAATCCAAGTATCGATGAGATTTTTGAAATAGATAAAGAAGTCCGAATAAAAACTAATGAATTAATTTCAGGGAGAGTAGCATGTTTGAATATCTAAAAGGCTGTCTTGTCGATAAACAATCAACACAAACAGGATTTTACCTTGTTGTTGAAGTTAACGGAGTCGGGTATAAGATAGAAACCTCGGAAATGGATTATACACAATCTCCTGACGTTAATTCAGAAGTAAAAATATATGTATCTTTGATACATAAAGAAGATTCAATGTTTTTATGCGGTTTTTTAACAAAAGAAACACGAGATATATTCAAGATTTTAACCTCGGTATCCGGTGTCGGAGTTAAAATGGGACTTGCTCTTTTAGGCAAATTTGATACCTGCAGCCTAATATCACTCGTTATTAATGAAGATTATAAAGAATTAACTCTGGCGAAAGGTGTCGGAACAAAACTTGCACAAAAAATAATTCTGGAATTAAGAGATAAATTGATAAAAGCAAATATTACCCCTATCAAATCGGAGGATTCTAAAATTACGGAATCCCAAGCAACACAGGATACATTTGCGGTACTACAATCTCTGGGTTACGAATATGATGAAATAAAAACTGCTATTTCTGTTGTTATTTCAAAATTAAGCAATCCAAACGATTCCGAAGAGTTATTAAGAGAATGCTTGAAATATCTTTCAATGTAACAATATATTAATAAACTGACAAAAAAATATTATTTCCTGCATTATATAAGCAGGTGTAGTATGATTATAAATAATTTCTCCAACAATATTAGATTTCGTGCAGCGGCACAAACTGCAGCAAGCAGACAAGCTCAAAAGCCTCAGGGAAATGAGCAGTCAAAAACTGCAACTACAACCTTTAATATCGGCTATATCAATGATTTTCACGGTCAGTTAACCAAAATGGAGAGAACCATATTACCTCTTCAAACTTGCGATATACGTTTGTCAGGCGGTGACAACTTTTTGGGGGATGAAAAAAATATTAACCTGAATAGAGGTGTTGCTAAATATATGAACCTTGCAAACATTAATGCTTCACCTGTCGGAAACCATGAATTAGATATGGATCAAAAAACATTCATGAATCTGACTAAAGATTTGAAAACAAAACTTGTTGATGTCAACTACCGTCAAGTTATACCGGATCCTAAAGAAGCCGAAAGATTATATAGAGAAACAAACAAAGCCCCGATTAACGACAGATTTATTAATTCAATCGTGACTGAAATCAAGGGTAAAAAAGTCGGTATAATAGGTGTTTCGCCTATTGATATGAATGACAGATATACCCACGCAGACTATTATGACGACTGTCAGGTTGATAACCTTGAAGATACTATAAAAGGTGTTCAAGAAGAACAAAAGAAGATGGAGAAAGAAGGAATAAAACACGTTATTCTTCTCTCACATATGGGCTATAAAAATGACCAAATTGCCGCCAAAAACTTATCAGGAGTAGATATAATAATTGGCGGTCACTCACATAACCTTGTAAAAGATGTAACCCCGGGCGAGAATCTTTTGACATCAAAATCCGGAGAACCGGTTGTAATAACTAACGGCGGTAAAGACGGAGATCATTTTGGGATATTGAATGTCGAATTTGATGATAACGGAGTAATCAAATCCGTTCAAAATAATATCATTCCGACGAAAAAATACGGAAGAAATTTAATCTATCAAACACTATTAGAATCCGACATGTCAAATAATGAAGAAGTAGGATACATAGCCTCTGTTCTGCCTGAGCCGGAAAATAAATTAACTCAGGAAAACCCACAGGCAAACTTTATTGCAGATGCAATGAAAAATGAACTGGGAGTAGAAATTGCATTCTTAAATTCTGCAAACCTGCGCTCAACATTTGAACCCGGAACATTTACAACTCTTGATGCAAAAATGATTTCACCATTCCACAACCAAATGGTTATCGCAAACGTAACAGAAAAAGATTTGGTTGATGCATTCAAATTTACAGCAAAAACATTAGTAAATTCAAGACCGGGTTTATTTGCAGTATCAGGAGTGAAATATACTGTCAGAAAATCAGACGGAGAACTTCTTTCTATGACAAAAGTTGATAACGACGGTAAAGAAACCCCTATTAATATCACAAATCCAAGTACAACCAAAACTTATCGTATCGCCGCCGATTCATTCGTAATGAGAGGCGGGGACAAAGTTTCATCCCTAAACTATGTCGGCAGAGAGGAAAAAGTTTTTGAATTCGATAAAGACAAACTCGTATGCGACTATATTAAACACCAAAACAAGCCGATTGTTATAAATCAAACCGGCAGAGTTAACATAGTCGATTAAAAAAGAATAATATTGTGGGAAATTATTTTGAGTAACTTATAAACAGTTACTCTTTTTTTACAGAATATGTTTACACAAAGAAAAAGACTACCGAAGTAGTCATCAATATGTGTTATAGGGAAAAATTATATAGAAATCTTATTTTTATTCTCTAAGAGAATAATTTAAACGTCTTTTCAATATTATCGTTTCTGACTTGTTTCAAAGAATCCATTTCTGTTTTGATAGCGTTTCTTTCTGTTTCTGTTTGAGAAAGAAGTGTATCATATTGAGTATCTTTTCTGTTTATTCTTGAGGTTTCAGCTTCATATTTAGCTTCAGCTTTTTTCAATATTTTTTCATCCGCAACCTCTTGCAGCATACTATCTGTGGAAACTGCGACCTCCATCCAAGCACCTTTGCCATCATCGCCCGCTTCCGCATCGTATTTATGTAAAAGAATTTCTCCATTAGCTAACATATTTGTTAACCATTCGTAGTCATCACCATAATTTGCGGTATCAAAAACTTTAACACCGTTTGCACCGCTTTCTGTTAACGCTGCATATAAATTTACATAGTACGAAAATTCTTCAACATCACAATCCGCCTCAGCTTTCCCAAGATATTGTTCTGCGAATTTTTCACCCATGTATTTCTTTTGATATTCTTCTCTATTGTTATCGTCAATTGTAACGTTATATTTCGTTTTTAAATCAGCATCTGATACAGCTGCCCAATTTTCATTAGCATCATACGCATTTTTCATTGTTTGATTTGCGACATAAAATTTTCCGGCATCATCACCGTTCAAAATTTCAAGGGCGTAAGGAATTTGAACCCCCTTATTATACCCACCAAACATTGTATTAAATGTTGCATCTTTATATGAAACCGTACCATTTGTTTCGACATATTTGAACTGAACTTTTTTAGCATCTAATGCAGCCATATACTCGTTATAAACCTTATCTGACTCATTAGACAACTGGAGTTTCTGAGCTTGAATTCTTTGAGCTTGATACTCTATGCGGTGCTGTCTGGATGTTAATTGCAGCAAACGTACTTGTGTAGCAGCTAAACCCATTTTTACTCCTTTTTCTAGTTCCTTATATGAGATTTAACGGCACATTTCTTTATTTCTTTAGAAATTATTAACATATTGTTACATTATTAATTTTTGTAACAATTTATACAATTTGCTGGTATATATTAATTAAAAATTGTATAATCAGTATATACACAATACAATATAAAAATCCAACTATCACTATCTTTTTAAACCAAGTATGATTATTTAATCATACTTTTTATTTTGCGCAATATTTTTTTATCGGACAGATATCACATTTAGGGTTAATAGGTTTACACACGTTTTGTCCGTGGGTAACCATCAGAGTATTTATATCAAGCCAGTATTTTTGCGGAAGCTTTTCTCTTAATGCAAATTCTGTTTCTTCTGGAGTTTTGGTTTTTACATAGCCAAGCCGGTTGAAAATTCTGTGAACATGAACATCAACGCATATTGCCGGTATCCCGAAGCCTTTTGCAAGTACGAGATTTGCGGTTTTTCTGCCGACCCCGTTGAATTTTATCAAATCTTCTATTGTATCAGGGACTTTACCACCCAATTTTTCAACAATTTCTTTTGATAATTCAATAATTTGTTTTGCTTTATTCTTATAAAATCCGACAGGATAAATCGCGTTTTCTAAATCTTCAACATTAACTTTCATCATATCTTCGGGTGTTTTCGCCAGTTCAAGCATTCTTAATGTCGCTGGGTAAGTTGTTTTATCGTTTGTTCTAAGACTCAAAATACACCCGATTAGTACAAGATAAGGGTTATGAAAGGTTTCCATTAATTGTACAAAATCACTTCTCGGCTGTTCGGCCTGCTGAAGAATCTCAACAACTTTATCGATATCAATCATTTTGCTAATAACCCTTCAACATCAATGATATGTTTAAGCTTAAGAGCAAAAATATTATCCCTGTCAAATTTGGCTAGTTTTACGGCATCTTTTTCCGTTGTTATAATGTTTCCTTTGATTTTTGCAATATCAGATTTTACGTATCTGTGATGGTCATCAAACGTAACCTTATCAAGAATCTCGTAATCATTTTCTAAAAATCTGTAAAACTGTGACGGTTGTCCGATGGCGCACATTGCAGTAACAGCTTCTCCGGAAACAAGATTATCACCTGTTTTTATATTATAAACATAATCAGGGAACGTATAACAGACAAATGCTTCGCACTTGAATTTTTTACCCATAATTTTGGCAAGTTTTTCCGCTCTTGCATTATCTTTTGATTTGTTTACAACAACCAGTTTATCTATTCTATCAAACGCTTCCGGACCTTCTCTGAGCGGACCTGCAGGTAAAAGTTTTTCGTTTCCGAAGCCCATTTCTGAATCAACGAGTAATAGGTTCAAATCACGATGCAGCCTTCTGTATTGGAACCCGTCATCAAGAATAATCTTTTTAACACCAAGTTTTTCAACGGCATATTTGGCAGCTTTAACACGGTCTTTACAGGTTATAACAGCGCACATATTAAGATTTACAGCAAGCATATAAGCTTCATCGCCTGCCATATCCGCATTATAAAAAAGATTGATACCGTCGGATATAACGTTTACTTTTTTATTTGACAGTTTACCACCGTAACCTCTGGATATAACTGCAACCTTCTCTCCCTTATCTACATAGTATGATGCAATTGCTTGCACCACAGGAGTTTTTCCGACGCCGCCGGTAGTTAAATTCCCAACAGATATAACATCTGCATCAACTTTTATTTCCTTTAATCTTCCGTTATCATATAATTTGTTGCGGAATTTGGTGACAAGCCCGTAAAAAAGCGAAAAGAATTCAAGCAAATCAAGCAAAAAACCTTCTGCACTCTTATCATAATGTAATTTTGTTATACGGGATTTTAAGTTCAAAACAGTATACCCTAATTCCATTGATACTTCACATATAATAGCAAAAAAAGGACCGCTTATCAAGCGGTCCTTTTGATTGGTTATAAAATCTATAATTCCAAATTATTGGAAATAATTTCCATTTCTTTAGCTGATGCATAAGCAGAGTAGCAGCCGCAGTCACAGTAGATAACTTCGCCTGTTGTACCTGATGATAAATCAGATGCAAGGTACAAACCTGCTTTACCAACATCTTCAAGAGAAACATTTCTACCCAAAGGTGATCTTGCAACTGCTGCTTTAAGCATTTTCGAGAAGCCTGAAATACCCATTGAAGCTAATGTTTTAACAGGGCCAGAAGATAAGCAGTTAACTCTGATACCTTTAGGACCTAAATCAACAGCCAGGAATCTCATTGCTGATTCTAATGCAGCTTTGGCAACACCCATTACGTTATAACTTGGAACGGATTTAACAGATCCAAGGTAAGTAAGAGCTAATATGGAAGAACCTTCGTTCATAATAGGTTCAGCATAACGTGCAACTGTTACAAGTGAGTATGCGCTGACACCTAAAGCTGTATTCCAGGCATCATAAGTTGTATCAACAAATCTGCCCATTAAAGCCTCTTTTGGTGCAAAAGCAACAGCGTGAACTACAAAATCAAGTTTGCCGTATACTTTTTCACATTCTGCAAAAACTGCTTTTACTTCCTCTTCTTTAGTAACATCGCAGCTCATAATGATTTTAGCATCCATACCTTCTGCAATAGGTTTAACTCTTTTTTCCATCGCTTCGCCGGCATAAGTGAAAGCGATTTCTGCACCTGCATCGTGTAATTGTTTTGCTATTGCATAAGCTATACCGTGAGTATTAGAAACCCCAAATATAACCCCTTTTTTACCTTTCATTAAATCCATATTAATTGTCCCTCTCTACTAAATTTAATAAACTTATACTAGCAAAAACAGATAGATTTAGCAAGAATATTATAAAATGTAACCATAGACATTATGCTATAATTTAACCGTAGGTTTGACCAGCCTCCTTAACTCACACAACAAACTTTACTGTAAAAAGGTGTTATGGAAAGGAGGTGATGCATAATGATAGAGCTGATTAGTAACAAAATAAAATGTGCCCTAGTGGTAATAGGACACATTTTACTAATTTTAGCATCTATATTGTAGGGGCTGTAAAAGGGTATCGAGCAGGATACCCTACCCTACTCTTATATTATTTACTATTTACGGTATTTTGTCAATTCTTCTCAGAAGAACGCAATTTTTCCAGCTCTTCTTTCAAATCAAGAACCTCGTATTTCAATCTGTTCAGCTCGCACCTGACAGGATCCGGAATTCTGTTATGCATTAAAGTTCCGTCTGGTGCAATATATTTTTGGTGAACAACTCGCCCCGGAACACCTACCACTGTCGAATATTCAGGAACATCGTTAACAACAACAGAACCTGCACCGATTCTGACGTGGTCACCTATTGTAATGTTCCCGAGAACCTTAGCGCCTGCTCCGATAATTACATTGTTACCAATGGTCGGATGGCGTTTCCCTGATTCTTTACCTGTTCCGCCTAAGGTGACTTGCTGATAAATCAGAACGTCATCACCTATTATTGCAGTTTCGCCTATTACGACTCCTTCTCCGTGGTCAATAAAAAATCTGTTCCCGATTGCTGCCCCCGGATGAATTTCGATACCGGTAATTATTCTTGTAAGGTACGAAATAAATCTCGGAATAAAAGGAATATGCCAGTATCGGAGTTTATGGGCAATTCTGTGCGAAATTAGTGCCTGCAAACCCGGATAACAAAATAAAACCTCCAGGATATTTTTTGCCGCAGGGTCGTTGTCATAAATAACTTTAATATCTTCTTTTATTTTTTTTATTGCTCTTAATAACATCTAATCAAATAACTCCGTAGACAGATATCTTTCACCAAAATCACAAATAATTGTGACAATTAATTTATCCGGATATTTTTTTGATAATTCTTTTGCCGCATACAGGTTTGCACCTGAAGATATACCGCCTAATATACCTTTTGTCTTAGCAAGTTCTTTTGCCTCAACTATCGCACTGTCACCTTTAACTGTCAATACCCCATCCAGTTCACCCGATTTATAAATATCTGTTATAAAATTGGCACCAATTCCCTGAATTTTATGCGGTCCGGCAATTCCTTGTGTTATCAGAGGGCTTTCAAAGGGTTCTACGCCGAATACTTTTATCACCGGTTTCAGTTTTGATAACCCTTGTTTTATGCCGATTGCTGTACCTCCGGTTCCGATTCCGGCAACAACTATATCAACTTTTCCGTCGGTATCATTGAATATTTCTTTGGATGTTGTTTCAATATGAGCTTTAGGGTTAGAAAGATTTGAAAACTGCATCGGAATAAACGATTTAGGATATTGTTTTGATAATTCTTCCGCTTTATCAACTGCACCTTTCATTCCAAGTTCTTTTGGAGTCAGAACAAGTTCTGCTCCATATCCTTTTATCATTTTTTTCCTCTCGTCTGACATATTTTCAGGCATAACGATGATAATTTTTAACCCCATAACGGCGCAGCACATTGCAAGACCGATACCGGTATTTCCGCTTGTCGGTTCAATTATTACTGTATCTTTTTCCACCAAACCTTTATCAACAGCGTCATTAAGCATATATAATGATGCTCTGTCTTTTACCGAGTTTGACGGATTATAATATTCCAGTTTTAAAAGAATGTTATCGGAATATTTAACCAGAGGTGTATTTCCGATTAAATCAAGTATGTTATTATAAATTTTCATTATTTAACCAATTTTGCGAATTTTCTCTTGCCGGCCTGTAAAACAGCCTCTGACTCAACAGATACGGTGTAATTTATATCAGAAATCTTTTCTCCGTCAAGCTTTACCCCACCGCCCTGTATAAGACGTTTTGCTTCTCCTTTACTTTGCACGAAGTCAAGTTCAAGAAGAAGTTCAAGAATATTTTTGTCACCGTCAATTTTAACAGACGGAATATCCTGAGGTATTCCCTTGTTGGATACAACATTAATAAATTCTTCCTGAGCCTTGTCTGCCGCATCTTTCCCTTTGTATTCAGAGGTTATTGTATGGGCGAGTCTCAGTTTTATATTTCGAGGGTTAACACTTCCTGATTCCAGCTGCGATTCAACCTCTTTTAATTCATCAGGAGTTATATCCGTTAACAAGTCAAAATATTTAGGAATAAGAGTATCTGGTATACTCATAAGTTTCCCAAACATATCGTTTGCAGAATCCGTTAGAGATATACAGTGTTCCGGATAAGTTTTTGACATCTTAACAAGTCCGTCGGTTCCTTCAATCAAAGGTAACAACATAACCATCTGAGGGTATTTTTTGCCGTAAGCGGCTTGAATGTCGCGCCCTAAAAGTGTATTGAATCTCTGGTCGGAGCCTCCGAATTCAATATCAGCATCAATAGCGACGGAATCGTAGGCCTGCATTAGAGGATAGAAAAATTCATGGATTGAGATTGGTTTTCCTTCTGCATAACGTTTTGCAAAATCATCTCTTGTCATCATCTGCGCAACAGTAACTTTTCCTGCAAGCTGCAACAGCTCCATAAAGTTTAGTTTGTGCAGCCAGTCAGCGTTGTTTACAACTTCGGCTTTTGAAACATCAAGAACCATTGACATTTGGTCAAAATAAGATTTTGCGTTTTCTTCAACCTGTTCTTTTGAAAGCGCCGGTCTTGTTTCTGATTTTCCGGAAGGGTCGCCAATCATGGCAGTTGCACCGCCTACAATTAATACGAGTTTGTGTCCTAATTCCTGAAACTTTCTCAGTTTTCTCATAACAACCGTATGCCCGAGGTGTAAGTCAGGACGTGTCGGATCCATACCGAGTTTTACTCTTAGCGGTGTATTTGTATCGTGCGCATGCTGCAGTTTAACAGCAAGCTCTTCAATCCCGCCAGGTAATACTTCCGCATTTTTTGCCAATATTTTTGCTTGTTCAATAAATTCTTGTCTTATTTCCACAATATTTCCCTCTTAATAGTTTGTACAGATAGGTTAATTATAACATAAAGTATAAATGCAATGGGTAGGTGTTGGAATAGTTTAATATAATTTATCTGCCTGAACATTCCAGTATAAAAATGATGCTCTAACTTGTGATAATATTACAATCTTATACAAAAATTTACAAACAAATAATATTATCTGTTATACAATATATCTATGGTAAGAAGAGATTTGTTGGAAAAATGTCTTGAGGAGAGAATTCTTATTCTTGACGGGGCGATGGGGACTATGCTCCAGAAGTTTAACCTGTCAGAAGAAGACTACAGAGGTGAACGGTTTAAAAACCACCCAACGGAGCTAAAAGGGAATAACGAGCTTTTATCCGTTACAAAACCTGAGGTTATTAAAGATATTCATAAACAGTTTTTAGAAGCAGGTGCGGATATAATTGAAGCAAATACTTTTTCCGCAAATTCAATCTCTCAAAAGGATTACGAATTAACCAACCTTGTAAAAGAATTAAATATTGAATCAGTAAGAATTGCAAAAGAGGCTGCAGAAGAATATTCAACACCTGATAAACCGCGTTTTGTTGCGGCATCAATCGGCCCTACAAATAAAACCGCATCAATATCTCCGGATGTTATGAATCCTGCATATCGGGACATAACCTTCGATGATTTGGTTGCATCATACAAAGAACAGGCTGAAATATTGGCGGATTGCAAAGTTGATATTTTTCTTATTGAAACGATTTTTGATACATTGAATGCCAAAGCCGCCATTTATGCTATAAAACAAGTTTTGGCAGAAAAAAATCTTGATATCCCGATTATGATATCCGTAACACTTTCCGATAAATCTGGAAGAACCTTATCAGGTCAGACGCTGGAAGCATTTTATTACAGTATAGAATTTGCAAACCCTCTGTCTGTCGGTCTAAATTGTTCTTTAGGGATTCACGATATGATTCCATATATTGAGGAATTATGCAAGTATTCAAAATTCAGAATAAGCCTTTATGCCAATGCAGGTTTGCCTAATGCGTTCGGGGAATATGAACAGACTCCGGAATATATGGCGGAAGGGTATAAAAAATTGGCAGAGGAAGGCGGTTTGAATATATGCGGCGGTTGCTGCGGAACAACTCCGGAGCATATCAAAGCTATTGCACAAGCGGTAAAAAATATAAAACCGCATAAAATAGAAAACAAATCCTCTTATCAAAGATATTCCGGACTGGAGCCGTTTATATATGACGGCAGACAAAATTTTGTCATGGTTGCGGAAAGAACAAATGTAACGGGCTCAAAGAAATTTGCAACACTAATCAAGGAACACAAGCTTGACGAGGCTCTTGAAATCGCAAGAAGCCAGATAGAAAACGGGGCGAATATTATTGATATTAATATGGATGCGGATTTGGCAGATTCGAAAGCTCTTATGACAGAATTCTTAAATCTTGTTGCATCAGAGCCTGATATTGCAAGAGTGCCTGTAATGATTGATTCCTCTGATTTCAGAGTACTTGAGGCCGGGTTAAAATGCACACAAGGAAAATCCATCGTCAATTCAATAAACCTGAAGGAGGGCGAGGAATATTTTATCAAAGAGGCTGTTAAAATCAGAGATTTAGGTGCCTCAATGATTGTGATGGCCTTTGATGAAAAAGGTCAGGCTGATTCAATCGAAAGAAGAATTGAAATTGTAGACCGAGCCTACGATATCTTGGTTAATCGTTTAAATATAAGCCCGTCTGATATTATATTTGATTTAAATGTATTCCCTATTGCTACAGGGATACCTGCACACGATAACAATGCAGTGGATTTTATTGAAGCAACACGTATTGTTAAACAAAAATATCCTGATGTTATGATTTCAGGCGGAATAAGTAATCTTTCATTCTCGTTTAGAGGGATGGGAGTGATTAGAAACGCGATACACGCAGTATTTTTATACCATGCAATTAATGCAGGGCTAAAAATGGGGATAGTGAATCCAGGCATGTTAGAGATTTATGACAACATTCCGGAGCCATTGAAGACTCTTGTCGAAGATGTTGTATTGAATAAATCGTCCGATGCAACCCAAAGACTTCTTGAATACGCAGAAACAATTAAAGCGGATAAAGCCTCTAGGGAAGAAAAAACTGACGACTGGAGAAAAGATTCCGTTGAAATCAGGCTTCAAAATGCTTTAATCAAAGGGATTAACAAACACCTTGAAGAAGATATAATCGAAGCATTAAAAACATATTCTCCGATTGATATTATTGAAAAAGTTCTGCTTGAGGGAATGAATCGAGTCGGAGTACTATTTGGCGACGGGAAAATGTTTCTTCCGCAGGTTGTAAAAAGCTCAAGAATTATGAAGGAAGCAGTCGATATTCTTCAATCACATTTCCAAAAATCCGACAGCGGAACTATCGGGAAAATTGTTATTGCAACTGTAAAAGGTGATGTTCATGATATCGGAAAAAATATCTTGTCCTTGATTTTACAGTGCAATAATTTTGAAGTAATCGACCTTGGCGTTATGGTCAATTCATCAGAAATACTTAAGGCTGCAGTCCAATATAAACCTGATATAGTCGGACTGTCAGGACTTATTACTCCATCTTTGGATGAGATGATAAACGTTGCGCAAACAATGGATAAAGAGGGAATAAAGCTTCCTGCCATTATGATAGGCGGAGCAACAACAAGCAAACTCCATACGGCATTAAAGATTGCTCCAAATTATAACGGGCTTGTCGTACAGACAAATAATGCTTCGGAAGCCGCTGTTGCAGCGCAAAAAATAGTTATGAAGGATAGTGATTTTATAACAAATGTTATAAATGAACAAAAACAATTGCGAGAAGAATACGAGGCAAGTTTAAAATGAAAACACCTTTTTTAGAAAAGTTAAATACAACACCGTTAATTTTTGACGGTGCAATGGGTACTCTTTTATATGAAAAAGGTATATTTTTAAATGCCTGCTACGACGAATTGAACCTTTCAAGACCTGATTTGATAAGAAGTATTCATCAGGAATATATTGATGCCGGAGCAGATGTAATACTAACAAATACATTCGGCGCAAATAAAATAAAGCTGGAAAAATTCGGACTTGCAGAGAAGGTTAAAGAAATTAATCAGGCAGGTGTAAGACTTGCTAAAGAAGCTGCAGGCGATAATGATATCTATATTCTGGCATCTGTCGGGTCAAATCTTCACAGCGGAGAGATTTTGACATCTGAAAATATTGATACGATTAAAGCTAGTTATAGAGAACAAATCTCCGCCCTTACGGAATCAGGAATCGACGGAATTATTTTTGAAACCTTCCTGGATATAGAGGAATTGACTCTGGCTGCAGAAATTGCAAAAGAGTTTGATATTCCTGTTATCGGTTCAATGACTCTGACAAAAGAAATGGAAACTCCTAAAGGACTTAGTATAACCGTTGCGATGGAAAAATTAAACGATTGTGCATTCTTTGATGCTCTGGGGTTAAATTGCAGCATAGGCCCTCACGCAATGTTAAGTGCCGTTGAAAAAGTTATCGATAAAATAACAAAGCCTTTAGTCGTTCAGCCTAATGCCGGACATCCGCAAAAAATGGATGGCAGAATGATTTATCTGAGCACCCCGGAATACTTTACATCATATTGTAAGAATTATATCAGTTTAGGTGTTATGGGTGTCGGCGGGTGCTGTGGAACGAATCCGGAGCATATAAAAGAGATGTCCGGAACAATCAAGGCACTGACCGGTGTAAAAAAACACGTTGAAATAAATAAAATTGAAATTGGAAATACCGATATTAAAGTTACACCAACAAGTGAAAAAAGTAACTTTGCAAAGAAATTATTCAATAATGAAAAAGTTGTATCAATAGAGATTACGCCACCAAGGTCTATTGATATGACACCGATGCTTGAAAAAGTTCAGCAGTGTAAAAATTTTGGGGTTGATGCAATAAATATTCCGGACGGTCCTCGTGCCAGTGCAAGAATTTCACCTATGGTTGCCGCGTTAATGATAGAACAAAAAATCGGAATAGAAGTAATTTTACATTACTGCTGCCGTGACAGAAACCTTATAGGTATGCAGTCAGACTTATTAGGCGGATATGCTGCCGGAATAAAAAACTATCTTGTAATAACGGGCGACCCGCCGAAACTTGGAAACTACCCGCAGGCAACGGCGGTATTTGATGTCGATGCGGTTGGCCTGACAAAAGTTATACATAATCTAAACCACGGAGAAGATATTGCAGGAAACCCTATTAATCCGCCGACCTCTATACTGATAGGTGTAGGAGCCAATCCTTGTGCCGTTAATATAGAAAAAGAAATTCAACATTTTTATAACAAGGTTGACGCAGGCGCAGAATACGTTATGACTCAGCCTGTATTTGATGCGGATACTCTTTTAAGGTTTATTGATACAACCTCTAAATATAAGAAAACGATTCCAACAGTTGCAGGAATCTGGCCTTTAGTATCTTTAAAGAACGCTTCGTTCTTAAAAAATGAAGTTCCGGGAGTTGAAATTCCTGACAGCATAATTGAGAGAATGTCAAAAGCCCAAACCAAAGAAGACGGTGTGAAAATAGGGATAGAAATTGCACACGAAATCAAAGAAAAAATAGATTCCTCCGTTCAAGGATATCAAATAAGTGCCCCGTTTGGAAGAGTCGATTTAGCTTTACAGGTCATCCGCAACTAAATTTGTCTGCGGCATAGCTTTGGCCATTTTCACTTGCGGAAGATAAGGAATTATATATACGGTTCCGTCTTCCGGATTAATAAAATCTTTTGCAGATGCAATATTCTTATCAAGCTTGTCCAAATTAAAAATTTCAGTATTATCTTGATTTATACTAAAATTATCATTTTTGCTGCCTGAAAAATTTGAAGGTGAAATATTGGTTAATATCGCAGATGACAAAACAATTGCCGGAAGCATAGTCATTTTATTTGAGGAAGAATTGTTGTTTTTATTCTCTGTTCTTTTATTCTTATGTCTTATTCCGGTAAAATTTGTTGAATTATTCATAAAATTAATTGTATTCATAAATACACACCCTATCTGATTTTTTCTATCTTATCACCTTCGATGTCATAATAAATGCTATGATTTCTATAATCATATACACATTTTACACCATCCGTTTTTTCAATGATATATTCAGGTACGTTATCCCCGTTTACATCTTCAACCTTTACTGATTTTGTATCATCCTGATTGTATTCTTCTATAAAATCCGCAGTTAATTCTTTTTTCTGGATGTTATCATTTATTTGGTAAATACCCATGACCGGCATGGCAATCATCATACCTTTAACGATATATGGAGTAATTCCTTGCTGCTGATTAATTGATGGAGGCGGGAGCTGTGCTTTTTTATCTTGTTTTGCTCGTCCGAATTGGGGTGAAAAATGTTGAACAGAAGTGATATTCATAATATAAACTCCTATTTGTAATATGTTTATTTAAAACTCCAAAAAATATTTTTTGCTAGTAAAAATTGAAATATTAATTTTTTGTTTATTTTTTAAGGTTTTATAAAAAAGAGTGCTTAAATGATAATGTAGAAATAAAAATATTATATTAAGTAAGGAGATATAAATTATGGCTAAAACAATTGGTATTGACTTAGGAACAACAAACTCCGTAGTCGCAGTTATGGAAGGTGGTAAACCTACCGTTATCGCTAACGCAGAAGGTATGAGAACAACCCCTTCAATCGTCGGTTTTTCAAAAACAGGTGAAAGATTGGTCGGACAATTAGCAAAAAGACAAGCAATCTTAAACCCGGATAAAACAATTGCATCTATTAAAAGACACATGGGTGAAGATTACAAAAAGAATATAGACGGTAAAGACTATACTCCGCAAGAAATCTCAGCAATGATTTTAAGAAAATTGGCAGATGATGCAAGCTCCTACCTCGGAGAAAAAGTTACATCTGCAGTTATTACCGTTCCTGCATACTTCAACGATGCACAAAGACAAGCAACAAAAGATGCAGGTAAAATCGCAGGTTTAGATGTTCTTCGTATCGTAAACGAACCAACAGCTGCTGCTTTGGCTTACGGTCTTGAAAAAGATCAATCAGAAAAAGTTCTTGTATTCGACTTGGGCGGCGGTACATTCGATGTTTCAATTCTTGAAATCGGTGACGGTGTTCACGAAGTATTATCAACATCTGGTGATACTCACTTAGGTGGTGATGATTTTGACCAAAAAATTATGGATTGGATTTGTGAAGAATTCAAAAAACAAGAAGGCATTGATTTAACAGGTGATAAACAAGCTATGCAACGTATCAAAGAAGCTGCAGAAAAAGCTAAATGCGAATTGTCATCTGTTGTTGAAACAAACATCAACCTTCCGTTTATTACAGCAGATGCTAACGGTCCTAAACACTTAGACTTAACATTAACCAGAGCTAAGTTTGAAGAATTATCTTATGACCTGTTAGAAAGATGCAAAAAACCTGTTGAACAAGCATTATCAGATGCAGGTTTAGGTAAAAATGATATCAACGAAGTTGTATTAGTCGGCGGATCAACTCGTATTCCGGCAGTTCAACACCTTGTTAAAGAATACACAGGTAAAGATCCGAACCAATCAGTAAACCCTGATGAAGTTGTTGCAGTAGGTGCTGCAATACAAGCAGGTGTATTGGCCGGTGAAGTTAAAGATATCGTATTGTTAGACGTAACTCCTCTGACATTAGGTATTGAAACAATGGGTGGTGTTATGACTCCATTAGTTCCTCGTAACACTACAATCCCTGTTTCTAAATCACAAGTATTCTCTACTGCGGAAAATAACCAAACTGCTGTTGATATCAACGTTCTTCAAGGTGAAAGACCAATGGCAGGCGATAATAAATCTTTAGGTATGTTCAGACTTGAAGGTATCGCTCCTGCTATGAGAGGAATTCCTCAAATCGAAGTTACATTTGATATCGATGCTAACGGTATTGTTAATGTTTCTGCTAAAGATAAAGCGACAAACAAAGAACAAAAAATTACAATTACAAACTCTTCTAACTTAACCGAATCTGATATCGATAAGATGGTTAAAGAAGCAGAAGCAAACGCTGCTGAAGATAAGAAGAAAAAAGAAGCTGCAGAAATCAAAAATAATGCAAACTCTTTAATCACATCAGCAGAAAGATTAACTAAAGACTTTGAAGGTAAAATTTCAGAAGATGATTCTAAGAAATTAGAAGAACAAAAAGAAGCTCTTAAAAAAGCTCTTGATGAAGATAAATCTTCAGATGAAATCAAAAAATTATCTGAAGAACTCCAACAAACTATGTTCGGTATCTCACAAAAAGCTTATGAACAAGTTCAAAAAGATGATGCCGCAAAAACAGAAAATAACTCATCTTCAGAAAACAAAAACAATGACGATGATGTAATTGATGCAGAATACGTCAAAGAATAGGGGTAAAGGGGTAAAGTGGTAAATGAATTTGCTTAAATGCCTGCTTACCCGCTAATAGATTATAATAAGTCCGGTCAAATGGCCGGACTTATTTATTAATTATGTTAATATTTATGTCGAAAAGTATATACTACTAGCAAAAAAACTCAAATTCCCGGTTTAAAATAACATAAACTGTGGAGAAATTATATGCATATACTTAACCGCCCCAACCTCTTGGGAATTCAATCAACAAATTTTAGACAAAATGTTAACCAAACAAATACTGTTGCCCCGCAAATAAATCATAAGGAGTTAAACCTTAATCATTTAAATCCGGCAAACCGCTCATTGGTTAAATTTACCGGATATACTCCAGATTTTAAAAAGACATTAGATGATAACTATTTTAATCTGCCTATAGACAAAGAAACAAACAAAGCGTTTAAACCTGATGTATATCAGAAAGCTGCGGCAGAAAATTTGTATAAAGGAAATGATGTTGTTGTTGCAGCTCCAACCGGAACAGGTAAAACCGCAATAGCTCATTATGTTATACAAAAAAACTTGAATGAGGGGAAAAAGACATTTTATACAGCTCCTCTTAAAGCGTTAAGCAACGATAAAGTAAGAGAGTTTGAAAAAATATACGGACCACAAAACGTAGGTCTATTAACCGGCGACAGAAAGGTTAATAAAAATGCACCGATTGTGATTATGACAACAGAAGTCTATCGGAACATGCTGATGCAAAATGCAATGAATAATCACAACCCTATTTTAAAAGATTTAAAAACAGTAGTTTTTGATGAACTTCATTACTTAGCTGATGAAGACAGAGGCGGAGTATGGGAACAATCTATTCTCTTCACAAAACCTAAAACACAAATTCTTGCTCTTTCAGGAACGATGGGAAATGCCGATAAAATTACTGATTGGATTGCTTCCACCAAAGGACACGGAACATCGGAAAAAGTGACTCCTGATGAAAATTATAGAGCACTGGAAACCAGAAAACCTCATACAGTTTTAATCAACGTACCGTCAGAAAACAGGCATGTACCGCTGGAGTTTAATGTTGTTAAATTAGAACATAAACAACAATCGTACGATAAAAAAGGAATGAAGCCGGGTAAAGCTAGTAAAATGAGTCAAAAAGACCCGATTGAAATGTTACCGACAAACGATGATTATATTGCAATGGTAAATAAGTTGAAGAAGGAAGACAAGCTTCCTGCAATATTCTTTGTATTCAGTAAACGTAAATCAAAAGATCTGTTAAATGAAATGAAATTCAACGGGCCATCGCTTACAACACCTGCCGAAGCAAAGAAAATTGCAAAAACTATTCATAACTACCAAAAACAAGGGAAATATTTAGGAGAATTGTTGGATGAAGAAGCTTTAACAAGAGGTTATGCTATTCACAATGCCGGTATGCTTCCGGAGCAAAAAGAACTTATTGAATCATTGTTCCAACAAAAGCTTGTAAAAGTTGCGTTTGCAACAGAAACATTATCCGCAGGTATTAATATGCCGGCAAGAACAACAGTTATATCAAGTCTTATGAAGCCTGTAAGCACAAAGGTTAATGAAGACGGGAAAAGAATGCTAATGCCAAATGAATTTCACCAAATGGCAGGCAGAGCCGGTCGAAGAGGTATAGACAAAAAAGGTTATACATACTGTATGGCTTGCAACAATGCTCAGGAAAAGGGGTTCAAAAAACTTATATCTGAAAAAGCAAATGATATTGAAAGCCACTTAAAAACAGATTTTTCGTTTATTGCAAACGTTGATAAGAACTTTAACAGCAAAGAATTTTTAAATAATTTCTATGAAAAATCTTTGTATGCCTATGATAAAGATCCTGCTGTCCGAGCAATGAAATCAAGCGCTCTGGTTGATGATTTTTATAACAAAGAAAGTATTTTAAAGGATAATTACTTTATAACATCAGATAACAAAGTAACACCAAAAGGTGAGTTATTAGCACAATTAAACGGTTACGAACAAATACCGGTTATTGATGCTGTTTATAATCAGGATTTGAAAGGTTTATCCCCTCAGCAGCTGGCAGGCTACGCGGCAGGTTTAGCAACTCTTTCCACCGAAGAGCAAAAAGGTATGGGAGATTCAATGGTGCCTTTTGAAGATGAACACCTTGAAAATAAAGCTATGGATTTATCCGAACGAGTTTTTGAATACAATACTGATGTGTATCCTCGCCTTGGACAAGAGCTGCATTTGAATATGGATGCAATGAAGCACGTCTATAAGTGGGCCGATTTGAATGATGAAAACCAATCCTCTACTCAAAACTGGGGAAAAATGTTCAAAGGTGATACCGGATTCAAGATAAAAGATGAAGGTACTCTGTTTAAAGAAATTACAATGACGACCGATTTATTAAAACAAATCAGTGATATTGCTGAATACGGTAAAAATGAATCAGTAAATGTTCATGATAAACGTTATTATTCTAATTTGCAGGATACGGCAGTTGAAGCAATAGATTTGATTAACAGAAAACCTGCAAAACAGGATGAATAAACTTTACTCTATTTAACTTATTTTCAGAGGCGATTCTATACGATACAATAAAATCGGATAGATAACTGTATGAAAAATTATAATATAAGAAAAGCTAAACTTATTATCTGGGATTTGGATGAAACTTTCTGGGGTGGGGTTCTCTCTGAAAACGAAATCACATTTAAACCTGAGATTCTTAAATTTATTGAAGAGTTGGTTACTAAAGGTATAATGAACTCTATATGTTCTAAAAACAGTTTTTATCAGGCAAAATATGCGTTCATTAACTCCGGAAACAAAAAGATATGGGATTATTTTATATTCCCGTCAATAAATTGGAAGCCTAAAGGAGAGCGAGTAAAAAATATTATTTCTAAAGCTGCCTTAAGAGAAGAAAATGTTATTTTTATTGATGATAACCCTGCGAATCTTAATGAGGCAAAATTTTACTGTCCGAATATAATGACGGCGGTACCTTCTCAAATCAAGAAAATGGCAGAAGAATTATACATTGTTAATGATTATGATTTTGAACATACAAGATTAAAACAATACAAAACACTTGAAGCAAAGGTTAAAGAAAAAGAATCGACCAATATTTCAAATGAAGAATTTCTTCGAAATTCAAAAATAAAAATAACCATTAAATCAGATTGCGAAAACAATATAGAGCGTATACTAAAACTAATTTCACGTTCTAACCAATTAAATTTTACGAAAAACAGAGTAGAAAAAGACGTTCTTCTGGAGCAAATTAATAACAGCAATTACGAATCCGCCTATATTGAGGCTCAGGATAAATACGGAAATTACGGTATATGTGGCTTTTATACTCTTGATAAAGTAAATAACTCTCTCATTCATTTTTTGTTTTCCTGCAGAATATTAGGAATGGGAATAGAGCAATTTGTGTATTCAAGACTTAATTACCCTAAAATAAAAATAAACGGTGAAACAGCAGTCCTTTTACAGAAGAATTTTTACCCGGATTGGATTGAATTGACTGATGAATTGGATATTGTAGAGCAAACGAACAGCGTAAATAACAATATAAATATTCTATTTAAGGGGCCTTGTGATTTATTGTCTTCACTGGATTATATTGATACTGCCTGTAATATTGATACCGAATTTCCTTATTGGAATAAACATTTGGCTTACGTGATAAACCATACGCATACAGCATATATTGTGCAGACGCATAGATTACCGGAAACTGAGTTGCTGAATTTAACAAAACAGTTTCCTTATCCGCCGAAGGAAGAATTTCACACTAATTTCTTTGACAAAAAATATGACATAATATTTTTAAGTCTTTTAACCTCTGCTCATAGCGGTCTGTATATGAATAAAAATAATGGCGAATATGCTATTTTTGGTTTTGCGGAATGCGATATAACAGATGAAAATAATTGGGAATCTCTGTTATCGACAATCCCAGAGAATATGAAGGAAAAAAATCTTGTAATGCTGAAAGATTTTAAAGAGAACTACACCTTCTTAGGAAATCCACCGGTAGAGGAAATTATCAAGAATCTTGAATATATACGTAAGAATCTTTCTGAAAAAACACAACTTATAATCATTCTCGGAAGTGAAATCCCGACAGAAAAAATCCAACCGGGATATAAAGATATGGCAAATAAACATTCTATATTAAACAGGGCAGTCGAAAAATTTGCCGAAAATTATAAAAATATTACCCTGATTAATCTGACGGATTTTATTAAAGATGATGAGGACTATACAACCTGTATCAACCATTTTTCACGCAGAGTTTATGTAGATATGGCAAAAGCCTTTGTCGATATTGCAAATGAAAAACTCGGGCAGGAATATTTATCGGTAAAATCGGAATAAACATAATAAAACCTCGCACTTTTAAAAGCACGAGGTTAATTTTTATTAATCTGAAATACTAGCTTAAAGATAATAAAGATTTTACTGAGCGAGCGTTTTCTCTCACTTCTTCATCAGAATGCATATTAATTGTATCGTCTAAAATTTTGATAGCTTCTGATTTGTTTTCCAAATTTAATATTTCGTTGATTGTTGACATAGCAACAACCGGGCTCATATCATTAATTCCTTTACCTTTATTAATGATAACGACTTTGAGAGCATCGTGTATATTTTTGCGTACAAGCACTTGAGATGTTAATTCTCTGATTTCATCATCTTGAGAATTAGTTCCCAACTCTTCCAATACTGCAATTGATTCATTATCTTCGTGTTTACCTAATGTTTCAATAATCTTTTTAATTTTTTTATTCATTATGCAGCCTCCTTAGAAGTTTTCTTTGCAAGTTCTAATTTGTTTTCTTCTAACCAAGTAGATTTTAAATCTGCAATAGAGGCTTTTGTATTTATTTCTCTCATATTTAAGATTTTTACGCCGTCCTTGGCTTCTTCTTTATGCAGTTTATCAATATGTAATGATTCTGATATTTTTTGAGAAACATTTTTTCCTATTTCATTAACTCTTTGAGGCAATGCTTTTATTGCTACAATTGTATTATTAATACCGCTTTTAATATTTCTTGCAAAATTAACAATCGGTTGAGATATTTTGTGACCGAAATTTGATACTGCTGATACAACTGATGCTGACATCATTTTTAATTTGCTGGTTTCTTTTACTTTATTTGATTGGAAAACGTCAGCAAACGGAAGAACACTTCCTTTAAATACTCTGCCTGAAAAACTGTTATTTTCAAATGGATTTGTAGATGTTGATTTGCGAGTAAACGGCGACGCTACTTTGTGTGCTATGTTTGCTCCTATTGCTCTTATTCCCATAGGATTATATCCTTTCTTTACTTCTAGTGTTTCACACATCTAGGATATCATAGCAAAATTTTGGGAAATCCTCATTTTAGAGGATTATCGGGCTTATACCAAAGTTAGAAATAATATCGGTGGTACAATTGGCTGTTATCCGGATATAACTTGAAGTTCTGACAAATTATAATATTGCCCGTATTTCAAGTGCTCTACCATTAGTATGGTCAAAGTAATTATTTAGTATCAATTTTTTGAAAGGGATATTCAAAAAAGAACTTCAAACGATATATAAATTTCACTCTGTGAGACTTAATTGTTTTATAAAATTCAACAAGAATATTTCGTTTTGCTTTTTCAAAATGATATTTTAAATCTTTATACAATTTTTTTCTCAGGAGAAACTCTTTTTCCAATTTCATAACGGAAAATAAATCCAGTTTTTTCGTATCATCCTTCTTTGATGTTTTTTCATTGATTCTGTGAACAATCAAAGGATTTCTTACAAGAGTTATGTTTTTTGCGGTGAGGTAAGCTTGTGTAAAGAATAAATATTCTTCATAATTAAGTCCTTTCAAAAAGGCAGCGTTATTCTTTTCTAAAAATTCGCGCCTGAAAAGCTTGTTAATAGGATTTACATTAATTTTGAACATAAATTCATAAGTTTCCTTCGGAGAAAAGCTTCTTTCATTAAAATCATCGGAAAAAAGTTCGAGTGAGAAGCTGTCATCATTAAATCCCATTGTCTTTGAATCCAATAGAGTCACTTCGCACATTGAAATATCCGCCTCATGTTCTTTGGCATTTTTATAAAGCTTATCAAGCATATCAGGTTTTGCATAATCAGAGCTGTTCATAAAACATATATATTCACCCCGGGCAAGATATCTGCCTTTGTTTCGGGCGGAAGCCTTTCCCTGATGTTCCTGGGTTACAAGTTTTACTCTGTCATCTTTTTTTAAATATTCTTCAATAATTTTTAGAGATTTGTCGGTTGAGCCGTCATTTACACAAACTATTTCTATATCATCAAATGTTTGCGCCAAAAGACTGTCCAGACATTGTCTAAGATAACCTTCAGAATTATAAACCGGTAAAATAACTGATACTCTTGGCGGCTTTATTGAATCCGTAATTAACATTTCTCTACTCCTTAATATATATAATTATCCACAGATTTTTAAATTTATACAATATGTAACATTTTGTAATAGAACTAGCAAATTTTTGGGTTGATGGGTATTAAAATATCCGGAAAGGATGTCTTGCAATGAATATATCCCGCAATAACCTTAATAACTTACATCTAAAGGAAAAAGTGAAACCGGCAGCAAAATTTGTCGTTAATAAATCTTGGGCCTTGGCTAAAAAAGTCATTCCCGGGATTTTTATGATGACTTGTTCTTTTACAATCGGTCATATGATGAATTCAGGTAAAAGCAGACCTATTGACCCGAGAATGGATGCAAACTGGGCATACCATGCCGGAGAACAAAGAATCAGGGACAGCTTGAAGATTGTTGAACTTGAACAAAAAATTGCAGCAGATTCTATGAAAATTTATCACCTGACTAAAAAAGCAGGTTTAGATAAAGCTATTAAGAAATAATCTCTCCGATTAAATCATATTCATAACAATCTGTTATTTTAACCTGTTCAATATCACCCGGAACGACAGGTTTATCAGTTTTTATATACACAACCCCGTCAACCTCCGGTGCATCATATTGACTTCTTGCAATTACCATTCCGTCATCGGTAAAGCTTTCTATAATACAGTCAAGAGTCTTACCGATAAAACCTTCGTTGATTTTTTTAGAGATACCCTGTTGTAAAATCATCAATTTTTTGTATCGTTCGTTCATTGTTCTTTTCGGAACGACAGGTTTCAGTTTATAAGACGGAGTGCCTTTTTCTCTTGAGTATTTAAAAACTCCCATTTTATTAAACTTCATATCCTTCACAAAATTGTAAAGGTGTTCAAATTGTTCTTCTGTCTCGCCCGGATACCCTACGATAAATGCGGTTCTTATAGCAACATTCGGAATTCTGCTTCTGATATTTTGTATCAGTTCTCTATAATTAAATGCAGGTCTGTTCATTGATTTTAATACATCAGGATGAGAATGTTGCAGCGGAATGTCGACATACTTAACAACTTTATCAAGACGGGCTATTGTATCTAAGAGTTCATCAGACATATTTGTCGGATAAGCGTACATAATTCTAATCCAGGATAAATTCTCTATTTTGTTTAATTCTTCTAATAAATCCTTTAGCATCGGTTTCCCGTATAAATCAATTCCGTAATATGTCGTATCCTGCGCTATCAATATGATTTCGGTAACTCCTTTTTTAACCAGAGATTTTGCTTCATCAACAATATTTTCAATAGTTCTTGAATGATAATCCCCTCTCAAATAAGGAATTACACAGTATCCGCAGCGATAGTTGCAGCCGTCCGCAATCTTTAGATACGAGCTTGCTCCGACTGTAATTTGCTGACGTTCAATATTTTCCGGGTAAATATAATCAGGTTTGTCGGATACATCATTTACAAATCCTTTATCAATCCCTTTTATAACATCAATTAGTTTTTCAATATCCGTCGGGCCAATCATGCCGGCAATTTCAGGGATTGCCTCTTTAAGCTCCTCTTTGTGCTTTTGAGGAAGGCAGCCGGTAACAATAACTTTTTTCCCGCTTTCAGCCATTTCCAGGATTGAATGAATAGATTCACGCTCCGCATCATTAATAAACGAACAGGTGTTTACAATAACGATATCAGATTCATTCTCATCAAGAGTAATTTCATACCCGTTTTGGGCAAGAAGTCCGAGCATTAATTCTGAATCTACTAAATTTTTTGCACATCCGTGACTGATTAACGCAATCTTTTTCATATTTTTAATCTAGCATAAACAATAATCTTATCAAAATATAAAACTGGGGGTGTACAAGTTTTTTGATTGATATAAAATAGTTTTATGAAAAAAAGGCGTATTATTTTAGGTTGTATATTATCCTTAATGATTGCGGCTCCTTCATTTGCTGATTTTAGGGAACATTATGATTTGGGGCAGCAGTATCTTTACCAATCACAATATTCAAGCTCAATTGATGAATTTAAAAAAGCATTAAGAATAAATCCTTTAGACAATTCCGCCAGAATAGGTATTGTAAATGCCTACCTTGCAAGAGCTACATATTATGCAAACAAAGCCGGGAATTATTCCGATGCTTGTGATGATTTTAGAAGCGCACTTTTTTACATAAAATATTATCCGACGGGGAATGATGTTCAAAACGGATATGCAACGGCTGTATCTGCGGCAAACAGCTTACAGTATTGTTTAAAAAAACTTGGTTATGATTTCTCGCCGGAATCAAGGTACAGCACAGCTGACCAGTTAAGAATGGCCGGCAAGCTGCCTGCTGCAATATATGAATTGGAACAGGTTCGCTCTAACCCTAAATACCAAAAAACAGCAACTGCTCAAATTGCCGATATGATAAAAATATTGGGGAATAATGACAGGGCGGCAGATTATTACAGTGAAGCAGTAAAGTTGGATCCTCATAACGGTCCCTTGCTTTTGAGATATGCAAGATTGTTAGACAAATTAGGACGTCAGGATGAAGCAGTGAAGCAATATAACGTTGCAATGTCCGAAGGAGATAATGACCCTGAAATTCTCTATGCAATGGAGAGAATTTATCAAAAGAAACTAGAACAAAGTCCTCGCGACCCTGAACTTAATGCAAATATCGGTGCAATTAAACAGAAACAGGGCGACTATGTTAACGCTCTTGTTTATTACAAAAAAGCAGAGGAATATAGTGCCGCATCTACCGATATTAATTCAAAAATAAATACAAGACTCAATATAGGAACCTTGTTCCAGGTTCAAAAAAATTATCCGAAAGCACTTGAGGTTTATAAATCAATTCTTACCGAGTATCCGGATAATATGAATGCAAATTTGTATACCGCTCAATGTTTTGAACTTATGGGAGAAAATGCAAAAGCCATTGATGCTTATGAAAAAGTTCTTTCTCTGGATCCGACAAACAGTGCAATCAGGCAGCAGATAGTAACCCTGAAGCGTAACTCAATGACTCCGGAAGAACTTCTAGCTAATATGGAAAGTTCATCACAGGTTGATAAATCAATGGTTTCAATGATTTATGATTATGCACTTGAGTATCATAAGAAAAACGATGTTGATAACGCAATAAAATTTTACAGAAGCGTTTTGAAATATGACCAGAGCAAGCCTGATGTCTATACTAATATAGCACTCTGTTATGCGGAGAAAAAAGATTATCAAGCTGCTAAAGAGATTTTGACAACTGCAAAACAAAGATTTCCGAATAATGCAACCATTAAAAATACGTTAGATGATTTAAATGAAACAATGCTTGCACAATCTGCAAGTGCGGCATATAACGCATTTGCAAAAAAAGATTATCAAAAGGCAATACAAATGTATTCTGCGGTTAATCCGCCGACACGAGATTCTCTACTTGGTATAGCGGCATCTTATGAAGGTTTGAATAATACGGATAAAGCAATTGAGTATTATAAAAAAGTTCAGAATATGGAACCGAATAATGCCGATATCGCGTACACAATAGGTGCTTTATACGCAAATAAAGAGGATTGGTACAACGCTAAATCTTATTTAAAGAAAGCTGTTTCATTAAATCCTAAAAATACAAATGCATCTTCTGCGCTTAACGACATAAATAAAGTAACAAGCCAAATACAGGTGCAAAAGGGTGCAGAATTATTTAATGCCGCAAAATACGATGAAGCTTTAAAAGCGTTTAATCAAGCAATCACAGATGACAATACAAATTCTGATGCATACTATTACAGAGGAATGATTTATGATGCGAAAAAACAAAGGAATCTGGCAATAAGCGACTACAAAAAAGCGCTTCAATATAATCCTCAGCAGTACTTGGCAAATTATTTGATAGCTGTTGATTACGATACACTCGCACAGTATAAATATGCGTTAGAATTCTATAAGAAATTTGCTCAATCCTATACAACTGATGATGAGTATTTACAATATGCAAAATCAAGGGCACAAGAATTAGCGAAATATGGAAATTAAAGATATTCTGAAACAAACAAGAGTTTCACTGGCTCCTATGGCAGGGATTACAGACTATGTTTTGAGAAGTTTAATCAGAGAACAATCCGAAACCTGTATCCTGACAACCGAAATGATAAGTTCGGAAGCTCTTCATAACGTTAAAGAAACCGATATGACTAAAAGAGATGATAACCATTCTCCGATTATTTATCAACTAAGCGGTCATAAACCGGAACTGATGGCTGAGGGCGCAAAATATCTTGAATCTATGGCTGATGTTATAGATATTAATATGGGGTGTCCGGTTAACAAAGTTGTTAAAGGGCAGGACGGCAGCGCTCTTATGCGCAACCCGTCTTTGGCATACGATATAGTTCAAGCAGTAAAAGAAAGTGTCAGCATTCCGGTTAGTGTAAAATTCAGACTCGGATATACACAGCAGGAAATGAATTTTGTTCCGTTCGGGCAGTATATGCAGGAGGCCGGTGCGGAGTTTATAACACTCCATGGAAGAACCAGAAACCAGATGTATTCCGGAAAAGCCGACTGGAAAAAAATACGGGAATTGAAGAATAATGTAGATATTCCAGTTTTTGCAAACGGAGATGTTGTATCTGTTGAAACAGCTGCAGAATGTTTGGAGGAATCCGGTGCCGACGGAGTGGCAATAGGCAGAGGTGCACTCGGAGATGTTACTTTGATTTCTCGTATTGAACATTATTTGAATACCGGTGAAAAGCTTCCGCCTCCGCCATTAAGTGAAAAAATAGAAACAATGAAAAAACATCTTGATATGGAGATTGCCCTCCGAGGGGAAAAGGTCGGATTAAAATTCGTCAGAAAATTTTATCCTTTTTATATTTCAGGAGTCCCAAATGCTGCCAAATACAGAAGCAAGCTTGTTGTAATGGAAGATTATAATGAAATTATTGAAGCGTTGGATTTTATCTTAAAAAATAATACTAATAATCTTTTAATTTAAATCCCCCCTTGATTTACCCCCTTGATATGTGACAATAATATTGAGGTATTTAAATATATGTCTGACAACAATTTAGTATACATATTAGATGATAAAATTTATATTAATTTAACCAACATGTGTACTAATGATTGTATTTTTTGTTTAAGACGAGATAAGGATGATGTTTGCGGGCAGGATATGTGGTTAAAATCAGAAAAAACAACTTCTGATGACGTTATTGAACAACTGAATAAATATACTGATAAAATTCATAAAGGTGTAACCTTCTGCGGTTACGGAGAACCGACAATGAAATTTGAGCAGTTAAAAGAAGTTGCTCAATATATAAAGAAAAATTATCCAGATACATACATAAAAGTGAATACCAACGGGCATGGAAATGCAATCAATAAGAAAAATATTCTGCCGGAATTAAAAGGACTTGTTGATGAATTTTCAATTAGTTTAAATGCCCAAAACGAAGAATTATATAAAGAACTTTCTCAGCCTAAAATTGATAATGCTTATCAGGCGATGAAGGAATTTGCAATAGAAGCACATAATCAAGGTTTCAAAACAACCCTGTCAGTTGTTTCCGGATACAAAGATTTTGATGTGGATTTAACTCTCTGCGAAAACATTGCAAAAGAATTGAGAGCAAGTTTCAGAAACAGAGAGTGGATTGAAAACGGATATTAGAGGTAAATGGAAAAATAAAAACTATTACCCAAATTGATAAGATTAAAACAAAATATAATATAAGTTATAGGAACTTACAAAATAAAGAAAGGCGAAAACATGCAAAATTTAGACAAAATTATGAGACCGAAATCAATTGCTGTTATTGGTGCATCTACCAAAGAACACACTATCGGCTCAGATATCATGAAAAGATTACAAGAATACAAATTCAACGGTAATATCTACCCTGTAAACCCTAAGGGCGGTATTATTGAAGGTTTACAAGCATATACTTCTGTTCTTGAAGTACCTGGTGAAGTTGATTTAGCAATTATTGTTGTTAACGCAAAATTTGTTTTATCAACAATTGACCAATGCTACGAAAAAGGTATTAAAGGTTTATGTATCATCACAGCAGGTTTCAAAGAAACAGGCAAAGAAGGTGCTGAACTTGAAAAACAATTATTAGAAAAAGTTAGAGAATACGGAATGAGATGTGTAGGTCCAAACTGTTTAGGTGTTGTAAACACTCACCCTGACATCAGAATGGACGGCTGTTTCGCAGAAAGCTTACCTGAAAGAGGAAACATCGGTTTCGTATCACAATCAGGTGCTTTAGGCGGCGGTATTTTGAATATCTTAAAAGACTTAAACTTAGGTTTTGCACAATTCATTTCTATCGGTAACCAAGCTGATGTTAACGCAGAAACAGCTATGGAATACTGGGAAAATGAAGAAGATGTTGAACAAATTCTTCTTTATATGGAATCAATCCAAAACCCTTCAAACTTTAGAAAACTTGCATCAAGAATTTCTAAGAAAAAACCTATCTTAGCTTTGAAAGCAGGACGTTCTGCAGCAGGGGCTTCTGCAGCATCTTCTCACACTGGTTCATTAGCCGGTGCTGATAAAGCTGCTAACGCTTTGTTACAACAATCCGGTGTTATAAGAGAATACTCTTTGAAAAACTTGTTTGCAACAGCAAAAGTTTTTGCTAACTGCCCTATTCCAAAAGGCGACAGAGTTGCTATTATTACAAACTCAGGCGGCCCTGGTATTATGGCAACAGATGCTGTTTGTGAATACGGTATGCAAATGGCTAAAATAACAGATGCTACAAAAGAAAAATTAAGAAGCTTCTTACCATCTGCAGCATCAGTTAAAAACCCTATCGATATGATTGCATCTGCACCTATCGAACACTATAAACAAACATTAGAAACAGTTATTGCTGATGAAAACGTAGATATGATTATTACAATCTATCTTCCGTTCTTAGGCTTGAAAGATATTGATGTTGCAAAAGCATTAATGGAAATCAAAGCTGAACACCCAGAAAAACCGGTTATCGGCGTATTTATGACTAAGAGCGAATTCTTCTCTGCATTATCTGATATGAACGTTAACATGCCGTTCTTTATGTACGCAGAAGAAGCTGCAGACGGCTTAAACAGATTAAATCAACAAAGATTATGGATGGAAAGACCTGAAGGTCAAATCAAAACATTTGATGTTGATAAAGCAAGAGCTGCAGAAATTATCAAAGGCTCATTATCTGAAGGCAGAGCTCAATTAACAACACGTGAATCTATTGATGTATTGGATGCTTACGGAATCAGAGTTTGTAAATCAGGATTTGCAACAAACGAAGAAGAAGCTATCGCAATCGGTAACTCTATCGGATATCCTGTTGTTATGAAAATGACATCAAAAACAACATCTCACAAAACAGATGTTGGCGGTGTAAGAGTTAACATTCAATCAGAAGAACAATTAAGAAGTGAATACAAAGACTTAATCTCTAAACTTGAAGAAAGAGGATTATTAGACGGTCTTGAAGGTGTAATCATTCAAGAAATGGTTAAAGGTAACCGTGAAATGGTTTGTGGTATTGCAACCGACCCTCAATACGGACCAATGATGATGTTCGGTTTAGGCGGTGTATTCATCGAAGTTATGAAGGACGTAACATTCAGAATTGCACCTCTTACAGATATGGATGCTAAAGAAATGATTAAATCAGTTAAAGCATACAAATTGTTAGAAGGTGCCAGAGGTACTAAACCTGCTCAAATGGATCAAATCGAAGAAACATTATTGAGATTATCTCAACTTGTTAACGATTTCAAATTCATTGACGAATTAGATATTAACCCATTGTTAATCTCTGAAAAAACAGGTGAAGGTATTGCAGTAGACGGACGTATCAAAGTTCGTTTAGAAGAAGCAAAAGAAACTCTTGCTGAATGCTGCGGTTCTTGCTCTTGCTGTCATTAGTAAAATGATAACAATAAAATAAATACCGAAAAGGTGATAACAGTTTTGTTATCACCTTTTTTAAAACTTCACTGACTTAATTTTCAGATCCTTACATCATCATATCGAATTTATCACCAGCTCGGCCAGTTGTTACCGGTGAACGATACATATCGTATTGTGCATAATTCGGTTCAGCACCTCCGTCGTATTTCGCATAGTTAGGTCCTTGTGTAACTTCTTGTGTTTTTTCACCGCCAACTTTTTTTACAAATTGTTCGGGAGCACCTACTGTGATTTGTGGAGCCTTTCTGAATCCTATATTTTCTGCACCTGTTACCATAAAATTTTTATCCCTATAATTATATACCTAATTCTTGTATTTATATAAAGTATTTCTATTTTTGAAAATTGCCTTTATGTAAAGAAATATTACAAAAAAAATAAAATCTGAAATTTGCATAAAAGTATATACTTTATATATATGTAAGAGTTAAGTATATTAAGTGAGTTAAGTTTTTAGAAGAAGAGGTATTTATGTCTTTCAATTTATCAGGGTCTTTGTACAACCAAGCATTACAAGTGCAAAAAGCAGTAAAACTCGGCGGTCATAACGTTGATAGAGAAAAGACTAATTATACCCAGGCATACACGGAAGCTTATAAGGCCGGAGAAATTGATCCTCGCCCTAAGTTCCCTGAACCGCACAAACTTAACGTAGTGGGCTAAGAGTTGGATTCTATGGATATTTATACTAGAATATCTATATGGATTTGAATGAATTAAAAGAACGAGTTAAGAAAAATAAGGAGTGTCTTTGACTTAGAAAAGTTAAAGACTGATTTGGCTGCAATAGAGGAGAGATTGCAGAGCCCTGAAGTTTGGTCTGATCAAAAATTGGCATCAGATTTAGGGCAGCAGTCAAAAGAGCTTAAACAGACTCTGGAGATGGTTAATAATTGGACTCAGACAATAGAAGATTCGGAAATTGCGCTTGAAATCGGTGATGAAGAATTAATTTCCGAAAGCAGTCTGAAACTTGAAGAATTAGAAAAATCTCTGGATAAGTTTGATTTTCAAAAGATGTTGAGCGGCGAGTACGATGCGGCAGATGCTATTTTGACTATTAATGCAGGTGCCGGCGGAACCGATGCGCAGGATTGGGCAAGCATGCTATTGAGAATGTATACCCGATGGGCAGAAGGGAAAGGCTGGAAAGTCGAGCTTTTAGACAAATCAGACGGTGAAGAAGCCGGAATAAAATCTGCAACAATTAAAATACAGGGGAAATATGCCTATGGATACGCCAAAGCAGAAAAGGGTGTACATAGATTAGTAAGAATTTCTCCTTTTAATGCTAACGGTAAACGGCAGACAAGTTTTGCATCCTGTGAGGTATCTCCTATTATTAAAGATGTTGAAAAAACTATTACAATTCCTCCTGAGGATTTAGAGGTAGAAACAATGCGCTCAGGCGGAGCAGGCGGACAAAATGTTAATAAGGTAGAAACGGCTGTTCGTATTTTGCACAAACCAACAGGAATTGTTGTAAAATCGCAGCAGGAGCGCTCTCAGCTTCAGAATAAAGAGATTGCAATGGAGATATTAATATCAAAGCTTCTTGAGATTAAGCAGCAGGAGCATGAAAAGAAGCTCGCGGAGTTAAAAGGCGAAGCATTTGATATAAATTTTGGCTCTCAAATTCGTTCGTACGTATTTCATCCTTATAAAATGGTTAAAGACCATCGAACCGGTTATGAAGTAGGAAATGTTGATGCGGTTATGGATGGTGATTTGGATGGATTTATTGAAGCGTACTTAAAGAAGTAAAATAAATCCAAATATAAAAAAAAGCCTCCAAGGCTGATTAAAAGGCATAATTAACTATCAATATATAATTTGTTAATAGTTGGTCTAAAAAAGCGTAAGCCAGTCACTCCTCAAGTCAAAAAATAAATTTTGTTTTCAATCTAGAAAAATACCCAGTTGTAACTAACTTACATTATATAGTTTAACAAGTTTTTAGGGGTATTAAATCATTCTAAAGAGTTATTTATTTATAAAAATAATCATCATTTAGAATTAGATTTTTAAATACTTGAAAAAAACTTATATTTATTCTAGGATATAATTACATTGAAAGTTAAATACTATATGCAGAAGCAACTCAGTTAAATTATGCTGTCAACTGAGAAGCTTCAAGGCAAATGAATACTTTATGCGGAAGTAGCTCAGTTGGTAGAGTATCTGCCTTCCAAGCAGACTGTCGCGAGTTCGAGTCTCGTCTTCCGCTCCATTTTTAATAAAGCAAGAGAAATTTCTCTTGCTTTTTATGTATCGGAGGTTTTAAGCATGAAAAAAATTTTTCTCGGATTTACCATAATATATTTGTTATCAAATGCAGCATTTGCAACATTTGACCCAAGATACAATCCTGAAGAAAATGTAAACATAAAATCACTAAATTCTCAGCAATACGAACAAGCAAAACAAGATGCAGAGGAAAGAGAAAAAATGCAGCAAAACATGATGCAGCAGGGACAAGATTATATGTACAGAATGCAGCAGCAAATGATGGCACCTCCTTCATTCAACCAATTTGGCGGATATCGTTATTAAATCTTGACGTCATGCCAAGACAGGTGCAATAATCAGATATATGTTCAAATACTATAAAAAATATGTCCCATATTTATTTTTATTACCTGCACTCTTGGTGTTGATTGTATTCTTTTTTATACCTTTTTTTCAAACTATTGGCTTAAGCTTTAACGATTATTCATCAAGTTTATATCATCCAGTATTTGTTGGATTAAAAAATTATACAGAGATATTACATTCCGGAATTTTTTATCAGGTAATGGGAAACACGTTTTTATTTTTAATTGCTGCAGTGCCGTTTCTTGTAATATTTCCGCTATTTTTAGCAGTATTAATTAATCAAAAAATACGCGGGATTACATTATACAAAATACTCATTTACCTTCCGGTAATTGTTTCTATTGTTGTCGCGGCAATCGCATTCAAGTGGTTATATGCGCAGGATGGAATACTAAACTATTTTATGAACCTGTTTGGCTTTAATTCAATCGGCTGGCTGACAGATTCACGTTTTGCCCTCTATTCGGTTGCAATCGTTACAATATGGAAAGGGGTTGGGTATTATATGATGATATATCTGGCCGCATTAATGGGAGTTCCTCAAGAATTATATGAAGCGTGTGATATTGATGGTGCAAACTTTTTACAAAAACATTTGACGGTAACGATTCCTCAGATAATGCCGACTATCGCATTGGTTTCGACTATTAGTATAATCTCTGCTATGAAGGTATTTGTTGAGATATACGTAATGACGAAAGGCGGACCTTTAAATTCAAGTAAAACAATTGTGTATTATATATACGAAAGAGCTTTTGAAAATCTGGATTTAGGCTATGCCTCCGCTCTCGCTGTTATTTTGTTAGTTGTTATTATGATATTTTCAATGATAAACATTTTTGTATTTGAAAAAGATAAATACAAAATTTAATATTCAAATACTTTATTAATCAAACTTACACGATCTTCTTTAGAAATACCATCTTCTCTTAATTCTTTCATTTTTTCAACTAATGAAACAGCATTAGAATCTACAATATCATTAAGAACATAATCAGAATATGGATATTTTATTGAACTTTCTAAAGGTAATTCCGCTTTTTCTGCTGCAATCAAAGTCTTTTTAAAAATATTACGTCTATGGTCAAATAACATAACAGATTTATCAGCAGTAGCTTCCGGTGATAAACGTAATATTAAAGGTTCCAACATTGTATAAATAGAGTTCGGATTCTTCAGTGGTACTTTATCAAGTTTATCAACGATTTTAAATTGTCCTTCAGAAATTAAAATATTATTCGGATTCATAATATCAGGAACATAGGATACTAATTTACACCCCGATAACTTTCTGATACCATTTAATTCCTTTAAACCAAAAGCAAAATCATCGTAGCTTTTTTGCGGTAAAGAACTGCATAACGGCAAATATTCTTTATTATATAGTTCAATATCTTCTCTGGATGGTATACTTGCACCTCTATAAGGTGTACCGCAGAATCTAAAATCTTTCGACGGAGTTGCATTCTTTAATATTTCAACATTTCCAACCCGTAAAACAGGTTCACCATAGTAAAAAGGTAAACGGTTAAATCTTTTGTCCGGAACAGTCATAACATTATAAGGATGAACAGCATTTTTAGAAGTTGTCCCCCTTTTGATTTTTGCGACAAAATTATCACTAATTCTATAGACTTTTGATTCCCGTCCTTTATTTAAAAAATTCTCCGGAGTCATTATCAGAGGAAGAGTTTTATTTATTAATGAATGAAATTTCACGTTTTGAACTATATTCAACGGATTGGAATCCATTGCTTTATAGATTTGTTCATCTAGTAATTTTGAAACATCTTTAGGAATCGCCGCTCCAAACTTAATACTTGAAGATGCATTTTTATCTATATGAGTATTAGATTTGTTAATATTATTTATTGAAATAGTTTGTATAATTGGATTTGAATTTATTTGCATTATGTTGATACTCCATTTATATAAAAATTATAAAAATTTTTTTTGCTACTTCCATCGCAGATTTACATATTTTCTCCTGACTGTTTCAAAGCTTTGTTAATAAACTCAATACGTTTATTTAATGGTGTTCCATAATCCCTTAACTCTTGTAATTTATGAATCAATTCGGCAGTATTTTGAATATCTTTATTCGATTTTATTCGTATAATATCGGATAAAACAAAATTAGAGGAGGGATATTTCAACAATGAGTCTAAAGGCAGATTATTCTTTTCAGATGCAATAAGAGTCTTTTGTAAAATCTCAGTACGTTGAGGGACTAATCTTTCATTATAACTGGCAATTTTTTCAGGACTCAATCTTATGAGTAAAGGTTCAAGCATTGTATAAACGCTATTAGGTTCTTCATATAGAGTTTTATCAAACTTATCAACAAGCTTAAATTTGTTATCAGAAATAATAATGTTATTAGGGTTCATAATATCAGGGGTATAATAAGATTTTGTAAATAAAGAATCTGTACTCAGTCTATTTAAATCTTTTAACCCCATAGCAAACTCATCATAACTTTCTTGCGGCAACGATGCAGTTTTAGGAATAATAATATCTTCATATTTTTTTATTTCGCCAGTAAGACCAAACTGTTTATTATAATCAATACCGCAGCATATTGCATCATCAGATGAAGCATTTTTTAATATTTCAGTTTTACCAAGTTTAATTACCGGCGCACCGTAATAAAAATCTAAATTTTTAAATTTAGAATTAGGCAGTGATGTTCTATCAATAAAATGAATTGCAGATGTCGGTTTAATACCTCGTTTGATTTTAACTACATAATCATCACTAATACGATACACTTTTGATTCTCGACCGTTATTTATAAAATTTTCAGGGCAAAGAATCTCCGGTAAAGCCTTATTTAGTATTTTGTGAAATTTCATCTTAGTTGCAAGTGAAACATTATCAGAATGTACTATATTAGAAATAGTGTCATCAAGAACTCGTACAACATCTTTGTTCACTTTAGAAGATTTAAAAGACACTGTATCAAAACTTTTACTGTTCCGAAGTTTTAAATTATTAATATTATTAAACGTGTTTACACGATGATTTAGTTGATTATTATTTATTGAAAAGTTTATACTCATATTTCGACTCTTAAAAGCAGATTGTTTGTTATAATTAGAATAAAAACCGTAAAAATATTTTTTGCTAGCAACTTGTAAAAAAAATATAATGAATTATACTTATAGTATTGGACCTTTACAATTCAATATGGGGATGTTCAGGATTTGACAGGATGTTCGGTTTAAATGGGTTGCGAGTCCGGGCGCTGTTCCCGGTTATCAACGAGCAAACTAAATTAAATGCTACAGATAACGTTGTAGTTGCTGATTTCTCTAGAGCTGCTGCTCGTAGAGCTGCGTAGAGCTTAGCTCCGCATTCAGCCTCTCATAATACTCCAGCTTGCCGATATTATGGGACAATCATGCAAGATGCAGTATGATAATAGTAGTAGTCATATCAAGTTCACTACCGGAGGTTAGTCTTCCGCAAAAAGGCTTTGACCAAGGTTTTGGTTTAGTAAGTTTCCAGCCTTGGTTGAGATAAATAATTTGCTACACTCGTAGAGATTTATTTAAATCCATTTTGGACGTGGGTTCGATTCCCACCATCTCCATTTTTAAATTTTAACTATCATAATGACAAGGTTTAAATACTCGCTAATTGTTCAACACTTGCATAATCTTCTAATACATTTATTTGGTATTTTTCTTGTTTCTGGGCTATGCAAAACTCATTAAACTGAGTTATTACCCACAAATGTTTTTGTACAATTTTAAAATTTCTTTCATATTTACAAATTTCAAGAATTGCTTTCCGTATTTTTTCAAGAGCAATTCTCATTCCAGGAGGTTTAAAAATTACTCTAAATCCATCTATACAATAAATTAAATCATCACCAACCGGCAAACTAAAATTCTTCATAATCATATCATCCAAAGTGGATAAAATCCCAAATACATCAAAATCAACAACAACTCTTGGATAAATAGCAATTTGAGATTCTAGTTGATATGCTTTTACTAATGCTTTTCCAGAAACAAAAGTATTATCAATATATAAATCACCGATTGTAATACCACCTCTGACCAAAAATCCGGCTAACAATGCTTGATGCAAATAAGCTGATACAAATAAAATGAAATTGAAAACTTGATACACATTATCTTTAGAGATAATTTCTTGAGCAAAAACTATATTATCAGAAAATATTTGTTGTTTTATAGGTGCTAGTTTACTATTATCGACACAACTATTAACTTTCTGACAATTTTGTTTTGCTTTGTGATAAATAAATTTTAATTGGTTAATAAATTCCGTATCACCGCTGCAAATTCTTTTTTTGACACCTAAAAAATCAAGATAAGCTATTATATGTTTTGTTTCTTTTATTTGTTTCTCCATAATCTAAATGTTAACACAATTTATTAATTCAGAGGAATTTCTTTATATTATTGACAAATTCCTACGCCATCTTGAACCGAGCCCAAGCTTACGCTTGGTAGGTTCTCATCCCACTAAAAAAGACCCTTGCGGGTCTAAAAATTCGGAAAAGGTGAAGGACTCCGCCTCAAATTGATTAAGTATCAATTTGAGGAAGGAGGGGAACGAACCCACTGGGTGAGAACCCACCCCGAGTATAAAAAAAACTACCGTACTACGGTAGTTTTTAAATTCGGAAAAGGTGGGATTCGAACCCACGGTGCAGATTACTCCACACAACACCTTAGCAGGGTGCCGCCTTAAGCCTACTCGGCCACTTTTCCAAGGCATTACTTCTCGTTTATTTAATCGTATCATGAATCTTTTTATTTGAAAAGAACTTTTATACAAAATGGCTCACGCCGCCAAATTCGGACTCCATTCCGGCTTCGCATTTTCGCTCCTGGGGGCTTCGGGCTTCGCCCTGCAGTCCTACGTCGCCATCGTTGAATTACGTCCTCAGTTTGCCGGCTCACGCCGCCAAATTCGGACTCCATTCCGGCTTCGCATTTTCGCTCCTGGGGGCTTCGGGCTTCGCCCTGCAGTCCTACGTCGCCATCGTTGAATTACGTCCTCAGTTTGCCGGCTCACGCCGCCAAATTCGGACTCCATTCCGGCTTCGCATATAAAATAAAAGCGAACCTAAGTTCGCTTAAAATTACTCTCAACTATCTTACTAAATCGTTAGACCATGATTACTTAACCGCTACCAGTTTTGTTTGAACTCCGACTTCGGCATTCATTCGTCTGGCATTTGCTATTGCTGAGGCTCGCCTTTTCTTTGCGCCTCTGAGTATATATTCTACGCCACTGAAGGTATTACAAGTAGGTGTCTCAACTTTTTTTAACATATACTATCCTTTCTTTTGCCTGTAGTTTACTAATCGGCATTTTTCTAAAAATCTTTAGGTTTTTTATTCATTTTTTAACAAAATTTTACATTTATCTTAAAACTTACTTAAAAAATCAAACCTCTAAAACTCAATCATATCTTCATTCCTACAAAAGTATATACTTTTGTAACATATTTTATGTAAAAAGGGTTTACATTTTAAAAACATGTGTAATAATACAAGTATAAGGATATACAGACTCGGGGACACGGAAAGGTACATTACCCACAATTGTAAAGTTGTCAATTTTTTCAAGGTAGAAACGGATTATTTGCCTGAAAAAAAATTAACGCTATGAACTAAAAAATACTGGTTGTAAATTACTAGGATTGTAATCAACCAAAGCTAAAACTGTTAAGTGGCTCATACGGATATGTGGCACATGCTAAGTGGCGGCTGTATTCGGGACGTTAACCCGTTGCACACAAAATTGAAAGGAGTATCAATTTATGGCACTTACGATTAACACAAACTTGGGTTCATTGCTCGTACAACAAAGTATGACTAACGCAACAAATGACTTGAACCAAGCTATTGAACGCATGACAACCGGTTACAAAATCAACTCTGCAGCAGACGATGCCGCAGGTTACTTCGTAGCCCGCACAATGGAAGTTCAATTAAGTTCCAATTCTGTTGCACAAGACAACGTAGCAATAGGTACAAGTTTATTATCAACAGCTGAAAGTAACTATGACTTGATTACAACCCACTTACAACGTATCAGGGATTTGACCGAACAAGCAGCAAACGGTACTTATGGTGAAGATTCTATTGATGCAATCAAATCAGAAATTCAAGCACGTATGCAGGAAATCGACAGGGTCGCAAACAGCTGCGAATACAATGGTATAAAACTTATGGACGGTACACAAACAAATGGTATCAATATTCAGTGTGGTATTGATTCTACGGCGAACAGTTCTATCGTACTTGATGCCGACCTATTCGGAAACAGTATTGTAAGTGTTCTAACAGGTACAGCATTCAATACTTTCTTGGATTATTATTCAGTAGGCAGCACTGACTATAATACAGCTTTAGATGCAATTGACCAGGCAATTAATACGGTAACAACAAGACAAACAAGAATTGGTGCTTACCAAAACAGATTGGAATCTGCAGGCGATGCTCTAACTGTTCAATTTGAAAATACAACATCATCACTATCAACAATAAAAGATGCCGACGTTGCAGAAGAATCTTCTGCTTATATCAAAGCACAAATTCTGCAACAAGCATCAGCAACATTGTTGGCAACTGCAAACCAAACTCCGTCTATCGCACTCAACTTATTATAATAATGATAAAAAATATTCGATACAAAATGATACTTTTTTATACGGGAAATATCGCCGAAAGCTTGTCTTTCGGCGTTTCTTTACAGTTTACAAACCGTTAATGTAAACGGATATTTTTTTAATTCATCTGCAGGCATACAAATCAAATCTTCAGGTATCATTGGATCTTGTATTTTGACGGTATTACTTACTTTATCATATCCTGCAATATTAAAAGCATGCATCGGCATCAATTCCCCTAAAAAAGACTTTCCAAATTTGTTTAACACTTCCTGCTCTTCCTGATCTTTAGTAGTCATTATACCAAGGAAATAATTATCCTTATTTGCATGTTTTTTTATAAGTGACATTTGTTTATTTGTCTTTTCAAGCCCTACAACCTTAGGTTTAAGTTTAGGATTAATCAACCATAAAGCAGATGTTTGGGATCCTCCGTCAAGAAATTTCATAATATTATGAAACCCGAGTACATCTGCCGCTTGATGAAAATTTTTCGTAAAACTGCCGCCTTTATCCAAAGCGATTGCCTGCTCTAACATTTGCAAACCTTTGGGGCCGGATAATTGATAATGTTTTTTTGACTCTAAAATCTTAGACTCAGGGAAAAATACATCATTATCAGGGAGTTTAACATACATATTACTCCAATCCTGACCGAATTTTCGGTAAATAGCAATCCGCCCGTTAGGCTTTTGCATCAAACCGTTAATCGTTGACACAAGCCAGCAATCACCTAACCTTTCCCCCTGCTTTGCGGTTTTAGGCATATGCGGAGGGAAAAATTGATAAAACAATTCAGGCGTTATATTCAATGGCTCCAGCTTACCGTTATTATTGACATACGTGATATCCGCACAACCAAATGTCATACCGTTTTTTATAGAGAAACAAGATTTTGCTGAATCACTTAAATGTTTAAAATCATCTTTAGAAACTATACTGATAGTCTTATCTTTCGCTTGAAATAAAGAAGAAACATTTTGAATAAATTTATTTTGTTTCAATGGTTTATTAACAAATTCAAGCTCTGTATGCCCTTTATGAACACACTTTCTAATATAATTTTTATAAACAAATTTATTTTCGGGTAGTAAATTTAATGAAGGCTTCATACCTAGTATAACGAACGTAAATATAAAATTTGCTAGTGCTATATTTTTTTTCTAAACCCCTTTGTAAATGCAACAAATCTTCCTATTGATTTTATTTTTGAGATTAATGAGTCTAAATTTTCATTGTTTTTATCGGGATAAATTTCATACTCTTTTTTATGAATATCATCGGTAATATTCGGCATTACAACATTTGCACCGGAATTCAGAGCAAGAATTCTGCCATTAGGGTTAATTGTTTCCATTGCAGTCGTTGCCGGAATATTTATATCTTTCAATAAGATTCTTGTAACAGCCATAACGCGAATTGATAAATCAAGATTTGCAGTCAAATCAACATTAGCCCCTCCAAGCGGAGTATCAGGATGGGGAATAAAAGGTCCAATACCAATCATATCAGCATCAAGCTTTTTAAAAAACAAAATATCCTCGGCAAGAGAATCTAATGTCTGCCCCGGGAGTCCGACAAGGCAGCCCGTCCCGGTTTCATAACCTAAATCCTTCAAATTATACAGACATTCCATTCTGTTTTCAAAAGACATATTCGGGTGCAATTTTTTATAAAGATTTTTATCTGTTGTTTCTATACGTAAAAGATATCTGTCAGCCCCTGCCTCTTTATATGCCTTATATTCCTGATAAGATTTTTCGCCGATACTGAGTGTCAGGGCAACATCTAATTTTTTTATTTCCTGAATAATATGGCATAATTTGTCCGTTGAAAAATAATTATCCTCACCTGATTGTAAGACGATTGTTTGTAATCCTGATTTTTTCCCGATTTGAGCAAGTTGAATAATTTCATCAGCAGATAAACGGTATCTTATGATATTTTTATTTTCATATCTTAGCCCGCAGTATTGGCAGGTTCTTGCGCAAATATTTGAGAACTCAATAAGCCCCCTCAGGTGTATTTCATCCCCGACATATTGTTTTCTGATTTTGTCAGCCTGAATCAATACATCCGGAGTATTTGACTCTAATAAGTTTAGGATTTCATTTTTATTCATACAAAAATTATATATGAAACGGGCCACTCATGCAGCCCGTTTGGATAAATAGATTTTTCGGAGAAATGCGAGATGGAGCAAATATATTTACCCCCATTTACGGAGTTATCAACGTGGAGAGGACAATTCCAACCTAATATATTTACCCCCTTTGGAGTTTATCAACGAGGAAGATGCAATTTTAACCTAATATATTTACCCTCCCCCACTATATTTTTATAAGGAAGAACTTTGAATCCTTAAGAGCAAGAACTTTATGCTCTTTATCTTTTTTGAACATAAGGATTTCGCCTTTGTCGAGCTTAAACTTTTCGGCATCAAAGTGAATTTCGATTTCTCCGTCAAGAACGTATACTGCGGCATCAGCAGTAGAGGTGTGAGTATCAATAATTTCATCTTTTTTAATCGCAAGGATAGATAATGAACTGTCGCCTGATTCCATCAAGACTTCTCTATCCATTTTTTCTTCTTTCACATCAACGATATCTTTAGCTTTAAGAACATTGTAGAACATAATACACTCCTTTCGTCCCTATATTAGAACCGGAACAGAAAAACCACACATCCGCCGAAAGGTTAGATTGGTATTACAGGAAGTTTTGATTTTATAGATTACTGTGGGTACGTCATTCTGAGCGCAAGCGAAGAATCGCTTTGGACAAGTGATTAAGTGATTAAGAAATTCTTAAGCGTTCAACAATGCGGTCCTTCACATTCGTTCAGGACGACAAAAAACGTCATTACGAGGAGGGAATTTTATTCCCGACGAAGTAATCTTTTGATATAATAGATTGCTGCGCTAACGCTCGCAATGACTGGATTTAAAGCAATAAAAACTTTGATTTACCCATTTACCCCTTTATCTCGTTTTTTCTGAACTGCATTTCGTACAGATGCTTGTATTGACCGTTTTCTATTTTCATCAAATCTTCGTGAGTTCCAAGTTCAACAAGATGCCCTTCATTGATTACGGCTATTCTTGACGCATTCTGTATCGTTATAAACGTCTTACTTTATTGAATATTACTATTGCCATTTGCTAAAATTATATATTTTGGAACAAACAGCATCACACGTTATATTATTTTTTAAAAGATATTCTTTATACTCTTTAATTTTTTCTTGCTGTCCTTGTAATTCTGGAGAAACAATGCAAATTTTATAACCTAAATTTTTTAATAATTTAGAATTTACACTATTTATAGGTAGTTTACTAAAACAATCAACCCATATCCATTTAGCTCTATCTTTCATTGCAATGGCGAGTTCTATTGGTTCAATTTCTGAAAATCTTACTGCGAAATTAGTATTTCCCGAATTTGATAAAAGATATATCATAGGAATTGAACTATCTAAAAAAAAGTATTGTTTAATACTATATTTTTCTAAAAGTTCTATACATTTATATTCAATTCGTTCAGATTTAACATTTAAAATCATAATGCCATGATTATAATATTGTAAATATTCTTCTAAATCATCACCATTTGAAAAAGGATCATGTGATAAATATAATTTATCATTATTATCTCTAACATCAATCTCAACACCACAATTTTGGGGTATTTTCTTTAACTCTTCTATAGTATTGACTCTGTGTGCAATAAATTCCATTTTATTTATCCTCCTGTAAACTTTTTTTTAGTTTAAAACTAAAATCAATCGTACGCTTAATAAATTTCCATTTTGCAAGTATACCGGTATTCCAATGAGATTTACCATGAATTCTCGGAGGAAAAACTACTGGAAATCTGATAATTTTATAATTTTGTTTTTTAGCTTCATAAAATGCAAAAAGATCTAAAGCAAAATCATAAGGTGGATTTTTCCAATTATCAAATAAATCTCGAGAGAATATATTTGGTTGGGCATTAATATCCCATAAAACTTTATTTAATAATATTGATTCAAAACAGCCCATACCAAATGTAAAAAATACATCAAAAAAAGGTCTATTTTTTCTCATGCCTTTAACATAAATATTTTTTTCTTTTGATTGTTCAATAATGTTAAGAGCTTTAATAACATCTTCAGGATCTGTTTGCATATCGGCATGGGTCCAACCAATATATTCCCCTTCTGCAATTTTTAAACCTGATAGTATACCAAAACCATAACCTTGATTAATATTTACTTTAGTTGTTCTTAAAAAATCATATTTTGTTAATAGTTCTTTAATAATATTTTCGCTATTATCACTTGAACCATTATCAACTAAAATTACTTCTATATCATTTCGTTTTATAACATTATTGAATTTTTCAACAATTAATTTAATATTTTGTTCTTCATTGTAACAAGGTATAACTATTGATAATTTTTTCATTGTTTTACTCCTATTGTTTTAAGTGTACATAATAATTTATTTAGTAAAATGGGAATTATAAAACAAAAAAATGTATTTATAACAAATATTAAAGGAAATGCTAATTTATAATTCATAAAATTTAATAGACTAGAAGTGTAATTATACAAACAACAATAAATAGGGATATTCAAAATATAAATTAAAAAAGTATGTTTTCCTAAATAAGAAAAATATTTATTTGCAGGAAGAAATCCTAAAATATAGAATAAACTAATAATAAATATAGAATAAACTATATATAAAAAACCTTCCGGAAGTAAAAACTGTGAAACATCAATTCTATGCATAAAATAATTAGGATTTGTATCCATATTAAGATATAATAAATGTCCACTAATAAGTGCTAATAATATTCCCACAAATAAAGCAAGTATATTGTTTTTTTTATTTGATATATTTTTGTATAAATATGAAATACCAATAAACATTGGAAGAAAATAAAGAGCTATATCTATTCCTCCTAATATATATTTATGAATAGTTTCTCTTATTAACGAAACATTAAAAATAATAAATATCGATATTAACAATAATATGTTTTTTAGAATTTTAAATTGTTTTATATCCGTTTTAAAAATAGAAATTAAAATGTTTAATGAAAATAAACTTATTAAAAACCATAAAGGAACAATATATAAGTGCCTTTGGCTTAGGAATTGTTGTGATCCAAATATTAAAGTTTTTAAATCCTGGATTAAATCAAGGCTTGGTTGAGAAAATGTAATTATTGGGATAATATAAAGTAATATAAAATACCATAAGAAATATGGAATCATTAATCTTTTAAACCTATCAAAGAAGTAATCTTTAGAAAATGTCTTAACAAAAATTATTGATAAAAGATAAAATAAAGGCATATGAAATAAATAAATGAAATTATTTATTTGTTGCATAATATAATTACATCCAACAGGTATCCATTGATGTCCTATATGTACACATATTATTAATAAACCTTTTAATGTATCAATTTGGTTATCCCGTGTTTTCATGTTCTTGTATGAACCTCTTTAAAAACCCAAAATTTTTGACCAATAAAATTTAATATAGTACTAGTACCGGTCGCACAAAGAAAAGCAAATAGTTTTATTATTTTATATTCATTTGTATTTAAAATAAATTTTAATATACAAGGTAATATAATAAATGATAATTTATTAACCCCAACGTTAGCAATTAATGTCGATAAATATAAAATAAAAAATTTTATAATTTCTTTTTTAGATTTTTTTGTTTGTTCAAAAGTATAATATTTATTAATAATATATGCCGCAATCGTTCCAACAAGAAAAGAAATACCTTTTGCAACTGAAAAATTAATATATTGAGATAAAATATAATATAACAAACAATCTGTACCAACAGCACAACAGCCGGCAATAATAAATCTTAAAAGTTGTTGTTTCGTACTATTAGTCATCAATATACCTCCTAGAAAAAATTAACACAATACTTAAACAAATAAATAAAATAATTGAAATTAAAAAACCCTTTTCCCAAGGAGAATGATATTTTATAACTAATTTTTGAATTCCTTGTGGAACATTTATAACCATTCTATTGTATTTATCTGTTTCAATATTACATTCTTGATTATTAATATATGCATTGTAATATTTTCGATATAGCATATTGATAGTAATTTTTTGAGGTAACTTAACTTGTGAAAGGTCTATAATTGCCCCTTGCGTGTTGAATTTTATAGGAATACTATTAATATTTTCATCAAATGCTAATGGTTTAGAGTTATTAAATTTGTAAAAGTTTATATCTTTGTATTTATAATATAATGTAAAATTCTTTTTTATAAAGTTTTCAATTTTATAAGCTGCATATTCATCTGCTTTTGTTAATTTATACCACTCTTCATTTGTTTTAAAATTCATGTAAATAAAATATTTTACACCATATTCAAGGAAATTATCATATAAATATGCATCTATAATATTACTTTGAAATACTAATGAAGTATCATTGTTGTACATTTTTTTATATAAATCCATATTTTCATTTAAAAGAATCTCTAATCTGTCATCATAAGCATTTAAACTTTTTATATCATATATACTTGGGAAATTAAGATTTAAAGTTAATGGAAAATATGATTTATTGGATCTAGAAGGTGCATATGAATAAATTCTCCACTCTTTTATATCCGGAATATTTTGAATAATAGAAGATATGTTTGGATATTGATTGTATTTAAAATTATAAAAAGCAGATGTAGAGTATTTTAAATGAAATATCATTAAGATAATTGTTATTGTAAATAAAGAAAAAATTATTCTTTTATTTTTTACAATTCTTGTTAATAAAATCGCACCTGCAATATTCAAAAATAAATTTACAAAAACCATCATTTTTATTGGTTGTATAAATTTATTAAATATTGGTAGAGAATGTAAAATTGACCATAAATAAAATTCTTTACCAAAACTTAAAATTAATGCTAATATTCCCATCCATAGATAAATGTTAGTAGAAATAATTTGTTTTGTGTATTTTTTATTGTAAATACAAAGTGCAATATTTCCTATAATACAGAAAAATGCACTAATAAAAAATAAGGAACCTGAATAAAAAACTTGTCCAAAATATTGTGTAAAATATTTATTTGCAATGTTTAATTTAATTAATAAATAATTTGGTAAAATAAAAGTATATAAATCATTTAAGGTTGTTCGACAATATCCCCAAGGAATTCTATTAATATGTTTTAATAAATCTAAAGTTACATATATTTGAGGGATTGCAATAATAAAGCCATAAATTAGTGGTAGTATTCCTTTAAATGCTTGCTTTTTAGAAATATGACCTGAAAAAGCCAAGCTAATCAAAATCAAACAATAAAACATACAAGCATAAATAAGCATTTGCATATTACCGGCATAAGCTAAAAGTCCAACTATTATTGAGCCAATAATAATAGATTTTAAATGAAAACAATTTTCTTTTAATTGCTCAATTGCTATTATAATCAAAGGAGCAAAAGCAATAATTGGTGCCATATAATACCAACATCTAACGCCAATTAAGCTATATCCAGATAAAGAATAACATATTCCAAAAAGAGAACTAAAACTTGTATTAACTTTAACCTTTCTTGCTGCTTTATATGCTAAAATATACGCAATAATTAAATGTATTATTGCGTATACATCTAATGTATACAAATCATTATTTATTAAAAATCTCGCAATAAAATAAGAAATATATGTTAATGGATAAGTTAAAGAGTAAATACCAATGGCAGAAGTTGGTAATCCCAAAAATTGATTTGGATTGATTTCAGGGAATAAACCATTTTCAAATAAATATCTGCAAGCATTTAATATTACAGGATTAAATTGAGAAAAATTATCGTCATTTATAAAATAGTTATGACAATTGAATATTTCAAGATACAATAGACCTAAAATAACGAATATTAATCCAAATATAAAAGGTTTAATAGTTTCTTTTTTATTTTCACAATTTATTGTGGAAGAAATTTTGCAATAATGAATAAAACGTTTTCTATTAAAATTTAATTTAAATATTTTAAATATTAATTGTAAAAATAATAAAAATATTGATACCGAAATATAAGTATAAAATAAACAACTCCAAGATCTTATATGTAATAAATTAAGAATCCCCCAGATAAAATATGTAACTAAAAAATTTATACGTTGTAAATAAAAAAAATAAATTTCATTCTTATTAATTTTTTTTAATTTAATAAGTTTAAAAATAAAAATCTTACTATATTTTATTATACTAGGTAATATTGAAAAAGTAATACAAAAGATTAAAATATCAATTAAACATTTTAAGCCAAAAATCTCATGAAAAATAGAATAAAGCAAATTAAAAATAGAAAGAAATAATATTATTGTAAAATAAATTATATTCATTTTATACATTCTCCTGTTTGAAATCTCTATATTTTTTATCATATTCATCAAATTTATTTTGATTGAAATATTGATCTTTAGCTAATGAATATGGATGATAATTTAGTTTATGAAATAAACTTTGATAAGCTTCAAAAGTTTTATAATCATCAGGAGTTCCCCAACAAATATATTTTTCAACCTCAAACGATTTAACTATATAGCCTAGTTTTATGCCTGCCATTACACAACTATCTACGTAAAATTCATTATTAACTCTAATATTATTTTTATAAAGATAATTTAGGCAGTCTAAAAATATCTTTCCAGATTTAAAATAAAAAGCTCCTACTATTGCATGATCCTTTTTGGGAGTATCTGAAATCGGAACTTTTACGCTAACATCTTCAACAAATCCATTTTTATCTAATTTTAACCAGCCATATGATTCTGGTTTTTTTTCGCTTGCGGCATTGTTTCTGAATGAAAAAGCTAAAATATCTGCACTTTTAATTTCTTCATCAAGTTTTTTAAAATCTAAAATCATAGAATTATCACAGGCACCTATAAATAAAGGTAAGTCTATATCTTCATTCTTTAGTCCAATTTCACATGTACAAGCTTGTCCTTCCGTAACTTTATCTAATGAAATCACTTTTGCATTTGGATAAACATCCTTTATCTCTTTTTCTAATGGATAATTTTCAAGATGTTCTTTTAAACATACAAAAATATTCTTGCTACAATCAGGCAAAGCATCACTTGCTTGTATTATCATTGGTTTACCACTTACTTCAATAAGAGGTTTAGGATTCACATATCCTTCATCTTTAAATCTTTGACCTCTTCCTGCAAGCGGAATTAATTTTATTGCATTATATGATTTTTTATTCAAAGGTTTCTTTGTCAAAGATTTAAAGTATTCTGACCAACCAATATATTCCTCTAATTCTCCTGGAGTTCCCCATTGTTGCATATGTTGAATTTCATATATAGAAATATTTAATTTATCACGAACCATAAGATTATATACCATGCTTACATAATATTCACCATTAAGATTAATATCCTCATCCATTAATTGTTTAAAATATTTTTTCACATAACTACCTTTTTTAAAGTAATATGTACCATTAGATGCATATTCATTCATTCTATTATTAGTAAAAGGTTGTTTTTCTCTAATTTCTAACATCCATTGTTTATTACTTCGCATAAATGCATAATTTATTTTTCCTAACATATGAGGATGAAAACCTTTGTAAGCAGGTATCGCACCATCTGCATTCCTATTTCTTGTATGATTCAAAAAATCATTATAATCCCAATAAGTTCCAAAATCACAATAATTCACAATAACTTCTTCATTGTCATCAATTAAATCTTTTATTTGATAAACAGCAAATACAGGACCTTTTTTGTGGGGAGGAATTTCAACAATCTTGCCAGTAGGTGCAATCGTATTTAATACTTCTTTCAAGTTAGTTTCTTTTAAATGTTTTGAATTACAAATAAAAATGATATCTTTTTCATTAGGGAATAAATTAACAACGTGTTCTATAATTGGTTTTCCATCAACTTTAATTAATGGTTTTGGCGTTGTATAACCAGCATCAATAAAACGTTTACCTATTCCTGTCATTGGTATAATTATTTTCATTTTTGTACTCCTATATTTTTTGTCTATATTTTTCAGCTTCCCAATTATTAAGAAATTTAATTTCATCTTTAGGTAAATATTCGATATTACCAATATTAGGTAATAATGATATTAAATGAAATTTAAATACATCTTCAATTTCTCTTGCTTTTTTTACATTATTTGCGAGATAGAATAATTCATTTTTATATACGACTATTCTTGGATAATCAAAATATTTTTCTTTATATTTGATTAATTGAGTGATAGAATCAATAAAACAAGGAAGAATACCACAATAAACCATTTTATCTGGGCAAAAAGGTAAAGTATTAAGTAATTCAAAATGATTAATAATAATATTTTTTATTTTAATATCATCAGAAATTACTGAAACCAAAGATGTATCAAATATTTTATTTACCATTTCAGATACAAAATTAGTCATCTTATATCGTAGAACATCTATCTTATATTCTAGCTCGATCTTATTTAATATATCTTCGTGTATATTTATAGCTTGTTCTTTATCATTGGCTGTCACAATAATTCCATGATTTTGTAAAAATACAATATCAGGAATTTCATTTTGTATTTGCTGTTTCAATTCTAATGCTAATTCAATGCCTGGAGTTCTATAGTTAATTAGAGCAACTTTGTATGGAGCAAAATTAATTTTCGATATTAATTCTTTCCAGTTTGTTCTACAACAAATACTATTTACAACAATAGGATGAGAATGAATAGTATATTTTTTCATCATAGAATGAAGTAATGTTTCGATAGATGGTTTAAATCTTGGGGTTATATTTGCTTTTATAATATATTCAGAACAAATTTTATCTCTAATTTTTTTATCCTTTTCAAATAAAATTTTAGGATTATTTAAAATAGATAAAATTTTATCATTTTTAACTTTTGAATATCCAAAAGTTTTTTCTATTTCAGATAAATAAATTCCTGACGATTTAATTAACATTGTGCCATCACTTAACTTAACAGATACATTACCACCTCCTGCCTGTACAATGTCAAATCTTTCACCAATATATTTAGATAGCTTTATAAAATCATCCATTTCAGTCATTAGATTTCCCCTATTAATTCATTAAATTTTTGAAATGTAATAATATCATTGTTATTATTAAATTGTTTTGGTGTTTTCCAATAAGCTTTTATTCCAAGATTTATTGCACCTTCAATATCTTTTTTAAATGAATCTCCAATCATGCATACTTCACTTGGCAATAAGTTTATTTTTTTTAAAGCACAATCAAAAATTTTTTTATTAGGTTTTTCACAACCAACTTCTTCACTTGTAACAATATATTTTACGTATTTATCAAGCTTTAACTTTTCAATTTTTCTATATTGTATATATGCTGTTAAATCCGTAACAAAACACACTTTTTTATTTTTTATACTCTCAAAAAAATCTATAACATTATTATCTAGTGTTAAATTTTCAATAGTTGTATCCCAATAAATGTCGTACATTTCTTTTGCAAGCAATAATTCATTTATCCCCATAAATTCAAGAGTTTTTTGAAAATAAAGTAATCTATTATGTGATGCCGCAGTATCAAATAAATTTGTATGAATTTCATGTCTTGCATTGATAAAATGTTCTTTAAAATCATTACGTTTATATTTATCTAGAATAAATTTTTCTACTTTATCAATAGATAATTTATGTAATAGTTCATAATCATATAATGTATTATCTATATCAATTAAAACTCCTTTAATCATAATTCTCCTTCATTTTTTCACTTAAGACTTTTAATATGATTAATTGAATAACTCCATTAAAATTACTTGGAATATTAAAATCATTTTGTATAATTTCATCAATGTTTTCGATTATATCGTAAGCTATCATTGTTAATTTTGCATCTTTAGGAATTTGGGAATTAAAAATTATATATTGAGAATTTAAGTCATCAGAATAATCCCATTGAATGTCAATATTAATCATATGAAAATAATTAATCATTTGATCTAAATTAACACTTGATGGTAAATCTATTCTTAAGTTATAATTTGGAACAAGACTAATGTCTTTATAGTTAAAATCTTTATCCGTACTAAATGAAATTATCACATCTGCAAAATTACGTTGAGGTTTGATATATTTTATTGTATCAACTTCTCTATTTTTGATAGATTTTAAAACTTGTACTATTGAATAGCCTCTTTCTGATACATCTCGTTTTATTTTCCAATATTTTAATAATTTAATATCAGGATCTAAATATACTTTTAAATCAATTACTTTTCTCATTTTAGGAAGATAAAATGGATGCAGACCAGATAGAAGAATGAATTGTTTAGGCATAATTTTAATTGGTGCACTAAACTTACCAGTTGAATGATCATAATCTCTTCTATTAATTTGTTCAAAATGCTTTAGTTTTACAATATTTGACATTTGTTGATATAATAAATTTGATTTTGGATCTAAATGAGTATATTTTTGCCAATTTTTATCATCTCTTTCCCATTTATGGTCACCATCTCCTTCTAAAACAACAATATTGTCCTTTAATAAATTTTGAATTTCTTTTTGTATAGTACTTTTTCCACTTCCACTATCTCCTCCAATTCCTATTACAAAAGCTCTATTATTTTTGTAAACAGAATTGCTTTTTACACCTATTTTATAAATTAAATATATAGTCGATACTAAAATTGCTTCTAATATTGTAAAAGTACAATTATTTAAAAAAGTATTATGAATTTTAAACGAAATAGGGATATTTAAAAATAATAAATCTTTATAATCTCCTATATAGAAAAAAATAAAATATAATAAATAAACTACATTGAGAGCAATAAAAGAATATAGTATATTTTTATTTTTTATTGAATATTTTATTGCAAAAGAACATAAAAAAGGTAAAATCCAAATATACCATGCGGGACTTGATGGTGGGATAAATAATAAAAATAATGCTAAGCTTAAAATTACAAAAGAATCCAATAAATCATTATTAATTTTCTTATATGCAAAAAATCTAAAATAAACAAGAGTAATAATGAATAAAGGAATATATATAGAAATATTCCCGAGTATACATTGGAAATTAAAGAATAAATTTTGTTTATTATTTAAAAGAACCATATATTTGTAACCGTATGAAAATAAATATGGCATTGAAATTATTAAATAAATTAATACAATATTTAAAAAAAAGACTCCCAATTCTTTTCTTTTTTTATTTTTTAAAAGATAAATAAGTATAATAGGAAATACTAATAAGGTATTTAATTTTGTTGATATTGCTAAACCATAAAATATTGAACTTTTAATAATTTTTTGTTTTTTCAACGCATAAATTGATAAAAATAATAACATTACTGGTAATATATCAAGTTGTGAATGCATAAATGCGGAATATAATATTATTGGAGACATATAGTATAAAAACAAAACTCTAAATTCTTTACCTTTAAAGATTTTTAATAACGTTGAAAAAATAATAAAATCAGCCAATAATGTTGGTAATTTAAAAATAATATTAACCCCAATAATATTATTTAAGTGTAATAATTTGATAAGAAATATCCCTATTGAATAAACATATAGCATAAAAGGATAATATGGAAATTCATATTGTAAATGATTATTATATGTATAATCCCATGGATTATTAAAATAAAAACATTTTATAAAAGGTATGAAAAGTTCGTTTTGGTAATCAGAAGAAAATAATCCCATTATAATTAATTTACTAATTATAATTACAATAATTAGTAAGATAAAGATTATATTTTTATTCATTTGCAATTTCTTCAAAAAATACTTCTCCCAAATTCTATTGATATCTCAGGATTTCAGGCTTACAATACTCCATCCAAAAACCTTTACACTTTTCTCTCTTCTATTAAACTTAATACTAATAATTTTCTTTCTTAAGCTATTCAAATAATAAAAATAACAATTTTTAGATAAACCCGAATAAAATCTTCTATGCCATTCATCAACATATTTATTATTGTTAATAAGAGCTTTATCCATTCTCTTAAGCATTAGTTTTATCAATCCGAATGCATCAGGGATATCTCTAAATCTCAACATTCCAAGTACTATCTTGATATAGTTCAATTCCCGCACATATAAACAAGCAAGAATATTTTCATCATCTATATTATTCGCATCTAACCATTGGTGTATCTCATCACTGCGTTTGAAAGGGATTGTATAATCCTTCAAATCATCCGACTCATTCTCATTCAATCGCCGCCAGTAATAATACGCCTCCGATGTATAATTTATCCGCTCTGCCAAACACATTGTCATAACCTGAAACGGATTATCCGACCAACCCGCACCCGGTATCTCTAAAAACCGAATACTATGTCTATTCAGAAACTCTCTTTTGTAAATACAACTCCAAATACTTGGATGCATCATCAGAAAATAAGGATACTCCCTTATCGTAAAACTTCTATCTGTCGGAATTGTATCAGGGAACTCTGCCCTCTTACAGCGGGTTAGGGTTTTGGATTGCAAATTGTCATAAAATCCGGATTTTACTATATCTGAATCAAATTGTTTAGCTATTCCATACAATTCCTCATACATATTCAACTTGATATAATCATCCGGCTCTATAATTGAAATATATTCTCCGCTTGCTCTATCTAAACCAACATTACAGCTTTGTCCGTAACCTCCATTTGGTTTATGAATTACGATTATTCTGTTATCTTTTTGTGCATACTCATCTATTATCTGAGGGCAGCCGTCTTTTCCGCCGTCATCAATCAGAATTATCTCTAAATCTCCGAATGTCTGATTAATAATACTATCCAGACATTCTCGTAAGTATTTTTCTACATTATATATCGGAACTATTACAGATATCTTTGCCATACTATCCAATCTCCAATATCTGCTTGCCAAAGATTACGATACTTAATCTGGATGAGTTACATCTTATTGATATCAATCTTTGTCTTTTTTCTCTTTTTTGTTTCTGTTTCAAAGCTCTGTAATAAATAGCTAAAAAATCTTCCTTCTTATTTATCAATGTTAGCAAATCTTTTTTCTTGTTTTTAGAAAAGAAATATTTCCCTAATAATTTGTTTTCATACAAATTTTTAAACGTTTCTGAATAAATATTTAAGAAATCATTAATATACTTTTCATCAATTCTCAGCATTGTTTCAAGGTATGAACGATATTGGATAGAATAAACGTATTCGCCGAATTCTTTTTGTAATTCAGGAGCATTACTCATAAATCGGTCTATTTCATCAAATTCATCACATATTGCAAATGCTTTATCTTTACTGTTGCATGAAGAATTAATATTGTCCTGTCTATAATAAACGTAAGCATCTTTTGTCAGTACAATTTTTGGTGCACACATAAACACTTTGAATGTAAAAGACGTATCTTGATAACTTGCTCCGGGAGTTTCTAAAAATTTTATGTTATTACTCTCCAAAAATTCTCTTTTATATATTGCACTCCAAATAGATGGTTGCAATTTTAATAAGTCTTTATATTTACAGGTATTAATAATTTTATTTGATTTAAAAAATGAAATTTTACCGCTTTTTCTCGATTCTTTTTTATCTGTCCAATAACAATACCAATCCGATTTTACAACATCCGCATTGTTTTCTTTGGCAAGGTTGTACAAATCTTCATACATATTTGCTTTGACAAAGTCATCGGATTCAACTATCCCGATGTATTCACCTTCTGCCGCAGCAAGTCCCATATTCATTGATGCGCCGTAGCCGGAATTTTCTTTATTAATAACCTTTATTCTGCTATCCTTTAATGCATATTCCTCCAATATCCGGGGAGATGAATCCGTCGAACCGTCATTAACACAGATTATCTCTATGTCGCTTAATGTCTGGTTTATAAGGCTGTTTAAGCAATCACGTAAATATCTCTCCACATTATAGATAGGTACAATTATTGATATCTTAGGCACGTTTCTTCTCCCCAACACTCTCCTGTCTTATCACCTTTAAAATAGAATAAAATTCTCTAAGTTCATCTAATGAACTGTCATTTAACAAATTATTCAGTATATTCAGAGCCTCTGTCTTATCTAAAAATTCATCTTTGCGGTAAAAATCTTCTATTTCACAATTAAAAACATTTGCGATTTTTACCAGAGTAGAAAGCTGCGGAATAGAGTAACCGTTTTCAATTAGTGCAACCTGTCTTTGTGAAATATTGATAAGCTTCCCGAGTTCAGTTTGGGTAAGTTTGAGATTTTTTCTCCCCGCTCTCACTCTTTTCCCGATTAATTGTTTAATCTCTTTTTCATTCATCATTACTAAAACTTACTTTCAATTAACTACTACCAGATAAATCTTGCAACAAAATGATTAAAATG